>JBBRBU010000059.1:0-23133 GCA_038205505.1 Lysobacterales bacterium | reverse complement strand
GGCATCGTCGATGTGCTCCGCGCACGCTGCCCGAACCTGCAGATGATCTTCTTGTCATCGCGGATCTGGGGTGGCAGTGAGCCATGGAATTTCGAGACAGCGTTCGCCGTAAAGGGACTGATTGCCGGACAGGTCAATGCCATTGCCGCCGGGACTGAATCGAGGCCGTGGCTGCTATGGGGACCCTACCTCTGGGCCGATGGCATGAACCCGCGCTCGGACGGATTGTTCTGGGATCCGGCACTTCACCTCGAAGCCGATCTCACCCATCCATCAGCTGGCGGCGAACAACAGGTCGCCGATCGGCTGGCGACCTTTCTCGACGTGCAAGGCTACACCGGCTCGTGGATTCGACCCGCGCCTGGCGCCAGCGCGATGGTTCGCCCCGTCAGCGACGATGCGCATGTCGATATTGCACAGGCGAGCTCGAATTTCGGCAATGCAACGGCACTGTCATGGGCGACGGGGACGCGGATCTATCTGCGTTTCAATATCGCCGGACTCCCGAGACAGGGGATCGAGCGCGCGCGCCTGGTCTACCGCGTGGAAGCCGCACCGAATGGCGCCGGCGCCGGCTTTCTCCATCTTTCCAGTTCAAGCAACTGGAGCGAAGCCAATCTGACTTCGACCAACGCACCTGCCCTCGGCGCCCTGATCCGAACCGTTCCTTCCACCAGTCGTGGAGGCGTTGTCGATCTCGATGTCACTACGGCGATACAAACTGCCGTGCTCGCCGGCGATTCGGCGATCTCGCTGGTACTGGTTCCGCCGGGCACTGTCGGATTTCCGGGAGCAATCCTCAGCAAGGAGTCCTTCGAAGCACCGTTGCTGCTGATTTCCGGACCGAATTTGTTCTCAGATGGTTTTGAACGCGACTAACCGCGCACAGAATCAAATCTCAAAGCATCCCTCGAAAGCAATGCGTCCACGCTGACCGGTGCTCCGGACCCGGGAACAAGACTGCTCCCAAAAGCGCCTTCCCAGTTAAAAACAGAGCAGTTGCAGCGCGCCATTTGCCGGAGTGTAATGACAACCCCTTGCACGGTGACGGGGTGCGCAATGAACTTTCTAACTTGCTTTTTTGCCTTGTTTGCAGCAACCACTCTGGGGGCATGCAACAAATCTCCGGATAATTCCATTGCCACGAGTGCGACATCGACGGCGATTGTCCCGGTTGATGACAATCTTGGTGCCAATATCATTCCTGGGCTTGGTGACTACACGTTTCCGGTCACAAGCAACAATCCGGAAGTACAGAAGTGGTTCGATCAGGGCCTCGCGCTGACTTACGGGTTCAATCATGACGCCGCCGAGCGTTCTTACCTGCGCGCTACGGAAATCGATCCGGATTGTGCGATGTGCTGGTGGGGCGCGGCTCTGGTCCTGGGTCCGCATGTGAACGCGGCGATGGATCCAGCGGCCAACGCCAAGGCGTGGATGCGGCTACAGCGCGCGCGGTCGCTTGCAGCCAGGGCGCCCCCGCGCGAACAGGCATTTATCGCGGCACTTTCAGCGCGCTACGCCGAAGCGCCGCCCGAAGATCGGCGCGTGCTGGATGAGGCCTACGCCAAGTCAACGGGCGATCTGATGCGCGCGTATCCCGATGATCTCGATGCGGCAACCTTTCATGCGGAAGCACTGATGGACCTGCAACCCTGGGACTATTACGACGACCAGAGACAACCGAAAGGACACACCAGCGAGATCATATCCGTGCTCGAGTCAGTCATGGCGCGCAATCCGGATCATGCCGGCGCACTGCATCTTTACGTGCACGCAGTTGAAGCATCGGCAAATCCCGAACGCGGTGTTGTCGCAGCTGACCGCCTGCGCGAACTGATACCGGGCTCGGGGCATCTGGTGCATATGCCCGCACACATTTATTCGCGAGTCGGGCGCTGGCACGATGCGGTGCTCGCCAACCAGGTGGCAATCCAGGCGGATGATGCCTATCTGGCGATCTGTCGCGCCAACGCGGGTGGCGTCTATCCGCTCGGCTACGTTCCGCACAACCACCATTTTCTCTGGTTTGCGGCGAGCATGGAGGGTAGCAGCGCGATTGCCCGCGCGGCGGCAAACGAGACTGCCCTACGCACCGCCGATCCGGAGTTGATGCGGCAATCCGGATTCGCTGCCTTGCAGCATTACTGGATGACGCCGTGGTTCGATCATGTCCGTTTTGCGCGCTGGGACAGCATCGCCACCCTGCCGAATCCGGCCCCGGATCTAGCCTATGTCAGCGCCATCTGGCACTACGCCCAGGGCATGGCCGCTGCGGGCCAGGGACGCAAGCAGGACGCGGCGAAGCATCTTTCCGAACTGCGCGCACTGGCGGCTGATCCGGCTCTCACGAAAATGATGGTCTGGGATCGTTATCCACTCAGCTTTGCTGCGGCCATCGCCGAGCGTAGCGTCACTGCCGAAGTGGCTCTGCTCGACAACAATCCCGACGCCGCGATCGCAGCCCTGCAAGAAGCGACCCGAATCGAAGATGGCATCCCCTATGACGAACCGCCGGGTTGGCACGTGCCCACGCGGCTGGCTTTGGGAGCCGTGTTGCTGGACGCCGGGAAAGCAGCCGAAGCCGAGGCGGTCTATCGAGCCGAGCTCGAACGCAATCCCCTCAACGGCTGGTCATTGCAGGGCCTTTCCAGGAGTCTGCGCGGTCAGCAACGCAACAACGAAGCCACCGAGGTGGAGAAGATTCTTGAGCAGGCCTGGCAACACGCCGACGTGAACCTGGCCGATCTGAAAGTGACTTCAACGAATCTCTGACGCGGCAGTGACCGACCGCGTTGCATGCCAAAGAAAGTGGCCGAAGCCCAGCGAAAACCACGTCCTGCATCGGTCCTTCGCACGAGACGCCTCAGCCAAGATCCGGCGAGGCGGCGATCGGTCTGCAACGCCGTCAAGATCGGCAATGGCCGCGATGGCCGCGATGGCGGTCCGGACATTCACCGGTTGCCGATGGTTTGTCCTGCCGATAATGGTTTCCGGCATTCCCGGGCCATGCCGGTTTCGCGATGGGGCAAGCGACTCGGAGCTGGCGCGAATCCGGCCCGCAAGAACAAGAATCGGACAAGTCGCATTCGAAATCCAACACCATCGCAAACCGGCAACCCAGCAATTGGAGAATCGAAATGAAACCTTGCAAACTCAAGTCGCTAGTCCTCGTGGCCGTCTTCATTTCTGCCTGCCACCAGCCTGGACATGAGACTTCCGCGACGCCACAGCCTCCACCGACCGACTCGCAGCCGTCGGAAGCGCGGGAGTCAACGCCGCGGCCGGCCAAACCCGATGAATGGAAAGGTCGGTGGAACGGTCCGGAAGGCACCTACGTTTCGATTTCCGGGCACGGCAACGACTACGTCCTGGAAATCGCGGACCTCGATGGCCCGAAGTCCTACGCAGCGAAGCGCGCGGGAGATCACCTGGTCTTCGAACGAAACGGATTGACCGAGTCGATCAGAGCGACGGACGGAAAGCAGACCGGCATGAAGTGGCTGCAGGACCGCACAACCTGCTTGACCATTCGCAGTGGCGAGGGTTTCTGCCGCGATTGAAATCCGGAGCGGTGCACAATTCCCAACCAGGCGCTCCTGCGGAGTGCTCGGATCTCCCCTTGGTCCAGGCGTTCTTCATGTCAGCGCATTACGCCCCGCCGCTCCAGATGCACACTCCAATCCTTGAGAGCTGCACATCCTCGCGCTTCACGGCAAAAAGCGAGTCGACACAGCGTGTCGCTTGGCCTGTGCCATGACATGCGGGATCTCCCTTTTCCTCAACCATCAGAGCTCATTTGTGAAGGCCAGAATTGATTCAGGTTACTCTTGTTCTCATACCACTCTGATCATCTAACCCAAGTCGCATCAATGACTTTGCACGGTCCAAGCAGAAATCGTCGGTTGTGGTGGCCTTGGAAACGACCAACGGCGTGCTGCCGACCTCGGTCCCGGGGGCCGTGATGAACTACACTGTGGGGGCGCCGACCGGGGCGGCATTCAGGGGGATGTAGTTGGCCATCGAAATCGAGGAGTTCAGGGTCGAGATTGGCGAACTGAAGGTCGGCATGTTCGTGTGTCGCCTTGATCGACCGTGGAGCGAAACCACTTTCCCCCTGCAGGGAGTGGAAATAAGCAGTGAAGACGACATCCGCCGTCTCGCTGAATTCTGCAAGTTCGTATATATCGATTCAAAAACGAGTGTCGACTATTCCGCCGACCGGCTGCTGACTCGGTCGAGCCTTTCCGAATCGCGGTTTGATGCGGGCATCGCCTATAGCGATCGCACCAGCGTCGAAGAGGAGTTGCCGCGCGCGCGCAAAGCATTGGAAAACGCCTCCGACCTGGTAGGTCAGATTTTCCTGGATATAGCCAGCGGACTCGAATTGTCCGTGGAACATGTCGAAAAGGCGGTTCGGCCCTTGGTCGCCAGCGTCCTTCGAAGCGCCGACGCTTTCATGTTTGTAGAAGGGTTACGCAAGCACGACAGTTATTCCTACAGCCATTCGCTCAGCTGCAGTGCGCTTGCTGCGGCGTTCGGTCGGCATATGGGCTTCGCAGAAGAAACCATCGTCAGCCTCGCCGCAGGCGGCCTGTTGATGGATGTCGGCAAGACACAGTTGTCGGAAGAACTCCTCCAGTTCAAGAGCTCACTCTCGGCCCAACAGGTCGAGCAGGTCCGCTCCCACGTCAGTCACGGGATGGCGATCCTGACCCGCTCCGGCATCACCGACCAGGACGTGGTCGATGCGGTCGGCACGCATCATGAGCGCTATGACGGGACCGGCTATCCACAAGGCTTGATGGGCAACGCCATTCCCATCGCCGGGCGCATGCTCGGAATCATCGATGCCTACCATGCGATGGCCAGCGAGCGCCCTTATAGGCAGGCGATATCGCGCCATCAGGCGATGCGGCAGATCTATGGTGGCAAAGACCTTCTGTTCCAGGCCGAGATGGTGGAGCAGTTCCAGGTCTGTCTGGGGGTCTATCCAACCGGATCATTGGTTGAACTGAATACCGGCGAAGTTGCGGTAGTGATGGCACAGAATCAGGTCAGGCGATTGCGCCCAAGGGTCCTCATCATCAGCACCCCTGGCAAGCAGGCGATCGAGGCGTTTCGCACGATCAACCTGATGGATCAACCGGAGGAACTGGGCAACGTCGAAATCGCGCGAAGCCTCGCCGACGGTGACTACGACATCCAGAATGCCGATCTCTTCCTGCAAAATTGATGGACTCCGTCGCGATCACGGCCCCATCGCCAAAATCGCGCGCTTGATGAGGAAGCTCAAGGCATGCTGAATCGGCAAGCAGTCTTCACTTCAGTAGAGGAAGCCATTGCCGACGCGAGCCGGGAGTCAGGACTTTTCGCCGTCGTCGTAATCGGCATAAGCGGTTTGCGCGAAGTGAGCCTGCGTTCCGGCTACGAAAATGGCGAAATGGCAGAGGAAAGTGCACATGCGCTGGTCGCCCAGTCGCTGCGACCGGTGGATCGCGTGTTTCGCATTGCCGAGGAGAGATTCGTCATCGTGCTGCCGGGCATGCGCAACAGCAATCACGTCTTGCTCGCCATCACCCGTTTGCTCAGCGCTTTCGAGCGACCCATCACGGTAACCTCCACGCCGTGGCAGATTCATCCGGTCATGGGTGTAGCACTGTATCCGGAACATGGGCTCGAGCCGGACCTTCTGTGTCGTCGGGCGGAGATGGCCCTCGACGAGGCACAACGACGAGGCGAGCAATTCGCGTATTACCAGCCCCAGGGAACCCAGGTGGAGATCTTCTACGAGGAGTTCCACAGCGCCATCGAGGCAAACCGTCTCAAGGTCCATCTTCAGCCGATCATGGATCTGCGCGACAAACGCATCGTGGGCGTGGAATCCCTGTCGCGCTGGACCAGCCTGCAACGAGGCGAGGTATCACCAGCGGACTTCATTCCCTATGCCGAGCACAACGGCCTGATTTCGTCGCTTACACGTTGGAGCATCAACGCAACATTGCGTCATGCCGCGACGCTGCCGCAAGGTAGCGGCCTTGCCATTGCCATCAACGTGTCGCCTAGAACCTTCATTGATCCGGGCTTTGTTGAGCAGTTCATGGATGCCCTGAAAATATGGGGCGTACCGCCAACTTCGATCATCGCCGAAATAACCGAAACCGCATTGGTCAACGATCTCGATTTGAGCGTAGCGGTATTGCGCCGGATGCGCGATCGAGGCATGCGCATCGCGATCGATGATTTCGGGACCGGATACGCGTCGATTTCCTATTTGCGCAAATTCCCGGCTACCGAACTCAAGATCGACAAGTCGTTGATCATTGATCTGCATGAAGACAACCAGTCTGCGAGGTTGGTCAGTGCAATCATCAAGCTGGCGCATGACATGAACCTGGCCACTGTTGCCGAAGGCATCGAGAATCAGCCAACGCTGGATCTGCTCGCCGGATTTGGCTGCGACCTGGGCCAGGGATACCACATCGGCCGGCCCATTCCCGCTCAGGAGTTCATTGCAGGGTTCAGCGATAGCCGAGACACCCGAAATTCTCGATCTCCCGGGTCAGAGTAGACGTTTAGCCAAGCCATGCAGGCGGAGACGGTCACTGACTCTCCAGTTCCAGAATGACTCGCGATTCAGCAATTTCGGGGCAAGCGTCCCAGTCCACTCCGGGTCGGCGGCAGCACCAGCATCAACATGCTCGGCTCGCCCGCCAATCCCTGCGCCATGAGTCCCGTAGCCCAGGAGAAATCCCACTCCTCCTCCGCCCGATTCGACCCATCAAATTTCCTACACTCGTCTCAGTTTCGAGGTCTAGCGTTCTATACGCTACGCCATCGCTTCGAACGGGAGGGGACCAGACGACAGCGATATCGTTCAGCGTTTTCATCTCAACCTACTTGGAGTTTACTGATGAAATTCAATGCTCTAGCTGCAACGCTTGGCGTCATTCTTGGGGTTTGCTCGAATACGGCAATGGCTGCCGAAAATCTGTTTCTTCCGCTTGAGAACCGAGAGCGCATCGCCGATCCAGGGGAACTGCTCCGACAAGTCGTGGCTGATCCGGCCAATGCTCGAATCGAAATCGTCAGCGCACGCGCGGATCT
Organism: Lysobacterales bacterium; assembly: GCA_038205505.1. Lineage (GTDB taxonomy): Bacteria > Pseudomonadota > Gammaproteobacteria > Xanthomonadales > Rhodanobacteraceae > Dokdonella. The sequence continues at coordinate 16,026 of JBBRBU010000059.1, read as the reverse complement.
GGCCAACGAGTCGAACCTGATGATTCGGCTGAACCTGCCCGGAGGCATCGTCGCCAGCGCGACTCGCACAGGTTTCGAGCGCATGGAAAGCGGCAACGAAGTCTGGACCGGACAGATCAGTTTCGCCTCCAACGCTCGTGTAGATGATTCCAATCCCACGGCGCTGGACGCGGCTTTGAACACCATCATCCTGGTCCGATCGGGTGACACCTTGATGGGTACGATCCGCATCGGCGGCGAACTGTACCGACTCGTTCCAATTGATGGCGGCGCCCATGCCCTCATTGAAGTGGACCAGACCAGGTTCCTGCCGGACGAGGACGAGGCCGGTTACAAGGAAATGATGACCTCGCCCCACAATGAGCAGTTCCTTGACAAGGCCGGAAATCAGATCAAGGCCATCTCCACGATTCGCGTACTCGTGGCGTTCGGTCCCGCAGCAACGTCGGCCATTGGCAACGAACAACAAGCCACTGATCTCGCATTTGCCGAGGCCAACCAGGCGCTGTCGGCAACCAACACCGATGTGCGATTCCAGCAGGCCGGGGCAATCGTCTACTTCACGCAATCGGAATCCACCAACTATTCGACCATGCTCAACCGTCTGACCAACCTGTCCGATGGCTACTACGACACGATTGGCAGCCAGCGTAATTCGAATACAGCGGATCTCGTAGCCTACGTCGGGCCTGCCAGCGCGACGCTTTGCGGGCAAGCCGCCGGCATCGCGACATCGAGCGGGTCAGCCTACTTTGTCATGAGCCCTTCCTGTCTGAGCGGCAATTTCACCTTTGTCCATGAAGCCGGCCACGTCGTCGGGACGCGTCATGACAATGACCCGACCACCAGTCCGTACGCGTATGGACACGGCTATGTCATGAGCAGCATCAATCGGCGTACCGTCATGGCTGTCAACAATGGCCCCTGTTCTTCGTGCACAAGAATCGGAGCGTTCTCATCGCCCAACTACACCTTGAGCGGCGTAACGATCGGCACCACCAGCACGAACGACAACAACCGCGTGTGGCGTACACGCGGCGCAACCGTCGCCGCGTTTCGTTAAGCAGTTTCAACAAGGATTTCCGATCTGGGCCAGGGATGGCCCGACGCTGCTGCTTCAACTCTGCAATTCGGCATCGAATAGTCAGGCCTGCAGCGAACAATGGAGTCAGCACCTGGTGCCACTCTGCCTCGCTCCAACTCAACACGACGAACAGAAACAACCGCGAAACGGTCAACGAGAACTGACACCGGTTTTCCAAACAACTTATTCAGTCGACCCTTTCAGCTCGCGAGCGAAATTCAGCCTCTGGCATCAGCATCGGACTGACAAGTTTATCAGGCTGCCGGCAGGATCCGAGTGGAATTTTCGGGTGCTGAGAGCACGTCTCTGTTTCATCCGCGGCGGCATTTGCCGGTCACTCGAACCGATCGCATCTGTTGCGAAAAATTATCCTGCCGAACGGCAGTTGTTCTATTTTCAAAACTTGGTTCGAGCTGAATTTCTCTGATACCCAGCGGGCTTGTCGGATTCAGCGGGGCGTAATGGCGACGGCTGTACGATGAGTCACCCCATGCATCGAGTAACCTATGCGGCCTCCCTTTCTGTCGATCGCTTCTGTACTCATCGTTCTCGTACTACCGGCGTGTCAGGAAGTCGCCACGCTGACGGTGGCGGAAGGCACCGGTACTCGACCGACCCTGCCGGATCCAAATCCAACGCTGATCCCAACGGTCAACATCGCGCCGGCCATTGGTTGGCCAGTCGGTTCGAAGCCCACCGCCGCGCCAGGTTTGTCCGTAGGCGCGTTTGCTGCTGACCTTGATCATCCGCGCTGGCTCTATGTGTTGCCGAATGGCGATGTGCTGGTCGCCGAAACCAATAGTCCACCCAAACCGGAGGACGGCCAGGGACTCAAAGGCGCGGTCATGAAAGCGGTTATGAAGCGGGCGGGCGCAGGCGTTCCCAGCGCCAATCGCATCACCCTGCTTCGTGATGTCGATGGCGATGGCGTGGCCGAGACCCGCAGCGTGTTCCTCAAAGACTTGAATTCACCATTCGGCATGGCCTTGGTCGGCAATGCGTTCTATGTCGCTGCTACCGATGCCGTCTTGAGTTTTCCCTATGTCGAGGGCGCCACCCGGATCGAGGCCGGCGCGACCAAGGTCGTCGATCTGCCTGCCGGTCCGATCAACCATCACTGGACCAAGAACCTGATTGCGAGTCCTGATGGCCGTCACCTTTATGTCACCGTCGGCTCCAACAGCAACGTTGGCGAAAACGGCATGGCGGAGGAAATCAATCGCGCGGCCATCCTGGAAGTGGACCCTGCCAACGGCCATTCGCGCCTGTTCGCCTCGGGATTGCGCAATCCGAACGGCCTGGCCTGGCAGCCGAGCAGCGGCGAATTGTGGACCACCGTCAACGAACGCGACGAGATCGGCAGCGATCTGGTGCCCGACTACATGACCTCGGTAAAAGATGGCGGCTTCTATGGCTGGCCGTATAGTTACTACGGCCAGCATGTGGACGTTCGCATGAAGCCTCCGCGCCCGGATCTCGTCGCCAGCGCGCTTGTTCCTGACTACGCGCTGGGGCCGCACACGGCCTCGCTCGGATTGGCATTTTATGAAGGCACGCTGCTGCCAGCCCATTATGTCGGTGGCGCATTTGTTGGCCAGCACGGCTCCTGGAATCGCCGACCGCCCAGCGGCTATCGCGTGGTATTCGTGCCGTTTGATGCAGGCAAGCCCGCCGGTGCGGTCGAAGATGTGCTTACCGGATTCCTGGATGAGAACGGCAAGGCGCGCGGTCGCCCCGTCGGCGTTGCCGTCGACAAGGCTGGCGCGCTACTCGTCGCCGACGATGTTGGCAATGTCATCTGGCGGGTAACGCGAAACTAGGCAAGCACACGCGGCCGCATCAAGGATGGAGATCGACAACAACCGGCAAAAAAACGGGAAACGGTTCGCCGCCGGCCAAGTCGTTCAAGACCGGGTAATCGAGCCATCTCCGTTTTTGCAGCGACCGATGAGCAACGCTCACGGTACGCTTGGCTCCGCAAATTCCGCAAGCGACATCGTTCAACCCTTCGGACGCAGCTCGCGCAAGCTCAAGGTCAGGCGCTTCCATTCGGGATCCTGCCAGCGATAGAAGATGCTCAGGTAATCCGGCTTGTCGGCGCGCTTGTCGACATTGAGTGTGGCGAGATCGAGCACTTCGAAGCTCTGCGTGAAGCGCCCTCCGGTCAACGACTCGCGCGCGGCCAGCAACTTCTTTCCGCCGGGTACCCAACCGGCAAATTCGATGTAGCCGATATTCGGGCTGTCAGCTCCCGGCGGTGCGACGTCGACCTGCCAGACATCGCCTTCGCGATGGAATAGCCAGAGTTCGCGCCAGCCTTCGAGAGGCTGGACTGCCAGCGCCAATGCACTGCCGCTGGCATTTACCCGCACCGAATTGGCCCACACCGTGCCGAACGTGCAACGCTTGAGCAGCGGTGTTGCCCTGTCGTGCTTCTTGTCGACCAGCGCGATGCAGGTCTGCCCGGGTTCACCGGCGTCGGTGACTATCCTGAGTTCCGATCTGGTTTCCACGAGCGGTTCCGCTGCCCAGCGCGAAGCGCCGACGCGTACAACCGCTTCGCTGTAATCACCGGCGTCGCTTTCAGCAAGTTGTCGCGGATCCACGCGGGTCAGTTCCTGCAGAGCACGAGCGCCGGCTTGCTGACCATCTTCGCCGCGACGCGTGCGCTGAAACGCGACGCTTGCCCAGACAGCCGCACTACGAACACGCAGCCGGTTGGTCGTCAGTGCGGACAACTGCTCGCGCGGGACGCGGTCGAGCACCTCGGTGCGCCAGCCATCGAGCGCATGGCGTTGCACGGGCGCAAGATCCGGATCGACACATTCCGGTCGGGTCAGGGCGAGTGCTGCGCGTGCCTTCTGCTCGTTCGTCGCGGCCAGGGCGAGCACGCGTCGGAACGCTTCGCCGTCGTAGCACAACTGCATGCGTCCACCCTGCTCGAAACTGCGAATGTGGATACCGTAGCTCGCGGCGACTTCGAGGTGTGACGCCAGCACAACCTCGCGGGCCGCACTGCGATTGACCGATGCGCGTTGGGCGAGGCGATCAGCCAGCGTGCCAAGCGCATCGAATGCATCGGCTCCGATCGCTTTCGCGGGCGCGGCTTGCAGATAGGCGGCGGCATAGGCGATGCCGAGTGATTCATCGCCGACGCTGTCGCGAAGGTAGCGCACGATGGCAAACAGTTCCGCGGCATTTTCCGGCTGCAACGATAGCTGGCGAACTTCCGAGGTGCGTACGAATCCGGCGCGTTCGCGGCGATGATCGTAGACCTGCAGGTAGTCGAGTCGCTCGCCGCGCACTTCCAGCGTATCGCCGGACCACAGCACCGCATGCTGGGTCGAGGAATCGCGGGCCTCGGCACGCAGCGCGGTCCTGTCCTGCACGACAATGGCCAGTGCAGTTGCAGCCTGTACTGCGCCCGAGCAACTAGCGGCGAACAGAACCGCCGTCAACATCCATTGGCGAATCATTGTGACGCTCCGTTGGCGGCGACGTTCTGGCCAAGCAGGTTTGCCCCGATGAAACCGCCATCAGCTGGCGGTGCGGCGATGATCACCGAGATCTTGTCAGACAGCTTGTCAGCCAGTGTTTTCTGGATCAGCAATGGATACTTGCTGATCAGGGCGCCGTCGCGTTCCAGTTGGATGCTCGCAATCTTGCCGATTTCGTCCATGCGGTAGACCTCGGCCCTGGCCAGTTGCTGGCGCGATTCCGCTTCGGCCTTTGCCTCGATCAGGCGCGCCTGCGCAGCACCTTCGGCAATACGCACACGCGAGATCTTTTCGGCATCGGCTTCCAGTTGGCGCTGCTCGATTTGCTTCTGCTTGAATGGAATCACGTGCCGCATCGCTTCCTCTTGAGCCTGCGCGGCAATCACTTGTTCGCTACCGGCGGCCTCGGCCGCTTTCTGGCGCCGGACCTTTTCGGCCTCGCCCTTCAGTTCGGTTTCCTTGACCTGCTTTTCGGTGAGCTCAAGCGTGTACTTCATCTTTTCGGATTCGAGCTCAACTGCGAGCAGCTGATCCATGCCAGCGCGATATTCGGCAGGCAGGTCGACATTGCCCATCATCACCTGTTTGAGAATGAGGCCGTCCCTCGCCATCATCGGCTTCAGTTCGGCTTCGATCGTGTCCTGGAGTTCCTGGCGCTTGGTCGAGAAGATCTCGCGTACCGTGTAGCGCGTGAATACGCGATAGATCACGCCCTGAAGCAAAGGCTCGACGAGTGCGCCTTCGATGTCCGCCGGAAGCTTGCGGCCGAGGGTGTCCAGGCGCTGCGGATCCACCGCGTAACGAACCGTCAACTCGACGCCGAGCGATAAGCCTTCAGAAGATTGCAGAGGGGCCTCTCCGTTCGACGTACTACTGCGCTGCGGACGATACATGCGGTCATCCAGCCCGAATCGGCGAAGCTCGTGCACACCTGGAATCACCACCGCGGTGCCTTCGACCAATGTGGTTGTCATGCCGGTCCAGCGGTTCAAGCGCACGCCGATCTCCTGGCTGCCGATGTTTTCCACAGGCGGATGCTGATAGACCGCATAAATGCCCAGCGCCAGGACGCCCAATACGATGTTTCGTGGACTGCGCAAATGACGCTGGAACTGCTGTAGGCCAAGAGCAAGATGTGCCATGTGACTCCCCCCGAAGATTGCCGCGTTGCGATCGATGGCCCGCGTTGCGGATCATCACGTTCGACCGGGTCTCATGGGCTGATGGACTTGCGTCATGATGGGTGCCGGGCGCATTCCAATGAAGCGCCATCAGAGAGCCGTCATCAGGGATGAATAGAGGCGCCATTCTTTTCAGTTGTGTCGGAATTGAGGCGCTGCGAGAAATACAGGGGTGATGGCAACAGGAACTCGCGAACGTCCACCGCTCGGGCAGTCACGTGAGCACCGTTCAATAGCTCGGCGCCAAACTTGCCCCCTCCTGACGGGAGCGGGTCTCCCGTTCGCGCCCGACTGGCTTCGGCGCGAACGGCGCATCTCGGCCCGGAGCGGGGAGCCTCGTGGATCTGACGAATCAAGGGATGCGGAGTGTCCGCGAGCTCAGGAGGTACGCATCCATGGATGGATGCGGTAGAACCGCGTCTGGAACTAGCGGTCGAGAACCGCGTCAGGAACTAGCGGTCGAGAGCCGCGTCTGGAATCGCAGTCGAGGACCCCGTCGACAACAAGCGCTCGAGAACTGCGTCTGGAACAGCAGTCGTGAACCGCGACAGGAGCGCCCGGTCGAGAACTTTGCCTGGATCGGCAATCGACGATTCAGGCGGAGCAAGGCTCATGGTTGGCGTGAAATGAAATCGGCTCTTTCGCAATCCGTCCCGGCAAGTGGCAAACGCAAAGCCGCCCGGTTTGAACTGAAGACGCTCCGTCCCCGGTTTCGAGTTGAATGACTACCTGCGCCGGGCGTTGCGGATGGCTACGACGTCAAAGCCCTTTGATCTGACATGCGGCGAGCAAAAGTCCCAAGCCGACAATCCATGCCCCCGCGACGAGCTGCGGATCAATGCGTACAACTCCGAAATATCCAGCCAACGCCACGATGTAGAGGACAAGACAGATGACCCACACGATCATTGTCGGGGCTTTTCCGGAGTTGCGCATGACGTTCTCGCTTTTGGTTGAGGGATTGTGCCACCGATTGTACGCGCGTTTCCCATGCCAACTGACGCCGATGCTTCGTGCTCGACGATTCGCTCAATCATCAGTCGTCAGTCGCGAGGAACCGCCGGAAGATTCTGACCACGAATGGGCAACAAACCGAGATAACTCGTCCCTTAACGACGTGCAATTTTCGATCTCTCGCTTGGTCAGGGTTAATCCAACGTTTGCCAATCTGTTCGTCCACACAACTTAGGGATTGATCCAATGGCAAACGACATCTTGAAGACCTTGAAAATGGAGCACGACGAACTGAGCAGTCTGTTCGAAGAGATCAACTCCACGACCGAGCGCGCTGAAAAGAGTCGTCCTGAACTACTCAAGAAGATAAAAGCCGCACTCCTCCCCCACGCGCTCTGGGAAGAAAAGGTGTTCTACCCCGAGTTCAAGAAGCGGGCGGATCGAGACGGGCTGAAATCCCATGCTGAGGCCATCCAGGAACATCGTGCGGTTGAACTCCGAGTATTGCCGGATCTCGAAGCGGCCCGTCCAACCAGCGTCGAATTCGCTGGTCGGGCGAAGGTGCTCAGCGAATTCGTCGAGCACCACGCCAAGGAGGAGGAAAAAACAATGTTTGTGATGGCGCGCAAGCTGTTCTCGACCGAAGAGCGCGCGACCCTGGATGCCCAATATGCCGAATGGAAATCATCTGCTGAAATGAACGCAGCCATCGCCAAGGCATCAGAGAAAGCGTCCGCAGCGCTGCGTGCAAATCCACCGCAAGAGTAAGTCAGAGATTTGTCCGAAACGTCACTTCGACGAGCTATTTCGCAGGGACTCGTGGTCTCACACGAAAAAAGACCCCGGCAAGAGCCGGGGTCGGTTTCGTTTCCCGATCAATCCGGAAACATCAGAACGTTACGCTCCAGCTGTCGATGTAGCCGGTATCGCCGGCTGCATTGTCATTGACGCGCAACTTCCAGGTACCGTTCAACGCCTCGCTCGACAGATTGAAGGTCACCGTTTTGTTGATGTTGTCGGTGCCGCTGCCGGTGCGGTTGTGGATGTTGTAGAGGCTGCCATCCGGCGCAACCAGATCAACTTTCAAATCACCTTGGTAGGTGTGCACGATGGCAACCGTGACCGAGGCATTGGTCGGGCCATTGCCGCTGCGGCCGGATACCGTGATCGGGCTATCGACGGTCGCATTGTCGCTGATCGTATAGTTCGACCCGTTGCTGTAAGTCTGCGCAGATCCGCCGCCGCCCGCGGTGTAGTTGCCGATGAGGCTGAGACCGGCGAATGCCGAGTAGGCTTTCAGGCGAACGTGGTAAGTACCCGCAGAAGGCGTGGCAAACGTGCAGGTTTCAGCATTGCCGGACTTGTACGGACGGCAATCATAGACCGTGTCGGTTGGCGCACTGCCGAATTTCACGTACATGTCGGCATCACCCGTGCCGCCCGAGGTCGTGAAGGTCAGGTTGCTCGAGCCGGAGGGTACGACCAGCGTGTAGTTGACCGACGTACCGGTTGCAGCCGACTGGTTGGTCACTGCCACGCCCTTGGTCAGCGGACCGCCTGCGCTGCCACCGCCGCCGCCGGAGCAGCTGACGCCGACTGACGTGAAGGCTGCGGTTACTGAAGCCTTGGTCAAGCCAAGATCAGTGGCAGCCGTTTCCACGCCACAGGCACCAGAGTTGAAGGTACTGCTCGGCGTCCAGTAGAGGGCATTTGCACGAGCAAACACCTTGAACGCGTTCGGCGTGGACCAGCCTGAAGTGGTTGCAAGCTTCCAGAACGCCTTGTTGTACACGCCCGAGGAGTAATGCACGTCCATCGAACTGGTGTAATTGGCTGCGTTGTCGATCGACGAACCATCCTGGGGCGGGTTCGCCATGTAGCGAAGTGAACCAGAGCCCTTGAAGATCTCCGGGCCGACCAGGAAGTCATTGCTGCCCTTCCAGTAGTACTCGGTAGCCTCGCCTCCCATGTCCGAGTAAGCCTCGTTCATGCCGCCGGACTGGCCCGAATAGGTCAGGTTCGAATTCTGCTCGGTGTAGCCGTGCGAGACCTCATGACCGGCGACGTCAATGCTGACCAGCGGATAAAATGTCGTCGCGCCGTCACCGAAGCTCATGCTGCTGCCGTTCCAGAACGCGTTCTCGTAACTCGAGCCGTAATGCACACGCATGATCAGCTGGAAGGTCAGCGCCTTGCCGCCGGTATAGGCCGAGTACATGTTCTGGATCACGCCGCCAAAATAATGGGCATCGTTGATCGGTGAATAAGCACCATTGATGGCCTTGAAGGTATTGTTCGGGCAGGTGTAGGAATATGCCGTCGTGCTGCTACCGGTGCTGCCGTTGAGGTTGACCGATTTCACATTGGTGTTGTTCATCGTGCAGGTCGTGCCGCTTTGCGCGACGTCGAGATAACCATACCTGCCGCCCGAACCCCAGGTGTACTGGCCGGTCTTCGAATTACCACCCGGTCCGGTACCGATGTTGGCCGTGGTCAATCCATCCCACTGCTTGAGGATCTGTCCGTTTTGAGCGTCGATGATCACGAACGGTCGTGTTGGCTCGCTCGCTCCTTTGAGCTTGTCCGCAAAAAAAGAGACGACATAACTCAGGTGCGCGCGATCGTTGTCGTCGACGAAGATCATCTGCCGACTGGATTCGTTTTCGGTGCGCATTGATGCCACCTGCAAACCAAGGGCCGCACCTTTCGCGATGTTCAACGCGCTGCTGCTGCTGATCAGCGGCGCTCGCATCGGAATTTCGCTGGCCAATCCGCCCACGGCCCGACCGAACAGCGTTTTTGCGTTGCCGCGGGCGTCATCACTGACGACCACATGTTCGCCCCAGACTGGAATACCGCGGAACATCTGCTGATAACGGTAGTGGGTTGTGCCATCCGCATCCTTGCTCGTTGTAAGGACCTGCAGCGTCGAATCGCTGTCCAGATTGAGCAATTCAGCGTGACGCTCGCTGCTTGAAATCGCCAGACCGATGGATCGGGTTGCTGCGGAATAGTTGCTGTTGAGACGCCCCACGTCTTGCTCGTGCAGGTCGGAACGGGTGGCGGCCGATGCCGATGCCGCCATGACGCAGAGGATCAGCGATGGTAGTGCGAGCAGAACAGGACCACGACAATTTGACTTGATCACGGATTGATTCCCAAGAGGTGATTGAATAGCCGCCATGGCGGCGAGTGAAATCGCGTTTTTCATCGGATTCCAGACACACTTCAACCTGCCAGGCTGGCAAGTGATTCCCCCACGTATCGTGTGCCCCGAACTATTCCCAAAATGCGCCCGGCCCTCTCCAAGACGGTGGCGCGGGACGCACACTAGCAAGAAACATCGGACAAGTATTGCGGCAGTGCAATGTAAATGCCTATAGACCTATAGAGCCACATCACTATAGATCTATAGGCATTATTTGCTATTGAAAAACCTGCCAGTCACTGCGATCCGCGCTTTCCCGTCAGTGGATGGAACCAACCCATTTTTTTTGAAGTTCGGCCCGGAAAACACGCCAGCGTTGCCGATAGTTCGAGAGAAGCAAGTACCAATGTTCCTCGCAGAAGCCAGACTTCGACGAATGCTTTGCGAACGCCTGTAGGCTCTAAAGAATCACGGGCGGCTTTAGTCGGCTGCTGCAGACTAACGACGGCTCCTGCAGCAGGGCTGCATTCTTGATTTCCGGGATTTACACTTTTTTTATACTCTTATGTACATCTGCTTGTTCGTCTGATTCCGTGACCAATAGACTCCCTTTCCCGGCACAGCAGATGGCGGAATCCATTTCAGGATTCCGCCATCCTTCAGCCACGAGCCCGAATTGCAGAGATTAAGGTCCTGCCAGTGCGCCCAGGAACCTGCCCGGGACCTCTCATCGGGAAATTCTGGAATCACGAATTGCAGCCTTCAATGGACACCCCATAGGGGATCCGGTGACTCTCGCTATTCATGGCTCCCACGGTTTGTCCTGTCAGGGACGCGCCAGATAGAACGAGTAGCTGCCACTGCCGGAGCAGGAGAGGACGCGCCAGTAGTAGTAGCCCGAACTTCCGTTGTACTGCACAGTCTCGTTGCTGGTTGACGAGATTCCTTGAGCCACCTTGGTCCATCCGCTGCCATTCCAGCGCAAAAGTTCAAGGTCAAAATCGGCGCTGGCCGGGCCGACCAGCCAGCCATATGGAAGGTGTCTCTTTGAGGGATCGCATCGAAGTCGTTGAAGGCGAGTTGCCGGCAAAGATCGACGCGCTTTCTGCGCGACTGATGAAGCGATTGATGCCAGCCGAAGCAGAGGAAAGATGGCCGCAATTAAACGTCGACTCAGCCAACGCCCGGCTGTACACCGATTTCTTCCGCGCGCTGGAGGCCCGGCAGTGGCCACAGGCCGAGCAACGTGGCATCCAGACTCCCTGGCCGGGAACCGCGCAAATGGTTGCGGAGACTTCCGCGCTTCTGGCCACCGACGACAGCAAGGACGTGTGAAACGATCGCCGCTGACGGAGATCCGGAGGATAGAGGACTGGGCCCTGAAACCTGATTCAACTCTCTGGACTTTCTCTGCGGAGCCAGATATCCGGGACATCCACCATCTGCAGCCACTCCAGCCATTGCGACTCGGGATCTGCTCGATGCACGGCAGCGTCTCCAGTCAAAGTCGATCTTGTTGCCGGATTTCATCCATGCGGCATGAAAAAGCCAACCGGCCCGACAAGTTTGACCGGAACACGGTCAGCTTCGTTGTCAATTTCGGTTTCGACAACAGTAAATATCCCGGATTGATTCAGACCGCTGATGGGCTGACGCATGTTGCCGATATCAATTTGAATAGCGACTTCCATCGACGCGATTAAGACAGCAGCCAGCGGAGAGCGACGCGCTTGGTACTGAGTCCTGAATCAAATGCGTCCTTGATCCTGCAGGTTTCAAGACTCGCAGTTCGGGGAAGCAACCCGCTCTCCAATAGGCGCGGGGCGGTGACGGCATTGTCGCTTGACGCATCAGCGGGGACCGCTAACACTCCCGACGAATCCAGGCGCAAGGGAAGTACGTGGACGAGGACTCGCCAGAACCGGGCGCGCATGAAGCGCGAAACCGCAGGCCGATCGCCGCGCGCAGCAATGCGCTGATCAAGGGCGCAGCGGCATGGCTGACGCGCGCTGGCGTGTCGCCAAACGTGATTTCGATATCGAGCGTACTCTTCGCTGCCCTTGGGGCGGCTGCGCTGTTGGGCATGGCTTGGCCGTGGGCACCGTGGCTTTGCGCGCTGGCAATCGTGCTGCGATTGCTGTGCAACCTGTTCGACGGCATGGTCGCGGTTGAAGGTGGCCGGCAAACGCCCACGGGAGCGCTGTACAACGAAGTGCCCGATCGGCTCGCCGACAGTTTGTTCCTGATCGCGTTGGGCTACGCCTGCGGCCTGGGCTGGCTGGGCTGGCTGGCAGCGCTGCTGGCAGCATTGACCGCTTGTATCCGCACCCTCGGCGGCACGCTCGCTTTGGCGCAGGATTTTCGTGGGCCGATGTCCAAGCCGCATAGGATGTGGCTGATGTTCACGGCCTGCGTGGTCGCGCCGATTGAAACATGGATTTCCGACACGCATTTCGCGCTGCTGGTGGCGCTCGTGATTATCGCCGCGGGATCGGCTCTGACTTGCGCCTTGCGCCTGCGCGCGATCTCGCAACAACTGCACGCACGCGCATGATCGATCGCCATTCCGCGGCGATACTCGTCGGCATCACCAAACTGCTGGTCGGCGTACGTGCGGACTGGCGCGTCGAACCATCGGGCGGGCAATGCCTGTATTTCGCCAATCACAGCAGTCATCTGGACACGCTGGCGATCTGGTCGGCGCTGGCGCCCGCTTTGCGCATGCGCACACGGCCGGTCGCGGCGCGCGACTATTGGGACAAACCCGGCCTGCGCGGCTATATCGCCAACAAGATACTGCGTGCCGTGTTGATCGAACGCCGGCGCCAACAGCACGACGTTGACCCATTGTTGCCGCTGATCGAAGCGCTGCGAAGCGGTGATTCGCTGATCCTTTTTCCCGAGGGTACGCGCACCGCCGAGCGCCTGCCGCAAGCTTTTCGCGGCGGCTTGTTCCGCCTCGCCCAATCCCTTCCGGAGTTGAATCTGGTGCCTGTCTATCTCGACACCTTGCATCGCAGCATGCCGAAAGGCGCACTTATCCCGCTGCCGCTCTACTGCACGGTTCGATTCGGTGCGCCGCTTGCGCGAATCGATAGCGAATCGCGGCAGATTTTTCTTGATCGTGCGCGCGCTGCTGTTGTAGCGCTGGCATGAAGGCATTCCGGTCAACTTCCCTGCCCGCTGCAGGGCTCCTTTCCGTGACGGGCGTTGCCGGCAAGACTGGTCGCGCCCGCGTGCGCGCAGCCATCCTCGATGGGGAAAACCCGTGAACGCCTCGCAGAAACTGATCTACGTCTTCGGCGGCATCGTCGCCGTGTTGCTGCTGGCGTCGCTGATCGGCTGGTGGCTGCAGCGCCGCAAGGGCGATGCCGAAGTCGTGCGCAATCTCAACGAACGCGTGCGTGCGTGGTGGGTCATGGTCGCGATCCTCGGCGTGTGCTTCCTGCTTGGACCGGCCGCGAACGTGGCGGCATTCGCGCTGATCTCGTTCTTTGCGTTGCGCGAATTCATCACCTTGACGCCGACGCGCCCTGGCGACCACCTGCCGCTGGTGGTCGCCTTCTACGTGTTGATCCCGCTTCAATACTGGCTCATTTACGATCAGTGGTACGGTCTGTTCGCGATCTTCCTGCCGGTCTATGCGTTCCTCGCTCTGCCGGCGCTGGCGGTGTTCGGCGGTGATACCGAAGACTTCCTCGAGCGCACCACCAAGATCCAGTGGGGCGTGATGATCGCGATCTACTGCATAAGCTATGCACCCGCGCTGCTCATGCTCGACCTGCACGGCTACAAGGACCAGGGTCCGCTGCTGCTGCTGTACCTGATGCTGGTGGTGCAGATCAGCGATGTCATGCAGTACGTGTTCGGCAAGCTGTTCGGCAAGCGCAAGCTGGCGCCGACCGTTAGTCCGTCCAAGACTGTCGAGGGCCTCGTCGGCGGCGGCCTGGCCGCCGTGGCGATCGGTACCGCACTGTGGTGGATCACGCCATTCACTCCTTTGCAGTCTGCGCTGATGTCCACGCTGATCGTGGCCGCCGGGGTATTCGGCGGACTGGCGTTGTCGGCAGTCAAGCGCAGTCTGGGCGCCAAGGACTGGGGCCACATGATCGAAGGCCACGGCGGCATGATGGACCGCATGGATTCGGTCAGCTTTGCCGCGCCGGTATTCTTCCACGTCACCCGGTATTTCTTCTCCGGCTGAAGCAGCTTTCCCCAGACTGGCAACGATAGCGATCATGCCCAAAAGCAAAATCTCCGCCGGCGTCGTCCACTCGGTCCCCGAGGACTTGAAACGTCTCCTGACTGACGACAAGGTTGCACTGGAACGCTGGGAAGACCTCACTCCTCTCGCGCGGAACGAGTGGATCTGCTGGGTCGAGGACGCCAAAAAGCTCGAAACACGGCAGCGCCGTACAAATCGACTACGAACGGATCTCGTGGAAGGAAAACGCCGACCCTGCTGCTGGCCCGGCTGCACTCATCGAAGGTAAATGATGGTGTCGTGCAGAATGCCTTGCGTCGCTTGAGGCAGGCGGTCTGAACGTCCACTCTGGCAGGCGGTTGTCGACCATCTTTGTATTCAAGGAATTCCATCACATGCAGCTATCGATCGCTATCGCACAAATGCAGGTTGTGCCGAACGACCCGCCAGCCAACATCCTGAAAATAGAGCAGTTCATTCAGGCTGCGATCAAGCGCGGTGCCAATCTGATCGTATTTCCTGAAGACGCAATCTGCGGGCCGCTAACCGGACAAAGTGCATTCGTCGCGGAAGCGCCGGGCTTTCTTGCGCAGATGCAGAAACTGGCGGTCACCTATGGCGTCGATCTGGTCCCTGGCACGTGGACGGTTAGCGATGGAGTTGCGTTGTACAACCAGGCTCACTACATCACAGCGGATGGCGTTCTCGCGGGCATCTATCGGAAGACGCATTTGTGGGAGACCGAGAAAGCGATCATTACTCCAGGCAATTCGGTTTCGGTATTTCCGACACGTTTCGGAATGGTCGGGATGGTGATCTGTTGGGATCTTGCGTTCCCGCCCCTGTTCACCGCGATGAATCAATTGGGTGTCGAGCTCGTCGTATCACCAACCTACTGGTCCGTTCCACTGGTCGAGGCAGGAACGCAGGATACCGTGGTCGCAGAGCAGCAAGATGTCGATCTGATTGATTCACTATGTACTGCTCGAGCATTCGAGAATGACATCGTTTTCGTATACTGCAATGCTGCTGGCACTTTGGATGTGCCAGGCACCGAGGTGACCCTCTCGGGCCGTTCCCAGATCACCCATCCTGTCGATAAAGTCATCTGCCGCAGTCAAGGCAACGAGGAAGAATTGTTGGTCGCCGAAATTTCGCACCAGCGCGCCTCGGCGCTACCGGCACTTCCGGGTTGACTCGAACACATCGGCCTGGGCCCCAGCCCTGCGCTGCAAACCCATTACCATTCGCGCGAAAGTTCGCTGCGATGATGGTTATGCCACTTGATCAGCGTTGTCCTGGCGCTGATCCAGCTCATGGTGAATCAACACAACGCACTGCGACGCAAACAGCATTTTCGATCCAAGGGTGAGCTTTCTGGCACCAAGTCGGTCGAGGCTATTGAAGGTTTTTTTCGGCATCGGGATGTGGTCGGTAAGCAGGAAGCAGGGATTGCCTTCGAACGCCTGCTCACGAATCGATGTGCCCTTTCTGTCCATGACGAACAGCTGATGATCTTCGGCCAGCTCCTGCACCAGCCGCTCGAAACTGATGGTGCGCACAATGACGCCCGTCTCCACCGGACGCATCTCTTCCTTGCCCATGCCGCGAGATGAATCGAGCGCTTTCGCGATCTTGGCAAGCAACGCCTGCTCGTGAAATCCGCCGATGTCATGCATCGCGTTGGCGTCGAACCGAATCGTGCGGGAGAAATCCCGGGTGCTCTCCAACACCAGGTACACCGTCACATCGGCCCGATGGGACTGCGCAACGAAAATTGCATTCATCAGGGTATGCGCAAGAATTTCGGTGTGCGCGTCCTTGCCAACGGCGGCCAGAAGCGCCGGGCTGTCCGTGGGTGCCGCGCGCGCTCTGAGTACAAAGGTTCGCATGTCAGTCGTTGCCATTGAAATGTCGACGCGCGATACGTGGCGCGACGCCTGCCTATTGTCCACCAG
>JBBRBU010000058.1:0-23182 GCA_038205505.1 Lysobacterales bacterium | reverse complement strand
CAGGCTTATGATCAGCAGGCGCATGCCGCGCGATGCGTGAAAATGCGCCAGGGGTTTGATGCTACCTTCCTCGAGCGCTCGCGCGACATTGGAGATGCCAGTGAAGAGCCCGTCTTCATCGTCGGCATGCCGCGCTCGGGTACGACACTGACCGAGCAGATCCTGGCCCGCCATCCACAGGTGCTCGGAATAGGCGAGCGCAACCTCGCATCACAGTCGTTTCACGGCTTGTTGGCCAATTCCCGCGAGGGTGAAACCGGTGGCGAGGATGAGGGATTCTCAATCGATCGGCTTGAACGCCTCGACAAGGCGACTCTGGCCCCGGTTGCCGCGCGCTACCTTGAACAACTGGCCGTGCTTAAACGCAGCCTCGGCAAACCCGGTGCACTTCGCATCGTCGACAAGATGCCTGACAACTACAATCTGGTTGGCTGGATCACGACGCTGTTTCCGAAGGCGCGCATCATCCACTGTCGGCGTGATCTGCGTGACGTCGCGCTTTCATGCTGGCTGACCCAGTTCGGAAAGATTCAATGGGCCTCTCGTTGGCCCGACTTGCTGCACCGGATCGCCTGCTACCAGGATTTGATGCAGCACTGGCGCGAAGTTCTGCCCGGGCGTTTCATCGAAGTCGACTACGAGGCGATGGTGGCAGATCAGGAAGCCGAATCACGACGATTGATCGCCTGGCTGGGTCTCGAATGGGATCCGGCCTGCCTCGAACACTACGCCAGCGACAGCCTCGTGCGCACCGCCAGCATCACTCAGGTTCGGCAGCCGATCTACACCCGCTCGGTGGCGCGCTGGAAAGCCTACCTGCCGTGGATCCCGCAACTCGGCGAGATCGACGTCGACCGTCACCTGCCGGAGTCGGTCGGCGACTGAGTCAGTGCCCGGTGTGTGCCTGCATGGCCATCTCGAATGAGCGCACGCGTGCGGCATGATCGAAGATGTTCGCAGTCAGCAGCAATTCATCGGGCTGATGCCGATCGATGAAGGCGCGCAAGCCACGGCGGACACTGTCGAGTGAGCCGACCACGGCACAAGCCAGGGCCTGGTCGACACCGGCCCTCTCGATCAGCGTGCACCAGTCCCCGAATGCATCCGCCGATTGAAGCGGTGGCGGAACCAGTCCCGGTTGTCCGCGACGCAATTTTACGAATGCCTGCTGCTGGGTCGTGAACAGTCGACGCGCTTGATCATCCGTATCAGCGGCGACGACATTCAGGGCGAGCATGACGTGAGGTTTCTGCAGACGTGCCGATGGACGGAAATTGCGTCGGTAGACATCGAGCGCCTCTTCCAGTTGTGCAGGCGCAAAGTGCGAGGCGAACGCGTACGGCAGCCCGAGCATGGCCGCGAGACTGGCGCCAAACAGGCTAGATCCGAGCAACCAGGCTTCCACTTCGATGCCGGCACCGGGAACTGCTCGCACTGTCTGCCCGGCGACAGCTGGCTCGAAGTAGCCCAGCAGCTCGACCACATCGGACGGGAATTCCTCGGCGTTTTCGTAGCTCCGTCGCAGCGCGCGAGCCGCAGCCTGGTCGGTGCCAGGTGCGCGACCCAGACCCAGATCGATGCGTCCCGGATACAGCGAGGCGAGCGTACCGAACTGCTCGGCCACCTGCAGCGGAGCGTGGTTCGGCAACATGATGCCGCCGGCACCGACCCGGATCGTCGAGGTTCCGCCGGCGATGTGACCAATCAGCACAGCGGTGGCCGCGCTGGCGATGCCAGGCATGTTGTGGTGCTCGGCCAGCCAGTAGCGCCGATAGCCAACACGTTCGGCGGTGCGCGCGAGATCAAGCGCGTTGGCAAAGGTCTGCCGCGCATTGCTGCCTTCGGTGACTGGTGCCAGATCGAGAATGGAGAGTGGGATCACGATTTGTCCTCAATGAAATCGACGCAGCGGATATTGGACGTGGCATCAAACACAGGTCCGCAGGCGGAATGGCTAAACCACCCGTACACTGCGGGTCAATTCCAGCGAACAAGCAGGGCCATGTCAGAACCTATTCGACTCTCCAAACGCGTCGCTGCCATTCGTGAGTGTTCGCGCGCGGATGCGGAACGCTATGTCGAGGGCGGCTGGGTATCGGTCGATGGCGTCGTCATCGATCGACCGCAGCACAAGGTGACCACCGAGGTGGTGACGATCGATGCCGATGCAAGCCTCACGCCGCCCGAGCCGGCCACGCTGCTGTTGCACAAGCCGCAGGGTTTCGACGCGATCAGCGGCACGAACCCGGCGGCAAGCCTGGTCGCGGCCAGCGCGCAGTGGGCCGAGGATGCGAGCGGTGTACGTCCGCTCAAACGCCATCTCGCGAACTTGACGCCCATGGTGCCGCTTGATCGCGAAGCCAGCGGACTGGTCGTGCTGACTCAGGATGGTCGCGTCTGGCGCCGCCTGTCCGAAGATGGCGACGAGATCGAGCACGAATACATCGTCGAAGTCGCCGGCGAGATCGCACCGTGGGGGCTGCGACGACTCAATCATGGTCTCAGCTACGAAGGTCGCGAGCTGCCACCGTGCAAGGTCAGCTGGCAGAACGAGATTCGCCTGCGCTTCGCCATAAAGGGCGTGCAGGGTGGACAGCTGCGCGCGATGTGCAGCCAGGTCGGTCTCGATGTCGTGTCGATCCGGCGCATTCGTGTCGGCCGGATATCGCTAGGCAAGATGCCCGAAGGACAGTGGCGCTACCTGCCTGCCAGCGAACGCTTCTGAAGCCAACCTCCGTGATGCGTTCCGGTTGATTCGGATCAAGCGAGGGACTGCATCCAGTGGCGCGGCGAAACACCGACCGTTTGCGTGAACGCGCGCGACAGCGCGGCGGCGCCGGAAAATCCAAGTTGATGGCTGGCAGCCTTGATCGATGTGCCGTTGATCAACAGCGACTGCGCCATCGTGATGCGCCAGTGCTGCAGGTAGACAGCCGGCGTGCTGCCGACGCTTTGCTTGAAGCTGGCCGCGAATGCGCTGCGCGACATGCCTGCGGTCTGCGCCATCAACGGCAGGTTCCAGGCCTGGCCCGGTTGCTCGTGGAAGGCCGTCAGGACCCTCGCCAGCCGCGGATCGGCGAGACCAGTCAACATGCCGGTCGGCAGCTCGGCCTGATCCGGATGATCGAGCATCCAGCGCAGCAGTTGCAGCAGGAGCACATCGAACAGGCGACTGGCGAGTAGACGCTGGCCACAGCGCACGCGTTCGGCCTCCGCGAACAGAAGGGTTAGTGTTTGTTCGAGTCCGTCCACCGCGCTCAACGGCAGCACCAGCAGCGGCGGCAATGCCTGCACCAGCGGATGCTTGTTGCCGCCCTGAAAATCCAGGCTTGCGCAGACGAAGTCGGCGCCGTCGACCGGTAGATTCTCGAAGGCGTGTTCGAGCGGCCGTGGATAGAACAGCAGGGTCGGCTCGTCCAGTCGGATTCGGCGCGGCGCTCCGCTGTGGGCCGCATGCGTGACCACCAGCTCGCCTCGACGCAGCACGTGCAGGAAGCCTCGCCCGGGCCGCGCGTCGAAGCGGGTCAGGCCGCACAGCGGTCCGGCATGAAACAGATGGGCCTGGACGCGGAACTGCTCGAGCAGTGCAGACAGACGGTCGACAGTTTCCATACTCTGGGCGCCCTTGGACGATTTGGTATGTTTAATGGACTGAACACGACCGATCATACATTTTCTTGTCCGATACTGCCTCCTCGCCACCACCGCAGACTGCGCGCTCAATCAAGCAACCGAGGAGATGTCATGCAAATCAAGTCCCTGAAATCCGATTTCTGTTCCCAGGCATCGGTACCACGCCTGCGCATTCTGCTCGGCGTAATGACGCTCGCGCTCAGCGTTGCGTGGCCGGCGGCAGGTGCCGCTGAACCGAAATCGACGACACCGCCCAAGTCTGAGCACAAGAACGGATTGCGCAATCCACCGACCAAGGCGGTCAACGCGGCCTTCGACATCGTGCATACGAAGATCAGCACCGAGGGCAATACGGCGGTTTTCCATGTTGCCGTATCCGGCAAGGCCGGCTCGAGCAAGCCGACGCCGACCGGCAAGCTCGCCGGCAGTACCGTGTTTTCCTACGTCTGGCCGACCACCATTGATCCCTACGCAGTCGGTTTTGAATCGAAGAGCGGCATTCTCGCCTTCGCCGTGACCGCGCATCCCGATTTCGACGACACCCCGTTGTTCGATGAGAGCAGCGATGGCGATCTCGGCAATGATGGTGGCGTCTGGCATTCGCACTGGGTTGTGCTGCAACCCGACGATGCCTGCGGCAAGGGCGCGCTCAAGGTTGTCGATATTCCCGAGGGCAGCAAACCGCGCCTGCCGAAGACCTGGCCCGGGCTGCCGATCCTGATCGACAGCCCGGGCTGGAGCCCTCAGTTCAAGGACGAAACAATTGAAGTGCGCGTGCCATTCGACGACATCGGCGCGGTCAAGGCGGCCAGCTTCGACGGCGTCACTGCAGCGCTGCGCGTCAACGCCAGCGTGCACAGTCCGCTGCTCTGCGTGGCCGATGTTTTCAAGGTCGCTTCGGGTGATTTGTCCTTGCCCGGCAAGGTCGACCACTGAGCCATGAAATCCCAACCCTGCGGCTTTGCGGCGGGGGTCTTTGTAATCTTGTTGTTCAACTTTGGAGAGTGACCATGAACCGCGTACCCCTGATTGACCGCAACGACACCAGCGCCGAGCGCGAGCAAACCCTGGATACCATCAACGCCGCATTTGGCGCGACACCGAACATGTTCCGTGCCGTCGCCAACTCGCCAGCTGCGCTGAACAGCATGTGGGGCTCGTTTGCAGCCCTTGGAGGCGGGGTCATCGACGCCCGTCTTGGAGAACAGATCGCCGTCGCCGTCGCCGATCGCAATGCCTGCAACTACTGCCTCGCCGCACACACCGCACTGGGCATGAAGGCCGGTGTCAGCGCCGAGGTCATGGCTGCTGCACAAACAGGCGAATCCACCGATCCGAAAACCCGCAGCGCGCTGCAATTCGCCCTGAAGCTGGTCGCGAATCGTGGCCAGGTTGATGCTGCCGATGTCGCGGCGGTTCGCCAGGCGGGTTTCAATGATGAAGAGATCGTTGAAATCCTCGCCCATGTCGCGCTCAATCTGTTCACCAACTACGTCAATGTCGCATTCGATGTGCCGGTGGATTTCCCGGCGGTGCAATTGCGCCGTGCGGCCTGATTGATCAACCCGTTCGCCGCCCCGATCCGAAGGAACAGTCGAATCACCGCGGCTCGGGGCTCAAGACATTTTGGAGACGCCGTGACAACCTCAGCAGAAATTGCCCCGGAAATTGAAGTCGGCCGATGGTTCAACACGCCGACACCGGTCACCCTGGCCGGATTGCGCGGGCGCGTGGTCGCCTTGCATACCTTCCAGATGCTCTGCCCCGGATGCATCGCGCACGGCATTCCGCAGGCGACGCGCCTGCACAAGATGTTCGCGGAAAAAGATGTCGCCGTGATCGGTTTGCATACCGTGTTCGAGCATCATGCGGTGATGACCGAGGAAGCTCTGGCCGTATTCATCCACGAATACCGACTCGGCTTTCCGATCGGCGTGGACCTGCCCGGGACGAACAATCCTGTGCCGCGGACGATGCAGAAATATGCGTTGCGTGGAACGCCGAGCCTGGTCTTGATCGATCGTCTTGGACGATTGCGCCTGAGTCACTTTGGCCAGATCGAAGACCTGCAGTTGGGTGCGGTGATCGGACAGTTGCTGTCCGAGTCTGGCTCCAATTCTTCCCAGACCAACGTCACTACCAGATAGCCCTCATCTCTGCGCAGGCAGAGGCCCAGTGACTTTGCTGTGGCTTTTTACGCTCCTTCGGAGCGCGGCATCCCTGCCGTTTTTCACTCGCCTCAGGCGAGCGAGTGTCTTTCTCTTGTGTGGCCAGGAGAAAGGCACCACTGCGCCGCCGGAACGGCGCAGTGGCCACGCAAAGAGAAGTAGGACGCTCGCCATGGATGGCGAGTGGAACCAGACACGATGTCTCTACACGCGGCGCGTGCAGACACAAACCGGGGAAGGTCACTGGGTCCCGGCATTCGCCGGGATGACGAGCACGTTTGCTGCTGCCTCAGGAACCAAATCGATTGGGTGTGTCGTTCTTGAAAACCAACGATGAAAATTGTGATCAAGAGACAACCTGCCCATGCGGGTCTGCCAAATTCCCCGCCAGCGGGCGACTTTCCTGGTAGCGATCACCTGCAAACCAAATTATCCGCGCGCACTCATTGCGCCGGCAAGGTCACCTTCGGTGCCTCGGCAAACGGCTTGATGCCGAAATTCGGATAGACCTCCGAAGGGTAGTAGACGACACCATCCTTGACCACCATGCGGATGCGCTTGATCGCCTTGAGGTCCCTGGTCGGGTCACCGGGAATGAGGAAAAAGTCGGCGAGCTTGCCTTTCTCGATCGAGCCCAGCGATTGATCGCGGCCCAGATACTTCGCCATGTCCCACGTGGCCAGCTTGAGAACTTCGGGCGCGCTGTAGCCGACCTTCTCGAACAATTCGAGTTCGCGATGGTAGGTGAACGAGCCGCCGGTATCGGTCCCCGGAATCAGCAGAATGCCACGCTGGCGCATGAGCCGCAGGGTATCGAGGAGCTTCTCCCAGGCACCGGCATAGGCTTCGGCATTGCCGGCTTCGGAGAGGTCGGACCAGGCTTTTTTCGCATCACGCTGGAAGCCGATCGGCATGTGCTCGATGGTGTCGACCTGGCCCGCCGGAATCTCGCCATCGCGTGACAGTAACAGGGCCTCATGGATGCCGATGGTCGGTTCCAGCGAGACCTTGTTGTCGACGATGTGCTGAATTGTCTTTTGTACCTTTGTCGATTTCAGGTCGAGCGCTGGCAGACGGCGCAGCGCAGTCAGGCGCAGCAGGGAGCGCGTGTCCTCGTCCGGCTTGAGTACCCAGCCGAGCATGGTCTGGTTGATATGGGTCAGCTCATCGAAACCCGCATCGACCATCGCATCGGCATTCGAGAACGCCGGAACATGACCCGATACGCGCAGGCCGAGTCGATGCGCTTCAGCAGCCGTCGCTTTCGACCAGGCCGGATTCATGCTGTTGTAGAGCTTGACCTGCCAGAAGTCTCTGGCGGCATACCAGCGCACCGCGTCAATCGCTGCCTGCTGGCTTTCGACGAGGATGCCGTTGTTGGCGCTGAACGGGCTCTTGCCTTCAATGAAACCGCTGCGGGTGATGCGCGGTCCGGCGATCGTGCCGGCATCGATGCGTTCGATCAGCTTGGCCAGCACGGCGTTGTCATTGCCCATGTCACGCATCGAGGTAACGCCGGCTGCGACATTGAGCAAGGCTCCTTCCTGAGAGACATGTCCGTGCATGTCATTGAGTCCGGCGATCAGACTGCCGCCTTCGCCTTCGACCAGCACTTCGCCGGGGGTCGACGGGCTGTTCAGCGGTTCGACGCCGGCGATGTGCTTGCCCATGACGACGACGGAAACCGGTTCCGACAGAGCCAACTTCTGCGGATCGAATACGCGCACATTGCGAATCCGGATGGGTGCCCGGTAGTGGTGAGCCGTCGTTTTCTGGATCATCTCGAAACGCGTCGTCGACATTTGTTCGGCAATACCGCGCAGGCGTTTTTCCTCGCCCTCGAAACCCTCGCGGACGATGACAAAACTCGGCGTGATGTAGGCAAACATCGCCTGCTTGTCGTCGAGCAGAACATATGCAGGATTGAGGTCGAGTCCATCAAGCGTGTAGCTGCGAACTTTTTCGGTCCCCGCCTTGCCCTTGACGATGATCTCTTCGCCTTCTTCGAGGTGGATATCTCCGGCTGGCAGAGTCGGCAGTGAGTGATCGATATCGCCAAGCAGGGCACGCGCATACATGCCAAGTGCCCATGGGCTCGCACTCTGGCCGATATATAGTCGATGATCCGGGGAATTCAGCTCACCGGTACCGACCGAGTCCGTCCAGCTTGCCTGGACACCGCTTTGCGCGAAATGCTCGTTGACCTTGCTCCCGAACGTGGTCGCGCCGGTGATCTTCCAGAACGTCGGCAGGCCTTTTGCGTCGAGCTTGATCGTCTCGGCCATGGTCGGCCCGCGACCGTTGTTTTTGTAATCGAAGACGATGCGCGTTTCGCCGTCGCCAGTAGTCGTGGTCAGCTGACCAACGACCTTTTCGCCAAAGATCACGCTGAAGTTTTCATCGGCGCGCGCGATTGGCTGCAGGATCAATCCTGCGGCGGCCAGTAGCAGAATCCGGACTATCAACACATCACTTCCCCTTGCTTCTCGGATCGACTCCCATCATGGTGCGGTTCGACCATGCAGGCAATGCTGCGGGTCGATCTGCACCTTTGAGGGTTGAATGAGCCAGGCATCGCGAACGACAGCATGAACCGGCTCGTGTGCGCTCATGCTGCCGTGCGGAGTTGATACGGAGTGAGTGCCGTCAGTCATGGCACGTCCCTAACCATCAGGAGAGTCCACCATGAATCTGCTTTCCGGTGGCGCCGGCGCGCTGTTGCTCGCCCTGCCTTTCGCACAGCCCGCAATTGCCGCTGATGCAGCGTCAGGGTCGGCCAAACTCGAAGGCATCGGGTTCGACGTGGTCGACGCGCTGGTATTCCCGAATCACGATGGTCCGGCCATCGCTCTGTCCGACACCGCGTTCGACAAGGAAGAGATGCGCAAGGACGGCAAGGTCGACAACTTCGATCGCATGAGACACAAGGGCCAGCTGATCACGATCAATCTCAGTGACGGCAATCCGACGATGTGCGTGGACTACGCATTCCACAAGGATGAATCAAGCACGAGCGGCAGTGTCTGCGAAACCGGCGTCGCCGATGCGGTGAAATTGCGCGAGAGCAGCGCCACGCGTGTCCGTGGCGCAATGAAGTGGAGCAAGGATTCCGGAGAATCGATCGATGTCAGTTTCGATGCGTCTGTCGAAGCAGGCGGAAGCTGAGCCAAGGACGCAACGCAATGCGAAGCAGACTGTGTCGTCGTCGCGCCGGCGGCCACCATCGACCCAGGCGCGCTATACGCCGTCGGCTGCGTTGAGGGTCAGTTCCTCACGTTGCATGGGATCGGCCGCATTCCATTTGAGCAGATAATCGAGCTTCTTTTCACGAATGCTGCCTTCATTCGCTTTGAACCATTGTTCGCTCTCCGCCGTGTTGCGCACCCATGAAGTGCTCTGCATCCAGTCGCGGAAATCCGCCGAGTGAATGTTGTACTTGGCCGCGCTGTCACTGTGGATCGGCAACAGGGAGAATCGCGCCTTCCAGACTCCCATGCGCGGGCTGACGAGCGCGTAGTAGGTTTTCCCTGCATCCAGATGCGCAATCATGAAATCGGCATTCTCACCGACCACCATGAACAGGTGGTCGCCGGGCTCGGCTTGCCAGGCAATTTTGTATTTCGACGAAACGATGCCGATGAATTGATCTGACGTTTCGCCGGTGTCAT
The DNA here is from genome assembly GCA_038205505.1 of Lysobacterales bacterium. Lineage (GTDB taxonomy): Bacteria > Pseudomonadota > Gammaproteobacteria > Xanthomonadales > Rhodanobacteraceae > Dokdonella. Next base: position 13,713 of record JBBRBU010000058.1, on the reverse strand, counting down.
AAACCGACGCTTGCACGGCCCCGCCCCGCGAGGCGGCCCGAAGAAAAACCACCATCGCTTTGCCCGGTGCCGGAACCGGTGCATGGTCAAGGGCCTCCGATCTGATCATTTTCGAGGATTGGCAACCCGCCAAACCAGCCAGCATCACGACTGCCAGCAACCATCGCATTGCGTAACCCATGCAGTTCTCCGTATCGGAATAGCAAGATAGAACTATGGGGTTATACCAATTTCATCCCGACCCTGTCAGAACCATGGCAGCGGAGGACGGCGGACGGCGGAATCCATTCCGGCGATTTGCCGGTTCGCGACGCGAAGGGTTTCGCGTTCGACGGCAATGCTCGCGATTTTGGCTGCTGTCTCCGGATTTGAGACGCGCCTCTCGCAGGATCGCCTTGCAGCCAAGGCTGCGTTTTCCCTCCGTTGTATCAACGTTTTGGCGCGGGCCGTCGTCAGCGGGCCGCGCCTTCTTTTTTACTTGCCTGACCTGGCCGGGCGCGCGAAATCGGCACCGGGCTTCCATTGCGGAAACGTTGATTCGTCAGCGAGCTTGCTTCCGATTGCGTAGAGCAGATCGAGATCCTCGATGACACCGCGATAGTCCCAGTCCGGATCAAAGTTGTCGCCGGGCTTGTGATAGCGGTTCGCTGTGTAATCGTCTGCCGCCTGGCGACCTGCTGTCTCACCGCCATCGACCATGTCGAAACCGCTCATCGCATACAGAGCTGGAACTCCGGCACGGGCGAAGTTGACGTGGTCGGACCGGAAGAAGTGTCCTTTTTCGGGTGATTCGTCGGCACTGATCACACGCCCCTGAGCGTTTGCAGCCGTTTCGGCATACTCGTCAAGCTCGGACTGGCCGAGGCCGATCACGGTGAGGTTCTTTGCGGGTCCGTTGAGCGGCAGCGCATCGATGTTGATGTTGGCAACGGTCTTGTCGAGCGCGTACGGGGAGTGCGCCACGTAGTACTGCGCGCCGAGCAGGCCCGACTCCTCGAGCGTGACCGCGGCAAACACGACCGAGCGTTTCGGCTTCGGCGTCTGAGCGACGAACGCCTCTGCGATCTCGATGATGCCGGCGACTCCGGTGGCATTGTCGATCGCGCCGTTGTAGATCTGGTCGCCTTCGAGCGTTTCATCCTTGCCGAGATGGTCCCAGTGCGCGGTGTATACAACCGCCTCGTCGGCCCGCTCGCTGCCCGGCAATACGCCGACGACGTTCTCCGAACTGGTTGTCTCGACCTTGCTGCGATAGGTGAGGGAAAGTTTCGCATCGAGCTCGACCGGTTTGAAGCCGCGCAGATCGGCGCTCTTTTTCAAGGCAGAGAAATCGACTCCAGCACTGGCGAACAAACGGATCGCCGCCTCTTCACTGAACCAGCCGGCGGATTCGAGCCGCGGAGCAGGGTCCTCAGCCGCCGGCAAGGCCAGTTGCGGGCCAGTCCAGCCACTTTCGACCACTTGCCACGGATAACCGGCACCGGGGGTTTCATGGACGATGAACAATGCCGCCGCGCCCTGGCGCGCCGCCTCTTCGTATTTGTAGGTCCAGCGGCCGAAGTAAGTGAGGGTCTTGCCCTTGAACAACTGCGCATCATTGTTGCCCCAGCCCGGGTCGTTGACCAGCACGATCACGGTCTTGCCCTTGACGTCGATGTCGGCGTAGTCATTCCAGTCCGGTGCGTTGACGCCGTAGCCGGCGAAAACGATCGGCGAATCCTCGAGCTTGACCTCGACGTTGCCATTCAAGGTGTTGACGACGCTTTCCTCGCCGATGGTGAACTCCGATTCGCCCTTCGCGCCCTTGATCTTGATCCTGACCGCGGCCGGATCCTGCAAGGTGGTCTGCACCATCGGTACGGTCTGGAACCAGTTGCCCTTGTTGCCAGGTTTGAGCCCGATGCGCTCGAACTGATCCTTGATGTATGCCGTGGTCACGCGCTCGCCAATCGTGCCGGGCTGGCGGCCTTCGAACTGGTCCGAAGAGAGTTTCTGCAGGCGCGCGGCAAAGTCTTCGGCCTTGATGGCGGGCGAGAAGCTGCCATCCGTAGTCGCTATAACCGGCGCGGGTTTGGTTGGCGCTTGCGCTAGCGGGACTGTTGTTTCCGAACTCGGTGTCGGCGCTTCCTGCTGGCCGCAGGCGGTAAGGATGACGGCTAGGACGCCGAGATAGAAAGGACGCATCATTACTGGTCTCCGCAGGTTGGAATGCAGACATTCTAGTCGGCACTGCCGCATTCCTGTCACCGCCAACGGTAATGTCGACGCGGGCGACGCGTGGTTCTTCGGGTTTGCACAAACAAAAACCCCGCCCGATCTGGGCGGGGTTGAATAACCCGCTCAGTGAATCAGCGGGCAACGCTGGAGTTGACGATCACCTCGACACGACGATTTTGCTGGCGGCCGGCATCGGTTGCATTACTTGCGACCGGGTAGTCCGGTCCGAGACCTCGGGCGGTGATCTTGCCCGGTTCGACGCCATGGGTGACCAGGTAGGCGCGCACCGAGTCGACGCGGCGAGTCGACAAATCCATGTTGTAGTCGCGCGACCCGGTCGAATCGGTATGTCCCTCGATGGTGATGCTTGCATTCGGATCATTTCGCAGAGCGTTGGAAAGCTGGTCGAGCGCGCGCGTCGCCCCGGGCTTGATGGCGGCACGATCCACCTCGAACAGCACGTCGCCAAGGGTCACGACGAGGCCGCGTTCGGTCTGTTTGGTCTGCAACTCGGTCAGCTCAGTGCGCATGGCTTCCAATTCATTGCGCGCAGCGTCAGCATCGGCACGGGCGAGATCGGCATTACGCCGTTCCGCGCTGGCTGTGCTGAGGGCGGCTTCAGCGACGCGGCGCGCGTTGTCAGCCTCGCGAGTGCGTGAATCTACGAGCAATCGATCGCGCTCGACACCGAGCTCCTTGCCACGCTGCTCGGCATAGCGGGCAAGTCCGGCCGATTCGGCGGTCTGCACAAGACGATCGGCGAGGTAGATGCCGTGTCGGAACATTGGCTCGTCGAGACGACGACCTTGACTCGACATCACATCGACGGCGGACTGAGCCCTGCTGAGTTCGTCCACCGCGTTTGGCGCAATACGCGGATCGGCGCGCAGGCGGCTGAGCTCGTTGTCGAGCCTGAGGATTTCCGGTGGCGGGCCTTTCGGAGCACTGGCACAGGCCGCGAGCAAGAGCACGCCGAGAATCGGTGTCAATCGGATCATGGACAATTTCATGGCTCAGCTCCCCGGGCGATTCAGTTCACGCCGCAGCGTTTCGACGCTGGACTCGATTTCCGCTGTCGCGGCTGTCGCACGCTTTTCGCGGGCTCTGGCCGAGGCCAGGTTGGCATCGACTTCAGCCTTTTCAGCACTCATCGCGGCCTGTTCCCAGTTGCGACGATCCATCGCTCCGTTGGCGGACGCGAGGTTGCTCTGCGCAGCATTCAACTCAACGGGTGCATAAGTTGCCGCGTCGGTGGCTTCGGCTCCCTGCACGGCGGCTTGCGCCTTGGCGTAGATGACGTTGACCTTGTCGCGATCGGATGCGAATGCGGTGCCGCACCACAGTGTGGCCAGCAACAGCAGTGCAATTCGAATTCTCATGGTGATCTCCCTGTATTCGGAACGGTCGTTGCGTGAGGCATCCGACCGGTGTTCAAAGCGGGAATCCGCGATTCCGGCCACGACTATTCCGGGTTCAGGGTGAACCTGAACAAAATTCAGGGGAGGTTCCGTTTGCTGAATGGGCATTCACAAACCCGGAACGACGCAGGCGTGCAGGTTTGCTTTTGTGCTGCAACGAAGCACCGAGCGGCCCCAATTGCAACGACGCGCTAGGCGGCATGATCGATAAAACTGAAGGCGAGCGGCGACGGGTGGTATTCACGTCGCCCGGCGCGGATCTCGCGACGGGCGGCGACGTTTCAGCTCAATTGATCAGGGTTGATCGCCGCTGAACTTGACCGGCGTGGCGCCCTTGACGGCCCCGATCCGGGCACTGTCGCTGACAAACAGTTCGACATCTCGCTTGAACTCCAGTGAGCCCTTGACCACCGCGCGGGGGCCGATTACGACGCGCATCGGCTTGTCCGAGCCCCACTGGAACCAGCTGTTCGATTGTTCGACGCGAATACCACCATCGACGGTCGAATCTGCTCCGATCTCAATGTCTCCCCTGACCGTTTCGATGTTGCCGCCAACATGGGCAGCGATCAGACGGATCGTGCCGTTGACGTTGCTGACATTGCCGCTGACGTCGCCGCCTTGCTCGAGAGTGAGAGATCCATTGACGGTGTCGACGTCGCGACTGACACGCGTGCGTTTGCCCAGTGTTATTCGGCCGTTGACCGTACCGGCAGAACGAATCGTCGCATCGTCACCGACATCGATCGAACCATTGACGGTCGAGATCTCGTCGGCCTGGCCGTGGTCACCGAGCCGGATCGAACCATTGACAGTGTCGAGATCGCCGACGGTCTTGCCATCGTCGATTCGAATCGATCCATTGATCTTGCTGGTGTCGTCGCTGGCATGGGCCGGAGACATCGGACCCAGCGCCAACATCGCCATGGCCAGGGTGAAAACAAGGAATCGCGACATGAAGTTCTCCGAAAAATGGGTGGCACGAACCTAGATGCGTGGGAACTGAAAAGCGTTTAAGGCAACGCTGATCAAGTGAAGTCGACGCGGACCGGCTTGAATCCGCTGGACAACCGCTTGCGTGAGAATGATTTGGCGACGCTGCTGTGCTCAGATTGCCAGCAGAACTTGCCGGCCGCAGGAAGTCCCTGCTTCGGGGCGACCGCAGGAGTCGCATTCTCGGGACGACTGATCGCGCTTCAATGAAAATCCGGGCATCGCTGCCTGCATCCGTTACCATTTGATCGCGATTTGATCGCGTCCCCGATCCTGTCCACGCGAACCTTGCATATGTCCCGACCAAAACCCGTACTCCTGTTGATCCTCGATGGCTGGGGTCATCGCGAGGAAATCGCGCACAACGCGATCGCTCTGGCCGAATGTCCGAACTGGCGGAGACTGCTTGCGGAGTTCCCGCACAGCCTCGTCGATACGCACGGTCTGAGCGTCGGCTTGCCGCAGGGACAGATGGGCAATTCCGAAGTCGGCCACATGAATATCGGCTCGGGCCGAATCGTCTATCAGGATCTGACCCGGATCGATGTCGCAATCGCCGATGGCTCGCTGGCGCAGAATCCGGCGCTGGTTTCGGCATTCGACGCGGTCAAGGCAAACGACGGCTGTCTGCATCTGTTCGGCTTGCTTTCGCCGGGTGGCGTGCACAGCCACGAAAACCACATTCTTGCAACGATCGTGGACGCCGCGCGCGCTGGCGTCGCGCGGATTGCCGTACACGCCTTTCTCGACGGTCGCGATACGCCGCCGCGCAGTGCGCGTGATTCATTGATCAGACTCGAAGCACAATGCGCCGACACGCCTGGGGCGCGCATCGCCACGGTTGGCGGACGCTACTATGCAATGGATCGCGACCAGCGCTGGGATCGTGTGGAGCGGGCATGGGACGCAATCGTCGATGCGAAATCACCCTCACATGCCGACTCTGCATTGGCAGCTCTCGATGCAGCTTACGCACGCGATGAGAACGATGAATTCGTCCAGCCGACCGTCATTGGCGCTGGCATTCCGATCGCCGATGGCGATGCCGTGATCTTCATGAATTTCCGTTCGGATCGTGCGCGCCAGTTGAGTCGCGCATTCGTACAAACAGGGTTCGACGGGTTCGAGCGCGCGCGCTCACCAAAAACGTCGGCATTTGTCACGCTGACCGAATACGCCGCCGACCTTGCGGTCAGCGCGATCGCGTTTCCCGCACAGTCGATGCACAACACGATCGGCGAAGTCATGGCCAGCGAGGGTTTGACCCAGCTGCGCATCGCCGAAACGGAAAAATACGCGCACGTGACGTTCTTCTTCTCCGGTGGTCGCGAAGCCGCATTCGACGGCGAACAACGCATTCTCGTGCCGAGCCCGAAAGTGGCCACCTACGATCTGCAGCCGGAAATGAGCCTTCCGGAACTGACCGGTCGACTGGTCGCGGAAGTCCGCGCACGCAACTTCGATTTCATCGTCTGCAATATCGCCAATGCCGACATGGTCGGTCATAGCGGTATCGAGACTGCCGCGATCAAGGCGGCCGAGGCGATTGATCTCGCTCTTGGAGAGATCACCCTGGCGATTCGTGAAAGTGGCGGCGAGATGCTGGTCACGGCCGATCACGGCAACCTCGAACAAATGGTCGACGACAACGGCGTACCGCATACCCAGCACACGGTCGGCCCGGTGCCGCTGGTCTATGTCGGACGCAAGGCGAGCCTGCGCTCGGGCGCGTTGCGCGATCTGGCACCAACCGTGCTGGCGCTGATGGATATCGACGCGCCCGATGAAATGAGTGGTCGCAGCCTCGTCGAATTCGTTGCTTGACGATGTCACATCGCCTGCTGGCTTTCTTGATCCTGGCGCTGCTGTTCGCGCGCGTCGAGGCACAGGCCCCGGCGGCGCAAATCGACGAAAAGGAGGCCGAGCAGAAACTCGAGCAGGTGCGCGCGCACATCCGCGAGCTCACCGTCGCCCTGCGTTCGACCGAGGGCGAGCGCGATCAGGCAACCGACGCCGTGCGCAAGCAGGAGCTGGCGATTGCCCACGCCGCAGCTGATGTCCAGGCCATCGACTTGCAACTGGAATCCCAAACCAGCGAGCTTGATGGGCTCGGCAAGAAACGCGACCTCCTCGCCGAAAAACTCGGCAAGCAACGGGAAGCTCTCGCGGTCCTGTTGCGCTCGGCCTATGCGCTCGGGCGCAGCGAGGAGTTGAAGCTGCTGCTGCAACAGGAGGATGTTGCCACGGTCGCCCGAGTGCTCGCCTACCACCGCTATTTCCAGCGCGCCCGCGTCAATCGCATCGATGACCTTCTGGTTGATCTCAAGCAGCTTGCCGATCTGCAGCAACGCATCGGGGACAAACGCGTCGAGTTGACCACGACGCGCAGCCAGCGCGAGATCGAAGTCGCCTCGTTGCAAGCCGAACGCGGCGAACGCGCGAAGCTGCTGGCGAGCATTGATGCCGCCCTTGACGAGCAGAAAGGGCGGCTCGCGCTGATGGCCAAGGACGAGAACGGCTTGCTCAAGCTGCTTGAAAGCCTGCGCGATGTTTTTGCCGACATTCCGAAAAACCTGTCCGGAGCGGAACCGTTTGCCAGCTTGCGCGGTCGATTGAGGACGCCGGCGAGTGGCAAGATCCTGACTGGATTCGGCGGTCGCGATGCGAGCGGGCGGCAGCTCTCGGGCGTATTGATCGGCTCAGCGGATGGCAGTCCGGTGCATGCGATCGCGCGCGGCCGCGTCGCCTTTGCCGATTGGCTCAAAGGCTACGGCATGTTGTTGATCCTCGATCACGGTGACGGCTACATGAGTCTTTACGGCTACAACGAATCCTTGCGCAAGGAAATCGGCGACTGGGTTTCGGCCGGGGAGATGATCGCCACCAGCGGCAGCAGTGGCGGCCAGAAGGGCGCCGCCTTGTATTTCGAATTGCGCCTGAAAGGCAAGCCGATCAATCCGAAATCCTGGTTGCGTTGAACGGTTCCCCGCCAACACTCGCGTTATGATCAAGGCGCATTCCCTGAGGTTCCCCTGATGGCCCCCCGATTTGGTTTCCGATTGATACTTGCCGCCGTGTTGGCGCTTTGCGCGCACGCCTGGGCCGCCGATCCGCCGGCCGAGACCCTGCCAGTCGACAACGAGGACAGTCTGCTCGATGCCGAACTCGTGGTGGCGCCGCAGCCTGCGGCCGATGCGAAGAAACCCGCACTCGGCGAAGTCAATCTCGATGATGTGCGCCGCTTCACTGCAGTCATGAGCCTGGTCAAGCAGGCCTATGTCGAGCCGGTCGATGATCACCAGCTGATGCTGGCCGCGATCAAGGGCATGCTGGTCGGGCTCGATCCGCACAGCGAATACCTCGAAGCCAGCGACCTCGACCAGCTCAATGAGGACACCTCGGGCAGCTATGCCGGACTCGGCATCGAAATCAGCACGGTCGACGGCTTCCTGCGCGTGATAGCGCCGATTGACGATACCCCCGCAGAACGCGCCGGGATCAAGCCCGGCGACACGATCCTGCGCATCGACAATGTGCCTGTGCAGTCGGACAACATCAGCGATGCGGTCGATATGCTGCGCGGCAAACCCGGCAGTGAAGTGGTGTTGTCGATCCTGCGCGAAGGTTCGCGCACGCCGCAGGATTTCAAGCTCGTCCGTGAGCTGATCCATGTCGCCAGCGTGCGCGGACGCCTGCTTGAACCCGGCTACGCGTATTTGCGCGTCAGCCAGTTCCAGGCTGAAACCGGCAGCGATCTGCGCAAGCGCATCGCGCACTTGCAGAAAGACAACGGCAAGCCCCTGCTCGGCGCCGTGCTTGACCTGCGCAGCAACCCCGGCGGCTTGCTCAACTCGGCGGTCGAAATCAGCGACCTGCTGCTCGATTCCGGAGGCATCGTCACCACCCGTGGCCGCATCCGCGAATCCGAGATGGCCTTCCGGGCAACCCCGGGCGATGCCTTGAATGGCGCTTCGCTGGTAGTCCTGATCGATCGGGGCTCGGCGTCGGCGGCCGAAATCGTCGCCGGTGCGCTCAAGGACAACCACCGCGCTCTGCTCATGGGTCAGCGCAGTTTCGGCAAGGGCTCGGTGCAGACCGTACTGACCCTTGACGAGCGGCATGCGCTCAAGCTGACCACGGCGCGCTACTTCACCCCGAACGGGGTATCGATCCAGGCCGAGGGCATCCAACCCGATATCGTGCTGGCCGACCTGGCCCTGAGCAAGAACGAGGAGAATCCGTTCGGCTCGATCGGCGAGCGCGATCTGCGCAATCACCTGAAAGGCGATGCGGAAGCCAGTGCTGGCAGTGGCGACATCGCAAGCTCCGCGAACAACCGAGCGCCGAGCGATTACGCTCTCAGCGAGGCCCTCAACGCACTCAAGGCGATGGCACTGCAGCGGCGTCGGACGGCTCCTGTCGAGGCGGCGACGAGCGGGAAAAACGGCTGATTTGCGGCTCTGAAGTCAGCCGCAGACGAACCTGCCGGCTCCGTTAAGAGTTCGTAAGGGCAAGCGTCGGCCCACCCTTTGACCGGTTCCCGCGCTAGACTTGGCGTTTCGTCACTCGGTCGCAAGCCCGCCGGGTGATCGGACGACCCGGCACTCTGAGCCGGTCGAAAGCGATCGAATAGAGGAAAAAGTTGAATGAAGAGTCAAAGTCTCGCAGCCGTCTTGCTGTGTTTTCTGGGCGGATCGCTGATCGCCTCGAGTGCAGGCGCCATCCAGATCTACAGCAACGGGCCGCTTGTCACCCATCCGGGCGCTCATTCGTCCGGCGCCGATGTCAGCCTGGCCCAGGATGTGACTTATCCCGGTTATACCGCGCTCGGCTTCAATGCCGGTCCCGGCTATCGGCTGACCGACGATTTCTACGTCCTCGCCAATCACTATTGGACTATCGACAGTGCCGAGCTGTTCGCCTATCAGACCGGCTCCGGCGATGCCGATTTCACCGATGCCCGCCTGATCATCTGGCAGGGTTTCCCGGACAATTTTGGCAGCATAAAACTCTTCGACGGAAGTGTTGCCAACAACCTCGTATCGTCAACCCCGGGGGCCTATCGAACCGCGCAGTCGTTCGGCGACACGATGTTTTCAAACAACCAGCGCAGAATCAAGACTCTGCTCATTGCCATTCCCGATCTTTTGCTCGGGCCTGGCCAATACTGGATGGATTGGCAATTGAAGGGGCCGACTCCTGAGAGCCCGGTATTCACGCCGCCTGTCAGCATCCTTGGCCAATCGTATACTTCGGCTGGCGGGCTGCCCTACATCAAGTGCCCGGCCGGAACTACCGATCCGCAAGATCCTTGTACGGTTTCAGGTCCAGGCTGGTTCGCGTTTCGCAACGGAACCTCACCGAACATCGTCGACCTGCCGTTTAAAATCAACGGCAGCGACGTCGTCAATCTGATCTTTTCGACTGGCTTCGAGCCGCTGCCGGCGAACCCCTGAGACGCTGACCTGATTGGAACAATAACGCCAGGCCTGTGTCATCGTGCCTGGCGTTTTTTTTGCTCGAGTTTCGAGTTGAATTCGCGCCGGGTCGATTCAGTGATGGTTTCCGTCAGCATGGCTTGATTCGCCAATCGTGCTTGATCGAACAAGGGCAACGCGACAGCAGGGGCCTTTCCCCGGGGAAACCGCAGGAAGTCCCTTTCCGGCGACGACTGACGCAGCTCGCAAGCCCTACAGCGGCGCAAACAGTTCGGCGAGATCGTCTTCGTCGAAGCGCAGCGATTGCGTGCTGCCACCTTCGAGAACGGCATTGGCAAGGTCGGCCTTGCGTTTCTGCATGGCCTGGATCTTTTCCTCGACCGTGCCGGTGCAGATCAACTTGTAGACGAATACATGTTTCTCCTGACCGATCCGATGCGCGCGATCGGTGGCCTGGGCTTCGACGGCGGGATTCCACCACGGATCGTAGTGGATCACGGTGTCGGCGGCGGTCAGGTTCAAGCCAACGCCACCGGCTTTCAGGCTGATCAGGAATATGGGCACGTTGCCGGCCTGGAAGTTCGCGACCAGATCGGCGCGCTGCGTGCTTGGCGTCTGCCCGGTCAGCATCTGGTACTTCTGCTTGCGCTGGGTCAGCGCCTTGGCGATCAGGTCGAGCATTTCGGCAAACTGGCTGAAGACGAGGATGCGGCGTCCTTCGGCGACGAGACTGTCGGTCAGTTCGAGCAGCAGCTCCAGTTTGGCCGATTGCTTGATGCGCTTGGCTCCTTCCAGTTTGACCAGGCGCGGGTCGCAGCAGGCCTGACGCAACTTGAGCAAGGCGTCGAGGACGATGATGCCGCTCTGGGCGAGTCCGCGCTTTTGTACTTCGGCGAGCACGCGTTCGTGCTGGGCCAGGCGCAGGGTCTCGTAGAGTTCGCGTTGCGCACCATCGAGTTCGACATTGCGCGGGATGAAGGTCTTCTCGGGCAAGTCGTCGAGCACGTCCTCCTTGCGGCGGCGCAGCAGCAGCGGTGCGATGCGACGGCTAAGGCGCTCGCGGCGTTCGACATCGTTGTGCTTCTCGATCGGCGTGCGATAGAAGCGCGTGAAGTGACGCTCGCTGCCGAGCAGACCGGGTTCGACCGCGTCGAATTGGGCCCAGAGTTCGCCGAGATGGTTTTCCAGCGGCGTGCCGGTCATCGCAAGACGCCGGCGGGCAGGTATCTCGCGCACGATCTTTGCCGCCTGACTTTTCGAGTTCTTGACTACCTGTGATTCATCGAGCACGAGCAACGCGTACTCGTGGGCGAGCAGTTCGTCGCGATCGCGGGCCAGCAGCGGGTAAGTGGTGATGACCAGATCGTGGTGCGGAATCGCCTCGTGCAGACCGCCGCGGGTCGGTCCGTGCAGGACAAGTACCGAGAGATCGGGGGTAAAGCGGCGGGCCTCGTCGCGCCAGTTCGAGACCAGACTGGTGGGCGCGACGATCAGCGCCGGGCAATCCAGATGGCCGCGCTGTTTTTCGGCGAGCAGATGGGCTAATACCTGTACGGTCTTGCCGAGACCCATGTCATCGGCGAGCACGCCGCCGAGCCCGGCATCAGCAAGAAAGCCAAGCCAGGCCAGGCCATCGCGTTGGTAGCTGCGCAAGGTCGCCTTGAAGCCGGGCGGCTCGAACGCCGGCTCGCGCGTGTCACGCAATCGCGCAATTTGTTCGCGCAACTTCTCGCCGCCGCGCCATGGCATCTGAATCGTCGTTGACAGCTCATCGAGCACGCCGGCCTGGGAACGACGCAGGCGCAGCGCGCCTTGTTCGGCATCGCGTTCGGGCATGTCCTGCAACCATTCGAGCAGGGGTGATATCAGTTCGCGCAGGCGTGCCAGCGGCAATGGCACGCGACGCCGTTCATCGATCGGCACCAGCCATAGCGCATCAGCATCCTCGCCCCTGCGCGGACTCAATGGAAAGCCGGGATCGCCAAGCAGGCGGCGCAGGATCGGTAGCAGGTCGACGCGCTCACCGCCGATATCGATGCCCAGGCTGAGGTCGAACCAGGCATTGCCGGATTCCTCGATCTCGGCAAACCAGTCATCCGGTTCGTCGAGCAACTCGAACGGAAAGCCGGCATCGGTTTCAAGGCGAAATCCCGAATCGCGAAGGCGCGGCGCCAGTGCGAAAAGATGCTCGGCGGCGATCAGCTGACCTCGCCTCGGTTCGAGCACGAAATCGCCGTCAGCAAAGGTATCGCGCGGCAGGTTGGGTAGACGCGGCAACAGGTCTATGTCAATCAAACCGTGCTCTTCAAGCTGCTCGCAGGCGGCAATCTCGGCCGAGCGATCGCGCACGATGTCGAGCAATCGCCCTTCGTGCATGCGCCGCTCGCGCGCCTTGACCGGAGCAAACGGCAGGCGTGGGCCCTGATAGTCGAAACTCAGGCGCACGCAGCCGGCCTGATAGCGATGGGTAACGCCCTGGTTGAGCACCAGCACCGGGAAGGCACGCAGGGTCAGAACCGGAGTCGGCACAACCTCATGGGTTTGCGGGGTCGTCGCCCGCGACGGTTTCGGCAGGCTGTGCAGTTGTTTGGTTTGATGCCAGCGTTCAACCACGAAGTCGGCATGTTCGGGCAGCAGTGCCGGGGCACGCAAGGCGGTATCGATAACCTGAGCGTCGCCCTCGACGCGCCCGATTTCGGGCTTCACCGGATCGAAGTACCAGATCTGGGCGATGCGTAGCAGACGGGTGTTGGAATCGGTCTCGACCAGTTGTGGAACCAGTTTCTGGTTGCCATCGTCAGACAGCTGCCAGCCCCAATCCAGGGTGCGCTGCCTGCCGAGACTAACTTGTCCACGCGATGGCTTCTCAACGAAACACGGATACTCATTGATGAGGATTTCGAGCAGCGCCTCATCGCGTTCGCCGCTCAGTGGATACCAGGCGCTCGAAGCGTAATGCGGACTGGCCATTCGCAGGCGCGCGACATGCTCGAACTGATGCGGGGTCAGACGCTGCCAAGGATCGGCGCCAAACTGGAACTGGCCAATCGGCTGTGGCGACCCGAGGCCGCCGCGCTTGTTCGGCTTTAACCAGACCGGCTGCGCTTGCAAGGTGGGCAGGGTACCGTCGCCGATGCGCAGCAGGATACCGAAAACAAGAGCCGGATCCTCCGCCACCTTGCGCAGCTTTGACTTGGGTTCGGCATTAATCGCGTCGAACCAGGGTTTCCACGCGGCCGGGCCGTTGCTGGACGCGGCAACCGGCTTGCCAGTCTCAAGGGTTGCGCCGCGTGCACCGAGCATCTTCAGCGCGACGGCGGCAACGTGCTTGCACTCGCCTTCGAGCGGACACGTGCATTGGGTCACGAATCTCGGCTTGCCGCCGTTGAGACCGATCAGGATGGCGGCTGTGTAGGGATTCTGCTCGCGTCCCTGCACGGATCCAAACAAGGTCCCGGAGTCATCCGAGCTTTCATACCAGATCTCGCGCACGCGGCTGCGGCGGAGGTAATCCGCACCCTTGGCGAGCGTGGGCTGGTCGAGCACCGAATGGGTGCTGCGCGACAGCAACTGGCGAAAAAACGACTCTTCCATGCGTTGCAAATCGTCCAATCGACAAAATCGAACAGACAATCGTGCCTGCACCA
>JBBRBU010000057.1:0-24362 GCA_038205505.1 Lysobacterales bacterium | reverse complement strand
GAAGTCATCGATCCGCACACGCAAACCACGGTTTATTCGGAAACCGCTGACGGCATCGGCAAGGAATCAATCCTGCCCTCACTGGATACGATCAACGAACGCCTGCGCGTGCGTCTCGGTGAAGCGCTGGCGACCGTGTCGAAAGAATCCATGCCACTGGAAAAAGTCGCGACCAAGGATCTCGATGCCTTGAAGGCGTTTTCGTTGTGTACCGCCGGAAATGGCCAAGGCAAATTTCTGGAAGCCGTCGCATTGTGCGAGCAGGCAATCGGTATCGATCCCGATTTCGCGTCGGCGAATGTTCGCATTGGCGTCATGTATGCAAGCATGGGAAAAACCGGCGATGCGGCAGAGTCCTTGAAGTTGGCATTGGCCAAGCGGGATCGATTGACGACGCGTGATGTGCTTTACGCGGAAGTCATGTTGGCGACGGTGGAAGCGAATGCGGATGTCCTGCCGCGCTGGGCCGCCCTGGCTTCCGCCTACCCCGATTATTTCGCAGGAACGGGCGGCTATGCGTATGTCGCCTGGCGCGATGCCAACCGGTTTGACAAGAGTGTGCTTGAGGCAGCGCAGTCATCCGCCGCGCCGCAGAATCCGAATCGAACCCCGGCACTGCATTTGCTGGGTATCCTGAATCTCGGCAACGAACACTTCGCCGAGGCAATGAAAAATTTTGCCGACGCGGAAGCTGCAGGCGTTGTACTCACTGAATACCACGCGGCGACTGCAGCAGCGAATCGGGAATTCGACAAGGCCGAGTCGATCCTTTCTGGTTCGGAAAAATCTGCCGCTGTAGGGAATCCCGCCGTCAGCAGTATCCGGAAAATGCTCGCGGCTTCGTTCCTTGTCGATCAAGGCAGCCTGCCAACCTCGAAAAAACTGCTGGCGCGCGCAGGCGGTGAAGCCTCGGACGCCGATGGCCAGACTCAACTCTACAGGATCGCGGCGTTGGCCTTGAGCATTGGAGTTGAGAGTAAAGAAACCGACCAATTCAAGGCGCTTCTCGAGCGGTCGATGGAGCAGCAACAGGAGGTCGCGCCCGGTGCGCGGGCCTTGGTCGACAGCGGAATCGGCATGATCGCATTCCTCGCCGCACGACGAGGTGACGCAAGCCTTGCCCGATCAGCCCTGAAGCTATTGAAGTCGAAATCGTACCCGGAGTATTCCGTAATCCGGAAACTGCAGGCGATCGCGGAGGCCGAGATAGTACGTTCTGAAGGAGATCCCGCAGCAGCAATCGCCAAACTAGAGCCGATGCTGGATGGCAGCGAATTATTTCTGACCCATGCCGCCCTGCTTGAGGCCTATGCCGAACAGAAGCAAATGGACAAGGCCATTGGCGAGGTTCGTTGGCTCTCCGCACATCGCGGGCGCGCCTATGCTGAATCGAGTCCGGGCCATCTGCTGACCGTCATCAATGTGGAACACGCAAGTCTGGCGCTGTTGCGCGGTGCTGAACTGACCGCGGCTCGCAAAGCCTCCAGTGAGGCCGGAACAATGCTGAAAGCATTTCTCGATGCGTGGCCGGATGCAAATAAACATCCGGCGCTTGCGCAGCGAATTTCGCGAGTTCAGGCCGTCTTGTCGGAATCCGAGTCACCGTAGTTGAGTCGCAACAAAGGAAAGATTAGGCAGACATGTTCGCTGATGTTCGCCTCGACCAGCTTGCCGTGTGCCGCCGAGATATCGGCTTTTTCTGCGAGCTTGCCCGGTTGCAGCGCAGCGGGTTCCAGCGCCGAGATCTGATCGTCAGTAACACCGATCTCCTTCAACGCATCGGTTGGGTTTTTTTCGTAGCGCGCACGATAGTCATCATCAGTCGACAACTTCTTCATCAGCTGAATTTCTTGTTCCTTCGGCAAGCGTGATCCGCTCATTTCGTACTCCCCCTGGATGGTTGGATTGAATGGAAGGCGGTGCGCGGCTCGGAAAACGTCCACGCGCCCGAAACCGATCGGCCTATGCGAGTTCGGGAAAACAGATGGTTCTTGTTCCCCATGCCCCGCGCTGCGTAGGCTATCAGATCCCCATTCCGCGGAAACCTGTCCATGCATGTACGTCGTTGTGCCGTCGTTTTCGTCGAACCACGCGAGCGTCTTGATTTCGACCTGTCACGGCTCGTTGCCGGCGGTACCGGCGTCGACATGGTTCGCGAATGGGTCGCCTTGGCAGCCCATCTGGATCAAGAGACGGTCCTCGATGCTGATGAAGTTGCTGCGCTTGGCGTCCTGTCTCCCGAGCAATGGGTCACGTTCGACGAGGCGTGCGAGAGACTGCCGCGCGGTTTGGTCGATCAACTGATCGGCAAGGGCCTGCTGGTGTGTGATGACGGGAAACACGCGGCGATGCGTGAGCAGGACGAGAATATCCGCGCCAGCCACTGGCGTGGACTCAGCGCCGCAATGCACCGCCATACGCGCTGGCAGAATATCGATACGCTCGAGGCCGAGCGCCGCTTCGGCAAGGAAACCGATAGACCGTTCCTCGATCGCCTTGGTGCTCCGGAACCGCCGGTACGTGAGCGCGTCGAATCCGGGAAACGAATTACCCTGCACAAACCTGCGGATACGACGCTCGAATCGCTGATTCGCCAGCGCGTTACCTGCCGCAATTGGGATAGCTCGCGCCCAATCTCCGCCGAGGATTTCGCCAGCACCCTGTTTCGCACGTTCGCAGCGCGCGCGGTCAGCGACGAACCTGGCATCGCCGTGATGAAGCGTGCGGTGCCGTCAGCGGGTGGATTGCATCCGACCGAAGCCTACCTGCTGGTGCAGCACGTCGAAGGCGTAAGCCCGGGCCTGTATCACTATCACCCGATCGACCACGCGCTCGAACCCCTCGTAGGCATTGCAAAAGAGGACTGTGCCGCATTGGCCTTGCGCATCGTTGCCGGACAACGGCATTTCATGAAGGCGCATGTCCTCATCATCATGGCCAGTCGCTTCCGTCGCACATTCTGGAAATATCGCAATCATGCCAAGGCCTACCGGGCGGTGATCCTTGACGCCGGACACTTGTCGCAGACGCTCTACCTCGCCGCCGCCGAACGCGGGCTCGCCGCTTTCATTACGGCCGCCGTCAACGAACGCGACATCGAAGAGATTTTCGGACTTGATCCTATGCTCGAAGGCGTCCTCGCCGTCAGCGGCTTCGGCTGGCGCGGAGAATTGGTTGATGAAGTCGAGTTCGATCCCCTGGGCAGCGTCTGGCCAAAAAACAAACCTTGATCGGGTGGGCAGAAGCATCGCGCCTGGAGGCGCTCCTGCAATTCCAGCGCAATGACCTCGCGACGAAACTTGTGGAAGATAGAAGCGCAAGGGCGAACCCTTCATCGATCTGCGCAACAGCCAGCTCGTGACCAGCCCTTAGAATTTTCGTGCAATGGTGATTGCTGAATCCAGGCGAGAGAGATCGGCCTCGGTGTCGATATCGAACGCGAGCTCAGGTGCGCCGATTACGCGAACCTCGTCATGCCGGGAGCGCAATAGATCGCGAGCGCCATGATCATTGCCGCCTTCCATCAATGCCTCGAACCAGGACCGTGGCAGTAGAGCTGGAACTCCCAGGATATCGGCGTAGGCGCTGGCGACGGCGCGCGCCGGCTGCTCACGCCAGGCATCGCGCAGTGCATGCAGATGCGCGGAAGACAGTGCAGGCTGATCAGTCAACACGATCAGCGCCGCCTCGCATTCGGGATCGAGCAAACGCAGCCCATGCGCCAGTGAGGATGCCATGCCGCGCGAGGCTTCGACGCAAATTGCGACGCGACACGCGAGATCGGCTACAGCGTCGGTGATGGGCCCACTCTCTGCATTGCACACGACCAGACAATCGAACGGCTCCGTTTCGAGTGCGAGTCGTACGGCGCGATGGACCAAAATTTCGCCGTCGACCTTGATCAGCGCCTTGGCTTGGCCCAGCCTCCGTGATGACCCCGCGGCCAGCACGATGACAGCATGCCGGGGCGCTTGGACCTCAGGCGTGCGCGTCATGCGAAAAGTAGTACTGCAACTGGGCAATGATGGCCAGCGCGGAAGCTTCCGGTCCTTCGCCGCCGAGGCGCAAACCAGCCGGCGCATAGAGTCGCGGTTCAAGCTGGGTGGCGACAATATCGCCGACCCGGGCGAGCAATGCCTCGCGACGTTCCGGAGGGCCGAGCAGCCCGATGTAACCGATGCCCGAGCTCCCGAGCTGGCGCAGATGCGCAAGGTCGATCTCGAAATCATGGCCGCCGATGATGGCGGCATCGAAGTGGCGTTCCGATAGCAGCGTCGGCAGCGAAGTCGGCGCGTTGTCATGGGTGCGGTCAGTGGGCTGCTCTGCCGAGAACGAAGCGGCACCTGCCCGCGCGTCGACGACCTCCGCATACCAGCCGAGCAGATGCGCCTGACGCGTGATAGCGGGTGATTCGGGGCCGCCGCCGAGCAGAGCGATGCGCGGTGGCGGCGCGATGCTCAAGGTGACGTGGCGTTCAAAATCGCGCGGGCTGTTCAGGGCACGACCGGCATTGTCAAAAGCAAACAGCTGAGTGCCGACCCGAGCTTCACCGAATCCCGCCGCGACGTCCGTACCTCCGAGTTCGAGACGCAAGCGCAGCCACGCACTGCTGCTACATGCACCGACAATCGCTTCGCGCAAAGGCGAGGATTGCGCCGGCATCGGCAGCATCAGGATGCGTACCATGCCGCCGGCCTCCTCCATGCCTGGAACCGCATAGCTGCTGTCATTCTTAGCATCGATGACGACCAGGCTGGCCCGCCCGTTGGCGATAACCGCTCGCGCGGCGTGGACGAGGACCTGCCCCAAACCTCCGCCCGCGAGCGAACCGGCACGATGACCACGAGAGTCGAACAAGGACATCGCGCCAGCTTTTCTGCTGTTGCCGCCGGAAACATCGACGACGATGCCGAGCGCCGTGTCCCTCGACTGCCCGGCGACACGGTTTGCGCAATCGATCAATCCGCGCAAGCCACCAAACGCCGAGTTTGTCGAATCGCGCGCGGAGTCGAAGGAAACCACTGTTGGCGAACTGCTCATCACGCCCAAAGTATACTGAAAAACTCCCGTCGCAACGGAAAACTATGCTGGCCGCGATGCGATCTGCCTGATCGGAACCCTGCAGATCGGGTTTCTCTCACGTCGGATCGAATCGCCGGTACTGGATCGCCTCGGACAAGTGGACCGCCTCGATCTGCGTACTGTCGGCAAGATCAGCGACGGTCCGGGCCACCCTGAGGATGCGGTGATAGGCGCGCGCCGACAACTCAAGGCGCTCGACGGCGCGGTCGAGCAAGCGATGTTCGGATTCGCGGAGTGCACAATCACGCTCGGTTTCCCGATTGCTGAGCCAGGCATTCGGCTTGCCCGAGCGCGCCAGTTGGCGTTCGCGGGCAGCGCTGACTCGGACCCGTACGATGGCCGAAGACTCTCCGCCACAGCTCGCGCGCAGCTCGGCATGATTGACCCGAGGTACCTCAAGTTTCAGATCAATCCGGTCGAGCAGCGGCCCGGAGATGCGCGAGCGATAGCGTCTGATCTGGTCGGGTGTGCAACGACAGCGTCCACCCGGATCGCCCGCATGCCCGCAGGGACACGGATTCATCGCCGCGACGAGTTGGAAGCGGGCCGGGAATTCGGCCTGACGAGCCGCCCGTGAAATCGTGATGTGGCCGGATTCGATCGGCTCGCGCAATACTTCAAGCACGCGACGATCATACTCGGGGAGCTCGTCGAGGAAGAGCACGCCGTGATGGGCCAACGACACCTCGCCCGGTCGAGGTACCGAGCCACCACCGACAAGGGCAACGGCCGAGGCGGTGTGATGCGGGGCTCGAAACGCGCGACGCATCCAGTCGTTCAATTCGGTCCCGTAGCCGGCCACTGATCGCACGGCGGCGAGCTCGAGCGCCTCGTGTTCGGCCAGTGGCGGCAGGATGCCCGGCAATCGGCACGCGAGCATGGTCTTGCCGGTTCCGGGCGGCCCGACCAGAAGCAGGTTGTGCGCCCCGGCGGCGGCCACTTCGAGTGCGCGGCGAGCGTGCTGCTGGCCGCGGACTTCACTGAGATCGGGCGCATTGTCGGGTGGCGGGCGATCCGGCGAACGCTCGGCTCTGGGCAAACTCTCGCGCCCGCACAAGTGGGCGCAGACTTCGAGCAGACTGCCGGCGCTGCGCACATCGGCGCCACTGACCAGGGCGGCTTCGGCGGCATTCTGCGCCGGAACGATCACACTGCGACCACAACGAACCGCCCGCATGACCGCCGGCAGAACGCCATGCACCGAGCGCAGTTCACCCGACAACGCAAGCTCGCCGAGAAACTCGTGTTTCTCGAGCGAAGCCCGTGGAATGCTGCCGTTCGCGGCAAGGATGCCAATCGCGATCGGCAAGTCGAAGCGACCGCCATCCTTGGGCAGGTCGGCTGGCGCCAGACCGACCGTTATCTTTCGCTGTGGGTAATCGAGCTGGCAATTGAGGATGGCCGCGCGTACGCGATCGCGCGCCTCTCGCACCGCAGTCTCGGGTAGCCCGACAATCGAGGTGCTCGGCAAGCCGCCAGAAAGATGCACTTCGCAGGTAACCAGCGGCGCGCTGACGCCCTCCTGCGCACGGCTGTAGACAACGGCGAGACTCATGGTCGATCCGGAATCGTCGGCAAAGCCGATGTGGGTAGGCCGCTGTGCATACGGCCTCGGCGATCAGTGCCGCGGTTGCGCGGACAACGATGCCTCGAGCGCGGCGAGCTGGCGCTCTAACTGCTCGATCTTTTCGCGGGTGCGCAGCAGCACGCAGCGCTGCACATCGAACTCTTCGCGGGTAACGAGGTCGAGCTTGCCGAGTCCGGATTGCAGCACGGCGCGGAAATTCTTGCCGAGATCCTCACGGGCTTCCTTTATCCCCGGTGGAACTATGGCGGCGAGGCGCTGTGCCAGTTCGTCGATGGTGGTGGCGTTGATCATGGCGAACCTCGAAACAGAAGTGAGCAGGCTATGTTAACCGGGCAACGTTGCAGGAAACTTAATCGAAACCGGCGAAAGCTCTGAACGTTTCAGAAAGTGCCGGCCGCGACGACGTGAACGTCATCGCGGCCGGCTGCCAATCCCTGCGTGCATCCTTGCCTGCATCCCTGCTCGCGTCCCAGCGCCTGCGTCAGCGGTGTTGCCGACGGGCCATCCCTTGACAACAGAGTCTAGGCACCCGGTCTCGATTCGACAGTGGGCATTTTCTGATTTTCTTGTAGGAAATTTCCTACACGCGCTGCAGGAAAACGGATTGCCGCTATAGTTGTCACCAATCCACCGGCTCAAGGGATCAAGCGCATGAAAATGGTCATGGCGATCATCAAACCGT
This sequence comes from Lysobacterales bacterium, assembly GCA_038205505.1. Classification (GTDB taxonomy): domain Bacteria; phylum Pseudomonadota; class Gammaproteobacteria; order Xanthomonadales; family Rhodanobacteraceae; genus Dokdonella. The sequence goes on along the minus strand of JBBRBU010000057.1, from coordinate 17,010 downwards.
TCAAGCTCGACGATGTGCGCGAGGCTCTGGCCGATATCGGCGTGCAAGGCATCACGGTCAGCGAGGTCAAGGGATTCGGCCGCCAGAAAGGTCATACCGAACTCTATCGCGGCGCCGAATATGTGGTCGATTTTCTGCCCAAGATCAAGATTGAAATTGCCGTCGCCGAGGACCAGCTCGAACGCGTCGTCGAGACTCTGCGAGAAAGTGCCAACAGCGGCAAGATCGGTGACGGCAAGATTTTCGTCTGGCAACTCGACCAGGTCATGCGCATCCGCACCGGTGAGCTCGACGACGACGCTTTGTAGGCGCGACGTTTTCTTCGAACGACTTGATTCGTCCGCGCGGTTGTTTCCAGGATTGCGTCAACGCAAGGCAATCCAGATCGCGAGCGTGATGAACAAAACGGCCGCACCGATCCGCGCGGAACGCAACGGCAGGCGATCGGCGAAACGTGCGCCGAGCCAGACCACCGGCACATTCGCCAGCAACATGCCAATCGTGGTGCCGGCAACCACTTGCCACAACGGCGTGTACTGCGCCGCCAGGACAACCGTGGCGACCTGGGTCTTGTCGCCCATCTCGGCGAGGAAGAACGCAATCGAGGTCGCCGCGAGCACGGAGCGGGTGCCGCGGCTTGGCAGTTCGTCCTCGCCGACCTTGTCCGGTACCAGCGTCCACAAGCCGATGCAAAGAAACGAAATCGCCACGATCCAGCGCAGCAGGTCGGGCGTAAGCCAGGCCGAGGCAGCGGCACCCAGCCAACCAGCAAGGCCGTGATTGGCCAGGGTCGCAATCAGGATGCCGATGCAAATTGGCCACGGCTTGCGATATTTCGCTGCAAGGATCAGTGCCAGCAGCTGGGTCTTGTCGCCGATCTCGGCGAGGGCGACAGCGAACGTCGATATCAGCAGGGTTTGCACGAAGTTCGATTGATTGCCTTGGCATGATTGTGGGAGATGTCAAAACGCGGGCAATTTCGAGGTACAGAGACCAGCGCTTGACATGCAAATGCTCCGCCTACGCACGGCACGTTCCTGCGCCGCGCCCTGGCACGCCTAGGACCGCTGGCAGGCGCGCCTGCTTGAATTCCATCTCAAGCAACGACCTTGGTTGAGCGTACTCGATGCACAACCACCGCTGCGTATATCGCTGCTCGGCATCGATATCGTGCGCACCATCGTGCGCGATGAGAATGCCGAATGGCGATCGCCGCATCTGGCCTGAGCTGACCTCAAAAATCGCAGCGGCGTACCAAACTCAATACCACTCGATCAGCGAAAGTCCGACGCCGGCGTACCAAGCGCGGTGGTTGTAATCGATCAGGCTTTCACCGTAACCGTTGAAGATCTGTACATGGCCACGCAGCGGAGGCGCGATCGGAAACGCCCAATCGAACTGAACGGCGCCGTGGCTTTGATCCCCACCACGCAACGAATGGCGCAGCATCAGGGCGAACTGCGACTCACCATTGACATGCACGATCTGGAGATCGCCGCGGCCCATGTAATCGCTGATATCGGGATTGTTGTCATCGCCAAACTCAAGCACGCGCCACCACGGGCGCAACGTCACGGACCAATTCTCACGCTCAAGTCCAAGCGAGGCGGTGGCGCGGTTCCAGCTACGTGACAACGGGTTGCTGCGACCATTTGATTGATGCACGAGGCCGAGGCCGAGCATGCGCGCCTTCCAGCCGAAGACATTGAAGTCGGTGCGGAAAACCAGGTTGGCATCGGGCTCGTAGCTGGTTTCGCGGAACGGACGCGAGCGCTCCTCATTGAAGATCTGCCAGTGCGAAACCTGGGTATAACCCATCCATAAATCGCCGTTTTCGCCGATCAGATTGTTGAGCAGTTTGGTCTTGAGGCTGATCTGGTACTTGAGCTCGCCGCGGGTGATATTTTCCGGCTCGCTAACCGTATTGTCGGGATTCGGCGAAGTCGGCGTTCGATTCGTATTGGTCGTTGTATACGCCAACAGATAGATCGGTCGGTAAGGTCGAATGCAGAATGGAGCGGGCTCTGGATCATCGGCCGAATCGACATCGAGCTCCCAGCGCGAATCGAGTAGCGAGCTCGGCGGCCCCTTGTCGCAACGGTTGATGTCGGACAGGGAAGGGTTCGAGAACACGCTGCCCGCGGACTTCACCGCCGACGGCTCGGCCGCGGCCACCGGGGTACGGCCGGTCGCGCGGTCATAGCAGCTCAGGCGCGCCGCAGCCGGCTCAACCGTTCGACACGCCTCCACGGTCTCATCTGCCGCTTGCGCGAGTACAGATTGTGAGAAACCGGCAAGCAGCAGAATCAAGGCGAATACGACAGGGATACGCAACATGGCAGGGTTCGATGGTTTGGAACGGCGGCATCGTAGCGGAAACTCGACTGCGAGTCCGATCAGGCAGCAAATTGTATGCGCGTCGAAACGGGGCGGTTCAGTTTCGCTGCCGTCGCGTGCCGCGCAGCCGGTCGATCGGAAAACTCGCGATGTCCTGGCTGCCCGATCGCCTCGGCTGGCCGGCATCCGGCGCCCGCGCCAGGGCATAGACCACCTCGTAGGTTGCCGGCAGCAGACCCTCGGTACGAAAGCGCTCATAGGCATCGACAACGCGCTGCAGATGATGCTTACCGGTCAGGCTGCGCGGCCGATCTTTGTCGGCGTTGGTCGCGCCGATAGCGCGCAGTTCGCGCATCAGGCTGCGCACATCGGGGTAGGTCAGGGTGAAGACATCGCGCTCAAGGACGGGGTCGCGGAAACCGGCGCTGAGCAAGGCATCGCCGATCTGATGCATATCGAGAAAGCGACTGACATGCACGCCACCATCCACATTGGCAAACGCGTCACGCAACTCGTGCAGCGTTTCGGGACCGAACGTGCTGAAAAGCAGCAGTCCCTGCGGGCGCATCACGCGACGGAAATTCTCGTACACGGCTTCGAGGTTTCCACACCATTGCAGGCACAGGTTCGAATGCAGCAGGTCAATGCTTGCGTCGACCAGCGGCAAGGCTTCTGCGTCGGCGCAGACGCGAGCGAACGGCCGCAGCCATCCGCGCTGCTTTCTGGACGCATGCAACATCGGCAGGGCGAGGTCGAGCGCGATGGTCTGGGCCTTCGGATAGCGCTTGCGCAAGCTCGCCGCACCGCGACCGGTTCCGCTGCCGACATCAAGTACGCGCGCCGGTGAAATCGCGGCGTCATTGAGGCGTTCCTGCAGGCGCGTTTGCACTTCCAGCTGCAAAACGGCGTGGGCGTCATAGCTGGAGGCGGCCCGACCAAACGCTCGCCGCACCTGATCGCTGTCGAAAATGCCGCTCATGCCGGAACCGCGCTTTCGGCTAGCGCGGCAATCGCTCCACCAACCTCATCGGCATGACTCAGAAACGGGGCATGCCCGGCCGAGATTTCGAGAAACTGTCCGTCGACCGTTTGCTCGGATGCCCATTGCATCGCGGCGGGTGGAACGAGACGATCGCGACGACCCGCGATCCAGAGATTAGGCACGGTCAAAGCGGCAAGTTCATCGCGATAGTCAGTCTGATCAAGGATGCCAAGCCCTTCGAGCAAAGCCTGTTCCGAAGGCTCTCCGCGCTCGAACACATGCGCTTTCAAGTTGCGGAGTTCTTCCTGGGCATTGGCCGAACCGAGTGTTTCCAGCGCAAGGAATCGCTCGATGGCGGGCCGGAAAGCGGAAACGAGGCCGGCGCCGAATTCGCGAAAGATCATCGATGGCACAGCATGCGGCCAATCACCGGACCGCACGAACCGGGGGCTGGCTGCAATTTCGACCAACCCACGGACGCGATGCGGATGATCGAGCGCGCCGCGCAGGGCGACCAGACCGCCGAGTGACCAGCCGATCCAGATAGCCGGTGGAGTTGCCTCGGCAATCGCAGCGGCGACACGACCGGGATCGAGCCAACCTGGAGTGTAGTCCTGACTGTCACCATGCCCGGGCAAATCGACCAGATGCAAGCAGAACTGCTTGGAAAGACGCTCACTGAGCGGTGCGAAGATCCCGCCGTGCATGGCCCAACCATGGATCAAGACCAGATCGCGCCCTTGTCCGCTGGTTCGAATCGATAGATTCATGGTTTCTCCATCGCGGTAGCCAGTGCATTCAGCAGTTGCTCGATGTCAGAATCCTCATGCGCGGCAGACAACGTGACGCGCAATCGCGAGGAATTCTCCGGCACAGTCGGAGGACGAATGGCCGGAATGAAATAGCCAGCGGATTCCAACCGGGCCGAGATCTGATTTGTCGTGCTGCTGTCGCCGATCAGCACCGGCTGGATCGGTGTGCGCGATGGCACCAACGCAAGGCCGCGTTGCTGCGCTCCGTCGCGGAACAAGGCAATCAGGCGCACCAGTTTTTCGCGACGCCAATTCTCGTCGCGGGCGATGCGCAGCGCAACCCGGGTTGCCGCCGCCAATGCCGGCGGCATTGCCGTCGTATAGATCTGGGTGCGCGCAAACTGGTGCAGGCCGTCGATCAAGGTCGCCGAGCCGGCAACGAAGGCGCCGGCAACACCGAGCGCCTTGCCCAGGGTGGCCATCAGCACCGGCACGTCGGATTCATCAAGCCCGGCTTCACGAACGCTGCCTGCACCATCGTCCCCGAGCACGCCAAGACCGTGCGCGTCGTCGATCATCAAGGTAGCTTGCTGCTCGCGGCAAAGCCCGGCAAGTTCGCGCAATGGTGCGACGTCGCCGTCCATGCTGAAAACGCCGTCGCTGGCCAGTAGCGCAGCCGCGTCCGGTTCGGCCAGCAGTTGCCGCTTTGCGCTTTCGACATCGCCATGCAGATAGCGTTTCAGGCGAGCGCCGCTCAAGCGAGCGCCGTCGATCAGGCAGACATGATTGAGCTTGTCCTGCACGCAGACCGCACGCGGCTCGAGCAGGGTCTGCAGAATGCCCAGATTGGCCATGTAGCCGGTCGAGAACAGCAAGGCGCGCTCGCGTCCGGTCCAGTTTGCGAGCTCGCTTTCGAGTGCGGCATGGTCCTCGCGGTGTCCGCCGAGTTGGTGCGCAGCAGTCGCACCGACACCCCACTGTTTCGCCGCAGCGATCAGGCCTTCGACCAGTTGCGGGTGTCGCGCCAGGCCTAGGTAGTCGTTGCTTGCGAAATTGCGCAGGCGCTTGCCGTCGCTGATGATTTCGATGCCTTCGACGGCATCAATCGTGTGCAGACGGCGCAGCAAGCCATCGTGCGCACGCTGCTCGCAAGCCAGCGCGAGTCGCGCGAACAGGTCGGGGCGACTCACCAGCGGGGTCGCCGAAGCAGGAGCCGGTATCGCGCAATCATCTGGCTATTTCCGCTCAGGCAGTCGTGGTCGCGCAATTTTCGCGAGAGACGATACCGGCGTGCACGGTTCGCGAGTCGGCCGCACCGCTGTCGATCTGCATCGCATGGATGCCGAGACGGGAGAAAAGTTGCTGGTCGGCGAGCACATCGGGATTGGCCGTGGTCAACAGTTTCTCGCCGTAGAAGATCGAGTTGGCGCCGGCGAAGAAACACAAGGCCTGCAGCTCGTCGCTCATCTCGGCGCGACCGGCGGACAAGCGCACCATTGAGGCCGGCATGATCATGCGCGCGACCGCAATCGTGCGCACAAACTCGAACGGGTCGAGCTGGGCCGTATTTGCCAGCGGCGTCCCTTCGACCTGGACCAGGCGATTGATCGGCACCGATTGCGGATGCCCGGGCAGGTTTGCCAGCGTTTGCAGCAGGCCGGCGCGCTGATCACGCGATTCACCCATGCCGACGATGCCGCCGCAGCACGTCTTCATGCCGACCTTGCGCACATGATCGAGCGTATCGAGCCGATCCTGGTATTCGCGAGTCTTGATCACGTCGCCGTAGAATTCGGGTGCGCTATCGAGGTTGTGGTTGTAATAGTCGAGGCCCGCCGACTGCAGCGCTTTGGCCTGCTCGCCCGACAACATGCCGAGGGTGGCGCAGGTTTCCATGCCGAGGTCGTTGACCGCACGAATCATTGCGGCGACCTTGGGCACATCGCGATCCTTCGGCGAACGCCAGGCCGCACCCATGCAGAAGCGCGTCGCACCAGCCGCCTTGGCTCGGCGTGCGTGCTCGATCACGGCCTCCAGCGGCAGCAGCTTTTCGGCCTTGACCCCGGTCGAATAGCGCGCCGCCTGCGGGCAATACGCGCAATCTTCGGGACAGCCGCCGGTCTTGATCGAGAGCAGGGTCGAAACCTGCACGGCATTGGCGTCGTGATGGGCGCGATGCACCGAGTGCGCGCGCTCGAGAAGATCAGCAAACGGCAGATCGAGGAGAGCAAGAACCTCGTCGCGGGACCAGTCGTGGCGTAGGAAAGACATCGCGGCATCCGGCTTTCGGTAAAGTGACGCGAGTCTGGATTCGTCATTGGAGGCTGTCAACTTGGAATGGAGGCGAAAAGTTGACGGCGTGTTCGGCCCGTTGCTTGCCGCGATATTGCCATCGCGATGCCTGCTCTGCGGGGCCGAAGGCAGCCGCGACCTCGATCTATGCAGCGGATGCCTGGCTGACTTGCCCCGGAATACCTGCTGCTGTGCGCGCTGCGCCCTGCCCCTGGACCATCCGGCCGAGCAATGCGGCATTTGCCTCAAGCGCGAACCACCCTTCGCATCGGCCTGGGTGCCGTTCCGCTATGCGCATCCGCTGGACCTGCTTGAAGCTCGCTTCAAGTTCCATCGCGACCTCGCCGCCGGGCGCCTGCTCGCCAGCCTGGTGATCGATGCCGCGCACCGACATTTGACCGCCCCGTTGCCAGAGTGCCTGCTTTGTGTGCCATTGCATCGCGATCGACTGCGTGCGCGGGGTTACAACCAGGCGCTCGAACTGGCCCGACCATTGGCCAGGGCGCTCGGCATTCCACTTGATGCGCATGCCCTGATCCGCACACGCAGCACCAGCGCCCAGACGGGACTCGATGCCAAGGCACGCCGTCGCAATCTGCACGATGCCTTCGCCGTCAGCGCCGATGCCAAGCTACCCGCCCACATCGCCATCCTCGACGACGTCATGACCACCGGCACGACCTTGCGCGAATGCGCGAAAGTGCTGCGTCACGTCGGAGTCGAGCGCGTTGATGTCTGGGCCCTTGCCCGAGCGCCAGCCAGGCGTTGAAAAACCCTGGGACTCTAACAAAGTGTGATGTAAATCACACTTTGGCGATGTATCCTGTCCACACGGGCAACCAAACCCGCCATGCGTGGAATGGAATGCAGGATGACGCAGAGTCAGCCAGCTTCAGACTTCCGCTACTGGGCCTTTATCAGCTACAGCCACAAGGACAAGTCCTGGGGCAGCTGGTTGCACAAGGCCCTGGAGACTTATCGCCTGCCGAAACGTCTGGTCGGAATGCCTGTCGCAGCCGGCAGGATTCCAGCCCGGCTGAGCCCGGTCTTCCGGGACCGCGATGAACTGCCGACCGCCAGCGACCTCGGCAGCGCCATCGAAGAGGCCCTGCGCCAATCCTGGAGCCTGATCGTCATCTGTTCGCCGGAATCGGCAGAGTCGAGCTGGGTCAACGAGGAAGTCCTCGCCTTCCAGCGCCTCGGTCGTGGCGAACGTATTCACTGTCTGATCGTCGAATCTGGCAGCGATGTCGCCGCGCCCCTGGTGTTTCCACCGGCTCTGGGCAGTCACGCGCCCAGAGCCGACGGCCGCGTCGGTGAACCGATCGCAGCCGATGCGCGTCCCTTCGGCGATGGACGTTCTGGCGCCAAGCTCAAGCTGATCGCCGGCATCCTCGGCATCGGCTACGACACCCTCGTCCAGCGCGAACACCAACGCCGGCACCGCAATCTCTTCACCGTCACCTGCGCAGCACTGGCCCTGGTCGTCGTGCTCTCCGTCGCCACCATCATCGCGATCACTTCGCGGCGCGACGCGCTAAATCAGCGCGGCCATGCCGAGACCCTGGTCGAGTTCATGATCGGCGACCTGCGCAAGAAACTCGAACCCGACGGCAAACTTGCCACCCTGGACGCCGTCGGCAAGGAAGCCCTTGCCTACTACGCGTTACAGAAATCCGAGGATCTCGACGCCGAGGGCCTCGCTCGCCGCGCCCGCGCGCTGCACATGATCGGCGAGGTCTATGACCTGCGCGGCGAACTCGACGAGGCGCTCAAGGTGTTCGAGCAGGCCGCCGATAGCACCAGGGAACTTCTCGAACGCGATCCCGACAATGGCCAGCGCGTCTTCGATCATGCTCAGAGCGTCTATTGGGTCGGATACATCGCCTATCAGCGCGGCAATGCAGCAATCGCGAAGCCTGCGTTCGAGGACTACAAGCGATTCGCCGAAAAACTCGTTTCGATCGACCCAGGCAACGCCGATTGGCAGGCTGAGCTGGGCTATGCGAACAGTAATCTGGGCACGTTGCTCTATGAGCAAGGCAGCCTTGATGAAGCCGGGGATATATTTGTATCCGAATTGAATAGTTCAACAAAGATCGCGAAAGAGAAACCAGGTGACTTCAAGCGTCAAATGCGAACGGCCCAAGCAAACGCGTGGCTGGCCAATATCCGCTATGTCCAGGGAAATCTGCTTGAAGCCAGGAACTACAGGGAAAGCGAACGAGACGTCTATCGAGCGGCAATCAAGTTCGATCCGAGCAACAACGATGGCAAAGAAGCGTTATCTATCAGCGAACGCAGTCTTGGAACCATCTTGCTCGAATTGGGTGAGGTTTCCAACGCCATCGCGCAGATGAAGAACTCCCTAGGTTTGGCGTTGGAACTGATGATGAGCGATCCAGAAAATGCAAACTGGATGGAAAGTGCTGCTGCGGCGCATACAAGCATGGCCTATGCGCTATCAGTCTCGGGCGACGGGAAGAATGCGCAAGAGGCCGGTGCAAACGCTTCCAGGCTCGCGAACAAGTTGGTCGAGCGTGATCCAGGAGTTGTTTCCTGGCAATTGCGAAAGATAAGCGCTTTGCTGGTCCTGGCGCGCCAGGTCTTCGCGGACGGCGACCAAGAAAATGCCTTGAGGATGTCCGACGAGATAGCACAACTGATCGTCAAGCTTCCCGAAGGTCAAATTCGCAACTTGCAACGCATCAACATTCAAATGCAGTCGCTCTTGCTGTCGGGGGAGATCGCGCGTGCCAGTGGCGACTCAGTCAATGCCAGCAAGTCGTGGTTGGGGATTCTCGCCGTCAGCGACGGCTCCAAAGAGCCTTTCATGCCAAAAAATCAGGCGGCGCGAGCGATTGCACTATCGGCACTTGGGCGCGAAGAGCAAGCGATTCCAATCATTGAGAAGCTGCAGTTCGCAGGCTACAGGGAGCCCGGATTTCTGCAGGAAGTCAGGCGAATCAGCGACACCACCAACTAGACGAAGTTCGTTTCAATCCACTCACCGCAAGATCGAGTTCCGAACCCGGAACACGCCAGCCAGATGAGCCGTTTTCTGTATTTCTCTCAATTGGAGAATCAAGATGAGCAATGTAGTCGTCGACGTCTATCTGAATCCATTCAAGAACACGACCGAGCCAACCGGAGGATCCATACTTTTCAGCTATGTGCTCGACGTCGACGCCACCAAGCCAACCGTGCTGGTCACACGCGATGGAACCATCTACATCGGAGCAGCAGGGAACGATGCAGATTTGACCTTGACGTTTGTTCTGCAAACCAAGAGTCTGGAATGGAACGGTACTCAATACGATGTCACGTTTTCTCCCGATGTCTCCCATGGCAACGGCGCCATGGACATGTTGAAGATTTCAGAAGTCCTGGGGACCAGCCCGACGACAATCTGGAACGGTAAGAATGGTGAGTTTGAAGATATCAAGATTCCAACGAGTACCTCGCCGGCCGGCACCGACGCAATCGCAGTAGCGATCCATCGTGGCAATTTCAAACAACTGGATTATCAGTACAGTCTTGCGGTCAATGTCTACAAGCAAGGTTCAACCGAACTCGTCAACTCCGTACAGGATGATCCCCAGATCAGGGACAGGGGAATCCCGTTCTGGACTGACTTGAATCCGTACTTGGTCACAGCTGCGGCAATCGTTCTCGGGGTAACGATCGTCATCTTGGGACTGAAAATGGGTAGCAATCGCGTCTGAAACGGGCAGAGTCAAGTACCGCCGGAAACAAGTTCGTTGCCCGGCAAACAGCAAGGCGGGCTTCGAATCGTTCAACCCACTTTCCAGTCCCTGCGGACTTCTGCCGTGATTGGTGCGTACTTATTGGCTCAGCGAGGCGAATTGGAGAGTGAGCTAGCGAATCGCCAACGCCAACAGCAATCCAATCCACAACACGAAACCAATCCAGTTGTTGTTACGGAACGCCGCGAAGCAGGCTTCGCGTTCCCGTGTGCGGATCAACCATTGCTGCCAGCCGAACAAACCGGCGGCGATGCCGAGTCCGGCGAAATACGGCCAACCCAGCTCCGCGCGCGTGCCGGCGAGCAGCATCGCGAACAGGAAGGTGAGCATGAGGATGCCGAGGATCGGGCGATCGGCATCGGCGAACAGGATTGCCGTCGATTTGGCGCCGACGCGGATGTCGTCCTCGCGATCGACCATGGCGTATTCCGTGTCGTAGATTGTTGAAAACAGCACGTTGGCGAGGAACAGCAACCAGGCCAGCGCAGGAACTTCGCCGCTGACGGCGGCAAACGCCATCGGGATCGACCAGCCAAACGCGGCTCCGAGCACCACCTGGGCAAGATGCGTATAGCGCTTGCAGAAAGGATAGATCGCAGCCAGTGCAGCACCGCCAAATGACAACTTGATGGTCAGGGCGTTGGTGAACAGCACGAGCATGAAGGCGATGCCGAGCAGGCCGGCGAACAGCAGCAGCGCTTCCTTCCTGGATACCCGGCCAGCAGCCATCGGCCGGTTGCGTGTGCGTTCGACGTTGCCGTCGAGCCAGCCGTGATCAGCGTAATCATTGATCACACAGCCGGCCGCGCGCATGACAAATACGCCAAGGGTGAAAATGACCAGTGCGGCAATCGGCGGAAAGTCGTTCGCCGCGAACCAAAGTCCCCACAGTGTCGGCCACAGTAGCAACAAGGCGCCTACCGGACGATCCATGCGCATCAACACGAGGTACTCGCGAATGCGCTCGCGCCACGGATCGCGCAGCCCCGAGGTCAGCCATTCGATCACGCGCATCGAGCGGGTCGAAGCGTCGGCGGGATGAGTCGGCGAGGCAATTGCTGCTTTGCTTCCAGCCGCTTTCCTCGGAGCTGACGCGAGTACCGGCTCGACTGCCGGGAAAACTGCCCAGGGAGGCGGAGCAGACCCGTCAGCATCGCTGCCCGCCGACGCTGCCGCGGGTGGTGGAATGCGCTTGGGCTCCGCCCGAGAAGCCGCCATCTTTACGGTCGCGGTCGCACTGGTTTCCGGATTGCGACTCGCGGTTGGCCTGGCGCGAGTCGCAGGAGCTGGCGCTGACGGCCGCGCCGTCGCCGGGGTTTTCGATACGGCGGCCTGCCGGCGGGGCGATGTGGCGACATCGGTTGGTGATGCCGATTTCAGCGCCCGCCGGGGACGGCTCGTCGGATCGGATGGCGGGGGCACTTCACTCATCGCGCAAGTGTAGTGTGCGCCACGAGAAACAACGAACCGATATTCACGAACGGCGCGCCCGCCGGCCCAGTCCGGGGCGCCAGAGCAGGGCGAGGATGACGCCGATCACAAAGCCCGAGATATGCGTCCACCAGGCCACCGCGCCGAAGGCCGGACCGACGTAGGTGAAGAGTATCTGCAGCACAGCCCAGAAGCCGATCAGCAAGGACGCCGGAACGCGCACGAATTCGAGAAAGAAGCCGAGCGGCAGGACCAGGCCAAGATGCGCTCGCGGAAACAACGCAAGGTACGCACCGACGACGCCCGAAACCGCACCGCTGGAGCCGATGATCGGTGCATTGACTGCAGCGAGGGTAAAAGCGCCGATCAGGTTGGCCAGCGCACCACCAAGAATGAACAACAGCAGGAAGCGGCCGGCGCCGAGCGCTCGTTCGGTCGGCACGCCGAAAATAATCAGGAACAACAAATTGGTCGCGAGATGAATCCAGTCGGCATGAATGAAAAGGGCCGTCACCAGCCGGGCGAAGCGCAATTCGACGAGCTGGGTCTGCCACGCCACCTGGCTGTCGAGCAAGGTCGTCGGTACCGTCCCCCATACATTGAGCAAACGGACGCGTTCGGAGACCGGTTCGCCGGCTATCCACAGGAAGGTCATGACGCAGGTCGCGACAAGCAGGAACGTCACCCATTGTGGACGGTTCTTGCGCCGACTCTCGAGTTGGACGAACACGTCCTGAGCGGCCCGCTCAGCGTCCGCCGCGGGGATAGAGGAAGCGCATCCCCTCATGCTCGAAAACGACGCCATCGGCGCGGATTTCGGATAACACCATGCTATCAATGTCGTCACCCTGGACATGCCGATCGCCGTTGATGATGACGAAGCGCTGCGTCGGATCCTTGGCGAAAACGTGCATGCTGAGCTTGATCTCGGGCAACTTCTGACGCGTCGCCAGCGGAAGCTCCCACATCAGCTTGAGACCATCGACGCGAGCACTGGCCGAGCCTGGATTCAAGGGAATGGCACCGGATTCGTCGGAGCTGGGGGGCTCGACCATTACGGGTTTGGCGGGACTGGGCGTTCTCGGCATCTGCGCCGCCGCGGGTGATCCGGCATCGGCCATCGCTGCCGCCAATGCGGCGGGATCTGCGGCCGAAACCGGCTCGGATTCCTTGATCGTCGCGGCTCGACCGAGCTTCGGACCAGCCGCTACCAGTTCGCCATCATCCAGCTTGCGACGACGTTCGGCGTCAGCCATATCTGCCGATGGATTGCGCGCATTGCTTACATTCACCAGCGGCTGATTTGCCAGGCCAGGCGGCTGGGCGTCAGTCAAGGTCGTCGCATCAGGGGCCTTGGCGGATGACGCAGGAATTTTGCCTGCCGTCGATGCGGGAGCCGTTGAGTTCTGTGCGGACGGCACGGGTTCGGTGCCATCGCGGCGCATCCACCACAGGGCAATCAGGCCGATCGCGATCAGCACGACAAGGATTGGCAATACGCTGCGACGCCGACGTACGGCAATCACCGGCGAGCCCAGTGAGGGTGATTCGCCAAGACGACGCTGGCGTTCGGATTTTTTCAGAGCTTCAAGAATCAGCGACATGATGCGATCGATCTACTCGATGTTGCGGGTCAGGTGGGGACCGGATTCGTCCAGAGCGGACAGGGCGAACAGGGTTTCCGGGCCGATGATGCCATCGGCCTGGATGGCGTAGGCAAGCTGGAGTTTGCGCACTCGCTCCACCAATTCGGCGTCGAAATAGGCCGGGCCGGTTTCGGCATCGGCGCGGCCGTCCAGATGACTCAGATTACGTTTGACCCAGGCAATGGCAGGACCGGCATCACCGAGGCGCAGCGAACCGGTGATGGCTTTGGGCACGCGCCAGATTGCGATGAAATCGCCGGACCAAAAGCGCTCCAGCGCCTCGCGAGGCAACTTGATGCTGTCACCGGCGACATCGAGCAGGACCTCGCGGCGCCCGGCTCCCAGCAACAGCGCATGTACGCGCTGGTCATCCTTTCCAAGCACAAGGATCAACGGACGATCAAAGCGCACAACCTGTTCAAGCGAACCCTGCCCGCGCAGGCAGTTGATGCCGGGCGCGATCACCGCCGGGCAGCGCGCGGCTGCGCGCACGGACACTTCGTCGGAACCGACCTGCCAGCGCGAAAGCAGTTGGGTCAAAGTCGACAATTCGGTTTCCGGCGGGTTGGCCAGCTCGGCCTGCAGGCGATCGACATCGGTTTGCGCGGGTACGGTTGGTGCCACCAGGGCGGGCGCAACGGGCGCCTCGGCCGGCTTGTCCAGAGCGCGCAGGCCGAACGCAGCCAGACCCAGCACGATCAAGGCGGCGATGACCCAGCGTGCATAGCGGCGCATCCAGTATCGCGCATGGCCCGGCAGAGTCTCGTCCGCCGAGCGATCGACCAGGCGCTCGCCGATCGATTGCTGTTCGCGGGCGTAGCCTGCCATCAGGGCACGATCGGCAATCACGTTGATCAGGCGCGGAATACCGCCCGAGCGCTGGTACAGCGCACGCATGCCGAGCCGCGAGAACGGAACATGCTGGCAACCGGCCACGGCCATGCGGTGTTTGACGTAAGCCTCGGATTCGGCCGAATCAAGCGGAGTCAGGTGATAGCGTGCGGTGATGCGTTGGGCGAGCTGGCGCATTTCGGGGCGATTGAGCATGTCGCGCAGCTCAGGTTGGCCGAGCAGGATGATCTGCAGCAGCTTCTGTGTCGGCGTTTCCAGGTTCGTCAGCAGGCGGATTTGTTCGAGCGCATCGAACGAGAGATTCTGCGCCTCGTCAACAATCAGGACAACGCGCAAACCCTGCGCATACGCATCAAGCAGATAGGTGTTGAGTGCGTCGGTCAGTCCTTTGAGGCTGCCTTGCTTGCCGCTGATATCGAGCTTGAGCTCCTCGCAGACGGTCTCGATCATCTCGACCGGCGAAAGCTTTGGATTGAGCAGCAGCGCGACTTGGGTGTCTTCCGGTAACTGTTCGAGAAGCAGACGGCTCAAGGTGGTCTTGCCCGTCCCAACCTCGCCTGTAAGCTGGACGAAGCCGCCGCTGCCACCCTTGCCGACGCCGTACAACAGGTGCGCGAGCGCATCCCGATGGCGCTCGGACAGGAAAACATAGCGCGGGTCCGGCGTTATCGAAAACGGGGCCTCGCGCAGGCCGTAATACTCAAGATACATGCGACTACTCTACCCGACTGAATGGGTCGGACGGGTGCATTGTTGCATTGCAAGGTTGAATCGACATGGATCCGGGCATCCTTCGATGGCGTCCAGCCATGGACTCGTGGTTCCGTCGACAAGTTCAGCCGTTGGATGGCAAGGAAACGATGGCAAGACGCGAATTGGCCTGCTTCAACTGGCGGATCCACTCGGCGTTGAGGCGCCGCGAACCGGCAGGCATGTGGCTGATATGTCTAAGCGACTCGGCAACCAGCTCGACGGCGGCGTCATGTTCACCCCAACCCTCGAGCACCTCGACATAGCGCAGCCGAGCCTCGATACCAGCGTAGTAGCCGATCAAGGCGTCGAATTCCGCGCGCGCCTTGTCGCGTTCGGCGCAGGCAGCCAGTGCCCGAGCGTAAATCAAATGACCATCCGGTGATCTGAAATCCGGATGGCTCGAGATCAGCGATTCGAGCCGCTCGCGCGCGGCCTCGGCGTCGCCTTGATCGAGCAAGGCACGGGCAAGTTTTACCTGGATATGCGGGTCGTCGCTGTGAACGCCGTGAAGGGCTTCTCGATAGGCGTTGATGGCATCGGCATGACGTCCGGCGCCGTGCAGCGCATCGGCCACGCGGATGCGATTGGCTATGGTGGCCAATTGCTCGAACTCCGCTTCAGCCTCGCGCAATTCACGGCCCGGATCGAGCGTATCGCGCAGGCCTCGAACCACGCGTCGTCCGCCATGCGAACGCGACATCTGGGGCAGGAAAACAGCAAGCCCGTAAATGATGCTGCCGAGCAGCGGAAAGATAAACAGCACGAACAACCACCAGCGTTCCTGTCCCGTGCGAAGCACATGTACGGCACACAGGATTGCAACGATGATATGCAGACCAAATCCGAGAATCGGCACGTAAGGCTTTCCTTGTCGAAGATCGTCCAGTTTCCGTTGCCGAATGCGGCCTGTCCAGAATCGGATCAGGCGTTCCAGGCGTAGAGTCGCAATTCCTCGTCATCGTCGGCCAGATGGATCAGACGCTCGAAGCGCAGGCCGATTTTCTCGAGCAATCGTTCTGAGGGGGGATTGTCCTGCGAAGTGATCGCGACGATGCGACGCAATCCAAGCCGCGCGCGACCGAATTCCATGCACGCACGCGAGGCTTCGAGGGCGTAGCCCTTGCCACGCGCTTCAGGCAGGAATCCGTAGCCGATATCGACATCATCGAGGCTCTCGCGGCGGATCAGCCCGCAGATTCCAACGCAATGCTCGGTGCCGTCAGGAATCACGCCCCAGAGGCCGAATCCATGCTCCCGGTAGCTCGCCATCGCGCCATCGATGATGTACTGGCGCGCCTGTTCCAGCGTGCGCACGCCACGGTCGCCGATGTTGCGCAGGAAATCCGCATCGTTGAGCAGGGCGAGCATGAACGGCGCGTCGTCAGAGCACAGCTCGCGTAGGCTGAGGCGCGCGGTCCTGAGCTGAAATTTGGTTGATTCGGCGTTGGTTGGCATGCTGGGTTCTTATCGAGGCGTGATGGGTGATTGTGCGAGATTGCCAGTGATTGATTGGGCTCGTAAATAGTCTTGATTGCACACTCCTTCGTCGCGCGGCATCCATGCCGAGGCGCTTTTGACTTTGACCTTGACTTTGACTTGGGGGTGCACGATGCACGCTATATGGGGCCCCTCGATCGTGGCGAGGAAGTGTCCGAAGGATGGCCCACACGATGTGGGCCAGTTTGACGCCAGTCCATGGATGGACTGTCGGCGAACCCCGGAGCAGGCTCGCGCACCTGGAGCACAGGGACTGTGCGCAAGGCGCGAGTGTGGGGTGGCCTTTCTCTTGCTTACTTCACTTTACTCCAGGCTTCCTGCCCTTCGCCCTGCGGGCCAGCTTCGCTGTTCGCGCCGCTCCTGCAGCGCAGTGGCCACGCAAAGAGAAGTAAGACGCTCGCCGGAAGCGAGTGAAAAACGGCAGGGATGCCGCGCGACGTAGGAGCGTGCTTCAAAAGAGCAAAGTCACTTGATGGTGAGCGACTAGAAGCAAGAGAAAGCCAGCAGCGAGTTCAATTCTTCTTCGCCACCGCTGCGCTACAAGTCACTTGGGCGCCGTCGGAATAATCGAAATTGAATCTCCGACCGTATCAATGGCTGAAGCCTCAGTCGTCATTACCGAATCGGGACCAACACAAACGAGCGGCAATGAATGGGAAATTGTAGCGACCTGTCGCGATCGGCCACTCATTCCTTCTGCA
>JBBRBU010000056.1:0-24368 GCA_038205505.1 Lysobacterales bacterium | reverse complement strand
CGCATTGTCGTACTCGCCGGACCGGGCGACCGTCGCGACCAGGATCTGCGCGAAATCGCCGATGCCGTGGCCGGTCGATTCGATCATTACATCTGTCGACGCGATGATTCGCTGCGCGGACGCGGCCCGGATGAAGTCCCGCGGATTCAGGCGGCACGTCTGCGCGAACTTGGCGTGGAGGAGTCTGCGATCTCGATCATCCCGGACGAGCAGGAAGCAATCGATGCCGGTCTCGGCATGAGCCAGGCCGGTGACTTGCTGCTGATTTTTGCCGATGCGCTGGTGCGCTCGTGGAAGCAGGTGATCAAGTTCAAGTCGAACGGCGGGCACGAGGGTTCGCTTGCCACGAGCCGGGAACCCGAGCCGCAAGCGCCACCCGAAGTTGTCGCAGAAGCCGTGTTCAATCCGAATCAATGGGATGGCGTGGTTCGCGATGAACGCGGCATCCACCTGTCGCGGGAGCAGGACGACTGAGCGCGCAAGCACCCCTGTCGTTCGAGGATTCGCGCCGACTGACCGGACCCAACCTGTACTTCGCCGAGCCCGGTGCGGTGCTCGAGACGGTCGGTCCCGGCGCCGAAGAAGCGCATGCCGTTGCGGCGTGGCAGGACAACGTGCGGATCATGCGCAACGCGCTCGGTTGGCCGGACGCGCCGATCTGCGTGCGCGCCCACCACGGTGGCGTCGCGCTGGCGTTCGCCGCGCCAGTCGACCAGTTGTTCACGGCCACCGAAGTCAACGAATGGGCGTGGCAGGCAGCCCGCGGCGCAGCGGAAATGTTCGCGCCGGGCCACGCGCTGGCGATCGATCGCAATTCGGCGCAGCAAACGCTGCGGCTGCATGCAGAGAGTGAACGACGTCCCGAGCTGTCCCGATTGCTGGAAATTGCGCGTACGCGCGGCACACCTGCCTTGCTCGACGAAGACTGCCTGAGCCTTGGCCTAGGCAAGCACGCGCGCAGTTGGCCGATGGATGCGCTGCCCGGGATCGATCAAGTTCCGTGGCCGCAACTGCTTGGCGTTCCGACCGCGCTGGTGACCGGATCGAACGGCAAGACCACCAGCGTACGCCTGCTCGCCGCGATGCTGACAGCGCAGGGCTTGCGCACCGGTTTCAGCTGCACCGACGGCGTTTTCGTCGATGGGCAGCGCCTTGAGACCGGTGACTATTCCGGCCCGACCGGCGCGCGCACCGTGTTGCGTCACGACCAGGTCGAAGCGGCCGTCCTCGAAACAGCGCGTGGTGGACTATTGCGCCGAGGCCTCGCCGTCGACCGCGCCGATGCGGCGATCGTCACGAATATCAGCGACGACCATTTCGGCGAGTACGGAATCGATGACCTCGATGGATTGACCGAAGCCAAGCTGATCGTTGCGCGCGCGCTTGGCGCGCAAGGCGTGCTGATCCTGAATGCCGACGACGCACAATTGCGCGCGCATGCGTCGGCACTCACATGCCGACTCGGATGGTTTTCTGTCGATGACGGTTGCCAGCTGCTGCGTAGTCACCGCGCGAGCGGCGGAGCGACATGCGGTATCGGCGAAGGTCATGCCTGGCTCAGCCACGGTGCGCAGCGGACCGATCTTGGTGCGATTTCGGCAATGCCCCTGAGCGCCGAGGGCCAGGCGCTCTACAATATTTCCAATATCATCGGCTGCGTCCTGCTGGCCGACGCGATGGGCGTCTGCGCCGAAACGATACGCGAAGTTCTGCTGCACTTCGGTCGTGATCGCGACGACAATCCGGGCCGACTTGAACAGCGCAGCTTCGGTGGCATCAGCGTGCTGATGGACTATGCGCACAATCCCGAAGGCCTGCGCGGACTGCTTTCGTTTGCGCAGGCGTTTCGCGCCGACGGGCGCCTCGGCCTGATCCTCGGCCAGGCCGGCAATCGCGGCGACGCCGAAATCCGCACGCTCGCCGCGACCGCCGCGGCTTTCACACCGGATCGAGTCGTGCTCAAGGACATGGATGGATATCAGCGCGGCCGTGCGGTCGGCGAAGTCGCCAACCTGCTGCGCGACGAGTTGCTGGCGCAGGGTTTGGCGCCCGACAGCCTGCCGCTGCACCTGCGCGAAATCGATGCCGTGCGTGCCCTGCTTTGCTGGGCCCAAGCCGGCGATGTGCTTGTCCTGCCTGTTCATGCGTTGGCCGCAAAAACCGAAGTCGGCATCCTTCTCGACCGACTCGAATCGGAGCAGTGGCAGGCTGGCCAGGCCCTGCCCGACAGCTGATCTGCAGCGTGGTCATCGACGCTCGAGGTGAGCTCGAACCTCAACGCGGCCCATGCCCCGGGCGAAGCGGCGCGGGCAGGTTTGCGGTTTTTGCGAATGCCATTCGCGTTTCGTGACTTTCGACGCTCGTGGCAGGGGCACGATGCGGGTCTAATCGCGGATTCCCCGAAACTGCGAAGTCGCGTTTGGCCCGCGACCGTCCGGAGTGCAGCATGCAAATCCTCAGCAACAACGTGGCAGCCATCCTGCTGGCGACCCTGCTCGGCGCTTGCGCGAGCGCACCCGCGCCGACACCGAATCCCGCCGAGCATGCGGACGCGGACGCGGCGATGAAGTTGCTGGCCGACGACTACGTCGATGCAGAACTCGAGCGCGATCCGTCGCTTGCCTACTTTGTCGGCCTCGAGGCGCCCCGCCACGACCGCCTCGCCGACAATTCGCCGGCTGCACTGACTGCATGGCGGTCTCGGGAAGATGCCTTCCTGGCGCGCCTGCAGGCGATCGAATCACCACGTCTGCACGAGCCTGCCATGCGCCTCGCCTACGCACAGTTGCGTGAACAGCTCGAGAGCAATCGGCAGTTGCGCGTCTGCCGGCGCGAACTGTGGTCGATCAGCCATATGGATGGATGGCATCTCGTGCTTGCCGAGATTGCCGATCGCCAGCCAACCGACTCGCCCGAATTGCGTGCGCAGGCCCTGGACCGCTATGCCGAGGTGGCGAAGCTGATCGATCAGGAAATAGCCAATCTGCGCCAGGGGCTCGAGGCGGGCTACTCGGTTCCGCGCCCGGTCGTGCAGCGCGTGCTCGCACAAATGGACGGCTATTTGCCCGACAAGGTTGAGCAGGCTCCGCTCTATGCGCCGGCCAGGAACAGCACCGACGGCCGATTCCGCGCGGCCTACACCAAGCTCCTCGAAGCTCAGGTCCAGCCAGCCTTGCGCCGTTATCGTGACTTCCTCGGACAAGTGTATCTGCCGCGCGCGCGATTGAGCCTCGGCCTGTCAGAGCTGCCCGATGGGGTTGCGTGCTATCGCGCGCTGTCACGTGCGGCAACCACGCTCGATCGCTCGCCGGACGAAGTGGTCGCGATCGGCGAGCGGGCGATCGCGGAAAACCTCGACAAGGTCCGCGCACTGGGCAGGCAGTTCTACGGCACCGACAATGTCATCGAGATCGTCGCGCGCACCGAAAGTGCCGAGGACAACCATTTCGCTTCCGCGCAGGCGCTGATCGATTTTTCGGTGGCCACGGTTGCCAGCGCGCGGCAGAAAATCACGCCGATGTTCGATGGCTTGCCCGCTCAGGCAGTTCTGGTCGAGCCGCCGGCCGAGCATGAGCGTGGCTCGGGGCTCAGTTCGCACTACGACCCCGAGCCGGATCCCTTGCGACAGGCTTTTTATCGCATCAACATCGACAATTTCGAGGCTGACACGCGTGGCTCGGCGGAAATCACCGCCGTGCACGAAACCTGGCCCGGCCACCATCTGCAGATGGCGCAGGCCAGCCAACTCGGCGCCCAGCATGCGTTGTCGAAGCTCATCTATAACGCCGCCTATGTGGAAGGCTGGGCACGCTACGCGGAATCACTTGCCGAGGAAGCCGGCATCTTCACGACGAAGCATGCCTTGATTTCGCGTCGCATCTGGCCGGCGCGCGGCATGGTCGTCGATCCCGCCATCCATGTTGGCGGCTGGAGCCGCAGGCAAGCACGCGACTACCTCGTCGCAACCGGTCGCTTCAATGCCGAGAAGGCCGAGGCGCAAATCGACCGTATTGCTGCCATTCCCGCGCAATTGACCAGCTACGATTCGGGCGGCCTCGAGATTCTTGCGTTGCGACGCGAAGCCGAGGCTGCGCTCGGGCCCCGCTTCGACCTGCGCAAGTTCCACAGCCAGGTGCTTGGCGATGGCATCGTTCCACTATCGACACTGCGCGAGCGGGTCGGTGCATGGATTTCGCGTCAATGAATGCCGCAGGTTGGGTGCGCCGGATGCTTCCGGCGACGATCCCGACTTTCGATTTCCGATTCCCGAACCACCAGGCGCAGCCGCGGGTTGATAGCGTTCTCAAACCGGATCGGGAGAACTGCGGCGATCATCGCGTCGTTCGGCGATCCTGATCTGATAGAGCTGACGGTCAGCCCGCTCAATCGTCCTTTCCAGTGGTTCATCGCCTTCGCGTTCGGCAAATCCGATCGAAATATCGCAGGGGGCGTCCTGGCCCGCCGCGGCCCGGATTCGCTCGGCCACAGCCTCGGTCGCGGCGCCGCCTTTCGGCATCAACAGCAGGAATTCATCACCGCCCATGCGCACGACCGCATCGCCGCTGCGGGCGTGGCGATTGAGGAAGCGACCCATGGCGATGAGGGCCTCATCGCCGCCGTGATGACCTTGGGTATCGTTGATCTGTTTGAAGTTGTCGAGGTCAACGATGACGCATCCCCATCGCTTGTCCGCATCCAGCCGTGCTTCGGCGAGCGACAGGTATCGGCGATTGAAGCATCCGGTCAACGGATCGCGAATACTCTGCTCACGCAATTTTTCTTCGAACTTGCGACGATCGGTCATGTCGATTGCATTGCCGAGAACGTAAGGCACGCCCTTCGCGCCGCTGCATAGCCGGTTGTTGAATTCCCACAAGCGCACGTCGCCATCGCGCGTTTTGATAAAGAACGCACCGGCGTCGCTCTCGTTCTCGCGCAAGCGGGTCAGATAATCGGCGAAGTAGGGTCTCTGCTCGTCCGGTATGAGGTCGCGAATGTTGGTACCGAGCAGTTCGGCGACCTCGTAACCCAACGCCTGTGCGGTTGCCGGGTTGGCCGACAGGAGCACGCCGTCCAGCGAATGGGTGCAGATCAGGCCGCGGCTGAACTCGATGATCTCGCTCAGCTGCTTTTCATTCGCAGCCAGGGTCTCCTGGGCTCGCGCCAGCTCCATGCGATGACGATTCATCGCCCGACGCACAAGCAAGCCGACGAAGGCGGTGCCGACGCTGATCAGCAGTGGCATCCGGAAAATCGCGGACTGCGCCCACGCCGGATCAGGATTGATCAGGAATGTGCCACCGCTGCGGCTCATGCTGGCTACAAGCAACAATTGCAACACGACTGCGGAGAACAGCACCAATGCAGCGCGCCTGGAAAGCACGAATGAGCCGATCAGGACCAGAGCAGGCAGGGCGATGCTGACGCCGATGGTCTGGCCACCCGATCCGACGTTGACGATGGCCGAAATCACGAAAGGAATGGTCATGAACCATACCGAGCCGCGGGAGACGTGGCCGCTTCGGAGCATCCCGACGAGGACCAGAATGATGGCAACCATGCCGGCCAGGCTGGCGATGCCAACGCTGAAGGTACCCCAGATCAGTTCGGTGACACAGATAAGACCGACCGTAAGCACGAGCAGGACCCCAACCCCGAGGACAATCTCGGCGCGGAAACGCTCGTCTGGGTCAGCACCGCCGAGGCGCGACATCAGATGCTGGATTTCACTGAGCTTTGAGCTTTCTTCTGCCACGCGGACCAGCTAGTCGACCTTCCCCGGATTGGACTCTAGTCCCATATGCGGCTGGAAGCCATGCCGCGCTCGGACTGGCACCACCGATGGCTCCGCTGACCAGTCCAGCGTCCGCCGGATTGAACATTCCATGCGCTAGCTAGGGACCTTCTGCTTGCGCAGGTTCGAAAGTTTCTTCTCTGTATCGATAGCAGCTTGCCGCAGCCATTCGTATGGAATTTGCGATGAAGACGATTCGCGATGTGCAGAATGATCTGGCACGCATTAGATTGGCGCTGCAGGCCACGATCCGGTCTATGCCCGGCAGATCACCCGCGACGCACGATGATCGTTTCGGTCGCGATGGCGACAGGATCGCGCTCAAGGCGAATACCGCTGCGACCGTGTTGCTACTCAGCGACGACCCGATCGACGGTCATGAGCCGTCCGTGATCGATACCCAGGACGATATCAAGCGGCCTGGGCCGAAATCAGCAGCCGCTGATGCGGATGCATCGCGGGGGGATCGGAAATGCCCGGGTCATCCCGGCCTCACCCTCGATCACTGGCCTCGCCCTCGATCACGGGATCAGACCGTAGCCGGCTGCCTGCAGCTCAACCAGTTTGGTCATCGCCGACAGGGCTACAGCGATGCCCTCGCGGACATCTCCAACAACGTAACCGCCATGTCGCAGGGCTTGTCCGCAGACGAAGATTTCAACACCGGCCGCGCGCAGATCTGCAATCAGGGCGGCGTTGGGGTTGGCCTTGTCGAAGTGTTTGCGGTAGCTCGCGTCCGAAAGGACGATCGGCGTTGCTTTACCATGGATCACGACAGCGACATTGAGCTTGGTGGCGGGCACCCCGGCAAGGGCATACAGGTTTACTGTCCGGGCTGCCGCCTCGAGGCGGCGGTTGATGCCGGCATCGGTGGTGGCATCCTCCGTAGCATCGATCACGACACGATGATTGGCAGAAGCCGCCGGCATGTCGATATCACCCTGCAAGGCATACACGGCGCCAGCCGACTTGATGCGCGGGAACAGCTGCGTGTCTGCGGCAGAGGATTGAGCAGGCTTGTTGACGGGCTGATCGGCATGAGCCGTCCCGGTCAGCAACATCAGACAACACACGATGGTTCGTATCATTCGAAAATTCCTCGGTTGGTGAATCGCATGGCCGGCGCGCGGAAGCGGTATCGGCCCCGCCTCGGGTGAAAGACGATGTGGTCGGGCGCCTCAGTTTGGTCATCGTCTACCTTGCGAGGCAACCTGTACTGAACAGCTGAAAGTTCGAAACTGATGGGTAGCAAGCAAAGGAATGCGTTCGCCGATCGTTTGCTAGCTCAATCAGGGCTTTCACGCCGCCACGATCATCGGCGAAGAGACGGCTGATCTGGCCAGCACATACGGCGCCATGGAACAGTTCACGCTGAGACGCAGTGGCATCGTCGTCGGCTTTCCGAAAGCGCATATCGTCCGCCCGAACGGAGACGAAAGCTCACGCGGCGTGATTCCGGACATTGCCATCGAAACGCCGCTGCTTGAAGGTGCCGACGATCCGGTCCTTGAACGCGCCATCGCGATCGTCAGGGCAAAGCAGACGGCACCACAGGAATAGGCGAAGTATCCACCCGCTCATGAACCCGAGCAGGTCCGGATCGAATCAGGAAGCCCGCGTGATCCGTTTCCCCGTTACACGAGCGGACTGTTCACCATTCCGCACTCGTACGCGCGGAAAGGGTATCTAGTCGTGCACCGAATGCCATTGTGCGCACTCCAATCAACTCGATCTGGTCGGAACTCCGGCCAGTTGCCGCTACCGGCGCGGATGCCGGCAGGCGCATCACCGCCGCGAGCGTGGCGATGCCGTCCCAGAGATGACCGACGCGCAGGTTCTCATTCTCGGCGTGCTGGTTGTTGTCGGGGTTGGCCAACGGGATGACCAGGGTCGGCGCGCCGGTGACTTCGGTAATCAGATATAGCGGCAGGCTGCCGCCCATGGTCGGTGTCAGCAGCAGCGAATCGCCGGCCAGCGTGCGCATGGCCGCGGCAACATCACGCGCGATCGGCAGATCCATGGCGGTACGCGAGGCCGGGTAACCGCCGGGTTGCAATGCGACCATCGCGATTTTTGCGTGCGCCGCGCGTTCGACATCGGTCGGTGCGCGATCGAGCACGAAATAACCCTGGCCGCGTATGTGTCCAAGCAACTTTCCGAACTGGCCCTCGACGCTATTGCCCTTGACCAGTCGCAAATCGAGCGTGGCGCGCGCTTCAACCGGAATGACGTTGCGCGCCTGCTCGCCGACATCAGCGGCGCGGATGCCATTGATGTTGAGCGAGGGCAGGTTGATCGCTTCCGGCAGGGACACACCGCGCATCTCGGCCGCAGTAAGGCCGAGGTCACGCAGCAGGCCAGCCTCGTCGTCCGGCGCGGCAGCCAGCGCTGCCTTTTCGGCGGCGCCGAGCGGGATGATGCCGTCGTACCAGCCGGCAATCGTCACGTGCCCATCGTCGCCCTTCATCGACGCCAGCAATTGCGCCATGCGCAGGGCCGGATTTGCGGCGAAGTTGCCATAGTGGCCGCTGTGCAACGGGCGCTTTGGCCCGTACACGGTGAGTTCGACGTTGGCATCGCCACGCACGCCGAAAACCAGCTGACGGCGACCACTCAGGTGCACCGGACCATCGCAGATCAGCCAGGCATCGGCGGCCAGCAAGTTCTTGTTGAGGCGCATCAGTTCGCCGATATGCGGTGAGCCCTGCTCTTCCTCGCCGTCGAAGAAAAACTTTAAGTTCGCATTTGGCTCGAGGCCGGCGGCCTTCAGTGCATCGGTCGCTGCAAGGATCGCGAACACGCCTGCCTTGTCGTCCGAGGCCGAGCGCGCGTAGAGGCGCCAATCCGGATCGATCGGCCTTGACGGATCGCGCTTGACGATTTCGGGCGCGACATCGAGGCGACCGCGTCGCCAACTCGGCGTCCACGGTTCGCTGGCCCATTCGCTCGCATTGACCGCCTGACCATCGTAGTGCGCGTAGATCACGACGGTGCGCGTCGCTCCGGGCACCATCCATTCGCCGTAGACCGCCGGCGGCGAACTGCGATCGGCAGTCTCGAGCAAGCGCGGCGACAATCCTCGGCGCTGCATCATCTGCACCAGTGCATCGGCGTTGCTCCGAATCGCGACACTGTCGGTGGCGATATTCGGCAGGCGCAGGAAAATCTCGAACTCATCGAGCAAGGTGTGTTGCTGAGCAAGGGTCCACGCGGCGACCGCTTCCCGTTCCGGCGCGGCGCCGTGCACCATGGTCGTCAGCAACAAGCAGGCGGTTGTGCAAACGATCGATCTTGTTCGCAGCATTGGCGAGTTCCTCGAATGGGCTCCCCACTGTACAACCGATTGCGCCCGGCCTTCAGGCCTGACCTCGCCGATCCTCGCAAGCTTCGGTTCGACTCATCCTGTCCAACTGCCATCCGCCAGGATGCGAAACCGTACTCGCGGCGCGCCACCCAGCTTTCGTGCCGATGCGATCAGGCCGATCACGGGCAAGTTGGCTTCGCTGCGGATCTTGATTTCGACGATTTCGAGGTCCGTCAAACCTGCCGCCGCAATAGCGGCTCGAACATGCGAGGCGTGGTGACTGAAGCGTCCGGACGGATGCAGGTGGCTGCCGGACCGGCTGGATTGTTCGTCGGAAAAAGCGAGCCATCCGCCTGCGCGCTTGCCTATTGCTCGGCGCCAATGCGCGCTACTTCTTCGCGCGCCGCCGCAAACTCGTCTGCCATGCGCTGTTGCATCGCGCGGATTTCGGGGGTTTTCTGCAGCGGCGACAGGCGCGGGTCATAAAGCAGTTGCCAGCGATCACGGTAGCCTTGCGCGTAGGCGGCGTCGAGCGCAACCACCGCAGCCTTGCTGTCATCAAGGTGCATGGCCACCATCGCTTCGAGCATGTGCCGCTGGATGACGTTGCCGCTGTTCTTGATCATCATCGCCGCAACTTCGGTCAGCGGCTGGTTCCATCGGTGTGCTTCCTTCTTCTCGCCGAGCGCCTTTAGCGCGACGACCAACAGGCTGGCCGGATTCATCAGCAAGGGATGGCTATGAAGCTGCTCGGGATCGCCCGCGGCCAGACTCAACCATTCCACTGCGCGCTGCAGATTGCCGGCGCGCAATTCGATCATCCCGCCAAGGATCAGGGTCTCGTTGTTGCCGATGATGTCGGGGGTCCCGGCAATCGTCGCTATCGCCTCTTTCATCGCCGGCAGCAATTGGGTGCTGCCGCTGCGAAACGCGATCTCCTGCACCGCCCGGTGGCGGTCCAGGGTATCTTCGGGCAGACGATTTGCCATCACGGCGGCGGCCGCGAAATCCTCGATCTGCATAAGCACTTGCAACATGCTGTGGATATTCGCAGGACCATCGGGATCCGTGGCCAATGCTGTTCTCGCCGCACGCAAGGCCGCGCCATAGTGCAACTCGACAAGTTCCATCGCGGATACCGCTCGCAGCAATGAAGCCTCATTCGGGGTGATTGCGAGCACGCGCTGCAATTGCGCGCGCGCGCCCTCTCGATCGCCGCCACTCGCCATCATTTCGGCAAGGTTGACGTTGATCACCGGCTCCAGAGGATTGAGTTCGATCGCCTTCATCAATACGTCTCGGCGCTTGTCGAGCTGACCGAGATGGGTATAGACCATCGCCAGCCACATCGGCGCCATCTCATAGCGAGGATCAAGGTTCATGGCCTCCTCAAGACTGCTTCGCGCGGCCTTGTACTGGCCCGCAGTCAGACGCAGCAGCCCCAACGTTGCCCAAGCCTCCCCGAGTTTCGGGCGCAGCACCACGGCCTTCACGGCCGCCGGTTCGGCCAAACCGATTGCCTCCTGATCGGAACGACGCCCGTAGCCCGTCTGCAACAAATAGGTATCGGCCAAACCGGACCAGGCGCGCGCGAATTCCGGATCGAGGTCGACCGCCTTGCGGAACAGGGACTCGGCCCGCTCCAGCGAACCCGCTGTTCGTTGACGCCATTCCTGCCTGCCCTGCAGATAGGCCTGCAACGCATCCGAATTGGTCGTGTCCGCCTCAGTTGGCGCTTCGGCAATGACACCCTTGATGCGTGACGAAAGCTCATCGGCAATCGCGACTGCGACTTCATCCTGCAAGGCGAACAGATCCTGATCCGATCGCTCGTAGGTATCGCTCCATACGTGGAATCCGTCGCGCGTATCAATCAGCTGCGCGGTGACGCGCACGCGACCTTCAGCCTTGCGCAGGGAGCCTTCGAGCAACCAGCGCACGCCGAGCTGGCGACCGAGCGCGCGCATGTCCTGGGCCAGCCCGCGCAAAGCAAATGACGAAGTCCGCGCGGCGACCTGCAAACCGTCATTGCGTGCGAGGCGATCGAGCAGCTGCTCGGCAATCCCATCAGCGAGAAAGCCTTGATCCGCTCCAGGACTGAGATCGTTGAACGGCAACACGCCAATCGAATTCGGGGGCGCTGTGTTCGGTGTTACGTCCGCGCTCATACTGGTGTTGGACTGATCTGCCTTCGACGGTGCGTAGAAGCCATGAAGCCACCAGGCCACGCCCGCTACCGCAAGCAACACCATGGCCACCGCGAATGCTGCGCCGGCCGCACCAGCCACGCCATGCTCGCGCGTGATCCCGCGTCGCGACACATCGAAAAACCACGACAGCACCAGCACCACCGGAAAACCCAGGACCACGCCAAGCACAGTCCAGGTCATCGCCCATGGCGGCAGGTTCAACGGCTCGAAAGTGATCTCGGCGGCTTGCAGCACAACCCAACCGACCACCGCATAAGCGATTCCGGCGCGCACCACGCGGCGGCGCTTGAGTTCTCTCCATGTATCTCGGAGCAGCGAGCGTTCCATCCGGTTCCAGCGATCGGGAATTTTTTGAGAGCTGACGAATTGTATGTTGCGCAGCGACCTTTTCGATTCGAAAAGAACGTCGTCCAGGTTCGCGGTCCCATGTCTGTCAATGGTGCGCATGTCCCACAGCAAGATGTTACACCGGTGCGGTTTTCGGCGCGGGAATCCGGTTGCATCCTGTGCTATGCAGGCTGCGGGTTTGTATCCAGGCGTTGACCGCATGCGCCTGCACATTTGTCTGGAATGGCCTCAAGGCATGGTCATGCACTTCGTGTGGCGCGTATTTCTGCTGTATTTCGCACAGGTCGACGAACGCTTCAAACCTGAATTCGTCACTCCGTTCGGGGGAGACCGACAGGCGCAAGTTCGCTGTAGTCGCGCTCCTGTGACTTGCGCCGACCGCCATGACTGGGTTAATCCTTGATCAAGGCAAGATCGGCGGGAGCTCAGAAGCAACGCTTTCAATTGAGGGGGCCGCCAAACAACAGATCGCGCAGGAATTCGACGCCGGTCGGTTTCGATGTTTGTCATTGCGCAACGGCATGCATCACCAGCCATCAGAAATGGAGGATATGTTCATGAGAAAGATGATTCGTAGCGCGGGAGTTATCGCGGTTTCGTCATTGATCGGCGCCTGTGCATGCAACAGGACTACCGAGGCGCTACACACCATTACAGCGCCGGATCTGCCTGACATCGACATGATCGACCACACCGTCGAAGCATTGCGTCGCAAACATGAAGTCCCGGGCCTCGCGCTCGCCATCATCGACGCTGGCGAGGTCAGAACCATCCGCAGTTACGGCCTTCGCCAGTTGGAGCCGCCCTTGCCGCTGGAGAGCGACACCGTGATGTACGGCGCGTCGCTGACCAAGTTCGTGTTTGCCAGCTATGTGATGAAACTGGTCGACCAGGGCCTTCTCGATCTGGACAAGCCGATAAGCGGATATTTCCCCAAGCCGTTGCCCGAGTATGAGGAATGGTCGGATCTGGCCGATGATCCGCGCTGGCAGCAGTTGAGCTTGCGCATTCTTCTCGATCACAGCAGCGGCTGGGCCAACTACCGCTTCTTTCCGCCCGAGGGCGGCTACGATCCCGACGCCAGGCTGAAGTTCCATCACGATCCGGGCCAGCGCTATGGGTACTCGGGCGAAGGCTACATCCTTGTACAGCGTGTCATTGAAGAAGGACTGAAGCGCGACCTGAGCGAAGACATGACACGTCTCATCTTCGGCCCTGTGGGGATGGCACGAACCAGCATGATCTGGCAAGACTACTTTGTGCCCAACCATGCTGTGGGTTATAGCGTGGACGGCAAGAATGTCGGTCACGACCAACAGGACAATGCGCGCGCAGCCGGCTCGATGGACACCACGATTCGCGATTATGCGCAGTTCGTCGCTGCCTACATGCGCGGCGACCTGATCTCGGATCAGGCCAGGCGTGAAATGCTGAGCCCGCAGATCGCAATTACCTCGGCTCACAAATTTCCAACTCTCGAACCCGCCACCGACTCGCGCAACCGTGAAGTGGATTTGTCCGCAGGCCTTGGCGTGGTGACCTGGCGCAGCCCCTACGGACTCGCTTTCATGAAGGCCGGCCACAACGATAGCACCGACAACATGATGTTCTGCCTTGTAGCCGCGAAGCGCTGCGTGATCCTGCTATCGAATACAGCCAAAGGCGACCGTCTGTTTCCGCAGATTCTCAGGTACATCCTCGGCGAGACGAATTTCCCGTGGCGCTGGGAATACAACGCATCTGGCTAGAAAGGGAGGCCAGCACACGCTCAGACTGAAGCGTTTCGATGTCGACAGGTTTCGGCTACGTTCTGCAGGCGGCGGACACGGTTTCTGCGTGGCTTTTTCTCATTTGCCAGAGCGCTCGCTGAAATACGCCGCGCTGTCGATTGATCGCCATGTCGCCGATATCGAGCCTTGCATCACGCGCTCGGCGGGTGCGACGAGCAATCGGTATCGCGGAACGGCATGACACTCCGATGCTTGCTCGAATCCGGTCGGCGGCGCTGGCGGATGAGAGGTGATCCGCACGGGCTGAATGAAATAACCGTCCTGCGGATTTTTCCGGCTTTTCCGTTCGGGACCATCTGCAGCCGGACGATCGTCGCTGACAGCGTGGGCCGACAATTCGGTGTCATGATGGGCATCACGGACACTCGCCCCGGATTGACGTGACGAATGCAGCGCCAGATCGATCGAATTCAGTCCCGAGCTCGCGATCTCTGCCGCCGGCGCGAAAGCCTATCTACGCTCTGGACAGCTCACAGGGCCTGACCAGCAACCAGATTCACCGGGTTGCCCTGGACGGAGACTCGCGTCTCTGGATCGCCTCACCGGCCGGGGCGGCTCGCTATGACGGAAACCGGGTAGACCGATTCGACAAGCGCCACGGCCTCCGCTGCAACGGACTGCGCTGCATCGCGGTGGATTCCTCGGGCATTGTCTGGGCTGGTACCGATCTTGGCCTTGATCGTATCAATTCCGAAGGCCAATCCGTGCCGGGCGTTGAGCACAGCGGATGGAGTCACGGCCTGTGTCAATGCCTCGATGTCAGTGATCGCGAGGCCTGGGCGGGCACGGCGGCCGGATTGCTGAAGCTAGAGCAGCAACCGCATGGACACGGGTTGAAGATCACCTTCAGCGCCGCTATCGGTTTTGTCAACGATGTATTGCGACTGGATGCGAGCGTCGTGCTTGCCGCCTCCGCTATCGAAGGCCTGATCCAGAGTGACGGCCGCTCCTGGTGGAAATTTCGTTGCGCGGCCCTCGAGGGCAGGCGCGTCTCGCGGCTGGCCTGGGGGCCTGATAACACGTTGTTGGTGGGCACCGATATCGGCTTGATGATTATTGACCTCGACGACCATTCACTGGTCGCGCAATTGGTCGTCTCCGGCTCCGAGCCTCTGGTTTCCGCCATTGCGAGTGTTGACCAGCGCTTCTGGGTTGCTTACGGCCCCGAGCTGCTGGCCTACGAGCTGAACCAGGGTGAGTTTGTCCCGTATGAGCGCTATGAGCTCGACAGTCCGATCAACGACCTGCTTGCGGATCGCTTCGGCAATATCTGGATTGGCAGCAATAACAGTGGCCTGGCCGCGGTCAGCTGTCTGCGCGAGGCGATCCGGCCGGTCGAGTTGGGCTGCCAGCGTGCCGTCTATGTGATCAAGCCGCGAGGCCCTGACAGCTATTGGGTCGGCGGCGAGAATCTGCTGACTCATGTGAACTGGGCGGGCGGTGGCGCACCGAGCGTCGTCGATGCGAATCACGTGCTTCCGGATACCACGATATGGGATTGCGTGGAGACAGCCGAAGGCATCTGGGCCGCTACCCAGGATGGACTGTTTCTGGCCGCACCAGGCGGCGTGTTCAAACGCATGCATGAAGAGCACCCGGTGCTCGGAGCGCCCTGCCGGGTCTTGATGCCACGCCACGATGGCCTCTGGATAGGCAGTCTGCGGGGATTGGTCCGCATGCATCGTGACGACATCGAAATCATTACCGGTGGCGACACATCACTTGGCTACATTTACAGTCTGCATCTCGATCAGACTGGCGCGCTGTGGATCGCCACGCTCGGTCGCGGGCTCTGGCGAGAGGATGGCAGCCTTCGACAAATCACCGGGCCCGGGCTATCGGCTGATGGCAACACTTACGTGGCGTGCAGCGGGCCAGGCAAATTCGTGCTGGTGATCCAGGACGATGATGTGCTGGTCCTTGATCCGGATCATCGGCCGCGTCTCGTTCTCAATCTGCCTCCGGTTGCCGGCTGGTGCGGCGTCTGGCTTGATGCAAATACGGTGGCCATCGGCGCGTCGGATGGATTGCGCATCGTTGATATCGAGTCCAACCGCGTGGTCCACCATATTCGATCCATGTTGCGTTTGCGTGATTGGGAATTCAGCAACAATCGGTCCCTGCTGCAGCGCGAATCGGGTGAATTACTGTGCGGACTGAACAGCGGCCTTGCGGAAGTTGATCTTGCCAGGCTCGGTTCGTTCATGACCCCACCTCGGTGCCAACTGGCTGCGATCAACTGGCGCGGCGTCGAACCGCAGTCGAAAGCGAACAGCTACCGACTGCGTCCCGGTCGCTGGACATTGACCGTGCGCGCTTTTGCGGCCTGGTTTGTCGAGCTCAATGCACTGCAATTTCAGTTCATGCTGGTCGGTTTTGATTCCGACTGGTCCGAGCCGGATCATCGAGCCGACGTCACCTACACGTCGTTGCCG
Organism: Lysobacterales bacterium; assembly: GCA_038205505.1. Classification (GTDB taxonomy): domain Bacteria; phylum Pseudomonadota; class Gammaproteobacteria; order Xanthomonadales; family Rhodanobacteraceae; genus Dokdonella. The sequence goes on along the minus strand of JBBRBU010000056.1, from coordinate 8,487 downwards.
ATCGGGCGCTACCGCTTGCTGGTCCGGGCAAGCGCACCTTTGACCGGGCCAGGGCCGGAATTTGAGCTCGCGAAAATCAGTGTCATCCGGCCGTGGTGGACCATGGGCTGGACCGCCGCACTGGCCAGTTTCGATGCGACGTACGCTCGACTGGTGCGGTCGCGAATGCACAATCAGCAGATGCTCGAGCGCAATCAGGATCTGGAGATCGCCGTCACCGAGCGCACCGAGGCTCTCAATCAGGCCAATCGAGAGCTGCAGGCCATGCGTGATTCCTACAAGGCGCTCTCTGAAATTGACGAGCTTACGCAGTTGGGGAACCGGCGTAATTTCGATCGCGAAATGCAGCGCGCGCAAGCCCTGAACCAACGTTTGAAAACGCCATTGGCGCTGTTGATTGCCGATGCTGACCATTTCAAGGCGGTCAATGATCTGCTCGGGCATGCGGTTGGAGACCGCTATTTGCGCGCCGTCGGCAAGGTCTTGAGCGACTCCATTCGCGAGGGCGAAGATGTTGCCGCCCGCATTGGCGGTGAGGAGTTCGCCCTCCTGTTGATCAATACGGACCTGGCGGGTGCGTTGGCAACTGCCGAGCGCATACGCAAGCAAATTGCCGATTTGAACCTGCGCAACGCCGCAACACCGTCTGGAAAGTTCACAGTTTCGATCGGCATCGCCATTGGCTTCCCGGATCAACCGGTTGATGCTGCGACGCTGCTCGCCCGAGCGGATTCGGCGCTCTATCGCGCCAAACGCGAGGGCCGCGATCGCGTGGCCGTCGCTGATGTCGAGCAAGCCTGATCGGCCGCGCAAGTCTGAGGATCAAGGTCCTGTAACTTGCATCCATCTGATCGCATTTCGTTATCGACGGGCCGGGTTGGCCGCGGATTGATCTGAGCGCCGGGCAGACATCGCGAGCAACCGAGCCGTTATCCGCTCGGCGGCCCCGTTGACACACGGTAAAGGGCGCCGGCAGATCGAACGGCGGCGCCCGCTACTGCCCGGCAGCAGCCGAGATCGCGTATATCCCTAGGCCAAGGTCCGCACGCTGGGTTCACGCGCCCACTGCCGGGTGCTCGCCGCCTTGATGAAAGCTCTCACATCCGATGCCTTGATCACCGCTTCATCGTCGGCGATGCGTGCCGCTTCGAGCAGTGCCTGTGCACCAGCGTCATGAGCAATCGCTTTCAGGTGTGCGTAAGCGTCTTGCACGAATGCCACCGCGGACGACTCGCTGGAGAGCTTTTTGCTCGCCTTGTCAGACAGGACAATCGCGATAGCATCGAACAGGACCGATGGCGTTCCGGCGAGTTGGCCATCGGCGTTGACGACCTTTCCCGCTTTGTCGTGGACGCGAAGCACAGGCGCCACGATCTTGACCGCGGCGCCCGCGCGCACGGCCGCATCGCGGATTTTGCCCACGACCGACGAGTCAGATCCTTCGTCAATCAGGATGCCGATACTCCGTCCTTCCAGAGTCGCTTTCATCTTTCCAATGATCTGCAGGGCGGGGGACAGAGGCTGATCGGTGACCGGAACTGCTGTCGGTGGCGCAGGTGGAAGCGATGCCATTCCCAGACCCTTGCTCACGCGTTTGGCGAGGCTTGGGTCGACATGGATCAGATGTGCGACCACCGCTTCGCGTACATGGGCCGTTTCCACCTTGGACAATTCAAAAACCAGGGCCGATGCAAGATGCGCCTGCTCGATCTCGGTCTGACTGCGGAAAAAGCTACGGGCCTGGGAGTAGTGATCGGCGAAGCTTTCTGCGCGTACCCTACCCTTCACTCCATCATCCAGCGCGGTCGTGTGACTACGGAATCCCGCGGGCGTGGCCCGTGGTGAATCCGCCCGCAGCGAACTCGGCTCGTAGTTGACGCGACCCTTCGGAACGTCCATTTGCATATGACCATCTCGCTGAAGATTGGCAAACGGACACTTGGGTGCATTGATCGGAATCTGGTGAAAGTTTGGCCCGCCCAATCGAATCAGCTGCGTATCGAGATATGAAAAGAGGCGTCCCTGCAGCAGAGGGTCATTGCTGAAATCGATTCCCGGGACGATATTGGCGGGGCAGAACGCTACCTGCTCGGTTTCCGCGAAAAAGTTGTCTGGCCATCGATTGAGCTCCATCGTTCCGATCATCTCGAGTGGAATCAATTCTTCCGGAATGAGTTTGGTAGCGTCCAGATGGTCGAACGGAAATTTGTCGGCCTGTTCCTGCGTGAAGAGCTGAACCCCGAGATCCCAGGCCGGGAAGCTTCCTGCCTGGATCGACTCGAAAAGATCACGGCGATGAAAGTCGTTGTCGGCACCTTGGAGTTTTGCCGCCTCGTCCCAGAGAGTCGATTGGAGCCCGAGTCGCGGACGCCAGTGAAATTTGACGAAAGTGGACTTGCCTGCCTTGTCGAGCAGGCGAAACGAGTGGATTCCAAAGCCCTCCATCATCCTCAACGAACGCGGGATAGCGCGATCAGACATCACCCACATGATCATGTGGAATGATTCTGGCGTCAGTGAAATGAAATCCCAGAAGGTATCGTGCGCCGAAGCCGCCTGTGGAAAACCCCGATCCGGCTCCATCTTCACCGAATGGACCAGATCGGGGAACTTGATCGCGTCCTGGATGAAAAATACCGGGATGTTGTTTCCAACCAGATCCCAGTTGCCCTCCTGCGTATAGAACTTGACCGAGAATCCGCGCGCATCACGCGGCGTATCCACCGAGCCCGCACCACCCGCGACGGTCGAGAACCGGGTGAAGACGGGCGTCTTGACGCCTACCTCGACGAGAATTCGTGCGGTTGTATATTTCTTCAACGACTTGGTCAGCGTAAACGTGCCGTGGGCAGCCGAGCCGCGGGCGTGAACCACGCGCTCCGGGATTCGCTCATGGTCGAAATGCGTTATTTTTTCACGCAGCACGAAATCCTCAAGCAGGACTGGACCCCGCTGCCCATCCTTCAGCGAGTTCTGATTGTCGGAGACCGGAATGCCCTGGTTGGTTGTCAATGGCGGATGCGAACCTCCAGCCTGCTGTTGCAATTCATCTCCGTTCCCGCGGGGTTCGGCTTTCGCGGACTTTGCACCTGCCTTGGCGGTGCGGCTTTTTTTGGAAGCGGGCATGACGTGATCTCCGGGAAGGTTGGCGCGAGACGGTAGTCGCGGCCAACGGACTTTGCACCTCTTCGCAACAACGTTGAATAAAGGAACGATGCCTCGTTCTTGATGCGTTCATGTTCCGTACGAGGGTATGAATACCCGCTCGAACCGCTTGCTGACTTCAAGAAATCGGGTATTGCCGAGGCGGGCCGGGGAGCAATCAGGATCGTCGGGCTGACGAGGCGCCGGTTCAGTTCACTCGATACGTTTCGAAGATGCTTGCCAAATCGCGCGGTCGATGCCTTAATACCATCCATATGGATTCCGCATGGATGGCACAATGTCGCGAGAACTGATCCACAAACCCCGAATTGGTGACACGGAAAAGCTCACGATCAACCTGGGCGTGGTCGATCTTGGTCAGATCGATCTCCTCGTCAGTGAGGGCTTTTATTCGAACCGCAGCGATCTCATCCGCACCGCGATCCGGAATCAGTTGACGATCCATGCGGACGTCGTGACTCAGGCCGTATCGCGTAACTCCCTTACCCTCGGGCTGCGCCAAATCAGTCGTTCCGAACTCGAACAGTTGGAGTCCCGAGGTGAATCCATCAGTTTGAGTGTCGTTGGTCTTGCGCGAATCGCGCCTGACGTCAGCGCAGCTTTGGCACGCGCAACGATTTCTTCCGTCAATGTGCTGGGCGCGTTCGACGCGTCGCCAGCGGTCAAGGACGCCCTCGCTGACAGGACGTCCTAATCGTACCCATCAAGGATTTATCTTGAAGCCTTCATTTTTCCCCCGAACCAGATATCCAGGAACTATGCTCCCTGGATTGCGAAAAGCCATGCTGAAATCGGTTTTGCCAAAAGCGGTATCGATGTCCACGTCGACCATTGCGGCCACCAGCAAGCTGCAGAGAACACTGGATCAAGCCTTCGCTCGCGCAGGCCTGCTGGAATCGACCCGCGTCGTTCACTCAAGCAAGGGCGGCGGCCGGAGTACCAAGCCAGCGGATCCATCCGAGCCAGCGGTCGCGTTTGAATCGCGCACATTCTCGAACGCAGCAGGAAGCCGCGAGTACAAACTGTACGTTCCAGCTGCGTACTTGCTGCGGACGAAATCAATGCCGCTGCTCGTCATGTTGCATGGATGCACGCAGGACGCTGACGATTTTGCTGCAGGCACGCGCATGAACCAGCATGCTGAGGAGCAAGGGTTTCTCGTGGCATATCCGGTGCAGCCTCCCCGGGCGAACGGAGCGCGCTGCTGGAATTGGTTTTCACCCAGCGACCAGCAGCGCGGCAGCGGTGAACCTTCCTTGATAGCCGGGATCACCCATCAGGTAATGGCAGACCTCGATGTCGACAAGGATCGCGTTTTCATTGCCGGACTTTCTGCCGGAGGCGCCATGGCGGTTTTGCTCGGAGCCACGTATCCCGAACTCTACGCCGCGGTCGGCGTGCATTCCGGCCTGCCAGCCTGCGCAGCCAACAGCGTGCCCTCGGCGATGAAAGTGATGGCGAACGCGCAAGCACGCGTGTCCACCCCTGCCTCGCGGCTCGGAGTTCCCACGATCGTCTTTCATGGCGACGCTGACACCACGGTCGCCGTCGAAAACGGGATGGCGGTCAGCTCGGAGGCGACCCGCGCTCTTTCGCGAAACTCGCCCCTCACTGAAAAGCATCAACTTTGTCCGAGCGATTCGGGCTTGAGCTATTCGTTGACCACGCACTCTGACGCAACCGGCGTAGCGCGAGTGGAGACATGGATCCTCCACAACATTGGCCACGCCTGGTCAGGAGGCAGCGCTACCGGCACCTACACGTTCCCCGCTGGCGTTGATGCGTCTCGCGAAATGATCCGTTTCTTTCTCGAGCAAGACGGGCCGAGCCTGACCCGGAGCGTTTCTCGGGTCGCACCACGTTGAATTGCGCTTGGTCGGCGCTTCCCCACTTCGCGCATCCTGGAGTGGGGCCAAGTGGATTGCGCTGACAATCGCTGCTCGGCCTTGCCGAGGAAGTTCAAAGCCGCGCGATGAACTCGATTCCGTAGTAGCGCGGTTCATTGAAGAATGCGGTCAGGTTGTTGAAGTCGACGCCGCCAACGGCAACGCTGCGATTGAACAGGTTTCGACCGAGCACGGCGAATTCGTAGCGATCCTGGTTCCATCGATAACCGCTGCGGAATCCGACTTCGGAAAGTTCCGGGCCGGTGAATTCGCGGCTGTTGTAGAGGAAGAAGCCGATCTTGCTACGATGACTGATGTCGGTCTGCGCGTACCATTCACCGCCGGCAATTGGGCGTGAATAGCTGGCCGACAGATAGCCGATCCAGCGTGGCGCCTGCGGCAGGGAATTGCCATTGATGGCCACGGTGCCTTCGACGCTTCCTGGCGGATCGAGCACGCTGCACGGTGCGGCGCAGGGTTGGACGCCAAGGTTCGGATCGCGGATCTCGGTATCGTTGTATGAAACGCCACTGTTGAAACGCAAGTGATCGCCGAGCAGTGCTTCAAATTCGAGTTCGATGCCTTGCCCGACGACCTTGTCGGCGTTGATCAAGGTATTGAAATTGGCGCCGCCACCGACGGCCGTCAATTGCGCGTTGTCGAGTCGGTAACGAAACAGGTTGAGGCCGAGGCGCGCGCGACGATCAAGGAGATCGGCATTGAACCCGAGCTCGGTCGAAAGGATGGTTTCGGAATCGGCGACCGACACGGTGTCGCCAAACAGCACGCGGCCCTGAATCGCCGGAGCACGGAAGCCACTGGCAATGCGCGCATGCGCGCTGAAGGTTTCCAGCGGCGACCAGGTCAGATTGATATCGCCGCTCACGTTGTTGTCCGATGGATTGACGGTTATTCGCGGCAAAGGCGAACCAAACGGCGAGACCAGTCGTTCGGCCCAGAAGTCCTTTTCGTCGCGGGTCAAGCGCGCGCCTGCGCCGAGTCGCCAGTCGTCGGCAATGCGGTAACCGCCACTGGCGAACAACGCATAAGCACGATTGCGCTGATGCTGGCGCGCATAGCCGTTCTCGATGCTGTTGGCGAGGGTGTCGTAGCTGAAATTCTCGATATCGAGCGACTCATCGTAAAGAAACGCGCCCGCCTGCCAATCGAGGCGAGCATCGGTGTCGGACTCGATGCGTACCTCCTGGGTCAATTGGCGATGCTCGGGAATGCCATCGCCGCTCTCGGCAGGGAACGGAATCGAGCCCGGACCTGAGCTGCCAGTGAAGTCCGCACCAAAACCTCCATCGACATCGCCGCGCGCAAACATGTCGACCGATTCCCAGGCCGAGATCGAGGTGACGCGCATGCCATCGAGATTCCAGCGCAACTGCAGGTTGGCACCGGCGGTGTCGACTCTCAGTGTCGGTCGCGCATCCTGATCGAGGCTGAAACGATTGAAGCCAGCGGGTTGCTGATGGGTTCCCGGAACAATTGAGTTGGCGCGATAGACCTGCGACCCGCCATCGAGACTGCGCGCGCGCAGTTGTACCAGGGCCTCGAAATCCTCGCTCGGGCGATACAGCCACTGGCCGCGGATGGCGCGGTCGACAAAGCCCTCGCGATCGTCTCCGAGGACGCTGTTACTGGAAAAGCCGTCGCGGCGCTGATACAGCGCAGAAACCCGACCCGCCGTGTGCTCGGAAAGTGCGCCGCCGACCGCGGCTTCCACATTGAACGTATCGAAGCGACCGTAGCCAAAACGCGCATAACCGTCGCTCGCGAAGGAAGGTCGAACCGATTCGAACTTGACCACGCCGCCGGGCGTGTTGCGGCCGAACAGAGTGCCTTGGGGACCGCGCAGGATCTCGACCCGGTCCAGATCGAAAATCGGAAATCCCTTCAGGGTCGGATTCTCCATGACCACGCCGTCATAAACGAGTGATACCGGCTGCGAAGCGTTGAGATCGAAATCGGTATTGCCGAGACCGCGGATGTAGAAGCGCGGGAACGTGCGCCCGAACGAGGATTCGCCATGCAGACTCGGTGCGTGTTCGGCAAGGACGAGGATGTCGCGCGCCGATGCGCCGATGATGGACAGCGTATCCGGCTCGATCACGCTCAAGGCCAGCGGTATCGTCGCGGCATTCTCTTCGCGGTGTTGCGCGGTAACCTTGGTGATGGCAAGTGTTGGTGTTGTCACCTCGGGATTGCGAACCGTGTCGTCGCTTGTCGCGTCATCGTTTTCGGCGCAGGCGCTGCCGGATGCGGCCAGCAGCACGGCAAGGACAACGGCAAGGGGGATGCAGCGCTCGGAGATCGACATACGTTGGACTCGACAGGAATTGGGAAGGCGATGGTTGATTCCACGCGCAGGTTCCGCCCGTGGACGATGCTTGCTTACCGATAAGAGACGCCAACGGCGAGAAATCATTCAATCTGCGTGGAAATGAGCGATCTCCGCCGCGCTAGAGTTCTTTGGCTCGCATTCCACACGGTTCAACTATCCGAGATCCATCACCGCTTCGACAGGGGCATCGCTGTCGCGCAATGAACTTGTTTTGGATCGTATTCCCGGTTTGAACCCTATTGCTCGTATGCCCCGATATCGATCTGCCCACCTTGCACGCGGGCCGCTCGGGCATGGTCGAGTGTGCCAACCACGGCCGCGCCCAGATTGCTGCCGGCACCGATCGCCGGCGAGGTCGGTTGCACGCGCAAATCGGGAGTTGCGGTACTTGCGAACTGCGGGTTGGCGAACAACGCGTTGGCGTCTTCGCCGCTGCCACTCTTGTAACTCGCGAGGCTGTTGTATTCGACACCCTTCCAGATCCAGGCCGGGAAAACCGCGTTGCTGAAATAGAGGTTCTCATCCATGTCCGCCGGCATCGCGGTATCTGTGGTGAACGCGTTGACGAGCAATCCCTGGCTACCGGCGCGGACGATATTGTTCTTGAACACGTTCGATGTCGCATGGAATTGGATCTGGAATTCGCCGCTGTAGGTGGCTGCGCGATCGTTGTCGAACAAAGTGTTGTTGACGACACTCACGCGCTCACTGCCGCCGACATTGGCCGCATAACCGCCGATCGAAATGCCGGCCGAATTGCCGGAATGAATCAGGTTGCTGCGCACGATGACATCGCTGCTGGTGCGGCCCAGATGTTCACTGGCGACCTCAATGCCGATGTCGACATGGTGAACGAGGTTGCGCTCGATGACGATGCGCGTGCCGCCATCGACGTAGATGCCGTCTGCCGCATAAACACTGCCATAGGCGGAATTGCCGAACGAGCTGATGTTGTAGATCGTGTTGTCGGCAATCAGTCCGTCGCGCGCCTGGTCGACACTCGGATCAGGCGCGACGCCTTCGAAGCCGATCGCACCGATGCCGATGTTGTTGGTGTCGTGGACCGAGTTGCCGACGATCTGCCAC
>JBBRBU010000055.1:0-24695 GCA_038205505.1 Lysobacterales bacterium | reverse complement strand
CCGCGCCGCCGAGTTGGCCGGCCAACTGCAAAGCCAACGTGGTCGACTGGAAGGCAGTCGCGAACGCTTGCTGCGTGTCGATCAGGAACTGGCGGAACTCACCGAAAAACTCGACGTCGATCGCACGAGCGCTCGCGAGGCGCGGTCACGGCTGGATACCGTCGTGCTCAACATGGGCGATCTGGAGCAGCGTCGCCATGCGTTGGAGGGCAATCGCCGCCAGTTGCTGGAAGCACGCGAGGAAGCGCGCATGACGGCGCGCGAAAGTCGGGACCAGGCGCACCAGCTGGCCCTGTCGATTGAAGCCAAGCGCTCATCGCTGGCGTCACTGGAACAAGCCGTGTTGCGTATGGGTTCGCAAATGGCGCAACTCGCTGCGCGTCGCGATGAGGTGACTGCGCAGCTGACGACATCCAACGATCCGCTTGCTGGCCTGGAGCAGGAACGCCAGACCTGCCTCAACCAGCGTCTGCTGGTCGACAGGCAGCTGGTCGAGGCGCGCAAGGCCTTGGAAGATTGCGATGCAGAACTACGCAAGCTGGAGCAGGATCGCCAGCGTTTCGAAATTGGCCTGGGCGAACGCCGCGAACGGCTGGTCGAACTGCGCATGGCCGAGCAGGAGAACCGCATTCGCGCCGACTCGCTGATCCACGCGATCACCGAAGCCGGGTTTGATCTGCAGGGCGTGCTGGATGCGCTGCCCGAAGATGCCGACGCCGAACAATGGAACACCGCGCTGCAAGATCTGCAACGACGCATCGAGCGACTGGAACCGGTCAACCTCGCCGCGATTGCCGAGCACGAAGAACAATCGCAGCGCAAGCAGTACCTCGACGCGCAATTGACCGACCTGACCACCGCGCTGGAAACGCTGGAGGCGGTTATCCGCAAGATCGACAAGGAAACGCGCCAGCGTTTCCGTGAAACCTACGACCAGGTCAACGCCGGCGTGCAGGAACTGTTCCCGCGCCTGTTTGGCGGCGGTCATGCCTATCTGGAATTGACCGGCGACGACCTGCTGTCCACGGGCGTCACGATCATGGCGCGTCCGCCCGGCAAGCGAGTCAGTTCGATCACGTTGCTGTCCGGTGGCGAAAAAGCGCTCACAGCAGTGGCCTTGGTATTCGCCATCTTCCGCCTCAACCCGGCGCCGTTCTGTTTGCTCGACGAAGTCGATGCGCCGCTGGACGAGGCCAACGTCGGGCGCTTCACCAGCCTGGTCACCGAGATGAGCGATCGCGTGCAGTTCGTTTTCGTCAGCCACAACAAGGCGACCATGGAAGCCGCCAGCCAACTCTGCGGCGTTACCATGCGCGAGCCCGGCGTATCGCGGCTGGTGCAGGTCGATCTCGCTGAAGCAGCTAAACTCGTCGGTGCAACCTGAGGAGACGGTGGTGGACCCACAACCCGTGCTGACCACGTTCGAATTGCGCGTCATCATCGGCGTGATCGGGCTGATCGTGATGGCGCTGATCTTCTTCCTCGGCAGCCCCAGGAAGAAAAAGAAGGCGACCACCGGCCGCCGCACCATGCTGCGACTCGATGACGAACTGCCGAACGGCCGCTTCGAACCCAGCATGGGCGATGCCGATGCCGAGCCGACGCAGTCTGAATTCGACATCGATGACGACGACGTGCCCGTCGAGCGTTTCGGTTCCGCGCAGGGCGACGACCTGCCGGAAATGCGCATCGACGAACCACCGCGCCGTGCGAGTTCGCCATCCGTTCCATCCCGGCCAAGCCGGCACGATCCTGATCCGGCACCTGCCGCGCGAACATCGACACGCAGCACGCTCGGCGTCCGACCGGCCGGGCCGATCGACCGTATCGTGACGCTGTATGTCTCGGCGCGTGCCGGCGAAACCTTCAATGGAAGTGACTTGGTCGTCGCTGCCGAAAAGGCGGGCCTGCAATTCGGCGACATGAACATCTTTCACCGGATGGCGCCGGGAAAATTTGAGAAGGGCCCGGTCTTCAGCATGGCGACGATGACCAAGCCCGGCAATTTCGACATGAAACATATCGCCCAACTGGCGACACCGGGCATCACCTTGTTCATGACCTTGCCCGGTCCGATGTCGGCACTGGACGCGTGGGACACCATGCTGCCAACCGCGCAGCGCATAGCCGAATTGCTCGATGGTGTTGTGCTCGATGAGCAGCGCCATGTCCTCGGTCGACAGCGCATCGCCCACCTGCGCGACGAGCTTCGAGGCTGGGATCGTGACCAGGAACGCCAACAAATCAAGCCAAGCTGGTAGTTTTTCGACGCATTTGCGCGCGGGAGCGTTTGCGAGCCGACTGTCGGCCAAAGTGAAATGCGTTGCGGCGTTGTTCGAGGTTGTCCTTAAGTTCGGCTAACGTCTGAAAAAACGTTGCTATCGTGCTGACATTGACCTGGTCGTTCTCAGGTCCGATCGATGCTCGGCAACGTGCTGTTGGTCCCGACCGTCCCAATGATGACCATCTACGCTGCACAATTGCCCAAAACACGGGCGTATCTGGCACAGTATGCCGTCCCACAAAGGCGGCCGAACCGCCGCAGACGTCCATCCACGACACAACACGGAGCCACCCCATGAATAAAGCACAATTGATCGACGCCATCGCCGACAAGCACGACATGAACAAAAAGACCGTTGGCGACATCGTCAATGAAATGACCTTCACCATCGAGCAGGCTTTGTCGCAAGGCGAAGAAGTAGCCATCGCCGGCTTCGGCACGTTCAAGGCCAACAAGCGCGCAGCGCGCAGCGGCCGTAACCCATCCACTGGCGAGACGATCCAGATCGCCGCTTCCACGGTCCCGGCGTTCAAGGCCGCGCTCGCGTTGAAGAAAGCCGTCAACAGCTGATCGATTTGTTGTAAATCCAGGGCGGCGCGTTTGACGCGCCGCTTTTTTTTTGGTCAAAATTCAGACGAGCCGGCGTCCATCTGCTTCGAGGAGCCGCGCCATGTTTCTCGTCGGCCCTAGGCAACGCGTATCGCCGCTGACACGTGCCGAAAATCGGGCACGCACAGCACCCAACGGTGCCGCGAACATGAACCCTCCTTTACGGCAAATCCTCGATTCGCCCAAATCGCTGCCATGTTCAGCCTGACGCCAAGCGCGACCTTGCAAAGTGGCTCCCCCATCGGCACACCGACCGATGCCCCCGGAACCCGTCATGAGCCACGCCGACATCCAGCAGTACTCGCACTCCACCTGGAACGAACAGCGCCCGGTCACCTATAGCCTGCTGATCCTTCGCGGCCTCACCGTCGGCGGCTGGGTCGTCGCCGAGTCGATCCTGGCGCTGGCTGTATTCGGTCTGGTCTGGAGCCAGTTCTGACGGCGTTTCAAGCCGGTAAGGAACGCAGCCACGTAGGCGACGCAGCAACAACTGACATAGGGGCCTGTGCCCATGGATTACCAGTGGATTTCTTTGTCGAGTGCTGTTTTGGCTTTGGCGATGACGCTCGCCATGCTGAAATTGCTGATTCCGCTTGCTGGTCGTCTTGAGCTTCTGGACTATCCGGTCGGTCGAAAGGACCACCCACATCCAACCCCGGTAATTGGCGGCATCGCGATGCTCGCGGGTGTGTGGTTTGCGGCGGCATTTACCCTTAATTCCTTGGACCCCGCGGTACTGGGCTTCCTGCTGGCGGCTGTCCTGCTCGTCGCCATTGGCCTGCTAGACGACAAATACGATATCAGGTGGCCCTGGCGCATTCTTGGTCAGATCGCGGCGGCGCTGATCCTCATTCATGTCGGTGGTGTGCGCGTGCACTACCTGGGTTACCTCTTCGGCTTCGACAATATCTTCCTTGGGTCGCTATCGGTACCCTTTACCGTGTTCGCTACGGTCGGCATCATCAATGCCGTCAACATGGTGGATGGCGCGGACGGACTCGCCGGGTTGCTCGTTTTGGCCGCGCTGGCCATGCTCGCGGCGGCAGCGTTGTATAGCGGCAACCATCCGGTTTTTGCCAGTTCGCTGGTTGTGATCGGTGCTGTTTCGGGCTTTCTGCTGGTCAACATCCGGCATCATTGGCAGCGATGTGCCAAGAGTTTCATGGGCAACGCCGGCAGCGCCTTTCTCGGATTGACGATTGCCTGGATCGCCTTCCAGCTCACCCAGAACCCCGGCCACCCGGTTACACCAGTACTCGCCCTATGGCTGGTGCCGATCCCGATCATGGACTGTCTGGTGCTGATCGTGCGGCGAATGACCCTGCACCAGTCGCCTTTCCACGCCGATCGCAACCACATCCATCACTTGATGCTCGACGCCGGTTTCACCCCGACCCGCGCCGCAATTGCACTCACCGCATTCAGTCTCGTATGCGGACTAAGCGCAGCCATCGTCCTGCGAACTCATATCTCCCACAACTTCCTGCTCGCTGGTTTCTTTGTCATGTGTGCCGTGTGGTACTGGGTGACCGCAAGGCGCAGCCGCGCGCTGGCATTCTTTGGTGGCATGCTGAGAAACAAATCCCTTGGCGATGCCGCCGCTGATCGCGCCATATCGGCGAATGTCAACAAAAGTCAGATGTCATGAACCTTTCCCAAGTTGGTCGAAGGCGGGCTTCGGTTTTCGGTTTTCGATGTTCAGTAGCCAGGCAGGGGTTCCGGGCGGATTGTTGGTGTTTAATGTCGAGGCGGGCGTGAAGGCGGTTTTCGCTTTTCAGTTTTCGGTGTTAACTAGCGACGCTGTGTGCCGCTGAGAACGGAAACCCGCAAAGCAAAAACAAACTAATAGTGACTATGGTGCCGTGACTACGGTCATTTTTCTGAGAAGTCCCATGGAAACCGAAGTGTCGAAATCCAGGTTCAAGGCACATGCGCTGGAGATCTTCCGCAAGATAGAAGCCACGGGTGAGCCGATGATCGTGACCGACCACGGCCAGCCCACTCTCATCGTGCACAAGTACACAAAGACTGGCGAAAGCCTGCACGACAAGCTGAAAGGCTCGGTACTGCGTTACGACGCGCCCTTTGATCATGTGGGCGAAGTCAGTTGGGAAGCGTTGACTTGATCGTCCGCGACACCCATGCGCTGATCTGGTGGGTCAAAGGCGACGCGCAGTTGTCCGCTCCCGCCAAGACCGCGATCGAAGGAGCCCAGCAGGCAGGCCGCGCACTGGTGTCCGCGATCAGCATTTGGGAGATCGCCATGTTGATGGAACGCGGACGCATCGCACTGGCCATGGACCTCGACCAGTGGCTGGCAGCAGTAAAGAGACTGAAGGGCGTGGAAATCTTCCCGGTTTTCGCGCAGTTCGCAATGCAATCGGTCAATTTGCCCGGCGACTTCCACAAGGACCCTGCTGACCGGATGATCGTCGCCCTTGCCCGTGAGCTGAATGCAGCGGTGGTTACGGCAGATCAGAAGATCCAACGCTACGCGCCTGTACGGTGGGTTTGGTAGCGTCGTTCAGGTTTTTCGGTTAGTTGTATTCGGTTTTCGGTTTTCGGTGGTCGGTGTTCGGTGTTCGGTGTTCAGTAGCTAGGCAGGGGTTTGGGGCGGTTTTGTGTTCAGGGTTCAAACCGTTCCGCCGAAAACAGAAAACCGAAAACAGAAAACCTAAACGTCCTAACCAACTCACCTCCACGCTCCCCGCCCTAGCCAAATCACGCCAAGCAACACCGCACCCGTCCCTTCACCGAAAACAGAAAACAGAAAACAGAAAACATGAGTGTTTTAGCCACCGGCCCCGCCGGCTTCATCGGCGTCCATTCCGCCCTGCGCTCGCTCAAGCGCGGCGACGACGTTATCGGTCTTGACAACGTCAGCCGCGGCCGATGAAGACCAATATCGACCAAGGCACCGTCGACAGTTTCGGTGACGAATGGGCCCGTTTCGACCAGGCAGCTTTGCCAGAGGCTGAGTCGCGGGCGATCTTCGAACGCTATTTCTCGGTTTTCCCTTGGGAAACGCTGCCCGCTGACGCGATTGGCTTCGATATGGGCTGCGGTTCCGGGCGCTGGGCGCGATGGGTGGCCCCGAGGGTAGGTACCTTGCATTGCATCGACCCTTCAGGCGCGCTCGACATTGCCCGAAGGAACTTGGCGGGCGCACCAAACGTCGTCTTTCACCAGGGCGGCGTCGACGATGGCTGCATCGCGCCGTCGAGTCAGGACTTCGGCTACTCGCTGGGTGTGCTGCATCACATCCCCGATACCACGGCAGCGCTTCGCGCCTGTGTGGAACTCCTGAAACCAGGCGCTCCGTTCCAGCTTTACCTTTACTACGCTTTCGACAATCGGTCGGCCACGTTCAGGATGATCTGGCGCGCGAGCGAACTCATTCGTGCCACGGTTTCGGCGCTGCCTCCGGCCTTGAAACAGCTGGCTGCGGAGGTCCTGGCCGTCACGGTCTACTTCCCGCTCGCCAGGTCCGCCGCCTTGCTTGAGAAGTTGGGAATGGGTGTGTCCTGGATTCCGCTCTCGTTCTACCGCGACAAGTCCTTCTACACCATGCGTACGGATTCGCGGGACCGGTTTGGAACGCCGCTGGAACAACGTTTCACGCGAGTCGAGATTGAGAAGATGATGACCAGCGCCGGGCTGGGAGAGATTGTTTTCTCCGATACCGAGCCTTACTGGTGTGCGGTGGGGAGAAAGCTGTGAAAGTCCTGGTCACCGGCACCCCTGGATTCATTGGGTCGCACTCCGCGATGCGGATGCTCGAGCGCGGCGACAAAGCCACCGGCTTCGGCAACCTCAGCAACTACGACGATGTGAATCTGAGGCAGGCGCGCTCGGCGCTCTTCAAGGATCATCCCAACTCCGCCGGCAGCGACGCCGACCCGACTAATCAAGTTGCCGTCGAGAGTGCGTTCGAAACCCACAAGCCTCGGCGAGTGATCACGCTCGCCGCGCAGGCACGGGTTCGGAATGCCGCCGAAAATCCGCATGTGAACGTCAGCAACAGCGTCACCGGCTCCCACCTGCATATCCTCGAATTTACCCGCACATGAAGGCTCCCTTGCGCAGCGAGAAGGTCGACTCCACAGCTCGCTTGTCTCATGGAGGCGTCGCCTGGCGCAGAACGATTTGGAGTTGCATGCTCACGCTTTATGCGGCTTTGCCACCTAGAAGGCGAAGCCAATTATGGCCCTTGGTGGGCCTCATGTTGGTGGGTGCGTTTGCGGAAGTGCTGAGTCTTGCCGCGATTGTCCCGTTTCTTGCACTGCTGACAGATCCAGTACGTGCGCTGGAGGCGCCGATGGTCTCCGGAGTCGTTTCCATGCTCGGATTGACGGCCTCCGCAGACATCAAGTGGCAGTTGACCGTAGTTTTCGCCGTCACGGCAGTTGTCGCCGGAGGGGTTCGGTTCTTCTTGATCTACGCAATTGCCAAGTTCAACTTCGGCATGGGGCACGAGCTCGGGGCCGAGGTGTACCGACGCACGTTGTACCAATCCTATGAAGTGCACGTAGCCCGTAACAGCAGCGAGATCCTGGGTGGAATTCAAAAGGTGGATATCGTTGTATGGCTCGTCTTTAGCCTGCTTACCGCAGCTAGCGCGGTCCTGATGGCGGTATGCATCGTGGCGGCCTTGTTGTTCGTGGACCCTTTCGTAGCCATGGCCGCTTTGCTGGGTTTCGGCACCGTCTATGTAACGGTCTCGATCTTTACCCGCAAGCAGCTCGCAGCAAATAGTCACTCAATAAATGTGACCTACAACAAGCGCGTCCAGGAAGTCCAGGAGGGCCTAGGCGGAATTCGCGACGTCCTGCTCGATCATGCGCAACCAGTGTTCGCCCGTCGGTTCAACGAGATTGACTGGCCGCTTCGCCAAGCCCAGGCAAGCAACAACATCATTGAGCCAAGCCCCCGCTTCGTCGTGGAGGCACTGGGCATGGTGGTGTTTGCGATGTTGGGCTATTACATGGCCTCGGGATCAGGCGGCGTGCTGGCGGCAATTCCTACACTGGGCGCTCTTGCACTCGGCGCGCAACGATTGATGCCTCTGCTGCAGCAGATCTACAAAGGCTGGATGTACGTGGCCGGTAATCGTGAAGTGTTGAGTGAAGTTGTAGGGCTTTTGGAGCAGCCAATCGCTAATGAAGCGAGCGCTGTACGATCGGCGCTGCAGTTCGACCGTGAAATTCGTTTAGACAACGTGTCATTTCGCTACCAGTCTCAGATGCCGCTCGTGCTTCAGGCGGTCAACCTGACAATCCCCAAGGGTGCAAGAGTCGGATTCGTCGGCACTACGGGGAGCGGGAAAAGTACTGCGATGGATCTTCTGATGGGGCTCCTCGATCCTACCGAAGGCCAGATTTCTATTGACGGGATACCGCTTGACGGCAGCGCAAGGTTGGCTTGGCAGCGATCCGTAGGTCATGTTCCACAGTCGATTTTCCTCGCAGACGGCTCATTCGCGGAGAACATCGCCTTCGGTGTGGATCCCGCTCAGATTGATTTTGGCAGAGTGCGTGAAGCGGCCTGCAGGGCGCAGATTGACGCCTTCATCGAATCGGGGCCCGATGGTTACCAAGCATTGGTTGGCGAGCGAGGCGTGCGCTTATCGGGTGGGCAGCGACAGCGACTTGGAATTGCCAGGGCCTTGTACAAGGACGTCGAGGTCTTGGTCTTCGATGAAGCTACCAGTGCCTTGGACAGCGAAACCGAGGCTGCAGTGATGCACGCTATCGACGGACTCGGCGAGGGCCTCACTGTCCTGATGATCGCTCATCGCGTCTCCACGTTGCGAAACTGCTCGTGCATCGTGGAAATGAGTGGCGGCCGGATCACGCGGACGGGCTCCTACGAAAACATGGTCGCGAGCCAAGCCAGTGACGCAGATAAGCGCAAGCAGAGAGAAAGAGACCCGACGCGGTCGGCGGTCGATAGCGTCGAGCTATTCATTTCAGTGCAGAGAGAACAATGACCAAGACAGATGCGATGCGGATGGCCAGAACCATTACTGCAAGTGTTCCGAGAGTAAAAGGTCTAGGGCGCTTGCTCGCGCTGGTTGCGACGTACTTCAGACGCCAGCGACTACCGGATATCGAGGTCGCAGTACTTGGTAGAAAGATGCTTCTCAATCCGAACGATCTGATTGGAAATTGCTTGATATTCACCCCGCAGTATTTTGACCCTCGCGAGCGTCGGGTGATCGCCAAGATTCTCCGGGAAGGCGACTATGTTGTCGATGTCGGCGCGAATGTCGGCGGATTCTCGCTGATCTTCGCCGACCTCGTGGGGCCATCGGGACTCGTGACGGCCATCGAAGCCGAGCAAAACAATGCTGAGCGCCTCCGTCACAACCTCAAGATCAATTCGTTCTCGTGGGTCAACGTGCATCAACGAGGAGTTTCAGATCGTGATGAGTCGCTGTCGCTGCTGCTGAACAGTACGGGAAACGCAGGCGGTCATTCATTCTATGAGCAAAGCGACACGACCTCTCCCCCGATCCAACGCGTTGCCTGCCATCCCCTGTCTGCTCTGGTGGAAAATGGAAGGACACCACGCTTCATGAAACTCGATATAGAGGGATTCGAGCATCGCGTGCTGAAGCGATACTTTGAGGACGTGGCGGCGAGGGTGTGGCCAGAATTCATCATGCTGGAAGACAACGAATCACGTCGCGAAGCGGATGCCGTTCAATTGGTCTTGAGCAAGGGCTATACGGTCATGCACAGATTCGACGCCAATGTCTTCTTTGTCCGCTGAACCTGTGCGCGGTGGTGAACCTTCGCCGTTGGTTTCGGTGCTGACGCCAACCTGGAACCGGGCACGCTATCTCGAGCGCGTATGGAACGGACTTGCGGCGCAGACGTATGGCAACTTCGAGTGGATCGTCTGCGACGACGGTTCGGACGACTCCACTCAACAGGTATTGTCGGAGCTTGTTGGAAAATCCAATTTTCCAGTCACTGTGGTCGTTGCCAGCCACCATATCGGCAAGGCCCGAATGGATAACGAAGCAGTTGGTCTGGCCAAGGGCGAGCTAATCCTGTGGAATGACTCCGATGATGTGCTCCTGGGGCACGCTCTGGCAGCGCTGGTTGATGCATGGAAATCCATCCCCGAGTCCGCGATCCACGAATTTGTTGGGGTCACCGCGCTGTGCGCGACGAAGGCAGGCGTGATCTCGTCAAGTCTTCCCCAAGCAGGAAGTTTTGATGCCAGTTGGAATGACCTTCGGGAAAAATTCAAGGTGACCGGCGACATGCTCTATTGCACGAGGGCCGATGCTCTGAAGCAAAATCCCTTTCCAGAGGTGGACTTCGTGGTGCCCGAGGGAATTGTGTGGACGACAATCGGATACGCGAAGACGCGGGTTTGCCCGATAGTTCTTAAGGTTGTGGAGTATGAGGCGGAACACTCCATTTCGTTCAGCAGGAAGATGGAGTATTGCCGTGGCCGAACCTACGCAATTGCAAAGCTGGAGGGCAATTTGCGGCGCTACCCAAAGTCGATTGCTACAAGGTTGTGGCATTTGTTGACGTACCAGCGCTGCAGCATTCACGGCGAAATACCGCGGGAACAAGCGCTGGTGCTTTGGGAGGGCAATACGCCTTCGGCACTATATTATTCACTATTGCCGCTTGCCTGGCTTCTCGCGATGAAGGATCGATTGCAGGGGAAGGTAAGAAGGACGCATAGAGATTTTGACATAGCCGCGCGCAAAGTTGAAATCTCAATCGCCAGTTTCCGCAAGTGAGTGGCGCAAGAACGAAGGTCGCTTTCCTGCTCCCTCACCTGAAATGTGGTGGGGGGGAGCGCGTCGCGCTTAGCGTTGCCAAAGAAATGAAGCGCCTCGGCATGACCGTCGAGTTCGTCCTGATGAGCAAACAAGGCGAGTTCGTCGCTGAAGCAGAGGAGGAGTTTGTCCTCACAGACTTGTCATGCCGAAAAACTTATGAGCTCCCTCTGAAATTGCGCGCCTATGTCAAAACGTCGCGGCCTGATGTCGTCATCGCCAGCTTCTGGAAAATGAATCTGTGCGCATGTGTGGTGAGAGCGCTTTTGCCGCGCTTCAAGCTCATTCTTTGGGAGCACTCACCACCTAGCAGAACGCCATTCAGTCCAACGTGGCTTTATGCCTTGTCAGCGTCCTTGTTGTACCGAGTGGCCAGCGCGATAGTGGCGGTGTCGCAAGGAGTGGCCGACGATATTCGCCGGCACACTATCGGTCTCGATAGAAAAGTACTCACAATCTATAACGCGATTCCGCCTCCTGCGCGGATTCCAAACGAAGCCCGAAAAATAGTGTCTGCGGAGCGGTTGATTATCAATGTTGGACGGTTGGAGCCCCAGAAGGATCTAGTCACGTTGCTTGAGGCGTTTGCGACGTTGGCGGCTACGGAGGCTGGCGTTGGGTGCAAGCTAATGCTGGTGGGTGAAGGCAGCCAGCGGCAGATTTTGCAACAGATGTGTTCGAAGCTCGGAATTAAGGATCGAGTTGTTTTTGTTGGATTTTCTGACAATCCCTATGTGCTCCTGAGACAGGCGGACTTGTTCGTCCTTTCCTCCACCTTTGAGGGGTTGGGTAACGTAATTGTAGAGGCGTTGCACTGCGGGTTGCCGGTGGTCAGTGCCGACTGCTTCAGCGGGCCGCGTGAAATCCTGATGGACGGACTGTATGGATCACTTGTCGAAGTCGGTGACGTGGCGGGTTTTGCTGGAGCAATGGCTTTCGAGTTGGCAAATCCCAGAGTCTCGGAAGTGCAAATGAAGGCTGCCGCGCGGTTTTTGCCGAGCCGAGTGACGCAAGAGTTCGTAGAACTAATGCAGTAACTGTCTGTTCTCGCTAATTTTGGATGTCATTGTCGAACATGAATAAGAATTTTCATACGTTGCGCGACCCCTTTGACGGTTCCTGCTTGCGAGTCGAAGGCAGCACTCTCGCGTCCGACGAATCGGGTAAAACCTACCCGATAGTGGCTGGAATTCCCAGATTCGTAAGTGCTGACAATTACAGCGCTGATTTTGGGTCGCAATGGAAGATGTTCCCAAAGACGCAACTGGACTCCTTTAGTGGTGTCCGCGTATCCGAGGCCAGGCTTGCGCGTTGTCTCGGAGGGGACTTGACCGTGCTCAAGGACAAGGCAGTGCTGGAGGCGGGCAGCGGCGCCGGACGGTTCACTGAAATACTGCTGAAGTTTGGTGCCAAGGTAAGCTCGTTCGACTTTTCGAGTGCGGTTGAGGCAAATGCATCAAACAACGGGAGTAGCGAGCAACTCTTGCTGGTACAGGCCGATGTTCGACACATCCCCTTCCAGAAGGCCTACTTCGATTATGTTGTGTGCCTTGGCGTGCTGCAACATACGCCTGACCCGGAACAGAGTATTCGTTGTCTATGGGAGATGCTCAAGCCCGGCGGAAGCCTGATAGTGGATCACTATCCCTGGAAGTGGCGCATCGTGATTCCGCCCCCTATTGGTGAAGCGCTTGCCATCTACCGTCGTTTCATTCTCCTTCTTCGCCGAAGCGTTCGATTTCGCGCGGTTGAGAAGTTGACAAACTTCTGGTTCCCATTCCATTGGGCAATGCGGGATTCCCCCTTTGCACAACGAATTCTTCGACGGTTGTCGCCGGTGATCTTCCACTACCCGGATGTCCAGCTGCGTGACAGGCAGATGTTTTACGAGTGGGCGCTTTTGGATACTCACGATGCAACCACGGACGTCTACAAGCATCGACGCACACGAAGGCAGATCGAAGCCGCTCTTAATGAGATTGGTGCAACAAACATCGTTGTTACGGAGGGAGGCAACGGAATTGAGGCGCTTTGCAGGAAGCCGAGTGGCGCAATCGAGGGAGTTGCGAGAGCCGCGCAATCGTCGGTAGAGCAAGGCTTCAGTCGTGCGTAAGCTTCTCGTTTTGGATTCGTCTTACGCACTCGAGGCAATTCGTGCCCGCGACCTCGAGGACTCCGTGACTTGCCGGGATCTGGATGGCTTCTTTGAACACGTTTGGACCGTTCACCCATTCGCTACGCTTGTAACTTCAGAAGGGTGGGCGAGCAGGTACGGCCAGCCGGAATTCCACTCGTTGGCCCCTGCGCATACGTTTATCGAGGGCAAGATAGGGCGATTCCACAAGCTGCGCTGGCTGCCTGCGTTGAATTTCCTAATCGGTCAGATTGGCATCTTTATTACTCTCGCGCGCCTTATACGCAAGGAGAGAATCAGCGCTGTTCGCGCAGGAGACATTCTGTACCTTGGTCTCTTCGGTCTGGCACTGTCGCGCATGTGTGGGCTTCCACTTGTTGTACGAGTCGGAGGAAACAACGACAAGGTCTACGAGACAACAGGCCAGCCGATGCAACGGAGACTTTTTGTTTCTCGCAAAATCGAAAAACAAGTGGAAAGGTTCGTTCTTGAGCGCGCTGATCTCGTGGCGGGCGCGAATCAGGATAACTTGAATTTTGCCTTGGCAAACGGGGCACGGCCAAAATTTTCGACATTGTTCCGATACGGCAACCTCATCGACAGACGCCACTTCGCCGCGCCGGTTGAACGTGCTGGCGGTCGCGCCTTGCTGGGTGAACTACGCGTAGAGCCGCACAGGTTTCTCCTTTACATCGGCCGCCTCGAAAGCGTCAAGCATCCAGAGGACGTAGTGCGCGTGCTCGCGGAGGTGCGAAAGCGCGGGCATGACGTGAAAGCGATTCTGACGGGTGATGGCCAGTCACGAGTGGCGCTTGCGGAGTTGGCACGCGAGTTGGGCGTAGAAGATCAAGTCGTATTCGCCGGAAACAGAGATCAAGAATGGCTTGCTCAGATTATCCCTTTAGCTGCGGCGGTCGTGTCGCCCCACACTGGCAGGGCGCTCGCGGAGTGTGCTCTGGGTGCCGCGCCGATCGTCGCTTACGAGATAGATTGGCAGGGCGAGCTAATCGAAGCGGGTGTAACCGGCGAATTAGTTCCTCATCTTGCCTGGCAGGAAATGGCGGATGCGGTGGAGCGATTCCTGGCTAATCCAGCTTACGCGCGCGCTATGGGTGATTCCGTGCGCCAACGCGCCCTCGAGATGATGGATCCAACACTGCTGAACCAGCATGAGCGGGAGCAATACGTTGCACTTCTGGACCGTGTTGTGAGCAAACATCAACGCCAGTCGCCTAAGCGGCCGCTGACTCGTGATTCAACCGAACATGCCGACAGTTCCGGAGACTGAGCTTATGAAGATCGCTCACGTGCTTCCGGCTCTTACCAAGGGAGGGGGTGAGCGAGTCGTGGTCGAGCTGGCGAATCAAGCGGTACGGGCTGCGCACCAGGTCACCGTCATCGCTGCCTGGCCGGTCGATGCCGAGTTGCTACGCGATGCGTTGCACCCAGCCGTTCGGGTTTGGTACATATCGAATTCGATGGGTTCGAGGGTGGGACGCTACCTCTGTATGCTCCCGTGGCTGTGGCGGAATCGTTCGTGGTTGGTGGAACAGGACGTCCTACACTGTCATCTAACATACGGGGCGATATTCGGCACCGCGATGGGGATCTTGCGTAGGGTATCGGGCGCGAGGCAGCCGGTGGTCGTGGAGACATACCACGCAGTTGGGATGCCCATTCCTCCGCTGCAGCGGTGGCTTCACGCGCGTTTGGCTGCCCGCCGAGATGCCCTTGCGCTCATGGCCGAGGACGATTACTGGCGCGCATTCCTGGCGGACCGTCCCGGTCTCCTTTCAAAGATCATTCCGAACGGCATCTCGATCTCTTGCCGAGATGTTGCGGCGCCGACAGCACGGCGCGCCTACCGCCGAGAACTCGGAATTCCCGATGATTGTCGTTTCGTCGTTGGCACAGTCGGAATGCTGCGGCCCGAACGGCAGACATGGCGCTACCTACCGATCTTTGCCGAAATGGCTCTCGCTCTGGGGCCCGAAGTTCATTTTGTGATCGCTGGAGGTGGCACAGAGCTGGATCGCGTCCGGTCGCTTGTGATTGAGCACGGTCTCGCAGGGCAAGTCCACTTGCCCGGCCTCGTACTCGATCCGTGTCTCCCCCTTTCCATAATGGACCTCTATATCACCCTCAATGTCGGAGCAACGACCGGTGTGGCGGCGTTGGAGGCTGCATCGTCGGGCGTGCCGGTGTTGGCTATTCAGATGCTTCCTGGATACCGACCGGGGACGGACGACTGGATCTGGTCAAGTACTGACCTTCAGGACCTTGGTAGACGGGCAGTTGAACTCCTCCGCTCGCCGACAGATCGTCAGACGCTCACGGACCGGCAGACGGCGCACGTCCGCGCCCAACACACAACCGAAGCGATGGCGTGCGCCTACAATCAACTTTACCAGGCTGCCATCGATCGGTCCCAAAAGCCCAATGCGACTGATCGCTTACCCCAAAGGAAGAGTTGAACATATGCCAGTTATCAACGTGGAGTTAGGACAAGACGTCAGAATATTCCAGCCAGAGCTGGTCAACCTGTACGGCTGTGAAATCGGCAGCGAGACCAAAGTTGGGACCTTCGTAGAAATCCAGAAGAACGCCAAAGTTGGATCTCGCTGCAAGATTTCCTCGCATACCTTCATTTGTGAGGGTGTAACCATCGAGGATGAGGTCTTCATTGGCCACGGCGTGATGTTCATCAATGACCGAGAGCCGCGCGCAACAATTGATGGCGGTTTGCAGACCGAGGCCGATTGGGCCGTCATTCCGACCCGAGTTTGCAGAGGCGCATCTATTGGGAGTGGTGCCGTGATTATGTGCGGCGTAACGATTGGCGAGCGGGCGTTGATTGGAGCGGGCGCGGTGGTGACCAAGAACGTTTCAGCGGGCGCGGTGGTTAAAGGTGTGCCCGCGCGGCTTTTTCGGACTGCTACTTCATGATGTTGGCCGCGCGAATGAAGAGGCGGGGCCGACGATGGGATTACGCCGTTCGATGAAAGCGAACGAGATGAACGCATTAAAAATGCAGCGATAATTAAACAATCAACAGTATTCTTAAAAATGGGAAGCAGATGATCAACGTCGGTGTTGTAGGGTACGGGTATTGGGGCCCAAACTTGGTGCGGAATTTCATGACCAATCCGGATACCCGGGTAGTGTCGGTTTGCGATCGCGATTCTGCTCGCCTTGGGAGTGTTCAGGCCCTTTACCCGACGGTCAAAGTCACGAGACTACCGCAAGATTTGATCGCCGACCCCTCAGTTGATGTGGTTGCGATTGCTACGCCAGTGGCAAGCCACTTTGACCTGGCCATGGCGGCGCTCGAGGCGGGAAAGCACGTGTTCGTGGAGAAGCCGATAACGGCTACTTCGGAGCAGGCGCTCCGTCTCATCGATGAGGCGGCACGCCGGGGGCTGGTTCTTTTGGTGGACCACACATTCGTCTACACGGGTGCCGTTCGAAAGATGCACGAGATCATCCGGGAGCCTTCATTCGGCGAGCTCCAGTACTACGATTCGGTGCGCGTAAATCTCGGTATTTTTCAGCACGACGTGAACGTATTGTGGGATCTGGCGGTCCACGACCTTTCCATAATGGCCTACGTGCTCGGCACCGCGCCGGTGGCAGTATCGGCCACCGGGCATAGCCACGTAGTGGGGCAGCCCGAGAACGTGGCGTTCCTCACGGTGTTTTTCGCAAGCGGACTGATCGCGCACATAAACGTGAACTGGCTCTCTCCCGTTAAGATTCGGCGGACCCTCGTCGGCGGCAGCAAGCGGATGATTGTCTATGACGATTTGGAGACAAGCGAGAAGCTGAAGGTCTACGACAAAGGCATCACGGTTACCGAGACCCCTGACGACATACGTAAGCTGATGGTCAGCTATCGCACGGGGGATCTCTGGTCACCGAAGGTGACCGACACCGAGGCGCTACAGGTTGAGGTCGACCATCTTGTGCGCTGCATCAAGGGTGATCAGCAGCCCTTGACCGGCGGAGTGCAGGGGCTCGAAATTGTGCGAATTCTCGAAGCGGCAAACAAGTCGATGCACAAGCGCGGGGCTCCTGTAGATCTATGACAGGCCACCCCAGACAGCTGAAAATGAATCCCACTACAGGAAGATGCAGATGATGGAAATTGTTCCGTTTCTTGACTTAAAGGCGCAGTACCACTTGATAAAAGCGGAAATAGGCGAGGCAGTGCTCGGCGTTCTTGCCAGTTCCGTGTACGTGCTCGGACCGGAGGTCGCGAAGTTTGAGGAGGAGTTCGCGGAATACCATGGGGTAGACCACGGGGTGGCCGTCAATACTGGAACCAGCGCTTTGCATGTCGCCCTGCTCGCCGCGGGGATCGGAGTGGGCGACGAGGTGATCACAGTCTCGATGACCTTCATTGCAACCGCCGCAGCGATTTCCTATACCGGGGCCACCCCCGTTTTCGTTGATGTTGATCCCGACACGTTTACCATGGACGCGTCAAAAATAGAGGCGAAGATCACGCCGCGCACAAAAGCAATCCTTCCTGTACACCTTTACGGGCAGGCTGCGGATATGGCCCCGATCATGGAGATTGCCGAGCGGCACGGTTTGGTTGTCATCGAGGATGCGGCGCAGGCCCACGGGGCTGAGTACCGGGGGAAGCGGGTTGGTGGCATCGGGCACATGGCAGCTTTCAGCTTTTACCCCGGTAAGAATCTGGGAGCCTATGGGGAAGGGGGGATAGTCACCACCAACAATGCCGGTTATGCCCGTGAGATGAAGCTTTTGCGAGACTGGGGGCAGGAGAAGAAGTACCACCATGACGTGCTTGCATACAACTACCGGATGGACGCGATTCAGGGCGCAATCTTGCGCGTGAAGCTGCGGCATCTGGAGGACTGGACCGAACTTCGCCGTTTGCGCGCTCGCCAGTACGATATATGCCTAGGCATACCCGGAATCGCACGGGCCGTCGAGCTCCCGGAGCGTCGCCACGTCTACCATATCTACAGCGTCTTCCATCCGGAGAGGCAGCGGCTTCAGGCAGCGCTTCAGGAGGCGGGAATCCATGCCGGCATGCACTACCCGCTTCCCGTCCATTTGCAAAAACCGTATCGGAACTTGGGCTATCGCGAGGGTGATTTGCCGATAACCGAACGTGCTGCGCGTGAACAACTGTCGCTTCCGATGTTTGCCGAGTTGACGGAGGGCCAAGTGGATCGAGTGTCTAAGGTGGTCCGCACCTGGAATGAGCGCGCTGACGGTGCAACCTGATCGGCACGACTGAAACCATACCTAACTCTAGAAAGGCCTTGGGAAATATCGATGACAACGCTCGTAATGTCGTTGGCGAGATACGCGGACGTCGTCGCATGACGACCCCATTGCGGCTTCCTCGATCACTCAAGAAGCTTGGACGTATGGTTCGCGACCTGCGCGCGACGAATAATTTGATTACGTCCGCCCTCCGCCCGCTTATCAATCGGGTTCCGTCGGGGCGGCGCGAAAAATTGATGGCCCATATTCCTCGCGTGGGATCTGCCTCGGCGGAACTTCCGAACGGAAAGACCCTGCATATGTTTTGTCCCGAGACAGAATCGATTCTTAATTCGCTATTCTATGGCGACTGGACGGCCGATGAGCCAGAAGTTCTACCGCTGTGGTTTGAACTTGCCAAGCATGCGGCTGTCGTGGTCGACATTGGTGCGCACGTAGGTCATTTTTCGCTGGTTGCCGGGCTTGCTAATCCGAACAGCCAGATTTTCAGCTTTGAGCCGCTCCCACGAATTGTCCCTCTATTTCGTGAAAATGCCCGCATGAGCAATGTCGAGAACATCGACATTCGCCCGCTTGGTCTTGGAAGAGCGGCAGGTTGGCTGCCTTTTTATGCAGTGCCGGAAGGAGTGCCTTCCAGCAGCAGTCTGTCCAAAGAGTTCATGCAATCTGGCGGGCGTGAATTTACCGAAACACTGGTTGAAATCTCGACGCTCGACAGTGAACGTATTCCGCGTAAATTTCCCGTAATCATGAAGATTGATACGGAGACAACTGAGCCCGACGTAATCGCTGGGGCGTGTGATTTCATAAAGCACACGAAGCCGATAATGTTTATCGAAATCCTACATGGGAGTGAACCGGCGGCATTGTTAGATGAAGAGCTGCGCCAAGCAGATTTCGAGTACGATGCGTTTCTTTTAACTTGTGACGGAGCAATCCTTAAAAATGACCTCATGGGTAATTCTGACTGGCGAAATTACCTCCTTGTGCCGAAAGATAAAGCGACGATCTCGGAATTAATCCCTGTCCTTGATCGTTTTAACATCGCCTATAGCCGGTAAACGCGGTCAACCGAATTCGGAACTGATCAAAAAAAGGCGAGCGTTCCGTTGTGGTATGCGCTACCCGACCTGCAGGACAATCCCATGGGCTTCAAGCGTCAAAGACTCAAGACACAACGCGTCTCCGCGAATGCCGACGCCCAGGCGACGGTGTCGGTGCGTGGCTAGCATAGCTTCGAGGTGTTTTACATGGCGCACTATCACTACCTGCGCGAATGCGACCTGGCGGCTGCGCTGGCGAAAAGCCGGGCCGATCTGGCGGCGGTACGCTTCGTCCAGGAATCGGTGGGGGTGCATCCGGCGCGCTTGGACGAGCCGGCATGAGCTACAGGCGGGTCTTCACCGACCAGTACATCCGGGCTCCCCACGTTTCAGCGAACGGCACTACCCCTTGCGTGACCGGTTCCGCATGACACGGTTTCTGAAAGCAGCCAATTCGCTTCACACCTCGCTGCGCCTGCTTGTGTTGTCCGGTAGGCTGGAAGAACCGCATTCTTTGTCGATCAATCCCACTTATCGCATCACCCAGGAACTGCAGATCCGCGACGCGTAGAGCGTGCGGATCAATGTGGATGACCACGAGGCCGTGAACCAATCATGTGCAACACTGATGCCCTGACGTCCCCATGTGCGGCCTGACCGGTTTTCTGAAATGGCCCGGGCTTGGCGCGGATGCCACCATGCTGGCCCTGGCGATGGCCGACCGCATCGCTCACCGTGGCCCCGACGATTCCGGGGTGTGGACCGATGACTCAGCTGGTATTGCGCTGGCGCACCGGCGTCTGTCGATCCTCGACTTGTCGCCGGCCGGTGCTCAGCCGATGCTCTCGGCCAGCGGGCGCTGGGTGCTGGCCTACAACGGCGAGGTCTACAACCACCTGGAGTTGCGCAAGATGCTGCAAGGCGAGGGCGCTGCGCCGCAATGGCGCGGACACTCGGATACCGAAACCCTGTTGGCAGCGATCGAGGCGTGGGGTGTCGATGAGAGCTTGAAGCGCAGCGTGGGAATGTTTGCGCTGGTGTTGTGGGATCGGCAGGAACGCGCATTGTGGTTGGCACGCGACCGCATCGGCGAGAAGCCGTTGTATTACGGCTGGCAGGGCGATGCCTTCCTGTTCGGGTCTGAGCTAAAGGCGTTGCGTGCGCATCCTTCCTTTAATGCCGCGGTCAACCGCGGTGCGCTGGCGCTGCTTCTGCGTCACAACTACCTGCCTAGTCCTTATTCGATCTATTCCGGGATCAACAAGCTGCCACCCGGAACGTATTTGCGTATCGAGGCAGGGCAGCGCGCCGCCGAACCCGTGGCGTATTGGTCGCTGGCCGACATCGCGGAGCGTGGCACGGCCAATCCTTTCCTGGGCAGTGAAACCGAAGCGCTGGATGCGCTGGAGCTGCGTCTGGGCAATGCCGTACGAGGTCAGATGATGGCCGATGTGCCCTTGGGCGCTTTGCTCTCGGGTGGAATCGACTCGTCCCTGATTACGGCCTTGATGCAATCCAGAAGCGCGCAGCGAGTACGTACGTTCACCATCGGCTTTGAAGAACAATCCTTTGATGAGGCCGTACACGCACGCGCTGTCGCCGCACATCTGGGAACTGAACATACCGAGATGCGCCTGAGCTCAACGGATGCGCTGGCCTTGGTGCCTCAATTGCCGACGATGTACGACGAACCTTTTGCCGACTCCTCGCAGTTGCCAACGCATCTGGTCATGCACATGGCGCGGCAGCACGTCACCGTCGCGCTATCCGGGGATGGGGGCGATGAATTTTTTGGTGGCTATAACCGTTATTTCATGGGGCCCAAGGTCTGGCGGCGGATCGGTTGGATGCCGCCTGCATTGCGCCGCATGCTTGGTGCCGGTCTGACAGCCTTGCCCGCTGACATTGTTAATCACTGGGCTGGTCCACTTGCGCATCGGTTCGGCATTACCCATCCGGGAGACAAGGCGCACAAGCTGGGTGCACGCCTGCGTAGCGTGGCGAGCGCCGACGATCTCTACGTTTCCCTGGTCAAGGAGTGGTCAGATTCATCCGGCATGGTGATCGGTGGTGCCATCCCGCCCAACCTGCTCGACCGGCGTGATCATTGGCCACGACTCTCCGACCCGGTTGCGCGGATGATGGCGTTGGACGGGTTAACCTATCTGCCCGACGACATCCTGGTGAAAGTGGACCGCGCTTCGATGGCGGTGTCGCTGGAAACCCGCGCGCCATTCCTCGATCGTGATGTCATGGAGTTTGCCTGGTCGTTGCCGATGGACATGAAGCTGAGAGATGGTCGCGGCAAGTGGTTGTTGCGGAAGCTGCTGGATCGCCACGTCCCGCGTGCGCTGGTCGAACGGCCCAAGATGGGCTTCGGGATCCCCCTGGATCAGTGGCTGCGCGATCCGCTGCGTGACTGGGCCGAGACGTTATTGGCGGAAGACCGCTTACGACGCGAGGGTTTCTTCGATCCCGCACCCATCCGCCAGGCATGGCAGCGGCATGTGCGTGGGGAAGCCTCACATGGCTATCGCCTGTGGTCGGTGCTGATGTTTCAGGCATGGCTGGAACAGCAAGAGGGAACACACTGATGTGGCCGTACTGGATCATGTTTCTGCTGCCAGCATGGGCTGTACTGGCACCTGGTCGACTGCCGGAGCGGCAGATGCGATGGGCATGGCTCGCTGTCGGCCTGGCGTTTACATTGATGATGGGGCTTCGTCACGAAGTCGGTGGTGATTGGTTCAACTACCTTCCTTTGTTCGACATAAACGCACGTCTGGATTTTGGCGAAGTGTTGGGACGCGGCGATCCGGGCTTCTTCGGAATAAATTGGCTCGTCGCGCACGCCGGCGGCAGTGTGTATGAAGTCAATCTGATTTCTGCAGCGATGATGATGTGGGGGACCGTCGTCTTTTGCCGTGCACAACCGAATCCATGGCTGGCCCTGTTGGCCGCTGTTCCTTACATGTTGATCGTCGTTGGCATGGGGTATACACGCCAGGCCGTTGCACTCGGCTTTGCCTTGCTTGGCCTCGTCGCATTGGGGAACGGGAAGGTCCGAACGTTTGTTATCTGGGTCGCCATTGGTGCGACATTTCACAAGTCAGCAGTGCTGCTGCTGCCGATCGCTGCCCTGGCGGCGAGCCGCAACCGCGTTCTGACCGGCGCCCTCGTGCTGGTAACCACCGGTCTGCTCTACTACCTATTGCTGGCCGATGCCAGCGAAGCCTTGTGGACAACGTATGTCGTAGCGGAATACCAGTCGCAGGGCGGGATGATTCGAGTAGTGATGAACGCGGTGCCGGCCTTGTTGTTTTTGATATTCCGCAAGCGTATTGCACCCGATCATCAAGAGCGCAAGCTGTGGATGTGGATCGCCATTTCTGCCTTGGTTTGCTTACCTCTGGTTGGCTTGGCCTCGACAGCGGTAGATCGCGTTGCCTTGTATTTGATACCACTACAACTCTTTGTTTTCTCGCGCATCCCGTTGCTGGCATCCACCGTCAAGACGCGCACAGTGATCGTCCTGGGGGTCGTTGGCTACTACGCCGCCGTGCAATTCGTTTGGCTGCACTACGCAGCGCATTCCCAATTTTGGCTGCCGTATCAATTCATGCCGTTGGACTGACGAAGTCCCGATGAAGCTGATCCTGTTCGCCAATACCGATTGGTACCTCTACAACTTCCGCCGCTCGCTGGCGCTGGCCTTGCGCGATGCCGGCCATGAATTGTTGTTGATTTCGCCGCCGGGCGAGTACGGAGAGCGGTTGCGCGATCTCGGGTTGCGCTGGCAGGCGCTGCCAATGGACCGGCGCAGCCTGAACCCGCTGCGTGAAGCACGCTTGCTGTGGCATTTGTGGCGCTTGTTCCGGCGCGAACGTCCGTCGCTCGTGCATGGCTTCACCATCAAATGCGCGGTTTACGGATCGCTGGCTGCTCGCCTTGCTGGGGTGTCGGCGCGCGTCAACGCGGTTGCGGGCATGGGCTATGTATTTACCAGCAACGACGCCAAGGCGCGGCTGTTGCGGCCGCTGGTACGCAGCCTTTTGAAGCTCGCCCTGGGTGGGCGAGGCGCGCGTCTGATCCTGCAGAACCCGGATGATGTTGCGTTGTTCCAAGCCGCTGGGCTTGTGGACGCTGAGCAGGTGCGGTTG
Organism: Lysobacterales bacterium; assembly: GCA_038205505.1. Taxonomy (GTDB): domain Bacteria; phylum Pseudomonadota; class Gammaproteobacteria; order Xanthomonadales; family Rhodanobacteraceae; genus Dokdonella. The sequence continues at coordinate 1,396 of JBBRBU010000055.1, read as the reverse complement.
ATCCCCGGCTCCGGCGTGGACTGTTCGCGGTTCATTGCGCGCGCACATCAGCATAATCACGACGCACCATTCCGCGTGTTGCTACCCGCTCGATTGCTCTGGGACAAGGGAATTGCGGAGTTCGTTGCTGCCGCACGGCGCTTGAAAGGCGAGGGCAGGGCAATCGACTTCCTGCTCGCTGGCGATCCGGATCCTGGCAATCCCGCAGCGGTGCCGGAATCGACCTTACGGGGATGGGTGAATGAAGGCATCGTCCAGTGGCTGGGACATGTGCAAGATATGCCGGAGTTGTTTGGCGGTGTTGATATGGTCGTGCTCCCGAGCTACCGCGAAGGTTTGCCGAAGGGCTTGATCGAGGCTGCGGCGTGCGCATTGCCGTTGGTGACCACGGAAGTTCCGGGATGTCGCGAGGTGGTTACCGATGACGTCGATGGGCTGCTGGTGCCTGCGCGCGATGCCGATGCGTTGGCCAATGCAATCGCGCGTCTGCAGGACGACCCGGTACTTGCGCAGCGACTGGGGCAGGCTGCACGTAGCAAGGCCTTGGCGCAGTTCGACGAGCGCATCGTCATTGCGCGGACGCTGGCGGTCTACCGCGAGTTGCTCGGCGATGCGTGAACACAGGGGCTGGCTGCAGACAGGCGCCTACTGGGCGATGCTTGCCTGCATCGTGGTCGTGCTGATCTCTGTTTGCCTGCCGAACACTATGCTGGCGTGGATGCGCGACCACATCGCCGTCTTCAACCTGCCGATGGTGTGGATCGAGAACGCAGAAAGTCCGGTCAATCTGGTGCACTTGATCCTGTTCGTGCTGTTGGGTGTGAGTATTGGCCTGGCGCGGCCACGTTGGCACGCACGCTGGGTGCTGCTGGCCATCGCGGTGCTCGGCATCGGTACGGAACTACTGCAGTTGGGGATTCCAGGGCGCGATCCGCGCATCGCGGATGCGGTAGTCGACATCGTCGGCGCCGCAGCGGGCTTGCTGGTAGTTCACGGCTTTCGCTTGCTGCTTGATCGAATCGTTGGTTCGACCGCAAAAGCTTCTGACGATCCGGGGCGGCCAACATGAAGCGTTTTTTTGCATGGCGACGCGATTGATGTGTTTACACGCTGCGACGCAACACTGCTGTCCGGAACGAATGTGCGGGCTCGCTCCGCCGACGAAAAATAGTACTTCGTCACCCCTGCGTGGGCAGGGGTCCAATCTGATTCTGCTGTTCTTTAAGCGATCTGACGAAGATCAAAATGGGTCCCCGCTTTCAAGCACTGCTGTCCGGAATCTTTTGGCGTCGCGCCTCGCAGCCTTGGGCGCACCTCGCTTTCGGCGATCTTCCGGTGCGAGCGACTCAAATTGACGGAAGCGCGGACCCCCAAATACTCGTCATTCCTGCCTTCG
>JBBRBU010000054.1:0-24970 GCA_038205505.1 Lysobacterales bacterium | reverse complement strand
CCGCCATCTTCCGCTCGTCGTCCCTGCGCAGGCAGGGACCCAGTGACTCTGCTTCGGCTGGAAAAATCGCTGGACCCTGCCTGCGCAGGGGTGACGGGGATCATGGGTTGAGGGTTGAAGGTTGAGGGTTGGCGGTTGAGTTCGATGCTTGTTTCCCGAAACACGTGAAAAACGCGCATTCCGTTTGATCCGCCATCTTCCGCTCGTCGTCCCTGCGCAGGCAGGGACCCAGTGACTCTGCTTCGGCTGGAAAAATCGCTGGACCCTGCCTGCGCAGGGGTGACAGGAATCAAGGCTTGTCGGTTGATGACCGAGTTTTATGATTCGTGTGCGGAAACGCGCGCAAGTTCGCATTCCACTTCTCCTGCCCATGCGCCGCTCGTCGCCCCTGCGCAGGCATGGACGCGGTGCCGGAAAATACAGACAAGAAAAAGTCGCTGGGCCCCTGCACGCGAACAGTCGACGCGAGTCCCGAGATCAGGGTATCTGACCTGCGTCCCTGATCCCGGCTTCGTCCTTCGACGAAACAAACAACTGGCGCAGGAATGGAACGGTGACCCGTCGCTGCGCGGCCAGCGCTGCGCGATCGATCTGGTCGAGAAGATCAACCAGACTGCCGAGATCGCGCGCCTTGCGCGTAAATAGCCAGTCCAGCACGGCCTCGTCGATTTCGAGCCCGCGCCGAGCGCCAAGGCTGCGGATGATGTCGCGCCGTGCAGGCTCATCAAGCGGTCGAATCTGCCACTGCGTGCAAGCAGAGAGACGAGAAACCAGATCCGGCAAATCCAGATTCAACGCGCCTGGAAGCTCGCTCGCGGCGAACAGCAAGGTCGTTCCTTCGGCTCGGCAACGGTTGTAGAGATCGAACAAGGCATGTTCGGCCTCGGCGACGCCGACGATGGCATTGAGATTGTCGATTGCCAGCACTTCGCTGCCGCCAAGGCGGCGAATCGTGGCGGCCGGGGGTCCGGCAACGTGCGAAAGGTCGAGGTATTGCGCGGTGCGTTGCCTGGCCACCGCTTCGGCACAGACGCCAATCAGCAGGTGGGTCTTGCCGCTACCGGCACTGCCTGCCAGGAACACGCGCTCGATCTCGGCGCCGCTGGCGGCATGGCGCAGGATATCGATGCCGGCGGCATTGTCGCCGAGCACGAATGAGTCCAGGCGCTGGTGGGCCGGCCAGCGCAGGGCCAAAGGCAGTTGCTCGCTCATGAATTGTCGGCGTTGTCCGGCGTGTTCTCGACCTTGCTCACGATCACCACCGCATCGGCATCACCGTCAAGCGTAGCCTCGTCACCGGTCACCACGATCGCCGACGCGACCTCCGGCTCCTGGTACATCTCGCTCTGGGTATAGCGTTCGTAGGCATAGCGCAGCAACACCATGGCAATCGCCGCAACCGGCAAGGCCAGCAGCACGCCGACGAAACCGAACAGTTCGCCGCCCGCAAGAATCGCGAACATGACCGCAACCGGATGCAGACCGATCTTGTCGCCGACCAGTTTCGGCACCAGTACGTAACCTTCGAGCAACTGGCCGACGATGAACACGATCAGGACCATGATGACGTGATAGGTGTCCTGGTATTGCGCCAGCGCCGCGATCACGCCGATACCGACGCCGACGATTGCGCCGAGATAAGGCACAAAGCTGATCAGTCCGGCGATCATGCCGATCAGCGGGCCGATGCTGATTCCGACCGACCAAAGGCCAACGCCGTAAAGGGTGCCGAGAATGATCATCACACTGAGCTGGCCGCGCAGGAAGCCGCCGAGCGTTTCGTCGGATTCGCGGGTCAGGCGCACGACCACCGGCTCGATCGAACGCGGCACCAGTGCGTGCATGCGCTCGACGACGATGTTCCAGTCGCGCAGCAGATAGAACGCGGCCACCGGAATGATGACCAGGTTCAGCGCCCAGGCAATGATCGCGAATCCCGAGCTGGACACCTTGGCCAGAAGCGTCGTGGCGAATCCACCCGCCTCCTTCCAGTGCCCCCGCAACATCGCGACGAGCCCCTCGCTGTCGAAGGTATTGAGAGTGACGCCGAAGCGTTGCTCGATCCACGGCGTCGCGACATCTCTCGCCCACTCCGTCCAGCGCGGCAATTGCTCGATGAAGCGGCTGACCTGACGATCCATGAAAGGAATCAGCACGAGGATGATTCCAACCAGAACCAGGGTCAGGATCAGGAATACCAGACTGACGCCGAGCGAACGCCCGATGCCTCGCCGTTCCATTTTCTCGACGAGCGGGTTGAACAGGTAAGCGAACAGGCCGGCGATCACGAACGGTGCCAGCGCGGGCCCCATCAGAAACAAGATCCAACCTATAAAAACTACCAGAATCAACCATTTGAGGCGGACGTCGAGATTATTTGCCATGGATTGATTCCTTCAACCGCTCGCGTTTATCCAATTCCCGACGCGCTCGCAGCGACCAGGCCATCACATAGTGTAAACCGCTGCTGGCCGTCAGCAGCGCCGTCAATCCGAGCAAGGCGTCACGACCAGGCAGCTCGGCCGTCCACGCCAGCCGTACTAGTTCCGCAAGCACGAAGAGAATCTGGAACAGGGTGGTCAGTTTGGACAAGCGCGTAGGCTGCGCTTCGAATGATCCAATCAAATTGTGGTACGCGACGGCCCCGCAAACGATGACGAGGTCGCGCCCGATTACGAGTGCGAACAACCAGACGGGCACTTCGCCAATCGTTGTCAGTGCGGTGAAACCGGCCAGCAACAAGAGCTTGTCGGCCAGCGGATCCATCAAACCGCCGAGTCGAGACTGCCAGCCAAAATGCTTGGCCAACCAACCATCCACGGCATCGCTGATCGCGGCGATCGCTGCCAGCAGCAAGGCAAACTCGAAGTCAGCGTGACTGATCAGCCAGAATATTGGCCAGACCAGGACCATTCGCATCGCCGTGACCAGATTGGGCAGGTGACGCCACATGGGTCGGACTCAGGGGCTCAGCGAGAGCGTTGCATCGATGCCCTGCACGGGTGGACTCGTGCTATTGACCTGGATGACTCGATCCTGATCAACCTGGCCGAGCCAGCGATTGAAATCTCCGGCGATCACGACATGGATGAGGATGCCGTCTCCGCGAGCCTCGATCGGCCAGGACTGGCGGACCTGCGGCTGTCGCGACAAGTAACCGATACCGCGGGCATAGTCAGCTGCGGAATGGATGTTACTGAGCCAGATCCGCTTTTCGACCGGCGTTGCGTCGATTTCCACCGAGGATGCGGCACCTCCGAGGCCCAACCCGACCAGCATGCGATCCACTGCAGTGCTGTCGAATTCGGCGACCAACACCAACTGCGGTTTGACCGCGCCGCTGGCCTCATCCAGGATCGAATCGCGGCGATAGCTGTACTGCAGAACATACTTTCCCGCTGCGCCGACAGCCGCGGCGACGTTGCCGCGGGCGAGGATTCCCGGCTCGCCGCTGAGTCGGATCACGACCTCACCGAGTGCGTTCTTCAAGCCACCTGCGCGCTCGCCTTCTGATTGATCGGCAACCGGAGCCTCCCCGGAATAGGTCGTCGGCGCCGCCATCAACGACGGCGTTACCAGTATTGCACTCACCATCATCACAACCAGGGCCAGCCTGACACGCCACGAACCTGCACGCCTCAAGCTGACAAGCGAAGCTAGGCCGGAATTACCGATTGCGCAGTCGAGGTGATGAATTCGGGATCCTGTCCCTCGATTGCCAATATATGAGGCGTGCATGCGGAAATTCCTGACCGAACGAGAATGTCTGTCAGTCTGCCCGAACGGCCGCTACCTCGTCTATCTGGACTGATATGATGCGCGGCCCCGCGTATTCGGCTTTTAATCCATGGCGAACGATAACGAGGCCCTCACCTACCGCGCCGCTGGCGTCGACATCGATGCCGGCAATGCCGTTGTCGACCGCATCAAACCTCTTATTGCGCGCACCTTCCGCAAGGAAGTGATGTCGAGCATCGGCGGTTTTGGTGGCTTGTTCGAGCTCGGCGGCCGCTATCGCGAGCCGGTGCTGGTTTCCGGAACCGATGGCGTCGGCACGAAACTCAAGCTCGCGCAGATCCTTGCTCGACACGACACCATCGGCATCGATCTGGTCGGCATGAGCGTCAACGACGTGTTGGTTCAGGGCGCCGAGCCGCTGTTCTTCCTCGATTACTTCGCCACTGGCAAACTCGATGTCGAAACCACCGTGGCTGTGGTCGGCGGCATCGCCAAAGGCTGCGAACTGGCCGGTTGTGCCTTGATCGGCGGCGAAACCGCTGAAATGCCGAGCATGTATCCACCCGGCGAATACGATCTGGCCGGATTTTGCGTCGGCGCCGTGGAAAAGCTCGCCCTCATCGACGGCAGTCGAATCCAGGCCGGCGATGCGATTATCGGCGTGGCCTCTTCGGGCGCGCATTCGAATGGCTATTCGCTGATTCGCCGCATCCTCGAACGCGTGGGCAATCCTTTCGATCTGGATCTCGGCGGGATCTCACTCGCCGATGCACTGATGGCGCCGACGACGATTTACGTCAAGCCGATCCTCAAACTCATGCAGCAACTGCCGGTCAACGGCATGGCCCATATCACCGGCGGCGGCTTGCGCGAAAACATCATCCGCGTCGTTCCCAAAAGTCTCGGCATCGAGCTCGACAGCAAGGCCTGGAAAACGCCACTCCTGTTTGACTGGCTGCAGCGCGAAGGCAACGTCGCGGACGACGAAATGCTACGAACGTTCAACTGCGGCATCGGCTATGCGCTGATTGTCGGGCGCGAGCACGCCGGAGCCACGCTTGATGCGCTCGAAACGCTGGGCTTGCAGGCCTGGACAATCGGCGAAGTCGTCGCTGCCAGCGGCGATGAGCGCGTGCACATACGCTAGTCGCAGGATGCATAGTGACAAGCCCATGCGGGTCGTCGTCCTCGCTTCCGGTCGCGGCAGCAATCTCGAATCCTTGATTGAGGCACAGCGAAGCGGCGAATTGCCGATCGACATCGTGGGCGTACTCTCCGACAAGGCAAAGGCCCGTGCGCTGGAGCTGGCGCGCGAGCATGACATTGCTGCGATCCACCTCGATCCGCGCGAATTCCCTGATCGTATTGCCTTCGATGAGGCGCTGTTTTCCCGCCTTGCTGAATTCGAGCCAGAATTGATCGTGCTGGCCGGATTCATGCGCATCATCGATCCCTCAGTGCTCACACCGTGGCTTGGCCGCATCATCAATATCCACCCTTCCCTGCTGCCCCTCTATCCAGGCCTGCACACGCATCGTCGCGTCCTCGATGGACGAGATCGCCAACACGGAGCCAGCGTGCATTTCGTTACCGCCGAGCTCGATGGCGGACCGGTCATCGCTCAATCGGTCATCGACGTGCTCGAAGTTGATACCGAGGAAAGTCTCGCCAAACGCTTGCTGGTCCGGGAGCATCGGTTGTTGCGCAATTGCGTCGGTCTGATCGCCAACGGCCGGATCCAATGGTCCGCTGGCACCGTATTGAGCAATGCCTTGCCGCTGACAGCGCCACTGCGCTGGGAAGACGACCTCGACAATCCTGTCCAGTAAGCCAGTCGACACCCGGCATTCATCATCGACTCTCCAGACTTCATCGTTTTAGCCGGAGCAATCAGCCTTGAACCGTATCCCGATCCTGTTGATCTGCGCCTTTGTTCCGTTCGGCTACGCGTTTGCCGATTCGCCGATTGCCCCATTCAAGGCCGACTACGCGACCTTTCGCAACGGCAAGGAAATGGCCAAGAGCACAATTCAGCTAAGTCGCAATGCCGACGCCAGTTGGACCTTGCGCACAACCACCGAAGGCACTTCGGGGCTGGCCAAGATGGCCGGTCTTGATGTCACTGAAGAATCGGTCGTGCGCTGGGTCGACGGTCGGCCCGAAACACTCGACTACGATTTTCGCCAGAACGTCGCGCTCAAGAAAAAGCAACGCCATGGCACATTCGATTGGAACGCGAACGAAGTTCACATGGTCGACGGCAAGAATGATGAGCGCTACGCCCTGGTGCCCCGCGCCGTCGACCGCCACGCGCTGACCCTCGCCCTCGCGGCGGATCTGTCGCGGCAGGCCACAGCGTTCGAATACAAGGTCGCGACCAAGGACGAAATCGAGGACGTGCGCTACACGCGGTGTGCCGATACGCGCCTGAATGTCCCGGCCGGAAGCTTCGATACGCGCTGCCTCGAACGGGTGCGCGACAAGCGCACATCAACGAGTTGGTTTGCGGAGGCGAAGGGCTGGGTTCCAGTCCAGATCGAACAAGTCGAAAGCAAGGGCGACACCGTGACCCTCAAGCTCGTGTCTTTGGATCTGGGATTGGGAAATGGGGAATAGGGAATCGGCAGGAGCCTGGAACATGCATCGGGCTGCGCATTTACGATTCCCCATTCCCCATTCCCGGCATTAACTAGGCAAACGTCGAATGCGTGCGCCGAGCGCACCGAGTTTCTCTTCGATGTTCTCGTAGCCGCGATCGATGTGGTAGATGCGGTCGATGACGGTATCGCCCTTGGCGACCAGACCTGCGAGTACCAGGGACGCCGAGGCGCGCAGATCGGTAGCCATCATTGGCGCGCCGGTCATCTCAGGCACGCCCTTGATAATTGCCGTATTGCTTTCAAGCTGGATATCGGCGCCAAGGCGCTGAAGCTCGAGCGCGTGCATGAAGCGATTCTCGAACACGGTTTCGGTGATCACGCCAACGCCTTCGGCGACGCAGTTGAGGGCGGTGAATTGGGCCTGCATGTCGGTCGGAAACGCCGGATACGGCGCGGTCGTGATATTGACCGCCTTGGGCCGCCTGCCACGCATGTCGAGCTCGATCCAATCATCACCGGTCGAAATGTGGGCACCGGCATCCTCGAGTTTGGCAAGTACGGCGTCGAGTGTCTTCGGTCGCGAATTGCGTGCGCGGATCTTGCCGCCGGTGATGGCGGCAGCGACGAGAAAGGTTCCGGTTTCGATGCGATCCGGCAGGACCTCGTAATCGGTCCCACTGAGGCGCTCGACGCCATCGATGACGATGGTATTCGTGCCGGCACCGCCAATCTTCGCGCCCATGCTGATAAGGCAATTGGCCAGATCAACCACTTCAGGCTCCTGCGCCGCGTTCTCGATGACAGTCGTGCCCTTGGCCAGCACCGCTGCCATCATGAGGTTTTCGGTGCCTGTCACGGTGACCAGATCGAGAACGATTCGCGCACCTTTCAGCCGCTTGGCCTTGGCCTTGATGTAGCCGTTTTCGACGCGGACATCGGCGCCAAGCGCCTGCAAGCCTTGAATATGCAGATTGACCGGCCGCGAGCCGATCGCGCAACCGCCGGGCAGTGAGACTTCAGCCTGGCCATAGCGGGCGACCAGCGGCCCGAGCACGAGGATCGAAGCGCGCATCGTCTTGACCAGGTCGTAGGGCGCAAAAAGGCGATCGGTGGTGCGCGGGTCGACATGGATCTTCATGCGCTCGTCGACGACGAGCTGAACACCCATCTGTCCGAGCAGCTCCATGGTCGTGGTCACATCGTGCAGATGCGGTACGTTGGCAATGCTTACCGGCTCGTCGGCGAGAAGGCAGGCAGCGAGAATTGGCAGAACCGCATTCTTGGCGCCCGAAATCTGGACGTCTCCGTGAAGCGGTTCACCGCCGTTGATTACTATTTTTGCCATTGCCAGCCAGTTTCCCAAGTCGTGTGAAGCAGAAAGTGAGTCGACTCCGTCGCAACGAGGTCTTCAATTGTTTGATTCATGCCGGCGCACTATCGCGCCTTCGAGTTCAGCTCTTGGCCGCTTCTTCAGGGGTCAAGGTCCGCAGGGAAAGCGCGTGGATGGCATTCCCCATGTGTTCACCCAGTGTCGCGTAAACCATGCGATGGCGCGCCAGCGGGAGCTTCCCGACAAATGCCGGGCTGACGACGCGGGCCTCGAAATGTACGCCATCCGGACCTTCGACGCTGATTTCGGCATCGGGAAGCCCCTTCTGGATGAGATCGTGAATGGTGGTTGTGTCCATGAAAAGGCAGGTTCCTGACGAGACGGCGACGAAGCAGCGGTTCCGCACGTCTTGAGCGCGAAACAAGGGTTGCAGATACACTAGGGACCGCGAATGGTACTCAAATTTCTGCATCACCGAAAACTCAAGCTGGCGGCCCCGGCATTTTCGCAACTGAATCCGAACCTGATGAACGCCCAATTGAATCCCGCAGTGCTGCCAATGGTCACACCATTGCTCGACGAATCGACGATCCGCAATAGCGCCATGACGGTCATCTTGACCGAGGCGCGGGCGATCGAAGCGCTGCAGAAGCGGGTCAATGGCAACTTCCTGCGCGCCTGCCAGCTGATGTTTCAGTGCCAGGGGCGCGTGGTCGTCATCGGAATCGGCAAATCCGGCCATATTGCCCGCAAGATCGCCGCGACCCTGGCATCAACCGGAACGCCGGCTTTCTTCGTGCACCCGGCAGAAGCCAGCCACGGCGATCTCGGCATGATCACGCCGAAAGATGTCGTGTTGAGCCTGAGCAATTCTGGTGAAACCGATGAGCTGCTGACCATCCTGCCGCTGATCAAGCGCCAGAACGTCCCGTTGATTGCGCTGACCGGCAACGAGTTTTCGTCGCTGGCCAAGCTGGCCGATGTGCATCTGGACGTTTCGGTTTCAGAAGAAGCCTGCCCGCTCGGCCTGGCACCGACCGCGAGCACGACCGCTGCGCTGGTCATGGGCGATGCACTTGCAATCGCCCTGCTTGAGGCGCGTGGCTTCACCTCGGAGGATTTCGCCCGCTCGCATCCGGCTGGCACCCTGGGTCGCCGCCTGCTGGTGCGGATCAGCGACATCATGCACTCGGGCAAGCGCGTTCCGGTGGTTGATCAAAACGCCTCACTGACGACGGCATTGGTGGAAATGACGCGCACAGGTCTCGGCATGACTGCCGTGATCAATGACACCGGAGAGTTGCTTGGCGTTTTCACCGATGGCGATCTGCGCCGCGCGGTCGATGACGACGATGTCGATCTGCGCGATACGCCAGTTGTCCGCCTGATGACTTCGAATCCGAAAACCATCACCGCCGACAGGCTCGCCGTGGAAGCCGCCCAGGTCATGGAGGAATACAAGATCCATGCCCTCCTCGTCGTCGACGAAGAGAACCGCCTGGTCGGGGCGCTCAATATCCACGACCTGCTGCGCGCAAGAGTGGTGTGAAGGCCGGGAAACGGGAATTGAGAATGGGGAATAGGTAAAAGCAAAGCGGGAAATAAACTTGACCCTGCTTCAGACCATTCCCGATTCTCTACTCCCGATTCCCCATTCCCCATTCTCAGCTCTCGAATCCCAGCTATGCCCAGCACCGACATCCTCCAACGCGCTGCACGCATCAAACTCGCCGTCTTCGATGTCGATGGCGTGTTGACCAATGGTCAGCTCGTGTACTCGGAAGATGGCCATGAGCTGAAATCGTTCCATGTCCACGACGGCCTGGGCCTCAAGCGCCTGCGCGCGAACGGCATCGAAGTCGCGATCATCACTGCGCGGATCAGTCATCTGGTCGCGCGGCGCATGGCGGATCTTGGCGTCATCCATGTCTACCAGGGGCAGGACGACAAGGGCGCCTGCTTCGACCAGTTGCTGCATGCTTTGCAACTGGGACCTGAAGCGTGCTCCTACACCGGCGATGATCTGCCCGACCTGTGCGTGATGTCGCGTGTCGGCCTTGCCGTAGCCGTCGCCAACGCACATCCCACGGTAATCCTTCATTCGCATTGGCAAACTCAACGCGAAGGCGGTGCCGGTGCGGTCCGCGAAGTTTGCGACTTGTTGCTTGAGGCGCAGGGCAAGGCGGATGAAGAATTGGCTCGCCACCTCGGCAAGTGATTGCACATGCCCACGAAATGCATGTTCAAGCCGCCTCGGGAGGATCGTGATCGATGTTGATGAATCGACGTTTCATCCTGATCGTCCTGGTCCTGGCCGGGCTTGCAGCGTTGAGCCAGATCCTGCTTTGGCTGACGCGTCCGCCAACGCTGGAGCCGAGCTTCAGTGGACCGCCGCGCGCGGGCTATACGCTCGACAATTTCTCGATGAATGCGCTGGATGAAAACGGCAAGCTCAGCTTCACGATCAGCGGCCCACGCCTGACCCGCGGCGGTGTAGACGGTTCAATCTTTGTTTCCACACCCGATTACGTGATCGTCGACAAGGATCAAAATCCCTGGATCGGCGCATCGGACTCGGCCTGGGTCAACAGGGCTGGCACGATCATGAAACTGGAAGGCAATGTAGTCATGCGGCGCACGCCGAATGCGAACACCCAGGCGGCCACGATCACGACCTCGGATTTGACCGCGCACCCGCGTGAGAAGACGATCGAAACGGCAGCCGCGGCGCAGATCACGCAACCGGGCTCTATACTGCGGGGAACCGGCCTGCGTGGCGATCTCAACAGCAAAATCCTGGAGCTGCTTTCCGATGTGCACAACACTTTTGAACCGACCCGGCGTAAAGATTGATCGGAAGTTCGGCGCGAGGACGCTGGTCGTCGTCGCAAGCTTGCTTTCATTCGGTGCAGCGCACGCCCTGGAGAGCGATCGCGACAAGGATCTCGAAGTCCGCGCCAGCTACAACAAGATGGTCACGACCAAGCCTTCGTTCGCGTTGTTCAAGGACAACGTTCGACTTGAACAGGGTTCATTGAAAGCCAGTGGCGACGAAGCCAAGGTTTACGAGGGCGACGCCAGCGCTGACTCTGGCCGTCGCATCGTGCTGACCGGCTCCCCGGCCCGTCTCGAGCAGTTGCAAGACAACAATGGCGGCTTGATGACCGCTCGTGCAAGCGAGATCGACTACAACGATGGCAGCCACATCGCCATCCTCACCGGCAACGTGGTCGTCGTGCAGGAAGGAAAATCCGAATTTCGCGGACAACGAATGACCTACAACACCGAGACCGGTGCGATGGAAGGCGGCAGCCCGGCAGCAGGCAGCGAAGTCCACATGACGTTCAAGCCGAAAACGCGCAAACCCGCCAAACCTGCTGCGGACGCGAAGCCCTGATGTTGCATGCGGCGAACCTGCGCAAGGCCTATTCGGGCCGCGATGTGGTGCGCGATTTCGGGTTCTCGCTGCGCCAGGGCGAGGTCGTCGGCTTGCTCGGCCCGAATGGGGCCGGCAAGACGACATGTTTCTACATGGTTGTCGGCCTGGTCGCCGCCGATTCTGGCAGCATCCGTCTCGATGACCGCTCGATCACGACCATGCCAATGCATGAACGTGCGCGCCTTGGCGTGGGCTATCTGCCGCAGGAGCCGTCGATTTTTCGACGTCTCAGCGTCGCCGACAACATCCTGGCGATCCTCGAGTTGCGCAAGGATCTTGATGCCAAGGGACGTCACAGCGAGCTCGAACATCTGCTCGATGATTTGCAGATCAGCCATATCGCCGCGAGCAAGGGCGTCAGCCTGTCTGGTGGCGAACGCCGACGCGTCGAGATAACCCGCGCCTTGGCCGCGAAACCCCGATTCCTGCTCCTTGACGAACCGTTCGCCGGCATCGATCCGATCTCCGTGGTCGACATCCAGCGCATCGTGCGCCACCTCAAGGCACGTGACATCGGCATCCTGATCACCGATCACAACGTGCGCGAGACGCTCGGCATCTGCGATCGAGCCTACATCATGAACGAAGGTGCGGTTCTGACCCAGGGTACGCCTGCGGAAGTCCTTGCCAACGAAAAGGTGCGCGAGGTCTATCTCGGTAGCGATTTCCGGATGTAGCTGTTGGCCGGAGGCTGGGCAGGCTGTGATTGGCGCCAATCCAAGGTCTCACTGGCCAAGCCGCCTGGGTTTTTCCGGCGCGTGAACTGGTCGATTTCCGGCTCCAGGGCAACCGTTCGACACTGGACTGAAATCATGAAAGCGTCAAGAACTGCCGCGGCGGGGGATTTGGCGCTAAGATTGCATAAGTCCTAACGGCAGCCTCGCAACGGGAATGAAACCCGCTCTTCAACTTCGCGTTCAGGCGCAACTTGCGCTGACGCCACAGCTCCAGCAGGCCATCAAGCTCCTGCAACTGTCGAGTATCGAACTCGAGACCGAACTCAATCTCGCCCTCGAATCGAATCCGCTCCTCGATCTCGATGAGACGGATCCGGAAGAAGATGAGGTCGAGGACTTCGCTCCGCCGGAGCGCACGCTCAGCGCGGAGGTAGAAACCAGCGACAGCGGCTCGACCGAGCCAGCAGACAGCACACCGGATTTCGATGACGTTCCGTTGAATCTTGGCGAAGACCGCCGCGATTATCGGGTCAGTGGTGGCGACGACGAAGGCATCGAATCGCAAGATGCCGAGGCCATGGATCTGCGCGATCATCTCCTATGGCAACTCAACCTGACGCCGCTCTCTCCGATTGATCGATGCATCGCCACGGCGATCGTCGAAGGGATCAATGACGACGGCTATCTGGAGGATTCAAACGCGGTGATCTGCGCGAGTCTGGCCGACCTCTACCACGTCGATGAAGATCAGGTAGAGGCAGTGCGCCACCGCATCCAGCACTTCGATCCACTCGGTGTCGGATCGCGCACGCTTGGTGAGTGTCTGGGTGCCCAACTCTCGGCGATGGAAGAGGCCACGCCCGGGCTCGATCAGGCACAAAAGCTGGTCGCCCAGTATCTCGATCTTCTTGCGCGCAACGACCGCACCCGACTTTGCCAGCGACTTCGCGTCCCCGAAGAGGAACTGGACTTGATCATCGCGCTGATTCGATCGTTGAATCCGAAACCCGGCGCGGGCTATTCCAACGTCGCCCCGGAGTATGTCGCGCCGGATGCCTACGCCCAGAAAATCAACGGCCGCTGGCAGGTTTCCTTGTCGCCGCATTGCCAACCGCGACTGACAATCAATGAGCACTACTCCAACTTGATAGCCCACGCAAAGCGCGAGGATGCCAACTATCTGCGCGGGCAACTGCAGGAGGCTCGCTGGTTGATCAAGAGCCTCAAGACCCGGGCTGAAACCGTGATCAAGGTCGCTCAGGCGATTGTCCAGGCCCAGGCGGGCTTTCTCGATTTCGGCGCGGAAGCCATGCGCCCGCTCGTGTTGCGAGATGTCGCCGAGGAAATCGAGATGCACGAATCCACCGTATCCCGCGTCACCACGCGCAAATATCTGCATACCCCGCGTGGTACGTTCGAGTTCAAGTACTTCTTTTCCAGCGGAGTCTCAACGGTCGATGGTGGCGCTGCTTCGGCGACAGCGATACAGGCCATGATCCGCAAGTTGATAGATGACGAAAAGGCCGCCCGCCCGATGTCGGACCAGGCATTGGCGGTCGAACTCAACCGCCGCGGCATCAGCGTGGCACGACGTACCGTTGCAAAGTACCGGGAGGCTCTCAATATTCCATCTTCGAATGATCGCTGCAGACTCGGCTGATCCATGAACGCGTTCGCTTTGCAGGGGAACACCTGCACGAAGCGGGGGTCCAAGGCTGCAGCACTGATTGAAAACGCGGATCGCCGAAATTTCCGGCGATCCATTTCAGGCCGGATCCACCGGCCTGCCTTAGAAGGAGGTTGCCATGCAGATCACGCTCAAAGGCCATCAGATCGAGATCACCCCATCACTTCGTCAACATACGGAGTCCAAGATGGAGCGATTGACCCGGCATTTTGACCACCTTCACGAATTATCGGTTGTTCTCGGCATCGAAAAGCTTCTGCACAAGGCCGAGGCCACCATTCATGTTTCAGGCAAGGATCTCCACGCCGATGCGGTTGCCTCCGATATGTACTCGGCCATCGACGCGCTCGCCGACAAGCTCACGGTGCAGGTTCGCAAGCACAAGGAAAAGTTGACTGACCATCATCCCAGAGAGGTACTAGCGGCACGTTACGAATGACCTTCTCGTAAATCAGACCTCCGACCCGGCCCGCCCCGCAATTCAGCCGGGTCGGAGTTTCCGCTCTGGTTGATCGCCTAATCCGCACCGATGCCCGGAACCGGGTCGGAGGTCTGGTTTCAACGGTGGCGCTCTCGGCTCGGCGCGCGTGATACCGTGATGCGATACTGCGCGTCCCGATACTGTCGAGTCCTGTTGTGCCCTTTCTCGAAATCCTGTCTCCGCAGCATGTCTGCGCGAAGTTGGTGGTGGCCGACAAATTCCAGTTGCTTGAACATCTGGCTAGCCTGCTTGGAAGCTCGGCCGACGAGCGGTCGGCAATCCTCAGTGCGCTGCATGAGCGCGAAAAACTCGGATCCACTGGAATTGGACGAGGCGTTGCGATTCCGCATGCGCGAATCGCCGGTTTGACCAAGCCGCGGGCTGCCTTGGTGCAGTTGGCGCAGCCTCTTGCTTTCGGGGCGCTGGATGGTCAGCCGGTCGACCTGGTCGCTGCGATGTTGGCCCCGGAGCATAGTCCCGAACAACACCTGCACTTGCTTGCCGAACTCGCCGAACTGTTTTCCCAGGAAGAGCTGACCAGGACAATGCGCAATGCCGAAGATGGCAGCGCGCTACGCGCGGAACTGGCAGAATTTACCCGCAATCGGATCAAGGACGCCCAATGGATCGACTGACTTCGCGCCAACTCTATGACGCCGTCGGCGAACGCATGCAATTGCGCTGGGTCGCAGGGTTGCGTGGCGAAACCCGTGCAATCGAACCCGGAGACAAAAAGTCCCGTCGTCCGTCGCAGATCGGTTATCTCAACATCATCTATCCGAACAAGGTGCAGATCATCGGCACCGAAGAGCTGTCATATCTCGACAGCCTTGATTCGCGGCAACGCTGGGAAACGATCGAAAAGGTCATGGCCTACCGCTCGATCGCCTTGATTGTCAGCAAGGACCAGTCAATACCGGGTGATTTGCGTGACGCCGCCGAGGAATCCAGTACACCTTTGTGGACCAGCCCGAAGCGTGGCCATGAGTTGTTGACCTACCTGCAATACCACTTGGCCCGCGGACTGGCCCGACAGGTGACGATGCATGGTGTGCTCATGGAGGTCAATTCGATTGGCGTGTTGATTACCGGAGAAAGCGGTACCGGGAAAAGTGAACTCGCCCTTGAACTAATAACGCGCGGCCATCGGCTAGTCGCTGACGATGCCCCCGAATTCACCCTGATAGCGCCGGATGTGATCGACGGAAGTTGCCCCGAAATGCTCCAGGACCTGCTTGAGGTGCGCGGCCTCGGGGTGCTCAATGTCCGCGAGATGTTTGGTCATACGGCCGTCAAACCTTCGAAATACCTTCGCCTTATCGTGCATCTGCAACCGATGTCTCAAAATGGCGCCGACGATGCGATGAAACGCCTGTACGGCGATGTCGGCTACCGTGAGGTGCTTGATGTGCCGATTCCTCAGATCGTCATTCCGGTCGCCTCGGGGCGGAATATCGCGGTGCTTGCCGAAGCAGCGGTGCTCAGCCATATGCTGAAGTCGAAAGGACTCGATCCGGCACAGACCTTTGTCGATCGCCAGGCCCACCAACTGCGAAGACTGCCTCCATGGTGAATCCATGAACATGCCATCGTCCGCCAAAACTCCTCTCTACATCATCAGCGGCTTGTCCGGTTCCGGAAAATCCGTAGCCTTGCGCACGCTGGAAGATCTCGATTTTTACTGTGCCGACAACCTTCCCAGTGCCCTTCTGCCTGCGTTTGTACGTACTGTTTCGCGCGATGCCAAAGGTCTCAATCAGCGGATGGCGGTCGGGGTTGACGTGCGCAATCGAGCGGACGACCTGAACCGGCTACCAGAGGTGCTCTCGGAGCTGGCGGAAATCGGCATCGACTACGAGCTTATTTTTCTTGATACCCGCGACGATGTACTGATCAAGCGCTATTCGGAAACGCGAAGGCGCCATCCGCTGTCGCTGTCCGGATTGGGGCTGGCCGATGCGATCGCGCTCGAGCGCAAGCTCATGCGCCAGATTGCGACGATCGCCGATCGCGTCATCGATACCAGCGCTCTCAATGTCCATCAGTTGCGTCGTCACGTCATTGCCGAGCTCGGCATGAGTGGCTCGTTGACCCTGTTGTTTGAATCTTTCGCCTACAAGAATGGGGTGCCGCCGGTGGCGGATTTCGTTTTCGACGCCCGCTGCCTTCCCAATCCGCACTGGAACGCACAACTTCGACCATTGTCTGGGCGCGATGCACCGGTCCGCGAGTGGCTGGAACAGCAACCGGATGCCGTGCTTTTCCTCGATAATCTGCGCAGCTTCCTCGATACCTGGCTGGTACGCTTTCTCAATGAAGGGCGCAGCTATGTGACCATCTGCATCGGCTGCACCGGTGGCCGCCATCGTTCGGTGCATCTGGTCGAACGCCTGACCGAACATTTTCGCCAGAATTACCAGCAAGTACTGAGCTATCACCGTGAACTGGAGTAATTTTGTTCCCATGATTCTCGAAATCATCCATCAGGGCAATCGGCCCGACTACCCGCATTTGGCGGAACACATGCCGAAGTTTGCGCGACCTGCAGGCCAGGAATCGTGAGCGTCGGTGTTCTCTTGATGACCCATGAGGCAATGGGCGCCGCGCTGGTCGGAGCAGCTCGCCATGTCCTCGGCACATTTACCCTTCCGCTCGATTTCATCGAGGTCGAAGCCAATGCGGATCCCGATTCGACATTGACAAGCGCGGCCCGCCAGGCGCGCGGTCTGGACGAAGGCGATGGCGTTCTCGTGCTCACTGATCTATATGGATCGACGCCTTGCAACGTGGCCCATCGCCTGCCCTCGCTTGGGGTGACCATGCAATGCGTATCGGGATTGAATCTGCCCATGTTGCTGCGCGTACTCAACTATCCCGAACAACCGCTGGACGAACTCGCGCAAACCGCTGCAAGCGGTGGCCGCGGAGGAATTTGCATCGATCATGCTTGAACGAGAAATCACCATCAGCAACAAGCTTGGCCTGCACGCGCGGGCCTCGGCGAAGCTCGTGCAGACTCTGCACGGCTTCCAATCCAGTGTTTTCATGGCTTACCGTGGCAAGGAGGTAAACGCGAAGAGCATCATGGGGGTGATGATGCTGGCCGCCGGCCTCGGCGCCGTGTTGACCCTGCGCACTGATGGAACCGACGAAGAAGCCGCGATGGCGGCATTGGTCGACTTGTTCGAGCGCAAATTCGACGAAGGTCAGTAGGCGTCTTCCGGTATTGCGGGAGCGAAATTTTTTGCATCGTAGCCGCCGCTTGCGGCGAGCCAGGCTCAAGGAGAAGGATTCGGCGTGCGATTGATACTCGAAGGCAGTGGAGCATCGCGTGGCATGGCGCTCGGACGCGCACGCCTGGAGCAACCAAGCCGTTTCCTCGTCGACGAAACGCCACTCGACGCTGCTGATGTTGCGGGGGAACTGAAGCGAATCGATCAGGCACTGGAAGTCGCCCTTGCCGAACTGCGCGCGCTGCGCGACAAATTGCAGGGACCACTGGCTCGTGAGGTCGCCGAGTTCATCGACGCCCACAGTTTGATTCTTGCAGACCCCGAGTTCGTCAATGGTCTGCACGACTTGATCAGCACGGGGCGCTTTCATGCAAGTGCGGCCCTGAACATGCAGCGAGAAAGCCTGGTCGCCGTGTTCGAAGCCATGGATGATCCGTATCTGCGCAGCCGCCGTGAGGATATCGAACATGTCATCGGCCGCGTTCAGGGCGCACTGAATCGCGAATCGAGCGCCGAAGAACGCAAGCTGGCTTCGCGCGTCGGCGAGATCCTGGTAAGCGACACCGTCGCTCCTTCCGAGCTGGTTCCGCTGGCCGAACACGGCGTACTTGGCTTCATTCTGACTGGCGGCAGCACCCTGTCGCATAGCGCGATTCTTGCGCGCTCCCTGCGCCTGCCGATGGTGGTCGGTTCGCACGATGCCCTGGCCCATCTGCAGGATGGCGACCTGGTTCTGGTAGACGGCGACAGCGGCAATGTCATCGCCCACCCGACCGCCCAGGATCTGGCTGGCTATCGCCATTGGCAGCGAGAGGTCGCACAACTCGACAAGCGCCGCGCCCGCCTGCGCGATGCCGAAACCCGCACCATAGATGGCGTGGAAATCAAACTGCATGCGAATGCGGAGATGGCCGGCGATATCGCTCACGCGCGATCCTGTGGCGCGGCCGGCATCGGCCTGTACCGCACCGAATTCCTGTTCCTGCAACGCAAAAACGCACCCGGCGAGGAAGAGCAGTTCCTTGCCTATCGCGATCTCGTCCTCGGCATGGGCGGTCTGCCGGTGACAATCCGCACGCTCGATCTCGGAGCCGACAAGGCCGACAGCGCCGGGCTGGTGCTTGAAGACGAACCCAATCCAGCGCTTGGTGTTCGAGGCGTTCGTTTGTCATTACGTATCCCGCAGCTTATGCATACCCAGCTGCGCGCGATCCTGCGCACAAGTGGCTATGGCCCGCTGCGCATCCTGATTCCGATGATCAGTGCAGTTGAAGAAATCATCACAGTCAAGCGCATGGTCAAGGAATGCGCAATGCAACTGAGATCGGAAGGGCATGAGATCGCCGACCATTTCACCATTGGCGCGATGATCGAGGTTCCTGCCGCCGCGATTGCCCTGCCGGGAATGCTCCGCCATCTCGATTTCGTCTCGATCGGCACCAATGATCTGGTTCAGTACACCCTCGCTGTCGATCGAAACAACAATGAACTTGGCGACCTTTATGATCCGCTGCATCCAGCAGTGTTGCGCCTTATTGCGCAGACCATCGCCGTGTGCAAGCGCGCCAAATGTCCGGTGACGCTTTGCGGAGAAATCGCCGGTGACGTACATTTCACCGCGATGTTGATCGCACTTGGTCTGACCGAATTCAGCATGCATCCCGGCCTGATCCTCGAGGTGCGCGAAACCGTCAACGCGCTGCATCGTGGCAATCTGCGCAAGCTCGCCCCCTCCTTGCTGCATGCGTCGGATCGCGAAAGCATTCGCAGGATCGTGCAGGAGATGCGCGCGCAAATACCGGCAATCATGGAGAATGTAGCTCCTTCACTCCCGACAATCTGAGCGTTGCCAGACTCACGCTCACAGTCATCTTGATCAAGCCGCATGCCCAACGACCTCGCAAACCTGATCAATCCGACCATTGTTGAGCAATCTGCCGGCATTGCCGCCCGTTTTGCACGACGCGAGCCGTTTCGGCATGTCGTCATCGAGGATTTCTTCTCGACTGACTACGCAAGGCATCTGCTCGCCGACTTCCCGAGTTTCGAGCGCGGAAACGCACGCAATGAGGCCGGGGAACTGGGTAAAAAGTCCACGGTTGAACGCATACGCAAACTCGGTGCTAGCTATCGCGATCTCGATGAACTGATCAAGTCTTCCGAATTCCTGGATCTGATTGGCAAGCTCACCGGCATCGACAAGCTGCTATACGACCCCTTCTACTTCGGTGGCGGAACACATGAGAATCTGGAGGGCCAGGATCTCGATCCGCATGTCGACTTCAATCGACACCCGGTCGAAAACTGGCATCGCCGTCTGAACCTCATCGTCTATCTCAATCAGGAATGGCAGGACGCATGGGGCGGATCTCTCGAAATCCACAAGGATCCGCGCAGCAAGGACAATCAGATCGAACTGATCACTCCTTCGTTCAACCGTTGTGTGATTTTCGAGACGACTGAAACGAGCTGGCATGGCTTCAGTCTCATCAGCTTGCCTGAGTCACACAGGGACCTGAGTCGTCGTTCGATCGCCCTGTATTTCTACACCAGGGATCACCCCAACGAGGATCAGGCTGACAAGCATTCAACGATCTATGTCGATCGTGCCCTGCCGGACCGGTTCGTCGCGGGAAAGACCCTCGACACGGCCGACATCGAGGAATTGGGCTCGCTGTTCCGGCGACGAGATCAGCATACCCAGCGGCTCTATGCAGAAATTACGCGACTATCGCGGGATCTGGAGCATGCCAATTCCGCCCTTTACTCCGGGAGCCTTGATCGGCTGCGATATATGGCACGAAGCCTGCGTGCACGCCTGCGTCGCTGATTTGAAGAATATTCTGGCCAGGAACCGCTGAAGCGAAATGCTGTTCAATTCCTTCCACTTCGTCGTCTTCTTTGTCGTCGTCCTCGCCCTGAATCAGTCGCTGCGGCGCTGGCCCGGCGCGCAAAAGCTCATGTTGCTGGCCGCAAGTTACTACTTCTACGGTCAGTGGAATTGGCTCTATCTGATCCTGATACTGTTCTCGACCGTGACCGACTACGCGATCGGACTCGGCCTCGTGAAGGTGCGGCGACCGCGTCAACTGATGATCTTGAGTCTGATCGTCAATCTTGGTGTGCTGTTCTTTTTCAAATACGCGAACTGGGCCATCGGCAACTGGAATGCGGTCGATTCGATGGTCGGCGCCGGCATGACACTGTCGCCACTCGACTTGCTGCTGCCGGTGGGCATCTCGTTCTACACGTTCCAGAGCATGTCCTACACGATCGACGTCTATCGCGGCGACAGTCCACCGAGAAGAAACTTCCTCGACTATTCGCTGTTCATTGCATTCTTTCCGCAACTGGTTGCGGGTCCTATCGTGCGCGATGGCGAATTCTTCCATGAGCTTGATCGCGATCGAAGCATCGATTTTTCCGGCGTGCGCGAGGCCCTGGTGCTGATCGCTCTCGGCTATGTCAAAAAGGTCGCGATCGCCGACAATCTTGGCAGCATCGTCGACCCGATTTTTGATGCCTCGACGGTGCAGGGGTTCTGGGACACATTGATCGCAATCTACGCGTTCGCGTTCCAGATCTACTGCGATTTCTCCGGGTACACCGATATCGCGATTGGATGCGCATTGTTGCTCGGCTTTCGTTTTCCCAGGAACTTCAACTATCCGTATGTTGCCGAGTCGATCCAGGATTTCTGGCGGCGCTGGCACATGACCCTTTCACGCTGGCTGCGCGACTACCTCTATATCTCGCTCGGCGGCAACCGCAAAGGGCCTTCGCGCACGCGCATCAGCCTCATGCTGACCATGCTGCTCGGAGGGCTTTGGCATGGTGCGAGTTGGAACTTCGTGATCTGGGGCGGATTGCATGGCCTCTATCTGGCCATTGAACGCGTGATCCACAAGCGCTGGCCAGGCTGGAATCGCGACAGTCGATCGATGCGATGTCTGCGAATCTTCTTCACCTTCCATCTGGTCTGCTTCGCATGGATTTTCTTCCGTGCGCATGACCTTGACGGTGTCGGCCGAGTGCTGGCCGGACTTGGTCAATTCTCCATGGCAGGATTCGACGCAGATCGACACCTGCCGCTGGTCACCCTGCTGACCGGACTCGGTTGGGCTCAAATTCTTGGCAACGATTCAGGACTCAAGCGGCGTATCAGCGACAGTGAAGGCCCGCTGTTCATCGGCACGATCACGGCAGCCATGTTGGTGTTGATCTGGTTCGCGCCGACCACCGCCGCACCATTTATCTACTTCCAGTTCTGATTGTGCTCATGCCAACCACATCGACTTCGAGTGGCCGACCAGTCGCGGAATTTTGGCCGGCACCCACAGGTCGGCAATTGTCATGATGCGCAAGATTGCCATCCTCATTGCTCCACTGTTGCTGGTTGTAATGCTGGAATGGATGTTCCGCCTCGGAATCTGGGAACCCATCGCGACCCCAGAGAGTCATGCAGGCACCAGCGTCCGCCTCAAGCGCAACCTGCTCGATCCGAGTGTCTCGAAAATCGACTTCGTGACCCTCGGCAGCTCGCGCCCAGAATATGGAATCGATCACGAGCGCGTCAGCGCCGTTGCCCGCGAGCATGGCTACGTTCACGCCAACTTGAGCATGCCAGGCGTCCACTGGATGAGCATCGGTGTCCTCACGGACTGGTTGCAGCAGCATCATCCGGAGATTCGTGGTGGCATCATCGCGCTATCCGCGCAGGATCTCGCCTGGCCAACCAATGGCAACTACGAACTCGGCATCGTGCAGCCGTTCCGGGACGCATCGGACAATGCCTGGATCGCCGCGCACATCCCGTTCGACAGGTCGAACATCGAAACCTGGGGGAGTCACTTTTCGCTGTTTGCCTGGCGAGACGATATGCGCGATTTCCTCAGCCACCCGTTCTCGCGTTTGAATCGGTTTCGGAAATCCTCGTCGCAGACAGATACCCGTCTGTTGTTCTCGAATCCCGACATGCCTGGCGATATGTGCAACTGGGGCCTGCTGACACTCGAAAGCTGCGAAGCGCTCGACGCTGACCCCAATGGCCCGTCGAACCTCCGTCAACAGTGTCGACAGGTGATGGACTCGGTCAAGGGTCGACCCGACTTTGCGGCGATGGCAAAACAGTCACCGCTTCCGGCATTCATGCAGCAAACCCGCGATTTGGTCCAGCAGCAGTTGCGCAGGATTCAATGGCCGATGCCTCCGATTGTACTGCTGATGCCGACACCGCCAATCTGGCGCAGCACTGTGAACGCGGAGGGATTGCAAAATTGGGCCCTGGATATTCTCAAGCCCCTGCAAGCAGAAGGGAGCATCAGGCTGATCGATGCAACGAACTTCTTCGACGCAGACGATCAAGGCGGTTGTCCGGATTTCGGCGACTTCTACCATCAGAACAGCAAGGGCCGGGAGAAATTCTCGACCTGGCTGATTGACAGGCTGCACTACGAGCAACAAGACGCTCGCATATTGGCACCGGGCCCGCGACGATCTCGTTGAGTTTCGACCCTCTGTCGATATCGCTCAGACGTACAATGCGTGCAACTTGCAATGAATTGTGGCCTGGAAAAACCAGCGCCGTCCCATCACCGCGCAGAGCATCGAATGATCCGAGAACAGCTCACAACTCTTGCCACCGACTGGGTCACACGATTTCCCTTTTTGCGGCTTTGTCCCGAATTGCTGAAACGCATTTTCCGCCGCCACGTCTTCAAGACCGACACGCTGGAACTGGCTAAAGCCGATCCGGCACCGCTCGACGGCGAGTATGAAGTTCGCCTTGCAAAAGAGAGGGAGATATTTTCCGATCAGGTCAATGTGCATGACCTGCCAGAGATCTTCCACTATTGGTCAAACAAGTATCTACGCCCAACGTTCGAGCAGTTCGGATTCTCGAATCCGGACGAGTTCTTCGCAAAATATCTACGCCTTGCACTCATCGAACACGATGCAGACAGAGCCTGCTTTGCGAGCATCGGCTCCGGCAATTGCGATACCGAAATCCGGGTAGCCAGACTGCTCCGAGACAGCGGTCATGAGCAATTCAGCCTCGAATGCATCGATATCAACTCCGCCATGCTCGAACGAGGTCGCGAATCCGCCCTTGAGGCCGGAGTTTCCGAAAACCTTCGATTCTCGCTTGCCGACTTCAACGCATGGCAGCCAAACCCCGGAAGCTATGCGGCCATTATGGCCAACCAGAGTCTTCACCACGTCGTCGAGCTCGAACAGCTATTCGGCAACATCGAGACTGCGCTAACGCCTGGTGGCCGCTTTCTGACCTCGGACATGATCGGACGCAACGGTCACATGCGTTGGCCCGAGGCGTTGGAAATCGTGCATGAGTTCTGGCGTGAACTGCCGGAATCCCGGCGCTGGAATTTTCAGTTGCAACGACTCGAGGAACTCCACGAGAACTGGGATTGTTCGAAAGAAGGCTTTGAAGGCATCCGCAGTCAGGACATCCTGCCACTCTTGCGCGAGCGGTTCGCTTTCGAATTGTTCCTTCCATACGGCAACGTGATCGATCCGTTCGTCGACCGCGGTTTCGGAGGGCACTTCGATCCCGACGACGCTGCCGATCGAAACTTTATCGATCGAATTCATCTGCGCGATGAATGCGAGATCCGCGCCGGCACTATCACTCCAACCCACATGATCGCCACGATGCGCAAACGAGCCTATACGGGAGCGTGTGCCAACCCCGAGGGACTGACGCCGTCATTCTGCGCTCGCGATCCGCAGCGAGGTTGACAGCATGTTCTTGAAACCATGCTGGAGTGTTTAGTCATGCTTGGTGATTGACCGCAAAAGTCTAATGAACGAACATTGTCAGATTTTTTCACCAATCTTATGGACACTCGCCGTGCAATTTCCGCCCCCCCCGAAGCCGGCACTTTCGCCCAACAGTTCGAGCCGCACGGCAGCACCGACCGCGAGTACCTGGCTCATCATTTTCGCCGCTTTGTGTCGACGCTTGAAGAGTTTTGCTCAAGCTGGGACATGGCGCGTGGCAACCGAGTACTCGACATCGGCGCGCACTGGCTGCATCAGTCGGTTCTCTGGAAACAGGCGGGGTTTGAAATCACTGCAGTAGACCTGCCGATCACCTTTGAGTTGGCAAACGTTCAATCGATTGCAAAAGCCATGGACATCACTCTGATTCCATGCGCGAACCTCGAGGCGGCAGATGCGTTCGATGCTATCCCCGACTCAAGCGTCGATGTCATCCTGTTTACCGAGATCATCGAACACCTGACATTCAATCCTGTCCGACTCTGGAAACAGGTTTACCGGATTCTTGCAGCCAAAGGCCGACTGCTGGTGACGACGCCGAACTACTATGCATGGAATGGACGTGCATGGGACGTTGGACGGTTCGTGCGCGGTTTCGGCGGTGGACTCTGCGTCGATGGAATTCTCGAAACCCATACCTACGGTCATCACTGGCGAGAATTCTCAAAGCTCGAAATGATTCGATATTTCTGCCTGCTCTCGCCAGACTTCAATACGGTCAAGGCGAAGGCAGTCAGGAACTATTATCCTGAACCCAACCAAGGCGGGATGAAATTCGGCACCATGGTTCTTGAAAGGATTCCAGGTTTGCGTCCCAATCTACATCTGGAGATCGAACTCTCCTCCAAGGATCATGGCATCGTGATCGAGCCGAGATGGTAGATCGCGGCTGAAACCGAATCGGACGATCACGTCGAACTTGCAAGATCCAATTGACGGGCGAGCTTTTGGACGCCTTCGCGAAATGCTCGCCAGTAAAGGGGC
>JBBRBU010000053.1:0-26552 GCA_038205505.1 Lysobacterales bacterium | reverse complement strand
CCGAGGCCGGCACGCTCGGTCGTGGTCAGAAATCGCGCCGGGATGATGCGGTCGGTATCGATATTCTCGAACGGCAGAACCGCAGTCCGTGATTTAACCTGGTTCATGGGCTTCATGCGGCGCGCTCCTGGAAGGTGTCCGGATCGGTGATGACACCGGCGATCGCGGCGACAGCGGCGACCCGCGGACTGGCCAGAACCGTGCGCACACCGGGACCCTGGCGTCCCTCGAAATTGCGGTTGCTGGTCGAAATGACGAGTTGGCCCGGCTTGGCGATATCGCCGTTCATGCCGATGCACATCGAACAACCGGCCTCGCGCCACTCGGCGCCGGCTGCGCGGAATACTTCATCGAGACCTTCGGCTTCGGCCTCGCGCTTGATCAGCACCGATCCCGGCACGACCAGAACGCGGACACCGTCGGCGACCTTGCGACCGCGCATCACCGCTGCGGCCTCGCGCAAGTCCGACAGGCGCGAATTGGTACAGCTTCCAACGAAAACGACATCGACCTTCTGCCCGGTCAGCGCCTGACCGCCATCGAACTGCATGTAGGCAAGGGCCTTGGTTTCCTGCGCATCGCGGGCGTCCGGAATCGCCGCCGCAATCGGCGTGACCATGCCCGGATGCGTGCCATAGCTGATCGTAGGGCCGATCACGCTGGCGTCGATACGCACTTCGTTGTCATAGCTTGCGCCGGTATCGCTGGCCAGGCTGCGCCATGCCGCCACGGCACGCTCCCAATCCGCGCCGCGCGGAGCGCGCGGGCGACCTTGCAGCCAGTCGAAGGTAACCTGATCCGGCGCGATCAGCCCGGCGCGTGCGCCAGCCTCGATTGACATGTTGCAGACCGTCATGCGCTCTTCCATGCCCAGCGCCTCGATCGCCGGGCCGCGGTATTCGATGACATGTCCGGTGCCGCCGCCGACACCGATGTGGCCGATGATGTGCAGGATCAGATCCTTGGCACCGACACCGGGCCGCAGCTTGCCATCGACATGGATTGCGAAGCTCTTCGGCTTGCGCTGGAGCAGGCACTGGGTCGCGAGGACATGGCCGACTTCCGTGGTGCCGATGCCGAATGCCAGCGCACCGAAGGCACCGTGTGTCGCTGTGTGGCTGTCGCCGCAGACAATGGTCATGCCGGGCTGGGTCGCACCGAGTTCCGGCCCCATCACATGCACGATGCCGCGATGCTCGCTGTCCCAGCCGTTGAGTTCAATGCCGAACTCGGCGCAGTTCGCTTCGAGCTGTGAAACCTGGTGCTCGGCTTCGGCCGTGACGTAGGGGCGATTTCCCTGGGCGTCGGCTGGCAAGGTCGGCGTCGAATGATCGAGTGTCGCGAGCACGCGTTCAGGGCAGCGAACCTTAAAGCCGCGCGCGCGCAATTCACTGAATGCCTGCGGCGTGGTTACTTCATGGATCAGATGCAGATCGACATACAGGATGCCGGGCGTATCGGTGGTTTCGGCGCGAACCTGATGCGCGTCCCAGATCTTGTCGATGATCGTGCGCGGACTCATGCGGCAGCCTCGGAAAGTTCACGGGCCTGACGACTGCTCGGGGTGTCTGCCAGCGACACATGCGTCAGCCAACCGCGGGTGTCCGCCGTGCTGCCATTGAACAAACCGAAGAAAGCATTCTGCAAGGCACGCGTGACCGGACCCGGCTTGCCCGCACCGACCGGCTTGCGGTCGACCGAACGCACCGGCGTGATCTCGGCTGCCGTGCCGGTCATGAAAACCTCGTCCGAGGTGTATAGTGCTTCGCGCGGCAAGTCACGCTCCTCGACTTCCAGCCCAAGATCCCGCGCCAGCGTGATCACGGTATCGCGTGTGATGCCGGCGAGAATGCCGGCGCTCGTGGTCGGCGTCAGCAAGCGTCCCTTGCGCACCAGAAACAGATTTTCACCAGCGCCTTCGCTGAGCAATCCGTTCGTGCCGAGCGCGATGCCTTCATCATAGCCACCGCGTTTCGCCTCGAAACCAATCAACTGGCTCGACAGATAATTGCCGCCGGCCTTGGCCCAGCTTGGCGTCGTGTTCGGTGCCGGGCGATTCCATGACGAAACACAGACGTCGGCGCCATGCTCGATCGCCTCGCCGAGATATGCGCCCCAATCCAATGCCATGATCGAGACATCGACCGGCGCGCCGTCCTTCGGCACGACACCAAGGCCGCCCGCGCCGCGAAATGCGATCGGTCGCACATAGGCCGACTTCATCTGGTTCGCCGCAATCAGTTCGACGCAGGCGGCATTGATCTCATCCTCGCTGAAGCCGATATCGATCTCGTACATGCGCGCCGATTCGAACAGTCTCGAGGTGTGTTCGGCGAGACGGAAATACGCCGGCCCCTGTGGTGTCGCATAGACGCGCTCGCCTTCGAACACCGAGGAACCGTAATGCAAGGCGTGCGCGCTGACATGCACGGTCGCCTGCGCCCAGGGTTTGAGTTGGCCGTTGTGCCAGATGAGGGCTGCTTGATTCATTGGGTTTTCCTAGCGAGCGATGGCTGTGGCCGCTGGCGGCGCAGCGGTCTTGACGTGTTCGATGCGATTGGCAATTTCGAGAATGGCGTTGGCGGCAGCTTCGACGATGTCAGTCGACACCGATTGTCCGCGCAGCTCGCGACCTTCATGGATCACGCTGATCGCGGCCTGGCCCTGCGCATCACCGCCCTGGCTGAGTGCGCGAATCTGGAATTCATTGACTGAAAAGTCATGACCGACCGCGCGCGAGACTGCGCGCAGCACGGCGTCGACCGGACCGTCACCGATGGCGGCTTCGCTGACCACGCGACCGTCATCGTGGCTCAGTCGTACCGACGCCGTGGCATTCGATCCGACGTGACTGGTCGCGTGCAGATGAGCGATGTGCCAGGGGCCGGCGGCATCGGGATCGCGACCGAGCGCCATCGCCTCGATATCAGCATCGAATACTTCACGTTTCTTGTCGGCGAGGGTCTTGAAGCGCGTGAACACCTCATCGAGCGCGCCGTCGTCGAGATCATGTCCGAGTGCCGACAGGCGCTCGCGCAGCGCGTGCCGACCGCTGTGCTTGCCGAGCACGAGTTCGGTCCGCGAAACACCGACATCCTCGGCACGCATGATCTCGTAGGTACCACGGTGCTTGAGCATGCCGTGCTGATGGATGCCCGATTCGTGGGCGAACGCATTGCCTCCGATCACCGCCTTGTTGCGCGCGATCGGCTGGCCGGTGATCTGCGACAGCATGCGCGCGGTGGCATGCAGACGCTGCGTACGGATGCCGGTGTGCAAACCCGGAAAGCGGTCGCTGCGGACTTTCAATGCCATGACCAGCTCTTCAAGTGCAGCATTGCCGGCGCGCTCGCCGATGCCATTGATCGTGCACTCGACCTGGCGCGCACCAGCCGAGATCGCGGCCAGACTATTGGCCACGGCCATGCCAAGATCATCGTGGCAGTGCGAACTGAAGACGACTTGATCGGCACCACGCACGTTTGCACGCAGCCAGGTGAACAACTCGGCAATCTCGATCGGCGTCGTGTAGCCGACGGTATCGGGGACGTTGACCGTTTTCGCCCCGGCCTCGATAGCGGCGGAAAAGACTTCGGCCAGAAATTCGGGCTCGGTACGGATCGCATCCTCAGCCGAGAATTCAACATCGTCACAGAACGAAAGTGCGCGTTCGATCCCGGCGACGGCGGTATCGATGATCTGCTGCTTGCCCATCTGCAACTTGAATTCACGATGCAACGGACTGGTCGCAAGAAAGATATGGATGCGCCCGCTGGCTGCCGGTTCGATCGCGCGAGCTACGCTTTCAATATCACCCTGCTGGCAGCGTGCGAGACCGCAGATCCGTGGACCGCGAACCTTCGTTGCAATCGCGTGGACCGATGCAAAGTCATCTTCGGAGGCATGCGGAAAACCGGCTTCGAGAATGTCGACACCAAGATCAGCCAGGGCCTGGGCCATGCGCAGTTTCTGCGCGCGGCTCATCGAGAAACCGGGCGCCTGCTCACCGTCTCGCAGGGTCGTATCGAAGATCAGCACGCGACCGTCGGACCCGGTCTTTTCATCGATCTTCACGCTTGCTACCTCTGGCTCACTGGTCATTTCAGGTTCCATGGAAGTGCTGCTGCTTGGATGAGGTCAAAAAAAACCCCGTCTTCGTTGCCGAGGACGGGGTTCTGGGATTCGATTTCTCGATGTCTGCCCTAGCCCGCGTCTCCGCAGCTAATAAGTACGAGTCCAAGTACAAGGACAAGCCCTGGCACCGCGCGCAAGCGCACGTCGAGCGAGGAAAGTCCGCTGGAACCGGAGGGTGAGATCGATGTGTTGCGCTGCGTCATGAATCGACCCTAACCGATGCCCGGAGCGGGTGTCAACCCTTTTCGGATGTGGTTACGGTTGCAACCTCTTTCCACCGGCATTTGGACGTTTGGATGGCTTTATGCCGAGAATGGGGAATTGGGAATGGGGAATTGGAAGAGCCGAGCACGCTTCGATTGCCAAGGCCGATTGGCCGAACCCAGGACTACCTGATGAGACTTTACCCTCGGGAACGCCTGATCAACCCAAACCGTTCGCCCCGAGCCTGTCGAAGGGTGATACTGACTTGTCGATTGACTCCAGCAACGGTCAATCATGGTTTCCGTCGATCTGCTCAGGGCAGAATTGGCTCATTACCAACGAAAGTGCGCCAGACCTTCCGGGGTTTTCCTCCGCTGGAGGGACTTGTGCGGAGTTGCGACAATTTTCGGGACGAATCAAGAGTGGCGCAGCTTTTTGTCTACGCCATCAAAAAAGAATGTCGGCAACTCGGCATTGACTGGCACTTTCCAGAAGCGTGAATCGGCGAAGTGCATGCATTTGACGGCGTCTTTCTCGGTCATCAGAATCGGGAAATCGTCGTCGAATGCGAGATCCTCGGCGATCAGAGCGTGATGGTCAGTGAACGCGTGTTCGATCAGTTCGATGCCTTGAACCCGAAGGCTTTCGAAGAATCGCTCCGGATTGCCGATCCCGGCAACCGCATGAACCGGTGATCCGGAAAAGTCGGATAGTGATCGCGATTCGACAACCGTATCGAGACGCAGCGCCAAGTCTCCACGAAGGCGCATCGAAATCTCGTCCGGTTGCGGCTCGCCCCCGTTGCAAACGACAAAATCGATCTGCCGCAGTCGCGCGGTTGATTCGCGGAGTGGCCCGGCCGGCAACATCATTCCGTTGCCGAAACGACGCTGACCATCAATCACACAGATCTCGATATCACGCGCCAAAGAGGGATTCTGCAAGCCATCGTCTGAGAGAATCACGTCGATTCCGGAGCCCTCGAGCAGGCGTGCTGCCTCGACACGATTTCGGCCAACCGCGACCGGCACGCCGCTGCGGCGTCGGATCAGGCAAGGTTCGTCGCCGACGATGGCGGGATCGGGATCTTCATCAAGCAGAATGGCCGTCCTGGCCGATCCGCCGTAGCCGCGACTGACCACGCCCGGTTTCCAGCCGCGCTGTTGCAAGGCGTCGATGAGGGCAAGCACGAGTGGAGTCTTGCCGGTGCCGCCTGCGGTGATGTTTCCGACCACGACAACCGGAACCGCCAGTCGGGTCGATTTGCGAAAGCCGCTGCGCCAGCCGAACTGATCGGCAGCGCGCAACAATCGGTAGACCGGCACCAACATGCGCATCCACATCGGCACGGGTGCACCGGCATACCAGATGCGATCGATGACGGCTTGATTCATTGCGGAGTTTCGATGGAACTTCCGTCGTCTCGGAACTGAACGCGATGCAGCGCGGCGTAGTGGCCGTTGCGATCAAGCAGTTCGCGGTGCGTGCCACGCTCGACGATGCGGCCCGCATCGAGAACGACTATCTGGTCGGCATGCTCGACCGTCGAAAGGCGATGGGCGATGACGATCACAGTGCGATTGCGCAACAGTCGCTTGAGTGCATCCTGGATCAGTCGCTCGGACTCGGTATCGAGCGCACTGGTTGCTTCATCAAGAATCAAGATGGGTGCATCCTTGAGCAAGGCTCGGGCGATTGCGATGCGCTGGCGTTGTCCGCCAGAAAGCAGAGCCCCACCCTCACCGACCTGGGCGTCGAGGCCTTGGCCAAGATGCTCGATGAACTCCATCGCATTGGCCGCGCGCGCGGCCTCTTCGATTGCTCCGCGCGACGCTCCGGCGAGCGCGCCGTAGGCAATATTGCGCGCGATCGTGTCGTTGAAAAGGACAATCTGCTGACCAACCCAGGCGATCTGGCCGCGTAAATTATCGAGTCGCCAGGCGTCCAGCGGCTGGCCATCGAGCAGGATGCTGCCCGAGTCCGGCTCGTAGAAGCGCGGAATCAGGCTGGCCAGACTGGACTTGCCACTGCCCGATCGCCCGACCAAGGCGGTGACCGTTCCCGGCGGGCAATGCAGGCTGATGCCATCGAGCGCCAAGGCGTTCTGTCCCGGATAGCGCAGCACCACATCACGCAATTCGATGTCACCACGGCAACGTTCAACTTCGTGTTTGCCAGCGTCACTCTCGGCCGGCGTGTCGATGACCTTGAACAGATCTTCGGCCGCCGCGACTCCGCGCTGCATCATCGCCTGCACCGTGGTCAAGCGCTTCAGCGACGGCAGCATCATCAGCATCGCCGTGATCAGCGACATGAAGGTGCCGGGACTCATCGTCTGCAGCGTCGCGGGCTGGGTGGCGAAAAAAATCACCATTGCCAATGCGCAGGCGGCGACGATCTGCACGATCGAGGTCGACATCGCGTTGGTCGAGGCAATCTTCAGGTTAAGCGTTCGATTCTGCTCATTGACTTCGGCGAAGCGGGTGCGCTCGGCCGATTGTCCAAGATAGACCTTGACCTCGCGTTGGCCACCGATCGCTTCATCGACGATGCCGGTGACCGAGCCGACCGAGTGCTGGATCTTGCCACTGATGCGGCGATAGCGACGTCCGACGATGGCCGCGACGGCAGCAATCAGCGGCGCCATGACAAACAGCATCAAGGTCAGGCGTGCACTCTGGTAAAGCATCACGCCGAGCAAGCCAATCACGGTGAGACTGTCGAGGATGACCACCTTGACCGCATTCGTACTGGCCTGGGCAACCTGCTCGACGGTGTAGGTCAGACGCGAAATCATCTGACCCGACGCCTCGCGATCGAAATGCGATGCCGGCAGCACGAGATAGCGTGCAAACACTTCGCCACGCAAGGTCTCGACGACATCGCGGCCGATCCGGGCCAGGCCATAGTCGGCGACATAGGTGGCCACCCCGCGGATGACAAACAGACCGACGATGATGAAGGGCATCCACAGGATCGCGGTCGCGCTGCGGCTGATGAACAAGTCATCGAGCATCGGCCGGATCATTGCAGTGAAGACCGCTGCGACTGCGGCATCGAAGACCATGCCGAAGACGCCAGCCAGCGCCCACCATCGATAACGCGCCGCATAACCGAGCAGGCGCCTGTACGTGGCGAGAGCGCTTGCCGCCATGGTCAGATGGCCAACAAAGCGGGCGACGACCTCATTGGCCAGCGTCCGATTTGGTCGGGGTGGTCGCCAAACTGAGCCGGTCGAAACCGAGCTGGCCGAGCGCATCCATGGCCGTGATCACGGACTGGTGGCGGCTGCCCGCATCGGCGCGCAGGATCACCGGACGCGTACGATCTTCGCCGGCAACGCGCAGGATCGCGGCCTTGAGCGTATCAATGCCGGGATTGAGCACCTCGTTGTTGTCGATATAGAAGCGACCTTCGGCATCGATCATGATGGTCAGATTCTGCTCGTCGCGCGTTTGCTCGACGGCCGAGGCTTCGGGCAGGGTCACCTTCATGCTCGAGTGCTGCACGAACGTCGTCGTCATGACGAAGAACATCAGCAAGGTCAGCATGACGTCGATCAACGGAATCACGTTGATCTCGAAATCGTCTTCGCGACGACCAGAAGTAATGCGCATCGGAGATCAGCCTACGCTGCGCGCAGCAGCGTTCGCGTCGGAAACAACGCTCAACTCATCGGTCAGTGCGATGACCTGCTTTTCCATGTCGATGACCAGATCACTGACGCGGCCGCGGAAGTAGCGATGGAAGAAATATGCCGGAATGGCCACTACCAGCCCGCTCGCCGTGCATACCAGAGCCTCGCCGATGCCGCCCGCCATCTTCAGCGGATCGCCGACACCACTGACCATGACCGCAAAGAACATGCTGATCATTCCGAAAACGGTTCCGAGCAATCCGAGCAGCGGCGAGACGATCGCAATGGTGCCGAGCGTATTGAGGAAGCGCTCGAGCCGATGCATGACATGGCGGCCGGTATCCTCGACGCGCTCCTTGATGATCTCGCGCGGGCGATTGCGCACGACCAGGGCAGCGGCGAGGAGTTCTCCGAGCGGGGAAGTATCGCGCAACGCATCGATATGCTTTGGATCGAGCTTGCGCGTACGCGCCCAGCTCATGACCTGGTCACCGAGCTCGGGCGGAATCACCGATTTGCGCCGCAGCGTCCAGAAGCGTTCGAGGATAATGGCCAGGGCAACCGCCGAAGCAAACAGGATCGGAATCATCGGCCAACCACCCGCAATCAGGATCTCAAGCACGTGCAACCACTCCTCGTCTGTCGTTTTGGATAAATCCGGCACTCCCGCGGGTTTGCCGACTACGGATGATAGCAGCGTCGATCCTCAGTGCATGCGCCACCAGGCCTCGCGCAGGCTACGGCCCTGCATTGGCCTGGTTTCTTCGGCGGCGAAACGCATGTGCAGATAGCCCGCATCGGCGGTATTCAGCAGTGGAATCGATCGCTCGATGTAGCGGCCGACAACGACGGGATGGGGATGGCCGAAATGATTGCGGTAGCCCGCCGAGACCAGGGCCAATTGCGGATCGATGGCATCGAGAAAGCGTTCCGATGAAGCCGTCTTGCTGCCATGGTGGGGCACGCTCAACACCAGCGGCCGGCGCAGGTTGCCGATTGCCTCGGCAACGGCCAGCTCAACGGATGCGGACACATCGCCGGTCAACAGCAGACTGCCGGATGTGCCGTTGACCAGCACGACGCAGGAGCGGTCGTTGCTTTTCGTGGCGCGCTCGACAGACGCCAACACGACTTGAAACGTGACGCCTTCCCATTCCCACGATTCGCCAACTCGACATGCCTTCGCCGCGACTGCAAGCCGCTCCGGCTCTCCGCTCTCGATTTCAGCCTCGGGAAACGCCAGATGCACCGCTTCGGCGCCGCCAGCATGGTCGCGGTCGCCATGGCTGATGATCAGGCGATCGAGGCGGTCGATGCCGAGCGCGTGCAAGGAAGGAATCACGATCGCATCGCCGCTATCGAAGCCACTTGGGTAGCGGGGTCCGGCGTCGTAGAGAAGCGCGTGATCGCGCGTTCGCACGAATACCGACAAGCCTTGACCGACATCGAACATCCAGGCCTCGAATTCGCCCTTGGCCAGTGGCGTCTGGCGTGGAAACAGCATCGGCAGCAACAACACCAGGCCGACGGCGCGCAGTGGTATGCCTCGCGGCATCAGCATGCAGCCAACGCCGATCAAGGCCAGCATGAATGCCCAGGTCGGAGCCGAGGCAAAATAGACTTGCGCCGAAGGCAAGGCGGCCATCCATTGCATCAGCTGCCAGAGCACCTTCAGGAGCACGTCGGCAAGATCCAGCAGCGGGCCGCCAACAACTGGCAGGTCGACGATCAGCAGGCTACCGGCCACGGTGAACGGCACGATGAGAAAACTGACCCATGGTACGGCGATCAGGTTGGCCAAGGGCCCGATCAGCGAACCCTGACCGAAGAACCAGACCGACATTGGCAGCAGGGCAAGGCTCAAGGTCAGCTGCAGTCGTGGAATATCCCGCCACCCTGCCCGCCCGTCGTGAGTCGGCCGGGTCATCGAGAGCAGAATCGCAACG
This sequence comes from Lysobacterales bacterium, assembly GCA_038205505.1. Taxonomy (GTDB): domain Bacteria; phylum Pseudomonadota; class Gammaproteobacteria; order Xanthomonadales; family Rhodanobacteraceae; genus Dokdonella. The sequence continues at coordinate 16,631 of JBBRBU010000053.1, read as the reverse complement.
CCGACAAAAGACAACCAGAACCCCGCCGAGAGCACGGCCAGCGGATCCCAGACGACAATGGCCAGAGCCGCCAGCGCCAGTCCCTGGGCGACCGTAGTGGCGCGTCGCATGTAGCGTGCGAGCAAGGCGATCGCGATCATGAGCAAGGTTCGAATCGTTGGTACGCCCATACCTGCCAATAGCCCGTATCCCGTTGCGCACGCCATTGCCACCGGTGCTTCGAGCAGCGGTCCAGGCAGTCGCAACGTCAGCGATGGCCAGGCTTTCCACATCAGCCTCGCAAGCAAGGCCCCGAATGTGGCCAACATGCCGACATGCAAGCCCGAGATCGCGATCAGATGGCCGATGCCGGTGGCGCGCAATACTTGCCACTGCGAATCGTCGATACCTTGCTGATCGCCGACGGCCAGGGCGCGCAACAGGGCACTACCCGGATCACCGCCAAGTCGATGCGAGATCGCGCTGGCAATCCTCGCCCGCCATTGATCGACGCACAGTCCCGTCGCTGAACCGATTCGCCGGTTCTCATTTGCCTTGCGGACATAACCGACCGCAACCACGCCGCGCTGTACAGCACCGCGCTCGCTGTCGTAACCACCCGGATTGACCAGTCCACGCGGCGGGCGCAGGCGCAGGCGAAGCTGCCAGCGCGAGCAAGGCGCAAGCGCCGGTGCGCTGTCATACCAGTTCAGGCGCGCATGCCCCTGCAACGCCACGCTCTCGCCATCGAGCGAGGCGCTTTCGATATCGAAGGCGAACCGGGTGCTTCGATCCTGCACCTCGGGCAGTCCCCGAATCGTGCCGACGACATCGAAATCCCGGCCATGAAGATCCGCCGGCAGTCGTGCATCAAGCGCGGCCTCTGCGCACAGCAACGTCCAGGCAAAGCCGAGCACGAACCAGACCGGGGCACGACTGCTGGCGCGGACAAACAACAGCGCCAATGCGACGACCCCAATCAGGATCGAAATCCAGCTCGGCGGCAAGGTCGGCAGCATCTGCACAACCACCGCGCCGGCAAGCAGCGACAAAATCCGCAGCGGGGTCACTCGAGGCAAGACACAGCGCGTAGCGCCCTGGTCGTTTCCTTGCTGCACCGATTCGCTGTCGTCCATGCCATCGATCCTTCCTGGAAACGATCCCTATCGCGCTATTGCAGCTTCGCCATTGTGGAGTGATGAATCCACGGTGCCTGGTTTATCTCGAATGCAGTTGTGCGCCCGCTACAGCCGACTTGTCCAGCTCATGCAGCATACCGCCGCGCAGCTCCAGCATGCGGTCCATGCGCGCGGCGAGACCGCGATCGTGAGTCACCAGCACCAGCGCCGTGCCGATCTCTCGATTGAGTTCGAGCATCATTTCATAGACTTGGGCGGCATTCGCTTCATCAAGATTGCCGGTCGGTTCGTCGCCGAGAACGCACGCCGGTCGCGTGACCAGGGCGCGGGCGACTGCCGCCCGCTGACGTTCGCCGCCACTAAGTTCGCCGGGTTTATGGGCGATGCGTGCGGCCAGACCGACCCGACCAAGCAGCTCGGTCGCCAGATCACGCGCTTGCGCAATCGGCGTGCCCCGGATCAACAGCGGCATGCAGACGTTTTCGAGTGCAGTAAACTCGGGCAGCAGATGATGGAACTGGTAGATGAAACCGAGCGAGCGATTGCGCAACTGGCCGCGGGCACGATCGGATAGTCGCGACATCGTCTGACCTTCAACTTCGACCTCACCGGCCGTCGCCGTATCGAGCCCGCCAAGAATATGCAGCAAGGTGCTCTTGCCGGTGCCTGATGCGCCAACGATCGAGACCGTCTCGCCACGCTTTACGCTGAAGCTCACCTCGTGCAGTACGTCCGTACGCAAGTCTCCTTCCTTGTAGATCTTGGCGACCTTGCTGGCACGAAGGACGATGTCGGCGGACTTTTCCACACCTGTTTTCATGGCCGACTCACTCATAGCGAAGTGCCGCTGCCGGCTCGATGCGCGCCGCGCGCCAAGCCGGGTACAAGGTGGCGAAAATGCAGAACACGAAAGCGGTGACCGTTATCCAGCCAACATCGCTCCAGTTCAGATCCGATGGCAGCTCACTGATGTAGTAGACCTCGGCGGACAGAAACGTCACCCCGAAAGTCGTTTCGATCCAGTGCACGATCGAAGTCAGGTTCAGCGCCAGCATCACACCAAAGCCCACACCGAGAAAAATTCCAAGCGTCCCGACCAGTACGCCCTGGATCATGAACACGCCCATGATGCTGGCCGGGCTCTGCCCGAGTGTCCGCAGGATCGCGATATCGGCCTGCTTGTCGGTGACCAGCATGACCAAGGTCGACACCAGGTTGAACGCGGCGACGGCAACGATCAGCGACAGGATCAGGAACATCACCTTCTTCTCCATCGCAATCGCCTTGAAGAAGTTGCTGTGACCCTGCATCCAGTCGGATACCCGGTAGGCCTGGCCGAGCTGACCGGAAAGATCGCGCGCAACCGTATACGCCCGGAACATGTCGTCGAGGCGCAGGCGAATGCCGGTCGGTCCATCGAGTCGATACAGCGTTTCGGCATCCTGCATGGCGACGACAGCGAGCGCTCCGTCGTACTCCTGCATGCCGACCTCGAAGATGCCGCTGACCTTGAAGCGCTTGAAACGCGGCTGCACACCGACCGGCGAGGTGCTGACCTCAGGCGTGATGACGACAGCGAAGTCACCGACGCCGACACCGAGCTTGCTCGCCAACTCGCGACCGAGAATGATGTTGAAGCTGCCGGGCTTGAGATCATCGAGACGGCCTTCGACCATCTTGCGATCGATCTCGGAAACCTTTGGTTCGTAGTCGGGAAGCACGCCGCGCACGATCGCTCCCGAGACACGCTCGCCCTGCAACATCGCCTCGCGCTCCACGTACGGTGCGGCACCGAGCACATGGGGATTGCTCTCGGCCCGCTTGAGCGCCTCCGGCCACTCGCGAACACTCTCGTCGACTCCTTCGACCGTGGCATGCGCGACCATGCCGAGGATGCGGTCCTTGAGCTCCTTGTCGAAACCATTCATAACCGAGATCACCGTGATCAGCGCGGTCACGCCGACAGCAATGCCAAGGATCGACACCAGCGAAATGAACGAGATGAAGTGATTGCGTCGCTTGGCCCGCGTATATCGGAGGCCAATGAAGAATTCGAGCGGTCGGAACATTCCGGATTGATGTCCTGGGAGCGGGCGCGATCATCATGGACCGCGTAGATGGCGAAGAGTGCCGGAAGCGGCACCGTGGCGGCAAGCCGCGCCGGTCAATATGTCGTCGTGACCGCAGGTTGATTGCTGTCGGTGGCGAGAATGAGGATCAGGCGTCGGCGCAATTCACTATCCGAGTTGTCGGGAGTCAAAACCAGATAATGCCTGCCAACGCCGTCTTGCCGAAACGCAAGCACGAGCAGAAAACCACGACGCACATGGTTGATCAATCCGACCGGATGATCCGACCCCTCGTGGTCGACCAGCAGCCAACCACCCTCGCCTCGCGCAACGCGGACGAATTTTGGTTTGAGGTGTCGAACCAGTGCCCGGAATCCATGGACTGCCACGACCATCACCATCAGCAGCTTCGCAGTCGGGTAAATACCACTCAGGAAGATTGCGAGCACGGCCAGCAAGGTCAGAATGACAATGGCCACGGCCAGACCACGACAGGGTCGATAGTCAAACGCGATGCTGGGTACGGATTTCATCGATCACTGCGGCTTGATCCGGATCGCTCGCCTTCCCCTTGCCAAGCAACCAGTCCCAGAGCTCCGGATCCTGCTGCTCAAGCAGGCCGGCAAAACCCTGGCGAAATGCAAGAGATGCCGCCTCGTGCCGATTCTCCAGCCACCAACCGAGCAGTTGATCAAGCTCGCGCGTGCCGCGACGGCAGCGCCAGCGCAAACGCTTGAATTCGGCGTCTGGTGGAAGGTCGCAGTCGTCCATGGGTTCGATAGGATCAGGTACGCCGCTCGACCATGAGCTTCTTGATCTCGGCGATGGCCTTGGCTGGATTCAGTCCTTTAGGACAAGTCCGCGTGCAATTCATGATCGTATGGCAGCGATACAGGCGGAACGGATCTTCGAGTTCATCGAGACGCTGGCCGGTGTCCTCATCGCGACTGTCGACAATCCAGCGATAGGCCTGCAGCAGGACGGCTGGGCCGAGATAGCGATCCCCGTTCCACCAATAGCTCGGGCAACTTGTCGAGCAGCAGGCGCAAAGAATGCACTCGTAAAGCCCATCGAGCTTCGAGCGATCTTCCTTCGATTGCAGGCGCTCCTTCGGCGGCGGCGCACTTTGCGTGCGCAACCACGGCTTGATCGACGCGTATTGCGCGTAGAAATGGGTCATGTCGGGGACCAGATCCTTGACCACCGACATATGCGGCAGTGGATAGATCGGTACGTCGCCCTTCGAGCAATCCTCGATCGCCTTGGTGCAAGCCAGCGTGTTGGTGCCGTCGATGTTCATCGCGCACGAACCGCAGATTCCTTCGCGACAGGATCGGCGGAAAGTCAGGGTCGGATCGATCTCGTTCTTGATCTTGATCAGCGCATCAAGAACCATCGGTCCGCAGGTCGCCAGATCGACCTCGTAAGTGTCGATTCGCGGATTCTCTCCATCGTCCGGACTCCAGCGATAGACACGAAACTCGCGCACGTTCTTCGCGCCAGCCTTGGCCGGAAAGCGCTTGCCCTGCTGGATCTTCGAGTTTTTAGGAAGTGCAAACTCAGCCATGACTGGAATTCTCCGCGCGAACCGTAACGCTGATCCGCAGTATTTTGAACATCAAAAAGACAACGATTGCGAGTGGCGGACAAAGCAGGAAGAAAAAGACCCAGAAAACCAGCTCACTGCGATCCTGGCTACTCGCATACCAACGACGAAGAACAATTCCGGCAACCACGACCAGCGCAATCCAGAGGAGATACCAGAAACCGTTCATTCCGCTCATTGAAACTCTCCCTTTAACTGAATCATCGGTGCGAACTCCGAATATCAGTACACCCGCTTTGCCGGCGGCACAACTTCGACATCGTCGGTTAGCGTATACATGTGCACGGGACGGAAATCGAAGCTTGTAGCACCCGTCTCGTCAACCTTGACCAAGGTGTGCTTCTGCCAATTTTCGTCGTCGCGCTCGGGATAGTCCTCGTGCGCATGCGCGCCGCGACTTTCCTTGCGTTGTTCGGCCGAGGCAATCGTCGCCACCGCGTTGTATAGAAGGTTCTGCAGTTCGTAGGTCTCGATCAAATCCGAATTCCAGATCAGTGAGCGATCGCTGACCTTGACGTCCTCGAAGCTGGTGAAGATCTTCGCCATCTTCTCGCAGCCCTCTGTCAGCGTCTTCGAGGTGCGGAACACGGCTGCGTCGGACTGCATTGTGCGCTGCATGTTCAGGCGAATCTCGGCGGTCGGCGATGAGCCGTCGGCGTTGCGCAGCTTGTCGAGGTTGGCCAGAGCATTGTCGCAGGCCGACGCCGGCAGGCGCTTGTGCGAAGCGCCGGGCTTTATCGTCTCCGCACAACGGTTGGCAACGGCTCGGCCAAACACGACCAGGTCAAGCAGCGAATTGGAACCAAGACGATTGCCACCGTGCACGGACACGCAGGCAGCTTCACCGATCGCGTACAGGCCGCGCACGACATGATCGGGTTGGTCACCGACCTTCTGCACGACTTCGCCGTGATAGTTGGTTGGAATGCCACCCATGTTGTAGTGAACAGTCGGCAGAACCGGAATTGGCTGCTTGGTCACATCCACGTTGGCGAAGATACGCGCGCTCTCGGCGATGCCTGGCAATTTTTCGTGAATGACTTCCGGGCCAAGGTGGGTCAGATCGAGCAGCAAATGATCCTTGTCCTCACCAACACCGCGGCCCTCGCGGATTTCGATCGTCATCGAGCGACTAACGACATCGCGAGAAGCCAGATCCTTGTAATGCGGCGCGTAGCGCTCCATGAAGCGCTCACCGCTTGAATTTTTCAGCATGCCGCCTTCGCCACGAACACCTTCGGTGATCAGGCACCCCGCGCCATAGATGCCGGTTGGGTGGAACTGCACGAACTCCATGTCTTGCAAGGCCAGGCCCGAGCGAAGCATGAGGCCGCCGCCGTCGCCGGTGCAGGTATGCGCAGAGGTTGCGCTGAAGTAGGCGCGACCATAACCACCGGTCGCCAACACCACGCCTTGGCCACGGAACAGGTGCAAGGTACCTTCGGCCATGTCCAGCGCAAGCACGCCACGACAAACACCTTCCTCGTCCCAGATCAGGTCGAGGGCAAAGTACTCGATCATGAATCGAGCATCGTGTGCCAACGACTGCTGGTACAGCGTATGCAACATGGCGTGACCGGTGCGATCAGCGGCGGCACAGGTGCGCTGCGCGGCCGGGCCTTCACCGTATTGGGTCGTCATGCCACCGAAGGGTCGCTGATAGATCTTGCCGTCTTCGGTGCGCGAGAACGGCACACCGTAGTGCTCAAGCTCGATGATGGCGGCCGGTGCTTCCTTGCACATGTACTCGATCGCAACCTGGTCGCCGAGCCAGTCGGAGCCCTTGATCGTGTCGTAAAAGTGATAGCGCCAATCGTCTGGGCCCATGTTGCCGAGTGCGGCGGAAATGCCACCTTGGGCAGCCACTGTATGGGAACGGGTCGGGAAAACCTTGGTCAGGCAAACGGTTTTCAACCCCTTGGCAGCGAGACCAAATGTTGCGCGCAGGCCTGAACCACCGGCACCGACGACAACCATGTCGTATTCATGTTCCTGGATCTTGTACGCAGACATTTCAGGCCCCCAATGCGATTCGAAGCACGGCGAAAACACTCGCCAGGGCAGCGAGGACACAGACAAGACGAACGACGAGTTGGCAGGTCATCGCCAACCATGGTGTGTGCACCCAATCCTCAATTACCACTTGCATGCCGAGCTGACCATGCCAGAACGTCGCAATCAGGAAAGCGATCAGCAAAATAGCGTTGTAGGGTTGGGCTACAGCCGCGCGCGCACTCGCGTGGTCGGCACCGGCCAGCCCTACCAGCAGCGCGATGAAATACACCGACAGGAAAAGTAGCGCGATCGCGGTGATGCGCTGGACAATGAAATGATGGACGCCATCCTTTGCCGAGCCAAGGCCGCGGGCTTTTTTTAACGGTGTGCGCAGCGGATCATCGACGCTCATGCGAGTCCCCCGCAGCCGTAGACGAAGCCCCAAACCAGTCCACTCAATACGAAGCTGCCGATGACCGAGATCCAGCCATTGGCGATGAACTGCTTGATGGAATAGCCCCAGCCGGCATCCTGCAACAAGTGACGGATGCCGTTGATCCAATGAAACGCGAATGCCCAGGTCCAGCCGAACAGGACGAGCAGGCCGAACCACGAGCCGGCCAGATCGCTGACACGGGACCACGCCTGTGGACCGCTGGCCAATGCCAGCAAGGCCGCGGCGATCAGCAGGCTTCCGACAACTAGAATGATTCCGCTGACTCGATGCAGGATCGAAGTCGCCATCTGGATCTGCCAGCGGTACACCTGCAGATGCGGTGACAAGGGGCGGGCGGTTGGTTGCATAGGGCTGGCCTTGTTGCGGTTGGCTGGCGACCCGAAGGCCGGTTGAGAAATGGCGAAGCTAGAAATCGATGCAGCGACCGTTCTTCTCCCAATCCCCGTAGCGCACAGGATCGGGCCCCTCACGACCTCCGAATTCCACCGGTTCCTTTGGGACAGACGCCGCCACGGCCGATTCGCCCTCGAGATCAGCTTTGATCGGAGCATCGGAGGCGGATTCGGTATTCGACATGGGCAGGAGCCTGAGTGAAGGTTACCTTGGTTGGCGCAAACGACCAGACGTTACGCTTCGCGGCCGTCGGAGCAGGGGCAAGGCAAGGCCGCGCGAAACCCGAGAGAAGCATCCTCGAGGCCTGAATGTTGCTTCGCGGCATGGAGAAATTTGCGGTCAAGCCCAAGCGTAACCACAAAATCTTAATGCCCGGGGCCATTTCTGACAACCAGCGCGTGCACTTGCACCAATTCGACCAAGGACTCATCTTGAGCTTGGGAAACCCGTTTCAGGAGCTCGATACCGCCGTGGCCTACCCACTCGCCGAAGCGCAAATGCTAGAACTCCTGGGTGCTGACGCGCGTGCCTTCGCGCAGTCCCAATTCACCAGCGACGTGACTCAACTGGTGAACGGAAAGTCGCAATGGAGCGCCTGGCTCGATGCCAATGGTCGCGTTCGTTATCTATTCGCGCTGCTGCAGGTCAGCGAGGATCAATTATTTGCCTGGTTGCCACGAGGCCAAGCGACAAACATGGCGGCCGCTCTGCATCCTTTCGTGTTTCGCAGCAAGGTTCGCATTCAACCCCTGACGGATTTCAGCCTGTTTGGCCTTGGCGAATCCGGGCATGCGCCAACCTCGAACAGCACCGAGCAATGGAGCCTGGATCTGCCTGGGACGCATCCACGGCAGGTCATCCTGACCAGGAGGGAGGCCGCAAGCAACTTCGACGAGCGGGGTTTCGACGCCTGGACACGCGAAGACATTACCTGCGGTCTTGCCTGGATTCCTGAACAGGTTTCAGGTCGATATACGCCAAGTGCGCTCGGTCTGGAGCGGCTCGAGGCTGTCAGCCTCAACAAAGGTTGTTATCCCGGACAGGAAATCGTCGCGCGACTGCACTATCGTGGCGGCAACAAGCGGGGATGTATGCGCATCCACGTTGAAACCGAGGAAATTCCGATTCCGGGTACCGAGGTCATGATCGAATCGGTTCCCCCCAGCGGTGGTTCGATTCTCTATGCCGCCCGCGCTGAATCCACGGGTTGTGAGGCGCTGGCCGTATTACCCCTGGACATTCCCGAAAGTGCCGCCCTGCTCCTCTCAACGGGAGCTCGAATCAAGCGCCTGCCGATATTCCCCGCGAACCCGAGTATGGTCACGGCATGAGGCTTGCATGGATCAGTCAACATGATCGAAACAACCGAGGTAACCAAAGCATGAACCGCTTGCACCGTCGACGATTCCACGCACTTCTTGCTGCCTGCTGCCTGGGCGCAGCATTCGTGGGCAGCAATGCCCTCGCCGCCGAATATCGATTCACGCCCGAACCTACCTATACACCGGACACCGCCGAGTCAATCTATCAGCCCTTGCTGGATTACCTGAGCAAGGCTACGGGCGAAAAATTCGTGCTCACGTCAGCTGCGAACTATTCAAGTTACTGGCGCGACATCCTCAAACTGGACCAGACCGACTTTTCCTACGATGAAGCGCATTTCGCCGACTACCGCATCAGCCACTCAAATTTCATTCCGTTGGTAAGGAGATTCCAGCCGACTTCCTACACCTTGCTGGCGAGCCCGGATTTCGACGGAAAAACTCCCAACGCGCTGTTGTCATCGCGTATCGCGACGATGCCTGCTCCGAGCCTTGGTTATGCCGTGCTGATGCAGATCTTTTCGGATCCCGTGCAACAGCCGGACATCAGGTCGAGTGCAAACTCGTGGCGCGACAGCATTGGCGTATTGAACGCCGGCGAAACCGACGCGGCCATTTTCCCGACCTGGATGCTGGAGACTTACGGCAATCCGGGTCTTGTTACCTTGTATACTTCACCGGAAATTTCGGGCCCGGCCATCCTCGCTTCACCGAATGTTCCCGAAGATGTTCGCAACAAGGTTCGCGACGCCTTGCTCAATGTCGAAGGTGCACCTGAACTCGAAGAACTGCTACTTGAGCTTGGCATCACCAAGTTCGTTCCCGCCAAAGCGGAAGACTATGCGGGTGACCAGAATATCCTCAGCGGCTTCTATGGCTATGTGAAGTGATAACTCCCTGAATAAATATTGGTATATTTATCAAGGTAGAATCAGGATTTCGGCTGCAATCGTTACCGAAGAGAACCTGAACGGGATATTCAGGTTTATGCATTTTTTGAGTGACAACTCCAATCTGAAGGATTAATCTGCGCGCCGAGTCGTGTTCGGTGGTGATCAAGCCCACCAGTTATCTCCAATCAAATGATGGTTCCATCTTCATCGGAGGGATACGCAGCAACGGGACAGAGCGACTGCCGCGACAGGCAGACGCCACCGCCCGACGGTCAGGCAGCGAAATCACGCGCCGATCAGATTCCAACATCGCAGAGAGTGGCACAGGAGTGAAAGATTCCTGTATCGACTCGCCTGCGAATCGTGGTGCCTGAAACATATTCAAACAGGCATCTGATGGTCGACGTGGATGTATCACCCGTCAATGTCAGCAGACCCCTAGTTTCACGCTGTCATTGCGGAAATCCCCCGGCCCGGGTTTGCAGGAGATTCCGAACGATGAAATTGGCTTGGTTACTCTGGCTGGCATCGGTGCTGCCGCAGCATGACGCTGATCGCACCTGTCTCGCTTCGATGGTTTATCTCGAAGCACGCAGCGAAACACAACGTGGACAGGCTGCAGTCGCGGAAGTCGCGATGCGCCGTCTCGAAGACGGACGCTGGGGAAGCAACGTCTGCGAGGTTGTCACCGCGCGACTGCAGTTTGCAATCTCGACGACGAACAAGGAATACATGCTGCGCAATTCCGAAGCATGGGAGAAGGCCTGGCTGGTCGCTGATCACGCCATGCAGATGTGGGATCTCCCGGTAGAAAAGCGCAAGTTCGTCGTACCTGACGCCGATCACTTCGTCGCCGAGGAACATGCATCGCCAAAATGGATGAAGGGCACGCCGCTCGCCGTCATTGGCGCGCACAGCTTCTACCGGGTCAACTGATCCCGCGCCATACTCCACAGCCGTATCGGCTGAACCACGCAACACCTCGCAATGGTGGGTTGCGTAGACGCGCAGCAACCGTCTGCTCCGCTACGCCATCGGCAATTTCAAACCCTGTTCCTTCGCACATGCCTTGGCGATCTCGTAGCCTGCATCGGCGTGGCGCATGACGCCGGTTCCCGGATCATTCCAGAGCACGCGGGCAAGGCGCTTGTCGGCCGCCTCCGTGCCATCGCAGACAATCACGATGCCGGAGTGCTGCGAGTACCCCATGCCGACGCCGCCACCATGGTGCAGTGATACCCAGGTCGCGCCTCCAGCAACATTGAGCATTGCATTGAGCAGCGGCCAGTCGCTGACCGCATCACTGCCATCGAGCATCGCTTCGGTTTCGCGATTCGGACTGGCAACGCTGCCCGAATCAAGATGATCGCGGCCAATCACGATCGGCGCGTTGAGTTCGCCGTTGCGAACCATTTCGTTGAAGGCAAGACCGAGCTTGTCGCGCAGACCAAGGCCGACCCAGCAGATACGTGCAGGCAGGCCCTGGAAACTGATCCGCTCGCGCGCCATGTCCAGCCAGTTGTGCAGGTGCTTGTCATCCGGAATCAGCTCCTTGACCTTGGCATCGGTCTTGTAAATGTCTTCCGGGTCGCCGCTCAGCGCGACCCAGCGGAACGGACCGATACCACGGCAGAACAATGGACGCACGTAAGCCGGCACGAAACCCGGAAAATCAAATGCATTCTTGCAGCCTTCGTCCAGCGCCATCTGGCGGATGTTGTTGCCGTAGTCGAAAGTCGGGATGCCTTGTTTCTCGAATGCGAGCATCGCCTCGACATGCACGCGCATTGACTTCTTGGCCGCGTCGCGCACCTGCTCGGGATTCGCTTTCTGCTCGGCCAGCCATTGCTCGACGGACCAGCCGATTGGCAGATAGCCATGGATGGGGTCGTGTGCGCTGGTCTGGTCGGTAACCGCATCAGGCTTGACGCCACGACGCACGAGCTCAGGCAGTATTTCCGCCGCGTTTCCGAGCAAGGCGATTGATTTTGCTTCGCCCGATTTTGTGTATTTCTCGATTCGTTCGAGCGCGTCATCGAGATCGGTTGCTTGTTCATCGACATAGCGCGTGCGCAAACGGAAATCGATGCAGCGTTGCTGGCATTCAATGTTCAGCGAACTCGCGCCGGCAAGGCTGGCGGCCAGTGGTTGCGCACCGCCCATGCCGCCGAGCCCGGCGGTCAGAATCCACTTTCCTTTCAGATTGCCATCGAAGTGCTGGCGACCCATCTCGACAAAGGTTTCGTAGGTGCCCTGGACGATGCCCTGTGAGCCGATGTAGATCCACGAGCCAGCCGTCATTTGCCCGTACATCATGAGCCCCTTGCGATCGAGCTCGTTGAAGTGCTCCCAGGTCGCCCAATGCGGGACCAGATTGGAATTGGCGATCAGCACGCGTGGCGCATCGACATGGCTCGGGAAAACACCGACCGGCTTGCCCGACTGGATCAACAGGGTTTCGTCATCACCAAGTTCGCGCAATGATTTCAGGATGGCGTCGTAGCATTCCCAGTTGCGCGCGGCGCGGCCGATTCCGCCGTAGACCACGAGTTCGGCCGGATTCTCGGCAACCTCCGGATCAAGGTTGTTCTGCAACATGCGGAAGGGTGCCTCGGTCAGCCAGCTGCGGCAGCTGAGCTCAGTGCCTCGCGGAGCGCGGATGCTGCGCTCAGGGTCGTTTCGGGACGGGTCCGTCATGGGCGCTCTCTCAGGATCAAAACGGGATTATAGTCGCCACCGCCCCAGTCGACTCATCAAGCCACGCTTCGATTGGGGTATCCATCATCGTGTTGCGTATTGGGTAGCTATCTCAGCCAACGGAGTCATCTCGATGCGCGCCATTCCAATTATCGTCCTGGCGATCCTGTTCGCAGGCCTGCCCGTGCCTGGCCAATCCGAGGTGATGATCGGTGGATATGCGCCCGCCAGCCCAACCCAGCACCCGTTGAGCCAGTTCTCCGCGATCGCCCAAGGGAATGCTGCCCCGATCAGGCAAATTACCGGAAACGCCACCCAGCTCTACGACCCGGCCTTTGGAAGCTATGAACCGGTCGAGGGCCTGATCTACATCTCCGACTTTCGAGGCATGGCAATCCGCGTCTACCCGGCCTTCGCGAGTGGAAACGTCGCCCCGATTCGTGTCATCAATCCACCGATCCTCGGCCAGACCCGGGCTAACGTGCCGCTGCTGGCGCAAGACGAACTTATCGTGATCGCCAGCAACTGCTGCATTTATACTTTTCCCCTGCATGCCGACGGCAACAGCGTGGCGAGGACGCGCTCGATCAACTGGGGAGGCGGCACCACCAGCCTCACCCAGCTCAACAATCCGGCCGCCCTGACCTGGCTTCCTGATACCGACGAAGTGGCTGTTGTCGACTACGACTTCGATACACCCTATGCCTCCAAGGTGATTTTCCATGCGCGAACCGCCGATGGTTATCCGACACCAACGCGCGTGCTCAAGAGCGCCAGTACCGCCGGCGCCGCAGGTCTCGCCCATGATCCGGTTCAGCACAGGCTCTACTTGCTTACCAGCGCAACCAGCGATGGCGGATTCACATACACCGGCCAGATCCGTGTTTTTGCGGACAGCGCTGCCAATGCCGACGCACCGCTGTACACGATCGAGGGACCCTCGACCCAACTCAATTTCGATGCCAGCCAGAATCAATCCGGCATCGGCATCGACCAAGGCTTGCAGAGGATCATGGTCGGCATCTCCGCAAACGGAAATCCTGCCGACAACCGAATGGTCGCTTTCGATCTCGCCGCGACCGGCAACGCAACACCGGTACAGGTGCTCAGTGGAACGGCCCTGAGTCCGAATTCGATTGGCACACCATTCGCGATGCCAACGGCTATCATTTTCGCCAACGGATTCGATAACTGAGCCCAATGCGCGATGTCGGCCACTCCCGTTTTCGGGGGCGCCGGCGATCAAGGGGTTGACGGGTTGTCACGTGCATGCGCGACAATCGCGGATTGTGCCGCTTGCCGCAGGTCTGATGAAACTCAGTCGCTTTGCCCTTATCGTCCTGGTTCTTGCGCTCGCAGCCTGCACTATCTCGCCGAACCGCACGACGCAGCGCCCTGCCCCGCTTCTGCTCGTTTCGATTGACGGCTTTCGTGCTGACTATCTGGATCGCGGCCTGACGCCGACCCTGCAGGCGCTCGCCGAAAGCGGAGTTCGCGCCGAATACATGCGGCCATCGTTTCCGTCGTTGACGTTTCCCAATCACTACGCCCTGATCACGGGCCTGCGCCCGGATCGCAATGGAATCGTCGCCAATATCATGGAGGACGATCGCATTCCCGGGGAGAAATTCGCCGCGTGGAATCGACAGGCCGTACAGAACGAGAGCTGGTGGGATGAAGGTATTCCGCTGTGGAATACCGCCAAGCGCCATGGACTGAACTCCGGAATCATGTTCTGGCCCGGCTCGGAGGCACCAGTCCACGGATCGCAGCCGGAATTCTGGTCGACCTACGACAAGAAATTGGCTGGTGTCTCGCGCGTCGAGAAAATCCTCGACTGGTTGCAGCTGCCACTCGAAACCCGTCCGAGTTTCATGACCCTATACCTCGACACGATCGACAGTGTTGGCCACCACTTCGGTCCTGATTCACCCGAATTGAACGCAGAACTTCGGATCGTCGACGCGACCATTCGGCGCTTGATCGACGGCCTCATCGAGCGCGGCCTCGAGCAGAAATTGAACATCGTCATAGTTTCCGATCATGGAATGGTGGCGACCTCGCCGGAACGGGTGATCGATCTCGATGCGCTATTGCCCGCCGAGTTTGCGCGCGTGGTCAGCTATGGCGTCCTGACCGGGATCGTGCCGAAACGCGGCCATGGCCGTGATACGGAAGCAATCCTGCTCGCCCGCCATGACCATATGCGCTGCTGGCGCAAATCGCAGATGCCGGCACGATTCCACTATGGCAAGAACGCACGAGTACCTGCCCTGCTTTGCCTGGCAAATCATGGCTGGGTCATTTCCGGAGACGAAAAAATGGCCTCCGAAGGACACTTTTCGCTCGGGCAACATGGTTACGACATCGCCGATCCAGGCATGCGTGCGCTGTTCATCGCGCAGGGTCCTGGATTGAACAAGAGCGTCGTGCTGCCACCCTTCGACAACGTCGATGTGTATCCCCTGCTTGCCCATCTGCTCGGCATCGAACCCGAACCAAATGATGGCAATTTCAACAAGGTCCGTGCCGCACTGGTCGACTCTTCCAGCCCCGATTGATTAGGCTCGAAAACAGTTGCGATTGCGCTCCTGCGGAGCGCGGCGTCCATGCCGAGGTTTCACTCGCCTCGCACTTCTCGTCTGCCACTTCTCCTCGCCCACTTCTCGTCGCCCCTGCGTAGGCAGGGGCCCAGCGCCTTTTCTTGGTTTGCATTTCCTGGCGCTGAGTGTAGAGACATCCGGTCTTGATCCACTCGCTCGCTGGGAGGCGAGTGTAAAAACGGCATGGACGCCGCGCTCCGAAGGAGCGTAACTACAACCGAACAAAGGCGCTGGGCCCCTGCCTACGCAGGGGCGACGGGCGGTGGTAAGCGAGTGAGTCTCTGGCAAGGATGCCGCGCTCCGAAGGAGCGTAATGCCCAATATCAATGGCGCTGGACCTCTGCCTCGGCGAAGCCGGGCATGTCCTGAGCGTGTCGAAGGGCAGGGGTGACGAAATGTGGGGGCGAGTGAAAAAAAGCAGGGATGCCGCGCTCCGAAGGAGCGTAACAACAACCCGCAATGGCGCAGGGCCCCTACCTTATCGGAGCCGAAGCTGCAAAACGGCAGCGTCGGACGAACTACGCGAGCAATCAAACAATCAGCGGTGCAACCGCGCGATGACGGCCCGGTATCGCGCGGCGACCCGCGCTTCGTCGCGATGCTGGAATTCGCGCACGACCCACTCGCCATTGACCATGACGTCACGCACGAGGTTTGAATTGCCGGCGAATATCCAGGTATCAATCACGTTCGACTTGTCTCGCCCGGCCAGCAGTGGCGACTTTTCATCCAGCACCAGCAGATCCGCACGGTTGCCCACGGACGGCAAGCTCGCGTCGCCTCCGACAAAGGCGCCGATCGGCATGCCCGACGCGTGTGTGCCGCCGCGCAAGGCGGCGCCGAACAACACGCTGCCAGTACTCGTGCAGGCGTCGTTTGCACTGATATTTCGGTGTCGGGTAATCAGGCGCTGGCCGTATTCGAGCCAGCGCAACTCCTCGACCGGCGAAACCGAAATATGGCTGTCCGAGCCGATGCCGATGATGCCATCAGCATCGAGCCAATCCCTGAGCGGAAACAGGCCATCGCCGAGATTCGCCTCGGTGGTTGGACACAGACCCACAGTTGCGCCAGTAGCCGCGAGACGTGTGAGCTCATTCTCATCGAGATGCGTGGCGTGGACGAGGCACCATCGCGGATCAACCGGCGCATGATCAAGCAACCATTCGATCGGTCGCGCATTGCGCACGGCCAGGCAATCCTGCACTTCGCCGATCTGCTCGGCGATATGGATATGGATCGGCATCATGTTGCCGGGCAAGCCGCGTCTTGAGTCGGGCAAGGCATTGATACCTTCGAGCATCGCGTTCATCGCGTCTTCGGGCACTGCCCGCAACGAATGCAGGGCGACACCGATGCGCAGATGCGAGCTTTCGAGCATGCGCAGCCGCTCGACGAGACGCAGGAAACCGTCGACATCATGACCAAAGCGGCGTTGACGCTCAGCGAGCTTGCGGCCATCAAAGCCGCCGGTCATG
>JBBRBU010000052.1:0-27074 GCA_038205505.1 Lysobacterales bacterium | reverse complement strand
GATACGCGATCGGCCAGCCGCTGCAACGGCGCCTTCGAGCGCTGGGCCTTGGCGACCAGATCAATGATTTGCGCGAGCACGGTTTCATCGCCGACCTTCTCGGCACGCATCAGGAAACTGCCGGTGCCATTGATCGTGCCGCCTGTGACCGTGTCATCAGCAACCTTCTCCACCGCCATCGGTTCGCCGCTGAGCATCGATTCATCGACACTGCTGCGGCCTTCCGTGAGCTTGCCGTCGACCGGAATTTTTTCGCCAGGACGCACGCGCAAAAGATCGCCGACATGGACCTCGTCGAGCGCGACCTCGGTTTCATTGCCATCGTCGTCCACTCGCCGCGCAGTCTTCGGGGCGAGATCAAACAGACGGCGGATCGCCGCGGAAGTCTTGCCACGCGCGCGAAGCTCGAGCCACTCACCGAGCAGGACCAGCGCAATGATTACGCCGGCCGCCTCGAAGTAGAACGGCACATCGCCATGGGCATCGCGCATCGACGCGGGAAACAGCTCAGGCACGAACATCGCGACGAGACTGAACCCGTAGGCGACCAGAACACCGAGTCCGATCAGCGTGTACATGTTCGGCGAGCCGGCGATGGCGCCATTCCACCCGCGACGGTAGTAATCGAGCCCCAGCCACAGCACCAGCGGCGTTGCAAGCAGCAGCTCGGCCCAACGCAGGATCGTCGAGGTCGGAGGGTCGAAATGCAGACCGAGCAGATGCGGCACCATCGCGACCAGGAGTAGCGGCAAGCCGAGAATCGCCGCAATCAGGAACTTCCGGCGAACCCCGCGCAATTCGCTGTCGTCTTCATCTGCCCCGGGCTTTTCGGGTTCGAGTGCCATGCCACATTTCGGACACGATCCCGGGCCGCGCTGACGAACTTCCGGATGCATCGGACACAGATAAATCGCGTCGTTGTCCGTGTCGATCGTCACTGCCGCCTTGGCTGGATCGAGATACTGATCCGGATCTGCGACAAATTTCTTGCGGCAACCGTCCGAGCAGAAATGGAAGGCTTTGCCGGCATGCTCAGCCGAGTATTTTGCACTGGCAGGATCAACCGTCATGCCGCAGACCGGATCCGTGGTTGCATGGACATGATTTGTCACGGAAGGCTCGACGTGACAACAGGCCTTGCTCGAAGCATCGTGATTCTTGTCAGCCATGAGTTACTCCGAGGGGGTTGTTCTTGCCAGGGTTGAGTCTCCGGATCAGCCACGCTCCAGCGGAACCAGTCAGCGGAATCGCGAGGGCAAACAAGGAGGACCGTAGAAGAGAGGACATGGGCCCGCCGAGCACAGAATCGAACAATGCCAAGACGCTCGATATCAGCAGCATCGGAATGATCAAGGTGATTGCGAACACACGTCGGGCACGCGCCAACTCCCGCGGATCGTCGTGACGGATTTCCATCTCGCCAAACGCGAGTGACAACTGGTCCGGCGCGAACATCGAGGCTTCAAGCTCGGAGCAGTAGTCATCGCGAGCGCTCACGGAATCCGCAGATTCCTCGAATGCTTCATGCAGCAATCCGGATGGATGGCTCGCGGAAGCTCCGACCCGGTGTTCGGCACGTATGCCATCGAGCAAGGAACGCAGATGCGCGATGCAGCAAGAGTGTGATTGGGGGGCGGTTTTCACGGCCAGCGCCAATGCATTGTCGTCTTTCATGATGAAACCTCCTGGTTGAGCAGAGCGCGCAGGATCGGGCAATCCCCGTCCTTGCCTTCGCGTGGGCATTCCGACATGAGATGGGTCAGTGCGTCGCGAACGCGATGCAGTTCGGCAATCCGATTGTCGATATCGCTGAGGCGGATTTCGGCCGCCTGATACATGGCCGCGACATCGCCCCGACTGCTGATCGTCAGCAGTTCGCCGATATCGCTGAGGCTGAAGCCAAGGTGCTGGGCGCGACGAATGAAATTCAGGCGATCAAGCTCGCCTTTTCCGTACTGGCGATAGCCCGATGGCGTGCGTGAGGAAGGTTTGAGCAGGCCGCTGCGCTCGTAATAGCGGACCGTGTCGATTCCGACACCGGCAGCGCTGGCGAGTTGGCCTATTGCAAAGCTGGTCATTGCGTTCTCCGATCAAGTGTCAGCGGGCCGGACGACTTGAGCGGTCGTCAACAAGGCCCGTAGATCGAAGCTTGCACCCTAGACCCTAGTCCAGAGTCAAGAGTTTTTTCGCACTGATTCAGCTTTCAGACAGGTTTCTCAGCCTCAGGCTCAGTCCTGAACCGGAAAAACCTCGGCGTCTGCGCCGGGATCGCCGACCACGTCGACTCCTTCAGGCGGTGTGAAGGAAAAAGCATCGCCCGCCAATTTCGGATCTCGCTGCCAATTCGAAAACAGGATTTCAGTGGTATTTCCGAGCGAGTCTTCAAAGCGCATCTGCAGCAGGTTCTCCTTGTCGAAGCCCAATTCGGCGAAGGCGAACTCGGGTTCCTTGGCCCTCGAGACCAGCTTGAGCCATTGCAGACCATCACGATTCCCTGCCTCGGTCGCGGTGAATTCGTGATCTAGCTGGGAAAGGTCGGTGAGTACTGACAACGGACTATGAGCCTCTTCAGCACCCTGGCTGCGCACACTGACCTGTTCGAGATCCGGATCATGGATCCAGACCCGATTGCCGTCGGCGACGATCAATTGTTCGTAGGGCGAGGTGGTTTGCCAGCGAAATTGGCGCGGTGCCTTAAGCGCGAGCGTCCCGGACGAAATGTCGCCACGGTTGCCCTTGGCACCGATCACCGATTGCTCGAAGTTGGCGCTGATGGTCTGAATGCCGCTGGAAAACGCTTCGAGGCGCGAACGAGCAGTATCGGCAGCATGGGCGGAGCTTGTGACCAGAACGGTCAGAAAGAGTATGGCGCGCAACATCGGTCGATATTCCTCGATTCTGATTCAGAGTGCCGAGCAGCCTGTCGGATTTTACTCGGTTAGACGCCGCGGGCGCGCAGGATCACATGAACGCGCTGAAGGATCGCTGGATGGATTCGCTCAATCCCGCAGCGGCGGCGAAATCACGATGCGGCGTTCTGGCGCAACTGCAGCGCTTTCAAACGATCGTCGAGACGATCAACGAAAACCTGGGGTTTATCCAGCCCGAGAAAGACGCGATCGACCATTCGGGCGCTTCCAAAGAGATTGGGGGCAGCGATGGCTTGCTTGAGATGAATGACGATGTTCGGGTTTCCGGAATCACAGAATCTGACTGCACCCGTCAACCTTCGGCCAACCGTCACGACGCTGCGATCAACGCGGTCAATTTGAGCTAGCGGAATTTCCAGTTCAGGAAGCAATCCGAATCGAACCCGAACCGAGTCGTCGTCCATCGATGTCTGCCTTCGACTGCTGGCGCGGTACTCACCGATCAGGAAGCACAGGCCCCACACAGTCATCAGACTGACAATCCAAGCGATCAGAGGACTCCAGAACAGCATCAGCAAGACATGCAGTATCGGCAGCTCGATAAGGATCAGCACGATGAAACCTTGCTGATTGGAAGCATGCCCGTCCTTCAGGTGATAACTGAAGCGTTCTTCGGCACGTGGACCGGCCATGTAAGTCTTGGGAGCGAACAAGGCGTAGAACCACATGCGCGCTTCGAACGTCAGCAGACGCGCGATCGACGAATCACCGAATCGATTCCTGAAACCAGACTCAATGGCGGCTTCAGCATCCTCACCACTTCGATACAGCTTGTAGATGACTCGCGATACAACAGAGAGGAGTGCAAGCTCCGTCAGCGCGAAAAGCCCGGCAACAATGTTGCGAACGACTCTCAAATTATCCAGCCACGGCACTGAATGATCGGGCAGGATGAAGTTGGCGATCAGTGCACCCGTGCCCACCATCATCGCAGCACCGATCCATACCCGGCGACCGTTGCGCCTGAACATCAAAAGGTAGATCAACGGAATGATCAACAACGTATCGACGAGTACGGGCCATGCTGGCGGCACAGCGACATTCCCGAGCAACATTGAAGGCGTGTGGCGGGTCAGCCAGTAGTTCGCGAAGACGATTGAAATCGAGACAAGCAAGAACCACGAAAAACGACGTGCCTTGGTCATACCCGATTCTGAAAGTTGACTCATTCCATCCTCGGCTCAGTCGCGCGGTGGTGGTGGCGCGAGCACGGTGCGGCTGCCATTGTGTTCGGGACCGCTGACCACGCCGTCGCGCTCCATTTGCTCGATCAGGCGCGCGGCGCGGTTGTAGCCAATCCGCAGATGCCGTTGCACACCTGAAATCGAGGCGCGCCGGGTTTCGGTGACAATCGCCACGGCCTTGTCGTAGAGCACGGCATCCTCGCCACCTTCAGCATCGGCGGCATCCTGCGGCAAGCCGGTCTCGCCGATGATCTTGCCATCGGCCATGGTCTGCACTTCCTCGAGCACGCCGATGATGTAATCGGGTTTGCCCTGGGCGCGCAGCCATTCAACGACCTTGTGTACCTCGTGATCATCGACGAAGGCGCCGTGGACGCGCTCGGGTGTGGCCGTGCCGGGTGGCAGGTAAAGCATGTCGCCGTGCCCGAGCAGGGTCTCGGCGCCGGATTGGTCAAGAATCGTGCGCGAATCGATCTTGCTCGACACCTGGAACGCGATACGGGTCGGGATATTGGCCTTGATCAGGCCGGTGATGACATCGACCGACGGACGTTGGGTGGCCAGGATCAGATGTACACCAGCCGCACGCGCCTTCTGCGCGAGGCGAGCAATCAATTCCTCGACCTTCTTGCCAACGATCATCATCATGTCGGCGAACTCGTCGATGATGACGACGATATAAGGCAGTGGCTTGAGTGGCTCGGCCTTCATCGAGGGTTGTGAGGCATCCGGGCGGAACAGGGGATCCAGCAGCGGCTGGCCCTTGGCTTCCTCTTCCCTGACCTTCTTGTTGAAACCGGCCAGGTTGCGCACACCGACGGACGCCATCAACTTGTAGCGCCGTTCCATCTCGGCGACACACCAGCGCAGCGCGTTTGCGGCCTCCTTCATGTCGGTGACGACCGGTGCGAGCAGATGCGGAATCCCTTCGTAGACCGAAAGTTCGAGCATCTTCGGATCGATCATGATCATGCGCACGTCGGTCGCACTGGCCTTGTACAACAGGCTCAACACCATCGCGTTGAGGGCAACGGACTTGCCCGAGCCGGTGGTGCCGGCGACGAGCAGGTGCGGCATCTTGCCGAGATCGACGACGACCGGAGCACCACCGATATCCTTGCCGAGCGCGAGTGCCAATGGCGACTTGAGCTGGTCGTACTTGTCCGAGCGCAGGATTTCCGAGAGATAGACAATCTCGCGATTGACATTGGGGATTTCGAGGCCGATCACCGATTTACCCGGAATAACGTCGACCACACGCACGCTGATCACTGACAGGCCGCGTGCGATGTCCTTGTCAAGACTCGAGATCTGGCTGCCCTTGATGCCCGGTGCTGGCTGCATCTCGAAGCGCGTGATGACCGGTCCCGGATGCGCGCTGACTACCTGCGCATCAATACGGAAGTCCTTGAGCTTGAATTCAACCTGACGCGACAAGGCGTCCAGCGTTTCCTGCGAATAACCGGCAACCCGTTGCTTGGGTTCATCGAGCAAGGCAAGCGGCGGCACCTCACCCTCGGTCGATGAACCGACAAAAAGCGGAATCTGGTTTTCGCGGCGGGCCCGCTCGCTCTTGCCGATTGGCGCCAGGATCGGCTCGATCTTGAGCGGCTCGCGTTTGGACTGCCTGGCCGTATCGACCTTGCGAACGACTTCGCGCTCGCTGCGCGCGGCACGAGCCGCGCTCCAATCCTCGGAACGCCTGGTCCGATCGCGAAGCCAGGCAAACAGGGACATCACGCTACGCCCGATCCAGTCCATCAGCTTGAACCAGGACAGACCCGTGGCGAGGGTGACCGCAATCAGGAACAGCGCGAGCAGGAACAGGGTTGCGCCGAGAAAGCCGAAGCCCTTCATCAGCGAGGCACCGATCAATGCACCCAGCACACCACCGGCCTGGGCCGGCAACTCGCTGGGTCCATTGAAATGCAGATGAGCGAGTCCGGAACCGGCGATGAAGAACGCAATCCCGCCGACCAGACGCAAGGCAGGCTCGATCGGCGAACCGTCAGCCTTGTCGACTCCGCGCAATACAACGGTTCCGGTCAGCAGCAACAGTGCCGGGAAGGCATACGCCAGGGCGCCGACAAAATAGAACAGAAGATCGGCCAGGTAGCCGCCGATCTTGCCGCCGAAGTTGACCGTCTTCTCCGGGCCGCCCGCATGCGACCAGCCCCAGTCAGTCGGACTGTAGGTCCAAAGACAGACAAACAGATAAACCGCCAGCGGCAGCAGCAGCAGGAATCCCACCTCGCGCAAGCGGCGTTGCAGCTTGTCGTTGAGCGGGTTCGGTTTCGGGTTGTTGGATGCTCGCGCCACGCGTAGAATTTACCTTAATTTATCGTGGCAAGCGATTGTTTTTGTTCAAACCACACCTTCAAGGGCGGGATGAGCGATCTTGCCGGCATCGACATTGATACCACCCTTGAGAGGCGCGTAGTCACGCCACGCCGGGCCGCTGGCAAGGCGCTGCACGTACGGCAGGATCGCCGCCGAAATCGCTCGCGAGGAAGTCTGCGGCACCGCACCCGGCATGTTGGTCACGGCGAAATGAATGACGCCGTCGACCACATAGGTCGGATCCTTCCAGGTGGTCGGCTTCGAGGTTTCGAAACAACCGCCCTGGTCGATCGAGATGTCGGCGAGAACGCTGCCCGGCTCCATGTCCTTGACCATCGCCGCCGTGACGACGCGGGGCGCACGCGCGCTCGGTACGAGCACGGCGCCAACCACCAGATCGGCTGTGCGCAGCTCACGCGCAACCGATTCTTCGTACGGATACAAGGCCGTCACGTTCGCTCCGAGTGCCATCATCTGGGCGAGGCGATCCGGGCGCTTGTCGAAAACGATGACATTGGCGCCGCCTGCAGCCGCCAGCGAGGCCGAGTTGCCACCTGCCGCACCGGCGCCGAGGACAACCACCTTGCCGCGATCGGTAGCCGGCAGGCCACCAAGCAATTTGCCCTTGCCGCCCATCGGCTGGTGCAGCAGATGGGTGCCGACCTGGACCGCAATGCGACCGGCGATGATCGACATCGGCGCCAGCAACGGCAATGAACCGTCGCGCTCTTCAACCGACTCGAAAGCGATACCGGTCAGTCCGATATCGAGCAGGCTCCGGGTCAAGGCCGGTTCTGCCGCCAGATGCAGGTAGCAGAACAGCAGGTGATCCTTGCGCAGATACTTCAGGTCTCCGGCGATCGGCTCCTTGACCTTGACGATCATCTCGCCAACCTCGTAGAGCTTTTCGGCATCGGCGACAATCTTGACGCCGTGTGCGGAGAAATCATCGTCGCTGAAACCGCTCTTGATGCCGGCACCGGATTGAACGAAAACTTCATGACCGCGCAAGACCAGGTCTGCACAGGCCGCGGGTACCAAGGCGACACGTCCTTCAAGGGTCTTGGTCTCGGACGGAATACCAATACGCATCAGAATCTCCAGATTGATCGAGGGGCGCAGCAGCTGCATGCCGATGCGATTCTTGCCAACAGCAGACGCGTGTCGTGCACGACATCTTGATTCATCCTCTCCGGCACCCCATCCTCATCAGCCAAACGCGCGGCGAGTGAATCGCCGAATGTCTGCCGCGTCGGAAGTGAACCTACGCGTTGTCGACAGCCAGCGAGCGTTCCGCAGGTGCTTGCCGACATCGAAAACCATCGCCCAACCAGTGGCCGGAGAACGGCCGGGATTATACATGACGACCCCGAAACACTCGCGCCTCCTGATCCTTGGAACCGGTCCCGCCGGATACTCCGCCGCTGTCTACGCGGCCCGCGCCAATCTCAAACCGACCATGATCACCGGCCTTGCTCAAGGCGGTCAGTTGATGACCACGACCGATGTCGACAACTGGCCCGGTGACGTGGAGGGGCTGCAAGGGCCTGCCCTGATGGAGCGCATGCAGAAGCATGCCGAACGCTTCAACACCGAGATCATTTTCGATCACATCCACACCGCCGACCTGAAGCAGCGCCCGTTTCGCCTGCTGGGCGACAGCGGCGAATACACTTGTGATGCGTTGATCATTTCAACCGGCGCCACGGCCATGTACCTCGGTCTCGAATCGGAAGACAAGTACAAGGGCCAGGGTGTCTCTGCCTGCGCGACCTGCGATGGGTTCTTTTTCCGCGATCAGGAAGTCGCCGTGATCGGCGGCGGCAACACGGCGGTCGAGGAAGCGCTTTACCTGGCCAATATCGCCAGCAAGGTCACCCTCGTGCATCGTCGCGACAAATTGCGTGCCGAGAAAATCATGCAGGACAAACTGTTCGAGAAACAGGCCGCCGGCAAGATCGACATCGTCTGGAACCACAGCGTCGATGAAGTGCTCGGCGATGAAACCGGCGTGACCGGCATCCGCATCAAGAATACTGGCGACGAGTCGACTCGAGACATTGCCGTCACCGGCATGTTCGTTGCAATCGGCCACACGCCTAACACCGGCATCTTCGAGGGCCAGCTCGCCATGCGCAACGGTTACATCACGATCCGCACCGGACTCGAGGGCAACGCTACCGAGACCAGTGTTCCGGGCGTGTTTGCCGCCGGCGACGTTGCCGACCAGGTCTACCGTCAGGCGGTGACCTCGGCCGGTTTCGGCTGCATGGCCGCGCTCGATGCGGAAAAGTATCTCGACAAGCTCGGCCTCGCGGGTTGATGAGCGCTTCGTAGGGGCGCCTTCAAGGGCGATGCCGTTGCTACTCATGAATCAGAGAAGCATCGCCCCTGAAGGCGCTCCTGCGAACAAAGAACCGGCCTCTCATGGCGCAATTTGAAGTCCGCATCCACGACGGCATGGGCGACATCGACTCCCGATCCTGGGACGACCTTGTCGCGAGCGAGAACCCGTTCCTGGCCCACGCGTTTCTGGCCGGGCTTGAGCAATACGATTGCATCCGCCGCGATTTCGGTTGGCAATCCTGTCCGCTCGCGCTCTATGAAAACGAGGTACTGGTCGCCGCCGTGCCGCTATATCTCAAAGGCAACTCCCATGGAGAGTTCGTGTTCGACTGGTCG
Organism: Lysobacterales bacterium; assembly: GCA_038205505.1. Classification (GTDB taxonomy): domain Bacteria; phylum Pseudomonadota; class Gammaproteobacteria; order Xanthomonadales; family Rhodanobacteraceae; genus Dokdonella. The sequence continues at coordinate 17,938 of JBBRBU010000052.1, read as the reverse complement.
TGGGCGAGCGCCTACGAGCGGAACGGACTCGACTACTACCCGAAACTGCTTTGTGCCGTGCCTTACACGCCAGCGACGGGGCCGCGCCTCCTGGTCGGAACCGGCGACGGCGCAGGTCTCCGGCGCCAAGCGCTTATCGCGGGGATCGAACGACATACTTCGGCATTGGGTCTGTCGTCTGCGCATTTGAACTTTGTCGACGCGGAGGGCGCAGAAGCGCTTTCCGGTACCCATTGGTTGTCACGATTTGACTGGCAGTTTCACTGGCAAAACCGTGGCTGGACCCATTTCGACGAGTTCCTTGCCGCGTTGAAACCGAAGAAGCGCAAGAACATCCGTCAGGAGCGTTCGCAAGTCGTTGCGGCGGGCGTGATCTGCGAGATCCGTCACGGCGATGAACTCGACGACCGGGAATGGCGCACGCTCCATCGACTTTATTGCTCAACGTTCGATGCACACGGCAATCATCCAGCCCTCAGTGAAGGCTTCTTCAGGCATTTGGGTCGAAGCATGCCGCGCCAGGTCGTCGCGGTGCTTTGTCGTCGCGCGGATCGCATCATTGCCGCAGCGCTGTGTCTGCGCAGTGCGGACACCTTGTATGGGCGCTATTGGGGCGCGGAGGAGCAGGTTCCCGGCCTGCATTTCGAAGCTTGCTATTACCAGGGTATCGATTACTGCATCCGCCACGGCTTGCAGCGCTTCGAACCCGGCGCGCAAGGCGAACACAAGATCGCGCGCGGCTTCCTGCCGGTGCGCACGCGTTCCTTCCATCGCATCCATGATCCGCGCTTCGGCGCCGCGATTGCCGACGCTCTGGCTCGCGAAGCGCAAGGGCTGACGATGTATCAGGGGGAATTGCTCGCCCACTCACCGTACTCCGAGGAACCGGAACACTCATGATCCGCTTGCCTTTGCTCCCTGCCGACTCGACGATTTTTCCCGATGTCGAATCGGCGCTGGTCGATCCGAACGGTCTGCTCGCAGTGGGTGGCGATCTCGGTAGCGCACGCCTGCTCTCGGCGTATGCGCATGGAATATTCCCCTGGTTCTCTGACGGCCAGCCGATCCTTTGGTGGTCGCCGGATCCACGCATGATCATTCCGACTGCGACGCCCCATGTGCCAAAGCGCTTGCGCCGCTGGCTCAAAGAGTGCGAATGGAACATCCAGGCGGATCAGTCATTTGCCGAGGTCATGCACGCGTGTGCGCAGCCGCGTCACGAGGATGATGGCACCTGGATCACCGATTCCATGATCGAAGCCTACTGTCGCCTGCACGAAGAAGGCCACGCCCACAGCATCGAAATCCACGACGATGGCGAGCTGGTCGGCGGCATCTACGGCGTCGCCATTGGCCGCATGTTTTTCGGCGAATCGATGTTCAGTCGGCGTGACCATGCCTCCAAGGTTGCCTTGCTGGCCCTTTGCCGCATTCTCTGCAAACAGGGATTCCCCTTGCTCGATGCACAGGTCAGTTCTGCCCACTTGCAGACGCTTGGTGCCGAGGAAATGCCACGACGCGAGTTCAGTGGACACATTGCCGAGCTTGTTGCACGCCCGGGGATCATCGGCAACTGGTCCCGTCTGATCAATGGGGTCGAAATGCGAACTCTGGGCCGTGAAGACCGACCCGCTTGAATTTCATTTACGCCTCGGGTCGGAAATTCATGCGGCACCATCAAGGACTCGCACTGCGCCCCAGTCCGAATCGAGAACGCAAAGTCCGTCGCTCCCAACACGATTTTCAGCTTGAATCGACTTGATCGTGTAGAATTGTCCGGCTACCCCGCCCTCCGACGCCAGATTCCAGGGAAAAATGTCAAAAGACGATGTCATTGAAATGGAAGGTGCGGTCCTCGAGACCCTTCCAAACACCATGTTCCGCGTTAAGCTGGAAAACGGCCACGTGGTCACCGCCCATATTTCGGGCCGCATGCGCAAAAACTACATCCGTATTCTTACGGGTGACAAGGTCAAGGTCGAGATGACTCCCTATGACCTGACCAAAGGCCGCATCACCTACCGCATGAAGTGAAGGCAGGATGCCTCCAGCCCGGACAGCACAGGACGTGCGCTTGATCCGGGATCCAGCGCCTCATATGGCTCATACCGGACAGTGCATTGATGCACATTGATCCGGGATCCATCTGCAGGACGCCTCCAACCAAACGCAGCGCACCGATGCACGCCGACACGGGCGTCTGTGGCTGAATTATTACCCCCGGACCGTGCACGTACGTGCTGTTCATCCGGGATCCATTGCATCCTGGTGCTCATCCCTTTCCGGTACGTCGGTGCAATGTGTCAGGCGATGCGGAGGCAAAGTTGTACCCCGGTCATATGAACGGACCTCTTCGATTATCGATTCCGCAAGCTTTGACTTCGCCATCTCGGCGAGAAAAAGATTGCAAACTGTGACCCTGAACACTACATTCATGCTTCTAGTCGTGACGTTTGGGGATGGGAATCGCATGAAACAGCAATTATCAGCACTGGTACTCGGCATCATCATCGCGGGCGGGGCAAGCGCCCAGGAAGCCAAAAATGCAAATGCACCGCAGGCTCCGTTCAGTGGCGTAGCACCCAATGCCACCGGTGGCCCGGATACGTTTGGCTACACCTTTCTCGATTCCGCCGAAGCCACCTGCCCATTCCAGTTCGTCGATATCACGGCGACCGGCGTCGAAGTTGCCTCAGGTGACGACGACAGTTCCGGGCCGATTGCCCTGGCCGGACCTGCGATCAACTTTTATGGCACGGTTTACTCGAGTCTGGTTGCCACGACAAACGGCGCAATTTCCACGGATCTGACAGATGGCGGTGGTGATCTCTCGAACGACTGCCCGCTTCCGGTTACGCCGAGCACGAGCGGAGGTGCACGAATCTATCCGCTGCATGACGACCTCGAGACCGGCTCATTGCTTTATCAGTATTTCCCTGCGTGCCCGCGTGACAACGGCTACGGAACGCCCGAGGGTTGCTACGTGTTCCAGTGGAACAACGCCAACCATTTTGGCGACACGACGCTTTTCTCGTTCCAGACAATCATCTATGCCACCAGCTTCGGAATCGTCTTCCAGCAATTGCCCGGCAATCCCGAGCTCGGTTCCGGATCGACCACTGGCATCCAGAATGACGGTGCAACCGACGGCCTGACCTACACCTGTGACTCGGCCGGTTCGATTGCCGCAAATACTGCGCAATGCTTTATCCACCCGGCTTTCCCACAAGGATCGGGAGCGCCGCCCGCAGTCCAAATTGATCTTCCTGTTTCCTCGCGTCTGAGCATGCTCCTGCTTGCTCTCGGCGCAGGTCTGGCTGGCATGTGGGCATTCACACGTCGCCGCAAGAATATCTCCTGATCGAAGTCTAGTTCGTGCTCAAGCGCCCGCCGAGTCAGCGTCTGATCCGGCGGGCGTTTTTCGTTGCTGCATGCTGCGCCTTCTCTCTGTCTGCATCGGCAGCGATCCGTTTCGAGGCGTTTCCATCCAATCGCGGCCTCACAATGGCCCATTCGTCACCGTATACGATCACCGGACAAGCCTGCGCAGACGTCAATCGTGACGGTCGCATGGATCTGTTCCTGACCAGCAACGGCGGCAACCGTCTGTTCGTTCAGCAACCGGACGGAAGCTTCGCGATCTCGGCAGCCAACAGCGCGTTTGCCCTGCCCGCCATGAAAAGTGGCGGGGCCTTGTTCTTCGACTACGACAATGACGGCTGGACTGATCTGCTCATTGTGAGTGAGGGTCCGAACCAGTTGTTCCGCAATCTCGCCGGGGCGGGCTGGAGCAACGTCACTCCACAATCGGGATTCACGGACACCGGCACCGCAGAGTCGGCATCGGTCGCCGACTTCGATCTGGACGGTCTGCTCGATATATACATCGCCAACTGGTTTCCGCAAGGCGGTGAAGCCTCACCAGCATCGGCGGACCGCCTTTATCGAAATCTTGGCAATGGCTCATTCGAGGATGTGTCCGCATACCTGCAGCCGGCGATTCGACTACAAGCGCCCGGCTTTACTGCCACCTGGGGCGATTTCGACAATGATGGCGATCTCGACCTCTATGTTCTCAACGACAAGAACTTTGGCAATCCGATGTGGCGCAATGATGGTCCGGGTTGCGGCGGCTGGTGTTTCACCGATGTTTCATTGCAGAACGGCTCGAACCGACCAGCCTGGAGCATGGGTCTCGCAACCGGCGACTACGATCGTGACGGGGATCTTGATTTCTATTATTCCAGCGGCGGCGAAATGGTACTGCTGCGAAACGATCTCGCCAGCACCGGGCTCTTCACCGAAGTGACCAATTCGGCCGGCGTCAATTCGGCGGCGCTGGGGTGGGGAACCGAATTTTTTGATGCCGACAACGATGGCTGGCTTGATTTGGTCCTTGCGACGGTAAATCCGACCGTTCCACTTGGGGATCGCCTGTTCCGGAATCTTGGCGGCGGCAGCTTCCTGGATGTATCGACTGCATCCGGTATCGCCGATACATTCCCGACAATCGGCCTTGCCCGCTGCGATCTTGACAACGATGGCCGCACCGATCTGATTTTCGGCGATTACAACCAGGGCTATCGCTTCAAGCGCAACCTGAGCGATGTCGGCAATTCGATGCGGATCCACCTTGAAGGCGGCATGGGCATCAATCGCGACGCGATTGGCACCCGCGTGTGGCTAACGGATAGCGACGGTGGCGTACAGATGCAAGAGGTCAAGAATGGATCCAGCATCGGCGGCGGCAGCGAGACCGATCTCCAGTTTGGCCTCGGTACCGCCACGGCAGCACGTATCGATTTGCGCTGGCCCGATGGCACGCGTACGACACAAGCCGTAGCAGGTACACCCGGATCGCAGACCACGGTGATGTCATTGAGCGACATCATCGTATTTCGCTCAGGGTTTGATTGATCCGATAGTCGTCGCCGAGTCGGCAGCCTGTCAGTTCCTTTTTCGATCCAGACAAAGCGCCAGCGCATCGACGATGCGGTCGACATTCGCGGGGTTGCTACCAGCCCCCATCAGACCGACGCGCCAGATTTTCCCGGCCAATTCTCCCAATCCGGAACCGATCTCAATACTGAATTCAGCAAGCAGACGCTTGCGCACCGCCGCTTCGTCGACGCCATCCGGAACCTTGACCGCATTCATCTGGGGCAGGCGGGCACCTTCCGCAACCAGCAGCTCGACATCGATCGAAGCGAGGCCACGAACGAGGCCCAGGTGATTTTCACGGTGGCGGGCAAATGCCGCCTCCCTCCCCTCTTCGTGGAATGCCAACAAGGCTTCATGCAACGCGTAGAGCATGTTCACCGGCGCGGTGTGGTGGTAAGCACGCGCACCGGTACCCTGCCAGTAGCCCATGAGCAGGCTCAGATCGAGGAACCAGCTTTGTACCGGTGCCTTCCGCGCTTTCAGCGCAGTCACGGCCTTGTCGCTGAAGGTAAATGGTGACAATCCGGGCGGTGCTGAGAGGCATTTTTGTGATCCCGAGTACACCGCATCGGCGCTCCATGCATCGACGCAAACCGGAATACCCGCGAGACTGGTCACCGCATCGACAATGCTCAGTGCACCGTGGTCATGGGCCAGTTTGCACAGCGCCGCGGCGTCCGACTCCACCCCCGTGGACGTTTCCGCATGGACGAAGGCCAGAGCCTTGACGCCCGGATTGTCTTTCAGGGTTGACTCAACCTTGTCGAGGTCGATCGGCGTACCGAACGCATCGTTGACCATGATCGGCGTGGCGCCGATACGAATCACGTTCTCGCGCATGCGCGCGCCAAAAACTCCGTTCTGGCAGATCACCACGTTGTCGCCCGGCTCAATCAGATTGACGAAGGCCGCTTCCATGCCCGCCGAGCCCGGTGCGGAAATCGGTACGGTCAGCGCATTGCCGGTTTCGAAGGCATAGCGCAACAGCTCCTTGAGCTCGTCCATCATGCCAACGAATCGCGGATCGAGGTGGCCAATGGTTGGTCGCGCCATGGCATCGAGAACACGCCTGGAAACTGGCGAAGGACCGGGGCCAAGCAGAAGCACTTCTGGGGGGTGAAACGGCGTCATTGCAACCTCTTCAATTTGAATCAATGGACGAGTCTAGCGCAGCACTCGGAGACCGGGGTGACGAGTGCTCGGCGAGTGCCTCGAGAAAGTCATTCGACAGCTTCACCTTGCCGAACATGCCTCGTTGCGTTCCCGAGAGTACCCGCAGCATCAATGAGCGAATTCCCCAGAGTCGCCCGAGCGGGTGGAAAGCCAGATCACGCAAACCCGCTAGGAGGTCGCGCTCGGACTGGAAAATCGGCGTCAACCATCGACTCCAGAACTGGTACGCGGAAACATGCGTGCGTCTTGATTTCGAATAGTGATCCAGTGCCGCCTCGACGCTTGCGCATGCACGCAACGAAGCGCGGAGCGCATGTGCATCGAGCAGGGCCATGTTGACGCCCTGCCCCAGTTGCGGGCTCATCGCATGCGCGGAGTCACCGAGCAACACCAGCCGTTCCCGATACCAGCGAGACGGAATCGCATCGCGATAACTGGCACGACTGAGCATCTCGCAATCGGTGATCCGATTGACCTGCGCACGAGCCTGCGGCCAGAGCGCAGCAATTTCCTCAAGCCAGGGTTCAATGCCGGAATTCGCCCATTGATCGAATTCGGCAAGCGGCAGGCTCCAGAAAAAACTCAGTCGCTCGATTGGATCGTCGGGTCGCGAGCCGACAGGAAGAAATCCGATCATCTTGCGCGCCTTCGAATAGCACTGACGCAGTTCGTGCGGGTGCGGCCAGTCGCTCTGCGCGACCAGACACCACAAGGCACCCCACGGATAGGGTCGATCCATGCGCAAACCACCAACCGCGCTTCTTAGGCGCGAGGCGGAACCATCGGCGGCTATAACCAGATCGAAGGGCCCGTGCGTATTGCCTGCCTCATCACGAATCGACCTGCCGTCATCGCTGACAGCAACGATGCGATGACCGCAGTGCACGTGCACGGCCGAATCCAGGGCGCCGAACAGGATTGCGAACAAGGCGCCTCTCTGCATGCCGAGTCCACTCATGCGCGAATCGAGATTCGCGTAGCGCATGTCCATGACCATTTGGCCGGAAGCAGATTCACCATGCAATCGATCGACGCGGCCGCCGTAGGCCAGTGCCTGATCGAGCAAGCCCATCTCCCAAAGCACCTGCAAGCCGACCGGTTGCAGCAGCACACCGGCACCGACCGGACCGAGCAGTCTGGTCTGCTCGAATACTTCGACCTCGTGACCATCCCGCGAGAGCAGAACAGCTGCCGCCTGGCCGGCCGTTCCGAATCCGACGATGGCGACGTGCTGCCTGGTCAACGACATTGGCAATGCGATTCCGGAAACCGGGCAAGCACCGCGATCAGACCTGCGCCAGGGCTTGCTCGATATCCTCGATCAGCACGTCGGCATCTTCGAGGCCGATCGAAAGGCGCACAAGGCTGAGTGGTATCGTCGTCGCGCGTAGGGGTGCGTCGGCCGGGAAAACCGCGCAAACGGGAAACGCCAGGGATTCATAACCGCCCCATGAAACCGTCATGAGAAAGCGCTTCAGCGCATTGCAGAAGCGCTCGACTGCCACGACCTCGTCAGTATCAATGTCGATTGTCAGCAAGCCGCTGGCGCGCCTCAGTTGGCTGCGGGTCAAGCCGGATTGTTCGCAAGTCGCGGCATGCGGGTGGTAGACGTGACGAATCCTGGGATGCGCCTCGACAAAGGCGAGCACCTTGACCGTCGTCGCCGCTATCCGCTCCATGCGCACGGCCAGCGTACGCAAGCCGCGGATCATCAGCCAGGCGTCGTGCGGCGAAAGAATCGCGCCGAAGGTCATGTATGGTCCCTTGAACACCTCGCGCAGGATCATTTCGCTGCCACACAACATGCCGGCAACGACATCGCTGTGACCATTCAGATACTTGGTCGCTGAATGCACAACCAGATCGATGCCATGCGCGATTGGCGATTGATTGAGTGGCGAGGCGAAACTGTTGTCACAGATTGTGCGGATGCCACGAGCACGAGCGAGTTTTGCAACTGCGCTTAGATCCTGTTGCTCAAAGGTCATCGAGTTCGGACTTTCCAGGATGATCAGCCGCGTCTCTGGTTTGATCGCATTCTTGAAATTCGCCACGTCGGTGCCATCGACAAAACTCGTCGAAACGTTGAATTTCGGCAACAGGTCGCGCAGCAAAGTCCGCGTCCAGCTGTACGGTTTGGCGACACAGATGACATGATCACCCGCTCTTGCGCTGGCAAAAACTGCCGCTGCCATCGCCGCCGCGCCGCTGCCGAATGCGAGGCAATCTTCAGCGCCTTCAAGTGCTGCGACTTTCTTGCGCAGAATCGCGACAGTCGGATTGTTCCCTCGCGTATACATATGTTCGTCGAATTCATCGGCGAATCCGCGACGCATTTCATCGACCCTCGGAAACGCGAAGATCGACGACTGCACGACTGGCGGCACGACGGCTCCGTGGCAGCCAGCGCGCTCTTCACCGAGATGATTGAGGATGTAGCTCAGATCCATCGGCCGATCCGTGGTCTCGCCGGTTTTCACTCGCAGCTCAACGAGAATGGAGGTCGTCGAGAAACGCTCGCGTTTCGTCGCCGATCTGCGCGTCATTCAAGGCCATATGCATCGTGGCCTTGACCAGCCCGAGCTTGTTGCCGCAATCAAATCGCGTGCCCTCGAAGCGATAGGCCAACACCGGTTGCTCATGCAGCAATTGCTCGATCGCATCGGTCAGCTGGATTTCGCCGCCGGCGCCAGGTCGGGTTTGCTCGAGCAGGCTGAAGATCCGCCCAGGCAACACATAGCGACCGACAATTGCCAGGTTTGACGGAGCCACCTCCGGCTTCGGTTTTTCGACGACCATGCGAATTCGCGCGGCGCGATCGGAAATTGCCTCGGCATCGACGATGCCGTACTTGCTGGTGTCTTCTTGCGGGACTTCCTCGACCGCAAGTACACCGGCATTCTCCCGTGCCGCGACTTCGGACATCTGCCGCAGCGCACCTGGCCGACCCGAATCTGGAGCTCCGTTCCAGATCAGATCATCGGCGAGAACCACGCCGAACGGTTCATCGCCAACCACGGGCTTCGCGCAAAGCACCGCATGGCCAAGCCCCAGCGCTTCCGGTTGGGTCACGAAAACGCAACGCACATTCTTTGGCAAGGTGCCCTGGACCAGCGCCAGCAGTTCATCCTTGCCAGACTTGGCCAGCTTGCTTTCAAGTTCGTAGGCCTTGTCGAAGTAGTCGGCAATGGCATGCTTGTAGCGATTGGTGACAAAAATCAGCGTATCGGCGCCTGCATCGACCGCTTCGTCGACCGCGTACTGGATCAAGGGGCGATCGAGCACCGGCAACATTTCCTTGGCAACAACCTTGGTTGCCGGCAGGAAACGCGTGCCAAGTCCAGCCACAGGAAAAACCACTTTGCGAAGACGACCATTGCTCATCGGATTACTCTGGATTGGATTCAGGAGGGGCGTGCCACGAAGGGGATGACCAGCGCCGTCGCGTCTACATCGCGCGCGGCGAACTCGGGCAGGAGCTGATCGAGAATGCGACGAAGCTGATCCTCGTCGTATTCCGCAACCGCAAGCCTGGCTTGCTTCAGCTGTGCGGTCAGCAGAGTCCAGGCTACACCTCGCGGCTGAGCAAGAAAAATCTTCGCGTGGGACGTCGCCTGGTAATTCTCGAGGGGATGAAACAGCTCCTCGAACAGTTTCTCACCGGACCGCAGACCGGTGAAAACCACTTCGATATCGCGGCCGGGCTGCTTGCCGGCGAGCAGTATCATTTGTTCGGCCAGGTAGGTGATCTTGACCGGCTCGCCCATGTCGAGCGCGAAAATCTCGCCGCCCTTGCCGAGCACGCCAGCCTGCAGGATCAGTTGGCAAGCTTCCGGAATCGTCATGAAATAGCGGGTGATTTCGGGATGGGTGACAGTAACCGGGCCGCCACGCTGGATCTGTTTGCGAAACAATGGAACCACCGATCCAGCCGAATCGAGGACATTGCCAAACCGGACCGTAATGAACCGTGTTCGTGATTGCGCGGCGAAGTTTTGGCAAAAAATCTCTGCGGCACGCTTGCATGCGCCCATGACACTGCTCGGATTGACCGCCTTGTCAGTGGAAATAAGTACAAAACATTCGACACCGTGCCGCTCCGCCGCCTCGGCAACCGTCTGCGTACCAAGGACATTGTTCCGGAACGCCTCGCGCACCTGTTCCTGCAACAGCGGCACATGCTTGTACGCCGCCGCATGAAACACAACATGTGGACGAGATTGCGCGAATGCCCGTTCGCAAGCGCTATGGTCGCCGCAGTCGCCGATTCGGGAATCCAGCAACAGATCGGGAAACTCGCGGCGTAGCTCCTGCTCGATCCGATACAGATTGAATTCCGACAGCTCGACAATTGTCAGAGACTCGGCACCGAGTCGGGCGACCTGTCGGCACAGTTCGGAGCCGATCGAGCCGCCGCCGCCTGTGATCAACACGCGCTTTCCTGAAATGCCGGTGCGGATCGAAGTCCAGTCGAGCTGGATCTGCTCACGACCCAGCAAATCCTCGATCGCGACTTCCTTGAGTTCACCAAAGCTCGATCGACCGGCAACGACATCGGCAAGTCGTGGCATGGTCCGGAAAGGCAAGCCGGTCGCTTCGCAAAACCCGACAACCCGCTGCATTTGCGAACTGTTTGCCGAGGGCATCGCGATCAGCACCATTTGCGCCGCCGTCTCGCGAGCCAGTTCGGGCAATTGTCCCAACATCCCCAGCACCGGCACTCCGTGGACACGCGCTCCGCGAAGCTGAGGATTGTCATCGAGCATGCCGACGACCAGATAGCGGTTCTCACGCACCAGACCACGCACCAGAGTATCGCCAGCTCGCCCCGCGCCCAGCACCAGTACGCGCATACCCGGCGAACGAGAGAGGAAATCGAGGCGATTGTCCTTCCAGTAGCGATACGCCAGCCGCGGCAACCCCAGAAGCACCGCAAGTGCGGGCGGATAGACCAGCAAAACCGTTCGTGGCACGGTCTGCAAACGGTTGTACAGGAACAGAGTGACGGCAATGGCGAGCGCTCCGAGGGTCGCCGCACGCAGGATGTTCCACAGATCCGGCAAACTGGCGAAACGCCACAAGCCCTTGTACAGACCGGTGATCCAGAAGATCAGCCCCTGTGCGCTGAGTACGAGAAAAACCTCGGGTCCGAACAGGCCGAGCTCAGGTCTGTCCATTTCAAACGACCAGCGAAACGAGGTGATCGCTGTCCACGACAACCAGACCATGGTCAAGTCATGGATGACCACGGCGAGGCGCGGATGAATGTAGGCAATGGCCTGCTTGATCATGATTTCCTCGCGCGCAAGGCGGCGATCGACTTGCTCAGGCAATAGCGCTTGCCAACAACCCAGGTCAGCAGAGCCAGCGCGTAGACACCGGCCAGGATCGAACCCTTGTCGACGAATCCAGGCATAACCAGAGCCGACCCATCGAGACCGCGCAGGCCAATCAGCGCGGGCACGACGATCAACAGATTCCAGAGCATATAGAAACTCGTGACCTGGAAATGACTGAATCCTGAGCGGACCAGCCACTGATAGAGATGTTCACGGTGCGCACTATACCAACGGCGACCGCTTAGCATGCGCGAAAGCAGGGTCGCGGTGCTGTCGACAACGAAAGCAGAACAGGCAATCAAACCAGCGACCCATGCCGTCGGAACCGCCGCAATCTGCCAGCCGATCACGACAGCCACGAGCAAACCGAGCACACCACTGCCGACATCACCCATGAACACCCGCGCTCGCGGAAAATTGAAGGGGATGAAACCCAGCGTGGCTGCAGCGCAGATTCCGATGCGCTGGGCTTCGGCGATACGATTTGCATCCAGACAGATCAGGGCGAGCACGAGGAATACGAAAAAGGCCTGAAGTGACAGCAAACCATTGATGCCGTCCATGAAATTATGCAGGTTGATCGACCAGACCACGCCGGCAATGACGACCAGCATCGCGATCACGATCAATGGCCAGGCCGGATTGGCGATAAAATCCGGCAAAAGCAGGAAAAAGGCAGGCAAGCCAAGGATAAAAGCAGCCAAGCAGTGTGCAAGAAGGCGAATGCTTGCAGGCAGCCCCTGGTGATCATCGATCCAGCCAACCAGTGCGACTAGAAAGATCGATGCAAGCAGCATCAGCAAAGTGAAACTGCTCGACTCTTTCCCGAGCAATGCGCTGAGCACCGTGAGACCGGCGATCACCGCAAATACGATGCCAATGCCGCCGCCTCGCGGGGTCGGCAAAAGGTGTGATCGACGCCCGCCAGGCAAGTCAAACATCTCTCGCTGCTGCGCATAGGCGATGGCAATCCGCGTAGCCAGCAGCGACAGAACGAACGTTGCCAACGCCAGCATGGACCACGCCGCAAACGACAAGCTCGTCATGTGCTCCGGCCTACTCCCCGACTACACTGTGAATCGGGCGGACCGTACTCCAATTTTTGCAACTCGGACATTGCCAGTGATGAGCCTTGGCGCCGAATCCGCAACGGGAACAACGGTACATGGCCTGTCCTTCAAGCAACTTCCGGGTCAGATCGCGCTGGATCAAGAGGCTTTCCCGGGCATCGTCCTTGGCAAAATGAAGATTGGCCTCGATCAAGGCCATCAATGCACGCACAGACGGGCGCTGACGCAACTGTCGAGTCAGGAATTCAATAGCGACTTTCTCACCCTGGGTACGAGCATACAGGCGTGCCAGAGCCAGCACCGGCGAAACTCCCTGATGGCGCTCGGTAATGTGTAGCAGAAATTCTTCGGCACGCTGCATCGCCTGAGCCTTGGCATAGCAATCCAGCAATGGCGAGAGAATTTCAGGCACGTAATCGACTTCACGTTCCGCAACATGCTCATAGGCAGCAATGGCAGCATCGAAGTGACCCTCTGAAGCCTCGATATGGCCGAGGATCATGCTCGCGCGAATGCAGTCCTCTTCGGCCGCCAATGCGGCATCAAGGCACAACCTGGCGTCCTCGATTGCGCCACGGCCACGCGCCTGCTCGGCAAGTTCACACTGAAATTGGGCGATGATCGCCCCTTGCGATTCGCCGGTTGCGGCCTCGAGCTTGGTCGCATGATCGATCGCTTGTTCCCAGTCGCGCTCATGCTGGTAGATCGAAACAAGGTGGGTCAGCGCTGATGGCGCGAGCGCATTCATTGCGACCAGATCGGTGAACAGGGTTTCGGCACGGTCAAGCAGACCGGCGCGCATGTAGTCCTCGCCGAGTTCGAGCAAAGCGACGGTCTTTTCCTCATCACTCAAGGTTGGACGTGCAATCAGATTCTGATGTACGCGGATCGCGCGATCGACTTCTCCGCGTCGACGAAACAGGTTGCCCAGCGCAAGGTGGGTCTCAACGGTATCGCGATTGTACTCAGCCAGTTTGAGGAACACTTCTATGGCCTTGTCCTGCTCCTCATTGAGCAGGTAGTTTAGACCGCGAAAATAATTGCTCGACAGTTCGCTGACCCGCGCGCCTGAGGTGCGTTCACTTCCCCGCCGGGCGACGTACCAACCCGAGAAAGCGGCGACCGGCAAGAGCAGGAATAACAGATGAATTTCGCTCATGCGCGACCAGAGCGTTCTTCAACTGGGATCGATAATGCGGATTCTTCACGCAGTTCATGCAGGGCACGACGGGCAGTTCGCAACTCACGTTGGAGTCGGCGAACTCGTAGAAACCAGAGTAGCAAGCCACCCAGGATCCAGCCAATCGCCAGAAACGCGAGCAGCGCAGCGCCCTTCGGGAATGAAATCTCGGTTACGTAGAGATCGAACAGCGTACGCTCGGAATTGAGAGCACCGAAGGTTACGCCGAATATTACGGCCAGCAGTAGCAGAACGACCATGCCAAGACGCATGAGGACAATCTCCAGGGGCTATCGCCTTGCTGGCGAGCAGTACGCGATCAGGCAGCGGACTCACCGGCAATAGGGGAAATGCCGCTGTTGACGCGTTCGCGAAGTTCCTTGCCTGGTTTGAAGTGTGGCACATGTTTGCCGGGCAACGCGACCGCATCGCCGGTCTTCGGATTGCGACCCATCCGCGGTGGCCGGAAATGCAGTGAAAAACTTCCGAAACCACGAATTTCGATGCGCTCGCCATAAGCCAGGGAATGCGTCATCTGCTCGAGCAGGCTCTTGACTGCCAACTCGACGTCGTTGCCTGCCAGATGTTGCTGACGGGCTGAAAGGACCTCGATCAACTCGGACTTTGTCATCTCGGCTCACACCGGCGGGTTAAACAAGAAGGTGGCCATTCAATTGAATGGCCACCACGAACCTGATAGCTGGTGCTTTCACACCAGCCATCCCGCATCAGTCGCGGTTGAACTTCTCTTTGAGCAATGCACCCAGCTGGGTCGTTGCACCGGTCGAGCCCTGATAGTCGTCAAGCACCGACTGCATCTCTTCCTCGTCCTTGACGCGAATCGACAGCTGCAAGATACGTCCCTTGCGATCCATGCCGATGAACTTGGCTTCGACCGGGTCGCCCACCTTGAAATGCAGGGTGGCGTCGTCGACGCGCTCCTTGGCAATATCGTTGGCGCGCAGGTAACCCTCGATGCCCTCGCCGATATCGACGGTGACTCCGCGAGCATCGACTTCCTTTACCGTGCCGTTGAGGATGCTGCCGCGCGGATTGTTTGCCATGAACTGGCCAAACGGGTCCTGCTCGAGCTGCTTGATGCCGAGCGAGATGCGCTCGCGCTCCGGATCGACGGCCAGAACCACGGCTTCGATGTCGTCACCCTTCTTGAAGTTGCGCACGAGATCTTCGCCGGCTGCTGCCCACGAGATATCGGACAGATGGACGAGACCATCGATGCCGCCTTCGAGACCGATGAAGATACCGAAATCGGTGATCGACTTGATCTGGCCGGACACCTTGTCGTTCTTCTTGTAGATCGCGGCAAATGCTTCCCACGGATTCGAACGGGTCTGCTTGATGCCGAGCGAGATGCGGCGACGCTCTTCATCAACGTCGAGAACCATCACTTCGACATCGTCGCCAACCTGCACAACCTTGGCCGGATTGACGTTCTTGTTGGTCCAATCCATCTCGGAAACGTGGACGAGGCCTTCGACGCCGGCTTCGAGTTCGACGAAACAGCCGTAATCAGTGACGTTGGAAACCTTGCCGACCGCCTTGGTGCCGTTCGGGTAACGACGGCTGATGGCGACCCAGGGATCCTCACCGAGCTGCTTGAGGCCGAGGCTGACGCGGTTGCGCTCACGATCGAACTTGAGCACGCGGACATCGAGTTCGTCGCCGACGTTGACCACTTCGCTCGGATGACGCACGCGCTTCCAGGCCATGTCGGTAATGTGCAGCAGGCCGTCGATACCACCGAGGTCGACGAATGCGCCGTAATCGGTGAGATTCTTGACGACGCCCTTGACCACGGCGTTTTCCTGCAGGCGATCGAGCAACTGCTCGCGCTCGACGCTGAATTCGCTTTCGACCACGGCGCGACGCGAAACGACAACATTGTTGCGCTTGCGATCAAGCTTGATGATCTTGAATTCGAGTTCCTTGCCTTCGAGATAGGAAGGATCGCGAACCGGACGCACGTCGACCAGGGAACCGGGCAGGAATGCGCGGACATCCTTGATGTCGACCGTGAAACCGCCCTTGACCTTGCCCGAGATGCGACCGATGACGCTCTCGTTGGCGGTGTGTACTTCTTCGAGTTCATCCCACACGAGCGAGCGCTTGGCTTTCTCGCGCGAGAGCATTGTCTCGCCGAATCCGTTTTCGATGGCCTCGAGGGCAACCTTGACCTCGTCGCCCACTTCAATTTCCAGCTCACCCTGCTCATTGCGGAACTGTTCGATCGGCACAATGCCTTCGGACTTGAGGCCGGCGTTGATGACAACGACGTCCGAACGAATTTCCACAACGGTGCCAAGAACGATCGATCCTGGCTTGAGGTTGGCGATCGACTGGCTTTGCTCGAACATATCGGCAAAGCTTTCGATCATCGGGGTTTCGGCAACAACTGCATTCATGTGATTTTCCAGAGGAGACAACAGATTGAATTTGAAGCGTGGCTGTTGGGCACACGATTCCTAGAAGATTCAATCCACCTGTCGAGGGCGTGCAAAACACGCCATGGGTTTACCCGGCATCCGTGGCGCTGGACACCGGAACGATTCCCTTCTGCACGCAATCAGGCTGGACGAACCACCGAAAGCACCGCAGCGACCACGCTGGCGACCGGGATACCGGTGGTATCGATCGTCAGTGCGTCCTCCGCAGGTCTGAGCGGGGCCACCGCACGGGCGGCGTCACGCTCGTCGCGCGCCTGGATCTCGCGCAAAAGGGCGGCAAGGGTAACATTCAACCCCTTGTTCTTCAACTGCTTATAGCGTCTTTTCGCCCGTTCCTCGGCGCTTGCGGTGAGGAATACCTTGAACGGCGCATCGGCAAAGATGACCGTTCCCATATCGCGACCGTCGGCGACCAGGCCTGGAGCCTTGCGAAAACCACGCTGCATCTCGAAAAGCGCTTGTCGTACTCCGGGAAACGCAGCAATGGCCGAGGCCGCAGCTCCAGCGGTCTCGGTACGCAATTCGTCGGTCGCATCATGACCATTGACGATCACCCGCGTTTCGCCACCATCCTTGAGGTCACGAAAACGAATCTTCGTGCTCTCCGCGCAGCGCGTGACAGCCTCGGCGTCAGACAAGTCAAGCCCGGCCATGCCGGCCGCGTAGCCGACCGCACGGTACAAGGCGCCGGAATCGAGCAGGTGCCAGCCCAGCTGGTCGGCCACAAGACGGCTTATCGTGCCCTTGCCGGAGCCGGAAGGGCCATCAATGGTCAGAACGGGGGTCGGCTTGACTGGCATGTGAACGGTCGGATCGGGATCAAGGCGTGATTGTAACGGTGTGCGTCCATCGATGTGAGCGGAAACCGGGCGAGTTCTCAGACCTGCTGGATTACGAACCCGCAGCCATTCGCGATATCCGTGAAACCGGGAAACGAAGTCGCCACGTTGGCGCAATCAACAACGGTCACCGGCTCCCCGGAAGCCAGACCGGCGACGACGAAAGCCATCGCGATGCGATGATCGCCGGCAGTTTCTATACGGCCGCCTTGAATCGACCCACCGACAATTTCCGCACCGTCGGCATGTTCAACAACATGGACACCGAGCGCAGTGAGGCCGCGCGCCATCATCGCCAATCGATCGGATTCCTTTACCCGCAATTCGGCAGCACCACTGATGCGCGTTCTGCCCTCGGCAACGGCAGCGGCGACGAACAGGATCGGAAACTCATCGATCATGTCCGACACGAGCGCCTCAGGGACCTGGATTCCGTGCAAGGGCGCGTGGCGAACTTCGAGATCGGCCAGCCACTCCCCGCCCTTTTCAACCCGATTGACCTCGGTGATGTCAGCGCCCATCAGGCGCAACACCGCGAGCAGGCCGGTTCGCCGTGGATTCATGCCCACCGATCGCAGGCGAAGGAACGATCCCGGCGTGATCGTCGCTGCGACAAGGAAGAACGCCGCCGAAGAAAAATCCGCAGGAACGATGACATCGGTCGCTTTCAGATCATGCCCTCCCGACAATCGAGCCCAACCGGAACCGAACTCGATCGGCCAGCCAAACGCTGAAAGCATGCGTTCGGTGTAGTCGCGGGTCGGATGAATTTCACGCACCTCGGTCGCCCCTTGCGCGTAAAGACCCGCCAGCAGGATCGCCGACTTGACCTGGGCACTGGCGATGGCTGGCGCGAACGCCCTGCCGACAAGACTTTTCCCGCCATGAATTCGCAATGGCGGCAATGCTCCCTCATTCGAATCGATGCGAG
>JBBRBU010000051.1:0-27084 GCA_038205505.1 Lysobacterales bacterium | reverse complement strand
GAGCGGGCTAATCGGAAAGCATGGTGCTGTCGGGCGATATCGTCTGAATCTTCTCGGCTTTCGGACCATTGCGACATTCATGGTGGCGCTGATGCTGGTCGTGCCGCTGGCTGCCATGGCGCAGCTGGTTCGATTGAATGCGGACGGCATTGCTGGCATCGAGCCAGCAACCGACACGACGGCCGTGCCGTCGATCGTTGCGCTGACTGACCCCACCGAACCGCTGGGGCGCTATGCGTTACTTCTGGATGAGGTTCCGGGTCAGCGGTTCACGCTGGATGACGCGCGCTCCCGATTTGCGGCCGGTGAGTTCACCCGCTCCACTCTGGCTGTTCCAAATCTGGGCAACCACGCCCCACCGCGTTGGCTGCATCTGGTTCTGGAAAATGCCGAATCCCTTCCAAACGATTACCGGATCTATGTTGCAGAGGGCTGGACCGATCGCATCGATGGCTGGCTGACAACGCCGGACGGGACCACCCGGCATTGGCAAGCTGGCGATCAGCGCTCGCCGTCGAAGAGTTTGCATATCGGACTGGGCTTTGGCTTTGACGCCCGTTTGCCGCCGGGGCGCAGCGAACTGTTCCTGCGCGCCGACAGCGTAGATTCCGTCGCTCTGGCCTTGCGCGTGGTTCCATTGGCGGACACCGGTCTCCTCGAGGGCGCCGCACAACACTGGCTCGGCCTGGTGCACGGTTTTCTGTTGGCGCTGGTAGTCACCTACGGCCTGTTGTGGATGGCGCTGCGCGAGTCCAGTCTGCTGCGCTATGTCGGCTACGTCGGCAGTTATTTGTACATGCATCTGGCTTACTCCGGGGTCGCTGCACACGCGGTGTGGCCCGATTCTCCGTCGATTTCGCGCTTTGCCATCTTGATAGGCATGTGTCTGTTTTCGAGCGCCGGCATCAGCTTTGCGCGCGACTTTCTTGGCGTGGTCAGCTGGGCACCACGGCTTGATCGAGTACTGGCCTGGGTCGTTCGACTGGCGCTGGCGCTGATGACCGTGTTTGTCCTGACCGACGCACAAGGCCCGGCGGTCAGTCTCGCGTTTGCCTACATAACATCATTCACGCTGCTGATGGTGGCGCTCGGCGCGCTGGGCGTGCGCCATCGCCGCGGTCAGGCTGGCATGTTCCTGATTGCTGCGGTGATAAGCATGGCCGGAGCGCTGATCACCACGCTGGCGGTGATGGGCAAGATTCCATTCAGTGACATGATCTTCCGCCTGATCGAGGTTGGCATCATGTTCGAGGCGACCATCTGGGCCATGGCGCTGGGCCTCCGTTTGCGCCGTGACCGCGAGGATCGCGTCCACGCCCTGCAACTGGCTCAGCACGATTCGCTGACCGGGTTGTTCAATCGCCGTGGATTCCTCGATCGCGCCCTTCCTTCCTATGAAGCGAACCTGATCGCCAATACAGCGCTGGCAGTCATCATGATCGACATAGATCACTTCAGGGCGATCAACGACGAGAACGGTCACGACGCCGGCGACCGCACGCTGGAGGCGGTCGCCGGACGTTTGCGTGAATTCGCGCGCGCAGACGACCTGATTGCGCGTTGGGGTGGCGAGGAGTTTGTCATCCTGCTGCCAGCGATGACGCATCCTGAGGCCACCAGCTTTGCCGAGCGCCTGCGTTTGGACCTGGCGCAGATGGTGGTGACACTGGTCGATGGCGGCACAATCAGCCTGACTGCGAGCCTCGGCGTGGCGACGTCGACGGCCAGCGCCAGTCTGGAAGACCTGTTGCGCCAGGCTGACGACGCTCTGTACAACGCCAAGCAGGCGGGCCGCAATCGGGTCGAATGCTCGGCAGCATGACGCGGTTCGTGCAGGCGCGCAGGTGCCGGGAGATGGCAGCGGCGAGACCCAATCGAGATTGGTGCGAGACAGGCCAGGAACAGTGATTTGCGCATGAACGCTCTCCAATTTGGAGCAGCACTCCAACGCCTGCAGACCGCAATCGCGTCCAGGAACTCCGGTTGTTGTCGGGCGAAAAAGCTGGCTTCTAATTTTTGGCCGGCAGGTCGGTTGCAACAAGTGCCGTGGGTGTCTCGAACGGCATTGGCTCAAAACGCGTGAATTCGGCGATTCGGACCCGGCGCAGGGCATCTGGAAAGGGGACGCTGCCACCCCTGAAAGCAAGATGCTTGACCAGCAACGCTCCGAACTTGTCGTGAGCCAGCCAAGTCTCGTGCCTCAGGTTGTAAGTTCGGTCGGCAGTTGCGACGGCAAACTCGATCGAGGTGGACGCAAGCATCCAGTTATCCCGACATCGGCGCGGCTGGAAGCCCGCGTTGACCGGGCCTGGCGGGCCCACTACGGCGACATCCGCCAGATAGGCATCCACGTCTGGGCGAACTCGCTGAGACAGGTGTTTGTTGAGTATCAGTTCGCGCCAGCGCGCATAACGATCTGGTGAATCGGCTCTCAGCGCACGAGCAAACGACAACAGACTCTGACGCGGTACGACCCACCAAGCCTCAGTTTGGGTCGGGCCTTGCTTGAATGTAAGCACGACAGGTAGTCCGTGCGTGTTTGGCGGCTCATACGGGTCGATGTCCCTGATTCTCGGCGAGAACGCGAGATCAAACGTACCTGCAAGTTCAGGACATTCGTTTTGTCTCAGTACCGGATCATTGGCCGGAACCGCGTCGAAACCGGAGGGAGTGTTCGAGCACGCGCCAAGAATCACCATGGCAAACACGGCCGTCGCGCAACGAAATCTCGCGAGGACGGACAGAGAAACGGATTTTTGACGCGGTTGCCGGTACATCGTTGCGATGAGAGTCATTTCCGACGCAGTTTATCCGACCGGGTTCAGGGCCTGAACTCTGCATTGAATCGATCCAAGACTTGATCCGTGCGCTGCACGCTCGAATTCGAGAAAGAAAGAATGTATGCGGCTGGCCGGAATCAACGCCAATTGCTGTTCTCTGGGATTCATCGACCAAGAGGAACAGACATGCGTGGAAATTTCCCTTACTCGATAGCTCTCGTGTTCGCGATGGCAGTCGTGAGCGCAAGCGTTCATGCCCGTGACGGCGATCTTGACCCGGGCTTCGCTGGCACTGGACATGAATTGGTCGATGTATCGGCGGGGCCGAACGATCGAGGCCAGATTCTACGCATCCAGCCGGATGGAAAACTATTGATGGCAGGTACCTGCGTAAAGCTGGAAACCATCAACGGGAACACCAACCCATACCCGAAATTCTGTGCCACACGATTGCGTGCGGATGGCAGCTATGACACCAGCTTCGGTCCAGGCGGCGTCGGCTACATTCGTTTCGATCGATTCGAGGAGCAGGATTTCCCGCACAATTCAACATTGTCCACACTGCTGCGTCTCGACGACGGCCGGTTGATGTTTGTCGGAAAAGGCGCCGACGGCAACAGTATTCTTGTTGCTGTACTCAAGTCGGACGGTAGTGGACTCGATCCCGGAGTAGCTGATGGCGCCGGTTTCTTCGAGTTCCAGATTGGTGGCGTTCGCAGCACAGCGAGCGTGGTGCTGGAGCAGGCCGACGGCAAGATCCTCGTTATCGGACAAGCCATCGGACCGAACGGCAACGACGACATGGCGGTCATGCGATTGCTGCCGGATCTCAGCATTGATCCTGAATTCGGCAGTTTGGGGTACCAAACCGTCGCATTCGATTTGGGCGGCCCTTCGGGCAAAAACACCGATTCCGCACTGAGTGCCGTGCTGCAATCAGACGGGAATATCATCCTGGCGGGCGTTGCACTGGCGACGGCGACTGGTGCCGAGGTCGCTTTCGCACGATTGTTGCCGAACGGGCAACTTGACTCCGAGTTCGGGCCGAACCACGACGGTCGAACGCATTTCAGCTCCGGCCAGTTCAACGTCGCCGAGGCGGTGCGTATCGATGCGCAGGGAAGGATCGTCTATGCCGGAATTACGCAGACCGGCACCAGCAGCCGAGGTCTCATCAATCGCCTGCTCGCCGACGGCACTCAGGACCCGACATTCAACGCATATTCCGTTGGCGGACATCCGCAATTGTTTTTCGCCAGCCCGATCAGCGGGTTCAGTTTCAGCTGTGGGGTCTTCGATATCGTCATTTCCGCGGACGGCAACATCTACGCGGCAGGGTCGGCCATTCGCGATAGCAGTGCAACGACGACCTATTTCATGGCAGTGAAGCTGACCCCGGCGGGTTTTTTCGCCCCCGGCAACGAGTTCGGCGTGAGCGGCATGACCTACAACACCTTTGCCGATTCGCCGGCCAGCAGCAGCATAGAAAACGGCATTTCGATCGCAATCGGCAACGGTGGCCTGATGATCGGCGGGGACAGCACCAATGCCGCCGGAAATGACGTCAAGTTTGGCATCGCGCGATTGGTGCTGAATCGTCTCTTCGCGAGCGGTTTCGAGAACTGACCTATCCAGCGCGACGACTTGGGCTCATCGCAATCTTGCGATGTACTTCGCATTGCTGGGCGCTGCCTCAGCGCCTAGCCCAAGCAGAGTCCGAGCGGCCGGGACACCCGAGCCACCGCGGGAAGTCCAACTTCAAGTCTCGACACGGCAATCCCGAGACAGGGAGTCCGAGCGCGGCACGAGACCGGGACGCCCACGAATCCCATCAGATCCGGGAACACCCGGCAGGGCGTTCCCGGATCTGCGGAGATCTCAGAGGATGATGGTTTGCGTCCGAGATCGGCTCAAGGGCGAAATGCGCCTGTTCCGGTTGTTCCCTCGCCGGATCACCAGACGAGTAGACTTCGGCTGCTGACGATCTCTGTGGTCGTCTTCCAACCCGACTGGTTTTCGGGTTGTCTGTGAGCCAAGGGAGACTGGTGCGATGACTGAGCGCTCAAGTACGGTGCCGGTCCATCGAGCCGCCGACGATTTGCGCGAGCACGCTGATGGCCTCTATCTGCTCTACCAGCAATGGGCCAGCGCGCTGGCGCTGTCCGTTGCAGCATGTGCGCTGTGGGTCTGGATCATGTGGGACGACGTCGATCGGTCATCGTTGCTGTTCTGGGCCGGCGGCATCCTGCTCGCGATCCTCGTGCGCACCGGGTTGTTCGTCCGATACAGGATGACCAAACCGGTGGGCGAGCAGTTGCTGCGTTGGGAACTTCCGTTCTGCCTGACCCTGCTGCCTGGCGCGCTGATCTGGGGCATCGGTTGCCCGCTGATCCTGGCCAACGAGTCGCTGCAGAATCAGTTGATCACCTATCTGTTTCTTTTCGGCCTGTCCGGAATGGCGATCTCCACCTACGGCATCCTGCCGCGGTTCACCATTGTGATGATTGCCATTCTGGTGCTGCCAATGCCTGTGTTCTGGCTGCTCCAGGGAGACAGCCCGCAAAAGTGGCTGGCGGCCGGTGGAGTGTTGTATCTGCTGGCGACAGCAAAGGGCATCACTCGTCACGCGTCGTCGGTGTACGAAAGCTACCGGCTGCGTCACCAGTTGCAGGATGCTTACCAGATATCCGATCACCATGCCAACACGGATTCGCTCACCGGCATCAGGAACCGGCGCGCGTTTTTCGCGGCCTGCGACTTGCTGCTGAGCTCGCGAACCGAGAGCGTCGCCCCATCAAGCATGCTGCTGCTTGATCTCGACGACTTCAAGAAAATCAATGATGAACTGGGGCATGCGGTGGGAGATCAGGCGCTTAGGCACATTGCCAGCTTGCTGCAAGCATGCTGCCGCAGCAGCGATCCCTGCGGTCGATTGGGCGGTGACGAGTTCGCCCTGTTTCTGCATCAAACCCCGCTAAAACAAGCGCTTGCCCTGGCGGAAAAACTGCGCCAGTCTGTCGTTAGCCATCCTCTGCAACTGGCCGACCGGAGCGTTCCTATCGGCATCAGCATTGGCCTTGCGGCTCACGCCAACGAGATTGAAGAGTTGATGTTGGGCGCGGACAGTGCGCTGTATGAAGCGAAGCGCCAAGGCAAGAACCAAATCGCACTGCATTCTTCCGGACGGAATACCGAACCAACTTCGGCTTCTGTCAGGAGGCGAGCGCTTTAAAGATGGACCGTCTTCCGGCGATTTGAAGGGATCAGGGAACGGATTCCCCGACTTCAACTGAATCGGCAAGCCAGTCGCTTTGCATGCCGATTGGAGTCAGTCCAGGATTGTGCTTGTCCTGGTTGGGTTTCCACCTCTTTTTGACTTGGGAATGTATAGTTCTCCGAGCATGCTGGGTACGGTGCCTGGCCACGAATCACGGAGAGTTGTCATGGGTCTTGTTCAAGCAGTGGTGGGTTCGATCGGCGGTGCGCTCGCCGACCAGTGGAAAGACTTCTACACAGTGCCGGCCGGATTGCCGGCTACGGCGGCGCTGTTCGCCGCGGTTCCGCAAGGCACCAATGCCGGCCGCGGTTCGAACACCAAGGGTTCCTCGAACATCATCACCAATGGTTCGAAGATTGTCGTGCCCGAAGGTTACGGGCTGCTGCTGTTCCAGGACGGTGCGATCACCGGATTCGCGGCGGAACCGGGCGGCTACGAATGGAAATCGGATGACCTCAACTCGAAGTCGATTTTCTCGGGCGGCGGCCTCATGGAGTCGCTGGTCAAGCAAAGCTGGGAGCGTTTCAAGTTCGGTGGCCAGCCCGGATCGATGCAGGCCGCCTTCTTCGTCTCGCTGAAAGAACTGCCGGACAACCGCTTCGGCACGCAATCGGAGATCTACTGGGACGATGGATTCCTGAACACCCAGGTCGGCGCGGTGACGCGCGGCTCATACACGATGAAGATCATCGATCCGATCCTGTTCGTGAAGAACTTCGTGCCGGCCGCTTATCTGCAGCCGGGCAAGGTTTTCGATTTCACCGATATCGACAACGCCGCCGCCAGTCAGCTCTTCAACGAAGTGGTGGGTTCGCTCGCGCCCGCCTTCAGCCTGTACACGAACGATCCGGGCAAGGGCAATCGCATCACCAAGCTGCAGCAGGATTCGGTCGGGTTCGCCAAGAGCCTGTCCGATGCGGTGGAGAATGCCTATCAGTGGAAATCCGATCGCGGTCTGGCCATCGTCAAGACCGCCATTATTTCCATCGAATACGACGCGAACACGCGGGAACTGCTCAAGACCGTTCAGCGCGCTGATGCGTTGTCCGGTTCACGAGGCAATTCCAATTTGCAGGCCAGTGTCGCTCAGGGCATGCAGTCGGCCGGCGAAAACACCGGTGCGGCGGGGATGATGGGTATCGGCATGGCGTCGGGCATGATGGGTGGCATCGGCAGCCTGCAGCAGCCAGTTGCGCCCGCGGCTCCGGCAGCCGATGACTCGATCGCCAAGTTGAAGAAGGCCAAGGAGATGCTCGATCTCGAACTGATTACGCAGGCCGATTACGACGCGCTCAAAGCCAAGACGCTGGGTCTGTAAACCGGGAACGACTTCCTCCATGCCGAACGCCAATAATCTACCGCCGGTGCCGCCATATACCGGTCCGGGGTCGCCGCAGGACGTGCCGCCAACACCTGGCAGGTCTCCGATCGACCCGAACACGCTGCCCGAATCGATCCGTGACGAACTGTTGGCGCCCGATCCGGTCGCCATCGACACGTCTGCTGCCGAGCTCAAGGATGGGGCCAACCGTTGCCCGAAATGCGGTGCAACGGACATCCGCCAGAAGCCCGGAAGCGACTTGCTGATCTGCCAGTACTGCCGCAACGAATGGCATGGCGATCGGGTTGAGGAGGAGTTCGGATTCGGCGAAGGCATCGACCAGCTCAAGGGAACGATCCTCGCATCCGGTGCGCGAAATATCGAGGCCGACGCCGCCAATCTGATGACCTTCAAGTGCACCGGCTGCGGTGCCGAGGTCACGGTCAATACCGCAAACGCGATGACGGCGCGTTGCCATTGGTGCCGACACGTATTCGGCGTCAACGAACAGGTGGCGAATGGCGCGGTGCCTGACGCGGTGTTGCCGTTTCACATCAAGAAGGAGGACGCGGTCGCGCGCATCCGTCAGTTCGTCGACAAGCGGCGAATGTTCGCGTTGAAGGCCTTCAAGGAAGAGTTCACGCCCGAGAACGTCGTCGGCGTCTACCTTCCATACATGATCGTTGATGGCAACGTGAGCGCCGAGGTCGCCGGCCAGGCCGAGATCGAGACGCGCCGCTACACCCAGGGCAGTGGCGACAAGAAGAAGACCTATTACGATGCCGACGTGTACCAGGTGAATCGTCAGGTGGATTTCACCGTTGACGACCTGCCGCTGGAATCCTCCACCGAACGCGGCAACCTCGACGCGCGCGTCAACACCAACAACATCATCAACACGATCCTGCCGTTCGACACCAAGAATGCGGTCAAGTGGAACGCGTCTTACCTCACGGGATTGAGCACGGAAAAGCGTGACCGCGACGTCGATCATCTGCGCCCGCGCCTCGAAGACCAGTTGCTGTCGATCGCCCGCGCCCAGGTTGAAGCATCGGTTGGGCGCTACGATCGCGGCGTGCGCTGGGAGCAGGAGCGCCTCGATGTACACGGCACGCGTTGGGTATCGATGTACCTGCCGGTATGGCTCTTCTCGTATCACCAGCCGGGCAAGAACGGCGGCCTGCTGCACTACATCGCCGTGAACGGCCGCACCGGCGAGACCATGGGCAGCGTTCCAGTGCAGCAATGGAAGCTCCTGATGGCCGCGCTCACCGTCGGCACCATTCTCGAAGGCATTGCACTCTTGATTCTGGGGAACTCGTGATGAGCGACGATGGCGGACTCTGGCTGCTCGCAATGGGCCCAGCCGGCGCAACCGGGCTGTACTGGTACTTGTACCGGTATTACCGCAACACCGATAAATCGCACGCCTTCGAACGCGAGACAGCCGTCGAAGCCAAGCCCGTGACCGGATCGGAGCAGAAGGTCAACGAAGTGAAGGGCACGCGGGCGACGCGCATTCCTGGCGACAACGTGCATGAATATCGCAAGCGCGTACAACGTATCCAGGGCGACACCGGATAAAGGGTCAATAACCTGGCACTGCCCGCTTGACGCCATACTACCGATCTGTTGAAAGCGGGGCCTATCGTGCCCTTGAGCCATTTTATTGGCTTTCCACGCTCGCATCTCCAATAGGCCAAGCCATGGCCGGCGTGGAGTGTCTTCATGTCAATCTCCAAGATTGCGATTGCCCTTTCATGCATCAGCGTTCCGCTCCAGGCTCAGGAGTGGATCAAGCACGAGCGTCCTGCGGTTCAGCCCAATGGTCAGAGTTCGGCTTCTGCCGGGACCTTTCGTACGCCGTCGATCAGCGACGACGTTCTATGGGTAGTCTTCGAGTCAGGTCAGAGTGACCTTGTTGCCGGAGATACCAATGGCTACCGCGATGTATTCGTGCGTGATCGCGCAACACAAACCACCCGCCGGATCAATTTGGGAGCGCGATATCGAACGCCAGTTGGCGAATCACTGTGACTAGTCGCAAGCAGCTCAAATCTACCCCGAGGTTCGCAGGTCCAGGGACACTCAAGAACAAGACGCCCACGATATCTCAAGGATGGCGCGTCAGATCAGGATTATGGATGTCCCGGTTATCTCGCGATTGTCTCGCGGTTATCTTCCGGTTGTCATTCGGGCAGCGTTCGGAATTCGCCTTGGCTTTCGGTAGCCAAGCTGACGAAATAAATGGCGGCCCACGCGGCAGCAAAGCCCGGAATGATTTCGTACACGCCTGATCCACCCATGAAACTCACGTCCCAGCCGAGCGCGATCCAGACGATCACGGTCAGTGCACCGGCCACCAGACCGGCGACTGCTCCGGTACCCGTCATTCGCCGCCACGTCAGTGCCAGCACGATCAGCGGGCCGAAGGCAGCGCCGAAGCCGGCCCATGCGTGACTGACCAGGCCCAGCACCTTGGACGTGGGATCCCATGCGATGACGGCGGCGACGACGCCGACCAGCAACACGCTCACGCGACTGATCAGCACGGACTCTTTTTCACTGGCCTCTTTGCGCAAAAACAACCGATAGAAATCCTCGGTCAACGACGACGAGGCCACCAGTAGCTGGCTCGAAATGGTGCTCATCACCGCCGCCAGCAATGCAGCAAACAGGAAGCCGGTCACCAACGGGTGGAACAGCATTTCGGCCAAAAGGATGAAGATCGTCTCGGGGTCGGCGACTTCAATCCCGTTGCGTACCGCATAAGCACGCCCGAAGACACCGAGGCTAATCGCTCCGACTACCGAAATAATCATCCACGACATGCCGATGTTGCGCGCCCTGGGAACTTCCCTGAGGGTGCGAATGGCCATGAAGCGCACGATGATGTGTGGCTGTCCGAAGTAACCCAGACCCCAGGCGACGGCAGACAAAAAGCCGACGACGGTCAACCCGGAAAACCATGACAGGTAGTTCGGATCCACCGCCGCAAGCGTTTCCGACGCCTGTGCCACGCCGCCGCCACCCGATCCGTAGAGCACCACCACGGGCATGATGATCAATGCCAGCATCATGATCACACCTTGGCAGAAGTCAGTAAGGCTCACTGCAAGAAAGCCGCCGATGACCGTGTACACAAGGACCACGGCTAGCGTCAGCGACACGCCCATCGCGTAGGTGGACATAGGGCTGAACTGGAGCACGGCGCTGAAAGCGCTTTCGGCGAGCTTGCCGCCAGCTACCAGGCCCGATGCGGTGTAGACCGAAAAGAACACCACGACGATCACCGCCGAGACGACGCGCAATGCCATTGCCCTGCTCGGAAACCGGTTCGCGAGAAATTGCGGGATCGTCAGGGCGTTGTCGTAGCGCTCGGTCTGCTCGCGCAGACGCGGTGCGACCACGATCCAGTTCACCAGTGCACCGAGGGTCAGGCCGATACCGATCCAGGCTGAAGTCAGGCCACTGACAAATAGCGCCCCTGGCAAACCCAACAGCAGCCAGCCACTCATGTCAGAGGCCCCGGCAGACAGCGCCGCTACGGCCGGTGAAAGCTTGCGTCCGCCGAGTATGTACTCCTCGGAAGACGAGGTTGAGTTGCGGTAGGCATAGAAACCGATCGCAAGCATCAATGCGAAATACAGACCCAGACTGATCCAGACACCAATGGCCATGAAACCCCTCTTTCAACATGTTATGGGCTCTTGCCCATGACTGATCAGTCAATCACATCCGGTGTAGCACAATCAAATGAAACCGACGTGTGACCCAGTACCAATCACTCGGGAAGATGCCTCAATGGCGTCCTTGATTGAAGGCTGAATAGTGGATGTCTCGATGTCAGGAGTGACAAATTCGAGGCGTCACGAAAGTATTCGGTGCTTGGAACCCCTCCGTCAAAAAGGGAATGGCTGGCGTCTCGCGGTGAGGGCAGGGTATTGCCCGGGCTTCGCCGTTGAGCCGGAAACGTTCAGGAAGGCGGAGAGACTCAAGGACGGAGGCGATTGTCCAGATCAAATCCATCCGTCGCATTTTTTGCGCTCGTAACTTTATTTGTCCGGTTTTTGCAACCGCAACACGCTCTCGATATGTTCGACAAGCGTTACGGCCCTTACGGGCTTGGTCAGATGCAAATGTATATTTGAATCGACACTGCGTTGTCCATCGTCGGGTTTGCCGTAACCTGTCATGGCGATGATTGTCGGCGGGTTGTCCGCGAAATGCGCGTGGATCCGGCGGGCCAGTTCGTAGCCATCCATGATCGGCAACCCGATGTCGACGAAGACAATGCGGGGCGTGATCTCCTCGCAAGCGGCAAGGGCCTCCAGCGGGTCGTAACGGACGTGCACTTCGTAGCCGTATTCGCCAAGCAGCTCAGCGAGCAAATCAATCCCGACCCTGTTGTCGTCGACCATCAGGATCTGCACGCCACGGGATGCCCGGGAGTGCGCCAATGCGACCGGTGTCGCGTCGCCGCCCGTCACGCGCGCGGAAGAGGGGGCCGTGGGCAGCCGGACGGTGAAGACACTGCCGCAGCCGACGCCATCGCTCTGGGCGCTGACCGAGCCGCCATGCAAAGCCACCAGCGATTTGACGATCGCCAGTCCGATGCCGAGTCCGCCGCGTGAGCGATCAATCGAGACCCGGCCCTGCTCGAAGAGCTCGAAGGCATGCGGCAACAGTTCGGCGTCAATGCCGGCGCCGTTGTCACGGACCTCCAGCAGGATCTCTTGCGCCTCCGCCCGGGCCGAAACCTCGATGCGACCGCCGCGCTCGGTGTACTTGGCTGCGTTGATGATCAGATTGCCCAACACCTGCGTGAGCCGCAACGAGTCGCCGAGAACCCACAAACTACCCTCGGGCACATCATAGGTAATTAGGTGTTCGCGCTGATTGATCAAGGGCCGCGCAGCTTCCACCGCCGCCTCCACCACGGTGTTGATGTCGAGCAACTGCCGCTGCAGCTCGGCCTTGCCCGATGAGATACGAGTGACGTCGAGCAGGTCTTCAACCAGCCGCCGCAAGTGCTCCACCTGCCGATCGATCAACGCATATTCCGGCGATAGCAGCCCGTCCTCACGCAGCTTGATGAGATCGAGTGCTGCCACGATCGGCGCGAGCGGATTGCGCAGTTCGTGTCCGAGCATTGCGAGAAATTCGTCCTTCGCCCGCAATGCCTGCTCTCGCTCGTGCACCAATCGTGCGCCACGCAATCCGCTCGCCGCGAGACTTGCGGCCGAGCGCAGCAACACGAGTTCGGTCGATGAGGGAAAGTCGGGTCGGCGCGCGGCAACGACTATCCGACCCTCTCCCCCATAGAAGCCCAGTGAGAAGCGCGCCACATGCAAAGTGCCGATGGGCGTGCTTTCTTCGGCGCGGCTCAGTTCACCAGGGGAGGAAAGACGAGCTGAGACGAATGCCTGCCACTCGAATGCCTTTGCCGGATGGACTTGCTCGCCCTCGGCGTAGAGAACGGAGAGAGGAATCTGTCCCTCGACCAGACGCGATTCGACGGCACATGCCTCGAGCGCGAGCACCTCGACCAAGGTTTCGGCCAGCATGCGAAGGGTCTGTCTTGGATCGCTACTGCTCCATAACGCGGGCAAACCCAGCAATCCCAGCAAGTCGCGCAGGCATTTTCGAAGCTGCGGTGCCTCGTCCATGTCCCCTGACGAAGCTGGGGTCACGACAAGAGGGCGGCCTGTTCCATAGGCGCCGTGGCTCGCGACCTGCGCGTACGCTGAGCTCTGAGCTCCGAAACGAGTTGGGCTGCTGGAGTATAGAACGGGTTTTCCTGGACGACAGTGCCGATCAATACCAGCGGATGCGAACGCAGGATATCCATCATCAGGGCACCCGATATGGAAGCCTTGTCATATACGCAGATCGCCAATTGTCGGGTTCGCTCAAGCACATCATTGGCGCGTGACTCGAACTCCATGACCTCATCGGTACCCGGCGCGCCCTCAAGGGTCCAACCCATGTTTGCCCATATTCGTACCTTGGGGTAGCCGGCTTGCTCACCCGCGACAAGTACTTGCTCGATCGCCTGCGCCATGCGGTCCTGGTCGAAGGTGCCGTCCGGCACGTACACCTGATCCCACGGCAACACATCCAGCTGACCGCAGGCCTGACAGTCGTGCCCGGCAACGCCGCCCGCCTCCAGGCGCCTGAGGTGATCGCCGGTGAGCTTGGGATCGACGATGTGCACAGCCTTTTCGCCGTTGGCGAGACCTTCCTTCGCGAAGGCGGTCAACACCTCGTACTCCTCGTCGCGGCTGTCAAAAAAGGCGCACACGTGGTGATAGGTGGCGATGTCCTGTCCGGCGAGAGTTATGGGCTTCATGATCAACCTCGTGGTTTGGGGAAGGCAGCAATTCGCCATTCTAGTTACAAGCGCCATGGTTAGGAATACGAACTGGCGGGGCGGTATTCAATTGATGGCGCAGCGTCCCCTCAACCTGACCCTTTCATCGGAGCCTGGTGTTTCGCTTGCAGGATCCGCCGGAGGCACATGCTGGGTGTCCTGGTTGGTTGTATTCCGGTTGTTTGTAGTCGGATTGTCTGAACTTGTTGACCGGGGCGGCGAAGTTGAGCCTCGCTTCACAGTCTGGCCAATGGCACCCAACGCCCGTAGGTCAGCATTCGCCAAATCCACTCGACTGGTCCGAATGCAAAACGCGCCACCCAGAACCGGCTCACAAGCACTTGCAACGCGTATACCGCGACAGCGATCGGCAAGTAGAAAGTGGGCCCCATCGTGCCACCGAGGCCCAATCCTGTTCCGTAGAAAATCAGCGAGCAGATGACACTTTGCCCCACGTAGTTTGTGAGTGCCATTCGCCCCACGGGTGCGAAATGTCGGAGCTGACGCCTGCCTTGATTGTTCAGCCAGATCAGGCAGCACAGAGCTACGTAGCCACAGCTTAGAATCGGAACTCCAACGGTACCGCTCAGCATCTCCGCCCAGGAGTCTGATTCAAACGTCACGGCGTAGATCAGGTTGAGCAGCAGGCCGATTCCGATGCCGACAACGGCGAGTCGCATGAGCACTTCGCGATGCGCCTCTATGAGCTTGTAGGCTTCGTGTCGGCCGATGTAGAAACCGAAAAGAAAGCAACCGTAGATCTTGAACACCATGCCGCTGCCTACGACGAATGAAATCTGATCCAGCAGCTTGGCTGCATTGACACTCACGATCAGTTTGAAGTCGCCTTGTGTCCACGCCACGATCAAGGTCTCACGGGTGATTCCAATGCTTTGGAACATGACATCTTGTGCGGCAACCAAAGCGCCCACTGGAATCCCGCCAGTGAGCTTGGCGGCAGCGGGCATCAAGTACGCGAGTACCGCCAGGGTCAAGATCGTTCGGTCCCGAGCAGTCACGACGAGAAGCAACAATGCCCCACAGACGGCGTAGGCCTCAAGGATATCGTTGTGCCAGAAAAGAATGGCGTGCGCGAACCCGATCACGAAGAGCACGACGACGCGCCTCAAGTAGAAGCGATGGAAAACCAGACCCTTCGTGCGTGCCCTTGACAGCAAGACAGAGAAACCGACCCCGAACAGGACTGAAAATATTGTGTAAAACTTGCCCTCGATCAGGAGAATCTCGAGGAAATCGAGGACTCGATCAGCGGCGTGGGTATCCATGGCCAACTTGGCCGCCTCGGGAAGGTAGAGGTACATGGAATAGCTGATCATGTTGGCAGTGACGATACCGAAAAGGGCCAGGCCCCTTACGACATCGAGCAGTTCAAATCGCTCCGATTCCTGCACTGGAGAAATTGCCTTGATGTCTTGCATGTCTGGATCCCCCCCAGCTTCTTTTGTGGACCTCTGGCGCGGCACTTCCGGGTCAATCCGCACGGGTTGGAACTGGTGCTGGACGAACAAGCAAGAACTCGGGTCGCCCGCGATTCTGTTTCTGGTCTACGCAACTTGTCAGCAATTTATGTCGTCGGCTGGCCACCCGATGATAACCGCTCCGAGCCATTGGACTACGGGTGTCGAAGTCACGCGAGTCGCGTGCCGGGGCGCTCTGGGTACTGTGTTTTCACGCAAAAAAACGTTGAAGGAACCACCTTCGTAGCGGCCCGACCTGTTCTGTTTTCGTCGGATGTGGCGCTTGACGGAGTATAAGGAAGCATGAAGCGAAAGAGTTCTCTGGGATTGTCAGGCGCCGAGAATCGGGCCGTCCTCGATGCGAGTCTGGATGCAATTTTTATCCTCGGCCCGGATGGTCGCATCCTCAATGCAAATCTGGTGGCAGCTCGGTGCTATGGCTATACCATCGAGGAGCTCAAGCAACTCAACGCGGTCGAGCTTGCCGCGCCGGAGCTCAGGGATGCGTTGCCAACACGGCTCGATGGAATGCTCGTTGAGCCGGCGAAGTTCGAATCTCGCCACCAGCGACACGACGGCACCTTCATCAGCGTGGAAGTCTATTCACAACCGATCTCGTGCCATGACAGGCAGGTCATCTTTGTCAGTGTGCGTGATATCAGCGAGCGCAAACTGGCGCAGTCGCAGTTGCAGGAAAAGGAGCACTTCCTGCAGCGCATCCTGGATACCGAGCCGGGCACGGTTTATATCTTCGACCTGGCCGAGCAGCGCAGTGTGTTCATCAATCGGCACTGGTTTTCGACGTTTGGTATTGCGACCGAGCAGACCGGGACGAAGGGAAGCGGAATATTGCAGCTGTGCCATCCGGATGATCTGCCTGCCATCGCCGCGCACCATCAGGGCTGGCGGGATGGTACGGACGATGAAACGCGTAC
Source organism: Lysobacterales bacterium (assembly GCA_038205505.1). Taxonomy (GTDB): domain Bacteria; phylum Pseudomonadota; class Gammaproteobacteria; order Xanthomonadales; family Rhodanobacteraceae; genus Dokdonella. The sequence goes on along the minus strand of JBBRBU010000051.1, from coordinate 10,920 downwards.
GCTTGAATACCGCATGCGCGACGTCAACGGTATCTGGCGCTGGCTGAAGAGTCGTGAGACGCCTTTCTCCCGTGGCAGTGACGGTCAGGTAGCGCAGATCCTTGGTATCGCCATTGACATCTCCGACCGCAAACAGACAGAAATCTGGCTCGGGCAACAGAAGCAATTGCTGGAGATGATTGTCGCCGGGGCCGAGCTGTCACAGATTCTGGAGACCCTGGTCGTCGCGATTGAGAGTCAGTCACCGGGAATGCTCGGCTCCGTGATGCTGCTGGATGACGATGGTGCGCATGTAAGCCATGGGGTGGCGCCAAATCTTTCCACAGACTTCATTGCGGCGTTGGACGGGCAGCCGATCGGGCCGCACGCAGGGTCATGCGGGACGGCGGCGTTTCGGCGCGAAGCGGTCTACGTGGAAGACCTCAGGACCGACCCGCTATGGGACGACTACAGGGCAGCGGCGATGCCGTTGGGTCTGGTGGCCGCCTGGTCGCAGCCGATCATGGACGGCAGCGAACGCCTACTCGGCACGTTTGCCATGTATTACCGGCATCCGGCGTTACCCGAGCCCGTGCACCTGCAGCTGATGGAGTCGGCCGCGCACATGGCCTCTATTGCGATCAGCCGTCACCGGGAAGTGAGGGCGCTGAAGGAGAAGGATGCAAGACTGACCAAGGCACAGGAGGTGGCGTGTCTGGGTTTTATCCAGTGGAACCTGAAAACCGATGTGATGTACTGCTCCGACGAGACTTACCGCATATGGGGAATCGAGCGTGAGGCGGAATTCGTGCGCCCGGACATCATCGGGAAATTTGTTCACCCGGACGATCTGAAAATGGTGCAGGACGCACTCGAGCGAGCCACTCAGGGACTGAGTCCGCTCGACATCACTCATCGCATTGTCCACGCGAGCGGACATGTCATCTGGGTGCACGCGCAAGCGGAGCTGTTCCGTGCCCCGAGCAATGGCGCCGACGTATTGCTGGGCACCATGATCGACATCAGCAAGCGCAAGGCGGCGGAAGAGGCACTGGCGCGCATGACTCGCCTCTACGCTGCGCTCAGTCGGTGCAGCCAGGCGATCGTGCGCTGCGGCGGCGAGGAAGAATTGTTTTCGCAGATTTGCCGCGGTGCGGTGGAAATTGGCGGCATGCGCATGGTGTTGATCGGCAAGATTGACGAGGAAACGCGCATGCTTCGGGCGGCATCGGCGTTCGGGGCCGGCGCAGATTATTCCGATTCGCTGCGTATTCCTCTTGATGGCGACAGCCCGGAGAGCCAGGGTCCGGCAGCCACGTGCATACGTCAGGGGCGTCCATATTGGTGCCATGACTTCCAACTCGATCCGCGCACCGTGCCCTGGCGCAAGGAAGCAGCCCGGATGGGCTGGAACGCCGTCGCTACGCTTCCGCTGCATCAGCGGGGTGTCGCTGTGGGCGTCTTGGCCGTCTATTCGGATGTGCGCGATGCCTTCGACAAACCCGCGCAAGATCTACTGATTGAAATGGCGACGGACATCAGCTTCGCCCTGGATCGTTTCGCCAGTGAAGCCGAGCGCAAGCTCAACAATGAAAAGCTGCGCGAGAGCGAGCTGCGCCTGCGCACAATCATCGAAACCGAACCCGAGTGCGTCAAGGTGATCGGGCAAGGCGGCGAGCTGCTCGACATGAACGCCGCCGGCCTGGCCATGCTCGAGGTGGATTCAGTCGAGCAGGCGAGGGAGCGAAGTTTGCCGGCGTTCCTGCTGCCCGAACATCGGCAGCCATTCATGGAGCTGCATGATCGCGTAATGAGCGGCGAGAGCGGCATACTCGAGTTCGAGATTGTCGGGCGAAAGGGTACGCGACGCTGGCTTGAAACCCATGCGGCGCCGATGCGCGATGCGGACGGAAAGATCGTGTCCTTGCTCGGGATCAGTCGCGACGTCACCGAGCGCAGGTATTCGGAAGAACGGATCCAGTATCTGGCCAATTACGATGCGTTGACGGGCCTGCCCAATCGCAATCTGTTCGCCGATCACCTGCAGTACGCGATCAGCCTGGCCAAGCGCAATAGCGGCCATCTGGCGGTGATGTTCATCGATCTGGACCGGTTCAAGGAGATCAATGACACGTTGGGCCATAGTGTAGGCGACGCGTTTTTGATCGAAGTCGGTGCGCGGCTGAAATCCGTGCTGCGCGAGTCCGATACCGTCTCACGGCTGGGCGGTGATGAATTCATCCTCGTGCAACCGGATGCCGATGCGCAGGCGGCGGCAAAAATCGTCGATAAATTGCTGGAAGCGATCACTCTGCCTTATCAGGTCGAGCACTATGCCTTGATCGTCACCGCCTCGATTGGAATCGCCATTTATCCGCATGATGGTGAGAGCCTGGAGTCGTTGTTGCGCAGTGCGGACACGGCGATGTATCGGGCCAAGGAAGGCGGCCGCAACGGTTTTCGTTTTTTCACGGCCGAAATGCAGGCCGACGCGACTCGACACATGCAGTTGGTGAACGCGATGCGTCGGGCCCTGGAGCAGGATCAGTTTCACCTGCATTTCCAACCGCAGTTTTCCCTCGACGACGACCAAATCATCGGAGTCGAGGCATTGCTGCGCTGGGAGCATCCTGAGCTGGGCGCGATTTCGCCGGTAGAGTTCATTCCGGTCGCCGAGGATTGCGGTCTGATTCTGCCTATCGGCGAGTGGGTGATTCGCGCGGCCGTGCGTCAGCTCAAGCTGTGGCTGGATCGTGGTGTACCGGCGATGGTCATTGCGGTGAACCTGTCGGCCGTGCAATTTCGTCACCGCAGTCTGCCTGACCTGGTCAGCAGCATCCTTGCAGACACACAGTTGCCAGCCGAGCTGCTCGAACTGGAGCTTACCGAGAGCGTGGCGATGCATGACCCGCAAGGGGCGATCGAGGTGATGAACAATCTGGACGAACGCGGTATCCGCATGTCCATCGACGATTTCGGCACCGGTTATTCATCGTTGAACTATTTGAAGAAGTTCCGCGTATACAAGCTGAAGATCGACAAGTCGTTCATCCAGGACATCAGCACTGATAGCGAGGATCGGGCAATCGTGGCAGCGATCATCAGCATGTCACGGAGCCTCGGACTGAAGGTCATCGCCGAGGGCGTGGAGACCGCCGAGCAACTGGAGTTTCTGCGTGAGCAGGGTTGCGACGAAGCGCAGGGCTATTTCTTGAGCAGGCCGCTGCCGGCGGCCGAGATGGACGTCTTTCTTTCTGCGCGCCTACCGATCGTATGCAGTGGCAATACTCCAACGCGCCCTTGAGCCGTCGCGCTCGGCACAAGGACGATTGACCGGGACCGATTGATCACGTCATCCATGTACCCGCCAGAAACCTGCGTCACCCGTCAAAGTTGTTCTACAGACTCGGTTCGCTTGAGTTGTCATGTATCACGTGGTTTCCGCGCGCAGAGCTTCGATACAGATTTCAGTGGAGTCCACCTGCGTTACACCAAGGGCGATGCTTCGATTTCGGCATTGATGGAAGGATGAATAATGGGTGTTCCGGATGTCAGGATCGGTTGTCCGCTGAGAGCGACGCTTTGCGCAGGTGTCAGTTGTCGATACTAGTGGACGTGACTTCGTTCCAACCTGGGTGCGTTGCGATCATTTCCTGCGACGCCCGCCTGGTCCGAGTTTCCGCAAATGGAGCAATGCGAGCATCACGACGGCCAGCGCAAAGATTGCGAGCGTTGACGCGGATGAAGCCGGCAACATCACCGTCCCGGAGGAGCCTTGCGGTATCGGAATGATCTCTGGCGGAGGTGGCTCCTGAGGAACGTAGTTGACATGAAAGAGCGCGACTAGCGGAGGAAATCCAATTACTGCGTTTTCCGGCCCTCCTATTCCATAGACACCCGCCACAACGTCGTGGCCGTCAACGCCAATTCGATACGGCGGCGAGGTCGCGACGCCGTTGGCGTCGGTTATCACGCCAAGCGGGTCTTCCGGTCCCTGAAAACTGCCGGGACTGACGGGCGGCAGCGGCGGATTTTCTGGAATCGTTACTTGTCCGTCGTTGTAGAACCAGACCTTCAGCCCAGCCATCGGAGTTCCTTGGGCGTCGATCACGCGCACCTTGAAGAGCTCGGTTCTTATCGAGCCCGCCGGACCTGTGATGACATGCGGCCCCAGGAATGCGATCGTCGCCCGCGGATTGTCGTTTTGCAGGTGGGCCGACGCGGTAAAACTCAGCGTCAGGAACAAGAGAGCCGTCGAAACAAACGCCAGATGCACCTTCATTGGACTTCTCCTGACTTCGAGCATTTTCGGATTCGGAAGATTTAAAGACGCCACGGAGATCAAAGTCGTCGCACGCCCTGGACCCGGTAAGGTAGACGACTCCGGGAGATCCCGATGTGATTGGGGCATCCGCAACGAATCGTACGGAGCACTTCAGACAATCTGAAACGGAGAACTGTGCGTGTCGTGGATTTTGACGAAGGTCGCGACAGCTTAAGGGTTTGTTTCCATGACTTGGCAATCGATCTCGACAAGTGTTTCACAATCAAATGGCACCGGCGTCCGACTCCGTGAGGATCGCTGGGGGCGATGCATCGCTCGCTGCGTCGACTGAAGGGTGAACAGTGGGTCCCGGTCGTTGGTGTTGTCTGTGTTGCCGGTGGGTGTCCCGGCCGAAGTTTTTTCCAGCTTTCAGGTTAAAGCGCGGAATATTTCAACGATACAGGCAAATTTGATGGTTTTTTGATGGTTTGCATAAGACTTCGCGTGACGTGGTCTTGCATTGTGGTCCCTTGGAACATCCGTTCAGGGAGCGTCGAAATGGGACGGTTTCAGAAACATCCGCTACCTTCCATCCAATCCAAACGGTCCTACCTGCGCTCATGTGCGCAGATCAGCCCCGGAGATTGCCACGGATCAAGCAGCTTGATCCGATCAACGCATCAGGCATTTGCCAACGACCAAGGCGGAGTGGTCTTCGACGGGTTCGAATGAGCCATCCGGTCCCGTCGACGCGTTCCAGCATCCACGAGAATTCCACAAGGCTGTCCCACATCCGTTCATGTCCACAGGAATAGATCATGAAGTTCTTACGTTCAAAAATCTGCGCAAGTATTCTTTTGCTCTATCTTGCACCTCTTCATGCTGCTGTAATTACAGTCAATACCGTCAGCATGTTTCCAGTATCGGCTGACGATGGCTATTGCATGCTCATTGAAGCTGTTGAATCGGCCAATACCAATGTGTCATCCGGCCTGGTTGCGGGTGAATGCATAGCGGGCGCAGCTCATCCTGCGACTGATGTCATCGAGTTTGACGTGGCGATATTGCCCGCCTACATATCGCCATTCAATGAGTTGCTGCTGACAGAATCGGTTCATATAAAAGGGCCCGGCAAAGAACTGCTCGACCTTGGAGGTTTTTCGTTCAATCGCGTATTCAAGATTCAGAACATCGCGGCAGCGGCCACCTTCACCATCTCCGACATGCGCTTTTCCTACAGCGCCATTCGCCTGCCATTTGACGAGTACGGCGGAGCAATTCTAGCCAGCCATGTCGGTGGCGCCTCGCTCACCCTTGAGCGACTTCATTTCCTCGCAAATAATGCAGAAAAAGGCGGCGGTGCTTTGGCCTTGACCGGCGGCAACAGCAACACGACAACAATTAGGGACAGCGTGTTCGAGAGTAACCATGTCTCGGGCGTTGATGCGAGTACGGCCGGTGGCGGCGCAATTTTCATAGGCGGGAGTCAGGTGGTCACCATCGAGGGATGCACCTTCGTGGGCAATTACGTCTTCAATACACCCCTTGCTCAACCTCTGGACGACATGGCCGGCGGCGCAGTCTTGATGCTTTCATCGGCATCTTCAGCCGTATCGGAACTGACCATTGAGCGCAGCACTTTTTCTGCCAACACAGCGGTTGGTGTCGGAGGTGGTTTGTCGATCGGCGGGCCAGGTTTTGCAGGGGACTATTCACAGGTTACCGTCAGGCACAGCACTTTCACGTTGAACGAATCTGATAGCAATCTTGATCAAGTGGGTCCAGATTCAGGTGGCGGCGGTATCTATACTTCCGCAAGCATGCCGGTCACAATTCTCAATACCATCGCAGCAGCCAATATAGATCAAGCGCTGTCTGCAGCGCCTGATCTATCCGGCACCTACAACAGCAACGGCTATAACCTGATTGGCAGCAATGAGGGCGTAAGCATTCCCTTTCCGCCCGGCCAGCCGAATGCAAACAATGACAGTGTCGGCACTGCTGCGCAGAACCTTGTTCCCGGATTGTCACCATTGGCAGACAATGGAGGCCCTACCTCAAGCCATCAATTGCAACCTGCGAGCCCAGCCCTGGATCAGGGCAAGTGCAACGTTCAGACGATCGACCAACGACATTCACATAATGCCTCGACGGGTCTTCGAACCGTTGATGTGACCGGAACGCCAAATCGATTGTCAGGCTGTGACATTGGCGCGATTGAGTTTGGCAGCGTCAGCGCGGATCCTCTACCCATCGCGAACAACGACAGCTACGTTGTCCTGGAAGGCACGGAGTTGGCGGTCTCCGTCAATCAAGGCCTGCTACAAAATGACATGGATGATGACAATTTGGTGGTTTCTTCTGCTGGCAGTTTTGCTGCCGTCAGTACCAACGCAATGGGCATGGTCGAGCTGCTGGCGAATGGAGCCTTCACTTTCAGCACCGATGATCCCGACGCATTTGGAGTGGCGACTTTTCAATACACGATCACTGACACGCTGAACCGAGACACAGCAAACGTGACGGTTGCGGTTACTCCGGTCAATGACGCTCCCGGTTTCAACACATCACAACCTCAGATATCCGCGGCCCTGGGCCAATTGCTGACGTTTCCGGCATGGGCCACTGACATCGTGCCCGGGCCGCCCAACGAAGCCAGTCAACAGTTGAATTTTACGGTGAGCCCGATTAGCGTCCCGGCCGGATTCTTTGATAGCTTGCCCGTAGTCAATGTTCAAAATGGGAACTTGAGCTTTGCGCTTGCGGCAACGGCAATTGGCGCGGCTGAATTGTCAGTAACCCTGCGCGACAACGGCGGGACTTCCTCGGGTGGTCAAAACAGTTACTCCATCACCTTGACTATCGATGCATCTGATCTGTTGTTTGCCAACGGATTCGATAGTTGAAGGGAATTGGAGAAATTGATTCAGGGGCGAAGTCTCACGCTGTGCCCGGCAAGTCGACCCTATGGAAGATACATCTGGGTTCCTGCTTTCTGGCGACGAATCATGGGCGCCCCCGAGATTCGTGCGGGATCAATCGAAGGGAGAATGGTGGGTGCCCGGGTTTGTAGTCGGTCCGTGTTTGTGCGATTTGCCGGACAGGCCAGGGTCGCACTCGCAACAGCGGGAATGAGTGCAGGGTTCAATGATGGGGCAGCATCTGGCGATGCCCCGGATTCCTCCGAGCCCGAATCCAGACAACTCCTCAAGCAGACGCTGCTTCGCGGCGGATTCGACTGAAAGAGTGTGGGAATCCGCATTGAGACCACGGCTGTCCAGGCTGTTGTTTGGTTGTTGTCGATTTTTCTTGGCGATTGTTGCTCCAGAATGAGCATAATCGCGACCGACATGGCGAACAGGCGAGGCTTCGTTGTCCATCATCGTGCGAATTTTCCAATCCCCCAAGATGCATGTCGGTTCCCTCAGCTCGCGCCAAAAGGGACGAAGTTCAAGCGCTCCAGGACCCAAGACGTTCGCGGATTGGCGCGGTTGGCCATTGGGAGTGCCCGCGCGCACCGGTCTTGCTGCGCGGGCCATTCTTCTCGGCTCGATGCTGTGCTGCGGCACTGTGCTTGCGAGTACTCCGATCGTTGAAAGCCTGAGTCTCGGCCTGCAAGATGCAGGGTGCTCCTATTCAGTGGGTGAGAATCGACCCGCAATTTTTGTGGTTGATGCCCGTTCTCGTCCGAATCACCGAAAATCGGTGGCGCGAGTCAAGATCGATGGCGTCGAACGCGAACTGGACTGGGTCAGTCCGGAAGGCGCTCGCAGCCCGATTTACGCCCGTGGCGCATACGCAGTGCAGCTTTCCAACTTTGTTGACGATCTTTCAGCGTGCAATTCCGGCGAGTGCGAAGGGACGGTTTCGACAGTTACGCTGACGGTCAGAGCGCCAACCGGCGAAGCGGTATTCGTGGTTCGAGCACATTGTGGTGCCTGACCTGATTCGACTCATTGCGAACGCCGGATCGGGAGCAGCGTCTCCCATTGTGAATTCGAGAAGACGAACGATTGAAGTTTCGAGGCCAAACGGAGATTTCAGACGGAGATTTCAGGACGCCCACAACCAAAACGCGTTAGTGGGGATCCCGGTAGTTCTCGTGTATGTCGGCTTGTTGCGTCGCTACGGCACGTCAGTACGCGCCCATGAAGTCCTTCTTGCCGATCTCGACACCGTTGTGGCGGAGCAGCGCGTATGCCGTAGTGACATGGAAGAAGAACTGCGGCAGCCCGTACGCCAGTAGATAGGCTTCGCCGCCGATGCGGCGTTCCTTCGGGGTGCCGGGGCGCAACATCACATCGCGTTGCCCGCTGCCTTCGAATTGTGCGGCGTCCAACCCACCGATGAAGGCCAGCGTCGCAGCGATCCGCTGTTGCAGTTCGGCGAACGTCTGGTCGCCGACCTCGTAGGCAGGGACTTCAGTGCCTGCAAGCCGCGCCGAAACGCTGCTGGCGAAATCACAGGCGACCTGCACCTGGCGTGCCAACGGAAACATGTCAGGGAACAGCCGCGATTGCAGCAGCGCGGAAGGCTCAATTTTGCGTTCGGCAGCCTGGGTTTCAGCTTTGACCAAGACGCTACCAAGCGCAGTGAGCATTTGCTGAAAGACGGGGACGGAAGCGGCGTGCATCGAAAGGGACATGAGGGGGTTCCACGCTTGGGGGAGGGAAGGACATGGTATCTGCCAACCGGGTCGCGGTGGGACTGCTTGCGGATATCGCCGTGCCAACAGACGTTTCCGGACACCCACGAGTGGAGCGGATAAGCGGTGTCCCGGGTGACATTCTTGTGGCGTTGCGGCCGCTCCGAACATCGGTTGGAGGGGCTTTCCGCTGATTTCACAGGAATTTCAGGTTTCTTTCATGACTCTAGCCGATTGGCGACCTAGGCTGGAGTTCAAGGAGGTTGTCCTCTTCCTGGACAGGAATTTTCAATGACCAGACGCAACTCCATCGTCGCAAACGCGCTTGGCACATTGTCACCGGATGTTCGCACCTCTGGAGATGCCGCCGACGGCGAAATCTTTCGCTGGCACCGAAAACAGTCCTCCGCACCCAAGGTGAGTCCAACACCCCGGTCGCGATGCGTATTTACAAATGCGCAGACCAGCGCGCGCATTTTCAGGTGTCTGAACGAGGATTCAAGTCGTGGAGATATCTTTTTTCAAGGAATTTGAGGAGCACCAGCCAAAGCAGAGATCCTGACTCGGGAGATTTTGAAAGCGATGGGGCAGGCTGGCAAGAAACTGGAGAAAAAGTCACCTCACACTAGCGCACTCCGATGTATATCGTTTAAAACTATATAAGTGGTGGAGCCTGATGAAAACGAACCTAGCAATCGAGAAAGTGCCGAGCTTTAAAGCAATGTGTGTACTAGTTGCCATAATCTGTAGTTCTGTTGCTTCAGCGCAATATTCGGCTTCTATCGATATCAGTGAATTGAATGGTGATATTGGCTTCAGCTTGAATGGTGTCAATAGCGGTGACTGGCTGGGTTACTCGGTCGGTGCCGCTGGGGACATCAATAATGACGGTACTGATGATTTCATGATATCGGCGATACTAAGCGATGATAATAATGCTAATGCTGGCGTTGTTTATATAGTTTATGGCGGTGAAGATGCCAGACCAGCTGTCTTTGACCTGACGACACTGGATGGCACGAACGGCTTCAGATTACTCGGCGACGAGGCGAATGATTTTGCAGGGAGCACCATCAAAAGTGCAGGCGACATCAATGATGACGGAAAAAACGACATCGTTATCACTGCGGCCAATCACGCATCTCCCGGTCTGGTATTCAATGGAGCGACTTATGTCGTGTTCGGGTCGGATTCGTTTCCTCCGAGCCTGGATTTGTCAGAGCTTGATGGAACCAATGGCTTTGTTGTTTTTGGTCGGTTTTCAGGCGACCAGGCAAGTTCGGCAGATGGTGCGGGCGATTTCAACGGAGATGGAATCGATGACTTGGTGCTTGGTCACCAAGCCCATGACCCCGGCGTCAGCAACGCCGGTGCCGTCTATGTGGTGTATGGAAAAGCAACGGCGTTTTCGAGTGAATTTGATCTGAATGATATCGACGGTGTCACTGGAGCTGCCTTCTACGGTGAGTTGGCAGGTGATATTGCCGGAACTGAAGTTCGAGGCGCCGGCGATTTTAATGGTGATGGTATCGATGATATTTTGGTAAGTGCCGTGCGCAGGGATACCAACGGCAACGACTCGGGAACGGTGTATCTTGTTTTTGGAAATGCCACCAATTGGGGCGCGGCCAATCAACTGGCTGACTTGAATGGGTCGAATGGATTTATCATCAACGGCGAGATTGCCAACAATAATCTGGGTTCGGCCATAGACGGTGGTGGTGATTTCAACCAGGATGGATTTGCCGATATTCTGGTGTCAGCTCAATTTGTTGCAGAGGGACATCAAAAGAGCTACTTGATCCTGGGTAGAAGTGCGCCGTTTGTTGCAGAGCAGGATGTTTCATCCTTGGCTGATTTATCGATCATAACGGGAACCACTGATTTCCTCGGTTCGCCGTATGAGTACAGCACTTCATTTGCGGGTGATGTAAATGGAGATGGGCTGACTGACGTCGTGATTGGTGACTATCAAAACAGCTCGAATGCCACCTACGCCGGGGCTGCTTATGTTGTTTTTGGCAAGAGAGAG
>JBBRBU010000050.1:0-28008 GCA_038205505.1 Lysobacterales bacterium | reverse complement strand
GTATCGGTTTCGCGCGCTTCAAGGAGTCCTTTTGCGCGGCTTTCAATGCCGCCAACTCACGTTTGAGCTCGGCCACTTCGGCACGCAAGTCGACTTGGTCTTCCGAGGATTCCCGCTCCTCGCGGAATTCGCGGCGCAAGGCCTGCAGCCGCTCGCCTATGCTGTTGACTTCACTGCGCGTCGGCATGCCGAGCTGGTTGCAGAAGCGTTCTATTTCGCCCTGCACCTGCTGGCGTACGCGCATCTGCGCGTCAACGACGGCTGCGTAGATCTCGCGGAATTCCGCGGACAAAGCGATCTCGGCATAGGCTTCTTCGGCGGCATCGATCCACAGATCGTACAGACCGCGTGCAGAGTCAATCTGTCGGCCAGGTTCCTCGCGCTCGGCCAGCTTGAGCTGGAAGCGGGCAAAACTATGCTCGCCAACCTTGAGCATGAGCTTGTCGTAACGCGCGCTCTGCTCCTGATAGTCGATGAAAACCTGCGCGGTCTTCTGCAGGTTCTCCTGTTTCTCGCGCAGATGACCGAAAGCAGGCATGTTCATTGGCGACTTGGCCTGGTCGAGAATTGGGCCAGCGGCAGCGGTGAACTGTTCCATCAATTGCTCAAATCCGCGCGCGCCATGGCTACCGAAACCGCGCATAGCGGCGGCAAACGGATTATTCATCGTCGAAGCTGAAGTCATGCCAGGAACGAAACCGTTGGCGAAAGGATTCTGCATGCCCCCCGCGCCCTGCCCCATTGCTCCGCTGGCCAGACTCTGCAACATGCCGAGATAACCCTGGGCGCCGGCCATCATGTGTTCAATCGCATCGCTCTGCTGCGCACCGCCGACAAACGGTTTGGCCTTGGAGAAAGCTTCGGCCCAGGGATTCGAGGTTGGCTGGCTGCCCGGCCAGGGGCTGTGACTGGCAGTGCCGCCAAATGATGCCTGCGCCTGGCGCGCCATGGCCTCCCAGTTTTTTGCCCATTGGGCAACATCCATTGGTTCGCTCATGACTCGTGCTCCGGTTGGGTATCAGATGCGGCAGAGTGCCGAATACCGCCCATGATAACGGCGCAGGAGTTCTTGCGGCGAACGAGCGCGCCGGCAAGACCCTGAGAATTCGATATCGACCTGGTTTCAGTAGTCGCCGAGTTGGGCCGCACCGAGCGGACCGTTGCCCCGCGGCGTGGTCGCGATATCACGGCTGGCCGGCATCGCCGCGCCATTGAAGACATGTGCCCAGAGCTTGTCGAGCGCCGCATACGCATACGGCAGCACCGGCACATGCACGTCGCCAAAGCCGGGGAACGCGAGGAAAGCATCGAAATGCTGGCCGTGGCCGACTTTCCAGAACACCGGCTTGCGCCCGTTCGCTTCAAGCCATTGCACGTAAGGCTCGGAACTGAAAGCCATAGGAACCAGGCCATCGGCCTTGCCGTGGACGATGATCATCGGCAAATCGGCTCGCGGCAGGGAGGCGCGAGTCTGCTCCGCGCCCTCACGCAAACGCGTGGCAAGCTCGCTCGACTCGCTCCACAACTGGCTCAGGCACGCCGATCCCGACCACGACGCATCATTGCCTGAAGCCATCGTATCGATGATGCCGACTCCGGCACCTGGCGCAATGCCGGTGGCATCGGCCCACCATCCAGCCTGCTCTGCCGATGTTGCAAGTCGCGCCAAGCCGTTGCCGTCGATCGCGGCCAATCCAAATCCGCAGGGCATCGCGCCGACGCCGGTGCGTGTGTAGGCGGCCGAATAGGTAACGGTAACGGCGCGCCAGAGATCGAGTGCAGTCGAGGACGCGGCGCTGGCCAATGCTTCGTCAGTCCAGCCGGTGGCATGCAGGTTTTCGAGCGCCTTGCTCGCCGGTGTCCGAAGGGAATCATTCGACTGCCAGCGATCCTGTTTGAGCGATTCGCAACGCGCCGACCATGCCGGCGACGGCCCGCCATTGACGCGTGCGAATGGGGTCTGCTCGAAACCCGGATCAAGCATCGCGCAAGGCATCAGCAGCATCGCCTCGCTGGCGTAGTCGTAAAGCGCACGTCCGCCCTCGCCCGCCCAGATGTTTGGCTCGACCGCGACCACGCCATCAAGAAGGCCATCGTCGGCCTCGGCGGCACGCAATACGGCACCGCCACCATTGGAAATTCCGGCGGCGAAGATCCGCGTGTTCTCGGCCGTGAACGGCGCCTGCTCCGGAAACGCCTGATCGAGCGCACGCAAGGCAAAGCGCGCGGTCTGGATGACGTGGCGGCCCCAGTCGGCTTCGGGGTTGTCCCCTGAATGCGCATGCTTGACCAGCACCTGGTTCAGCTGCGCGGGCACCTCGTCATCGCCCGGCATGAATTCGAGTTGCGCGCTGCCGCGTTCTGCCCGAGTGCCATCGAGGGCGACGCCGGTATTGCTGGCGACATCGAAATAGCCGCTGCCAGTACCCTTGTCGGTATAAGCCACCGCGCAGCCGTGTGGCAGTCCCCAGGCGCCGGCGAGCGAGATCGCTCCGTAGACACCACGCGAACCGGATGAAGCAGTAACGACAACGCAACGCTTTTCACGATCGAACCGGTCAGGAACCTGGACCAGGACGCGATGTGGTGATTTCGCCTTTGGAAGGCGCGCAAATGCACTGAACTCGCGGCCCGTTACCAGCGGTACGGCCCCGTAGATTTCTCCGTAGCCACCGAGCGGACCGAGATCGGCAATGCCGCGCCAACTCGAGTAGATCGCGCGTCGACGCAACTCGACCGGTGTTGGTTGTTCGGGATTCGCGAACGTCGGGGCCGATCCGCGCAAACCGATCAGACCCAGACCGGCGCTGAGCAGGTCATCGTCGCCTTGATGCGTGGTGACACGGATCTCGCTCAGGAGTCGATCGGTCATGGCTGATTTCTCCGGGGCGGTGCGGTTGCTTGCGCAGCCGACCATTGCGAGCGCGACAAGCACGCCGAGGCTGATCTTGGGAATGATATTCATCCGCGCACCGTAGCAAGCGCGGGCCAAACTGTCATCGGACCAAAGTACAGGGAAAGCTCGTGACTCATTGTTCCGGCTCGCCAGCTGTGGTGTGATCGAGGAGTCTCCTCCCAGCAACCGGTATCCCGCCATGCCCCTGATCAAAACGATTTCCCTGCTTCCTTTCATGATCGCGATGGCGTTCGGAGCAACCGCATTCGCTCACGCCGAATCAACCACCAAACCGGTTCTGGTGATCCATGGCGGCGCAGGCGTCATCAAGGCAACAATGACAGCCGAGATCGAGGCCGAAGTACGCAAGGCTTTGCGCAAGGCAGTAACCGCAGGTTATGCCAGGCTCAAGGACGGCAAGCCTGCGCTTGATGCCGTGACCGCCGCGATCACCGTCCTCGAAGACGACCCGAACTTCAATGCCGGCAAGGGCGCAGTATTCACCCATGACGGCAACAACGAACTCGATTCGGCGATCATGGACGGCAACACGCTGAAAGCCGGTGCCGTGGCCGGTGTCCGCAACGTACGCAACCCGATCCTGCTCGCCCGCGCGGTCATGGAAAAATCGCCGCACGTGATGATGGCAGGCCGAGGCGCCGAGGACTTTGCCAAATCAACCGGGATCGTCCAGGTCGATCCCTCGTACTTTCGAACCGAACGCCGATGGCAACAACTGCAGAAGGCACTGGCTGAAGACAAGGCCGGACTCGCCCATTCCGACATCGAGACTGCCAAACATTTCGGCACCGTCGGCGCGGTCGCCCTCGACCAGGCCGGACATCTCGCTGCTGGCACCTCCACTGGCGGCATGACCGACAAGCGCTTTGGCCGCATCGGAGATTCGCCCGTCATCGGCGCAGGCACCTACGCCGATGCCAACTGCGCCGTATCCGGCACCGGCTGGGGCGAGTTTTATCTGCGCACGGTCGCCGCGCATTCGATCTGCATGCGCGTAGCCTTGCTCAAGCAACCCCTGTCCGAAGCCGCCGAACAAGTCATCAACAAGGACATCCCGAAACTTGGCGGCGATGGCGGCGCCATCGTGCTCGGCGCCGATGGCAGCATCGCGATGCCGTTCAACACGGATGGAATGTTTCGCGCCTGGGTCGGCGCGGATGGTGTCGCGCATGTGGCGATTTATTCGGATGAGAAGGATTCGGTGGAGTAGTTTTCGGGATTGATTGGTGTTGTTGATTTTTTGCTCGCCTCGTTCACCTCGCCGTCGCTGCCCTTCGACAAGCTCAGCACAGGCTCGGCTTCGCCGAGGCAGGCGCTCGGTGACTTCGTACTTCCAAAGCACGCTCCTTTGTCGCGCGGCATCCCCGCCGGGGTTTCACTCGCCTCAGGCGAGCGAGTGTCTTCTCTTTGCGTGGCCAAAGAGAAGGCACCAAGAGAAAGGCCACCCCGATACAGCGGTCTGCGGGCATCCGGCAACTGCTCCTGCGTTGCTCTACCTACTGCATCCATGCAGTCGCCTGCCCTGCGACTTCGCGAAGCGGTTCCGGGGTTGGCTGCCCGTCCAGCCCTGGACGGGCAGCCAACTGGCTCGCATCCATGCGAGCCACCCTGCGGGCAATTCCTCCACCACTTCGCCGCTGCATAGGGGCCCCGGTTAATGCGCATCGTGCGCAGCAATGAAAAATCAGATGCCCGCACGTTTTGGCTTTGCTCCGGCGTTTCCTTCTCCCGCTTGCGGGAGAAGGTGCCCGGCAGGGCGGATGACGACTGCATGGATGCAGGAGGTAGGGCAACGCACGGAGCAGTTGCCGAGGGGCCTTTGATTTTGGCTTTGGCGTGCACGAGGCACGCTATATGGGGCCCCTCGATCGTGGCGAGACTGCGCAGGGAATGTCCGAAGGATGGCCCACACGATGTGGGCCAGTTCGACGCCAGTCCATGGATGGACTGTCGGCGAACCCCGCAGCAGGCTCGCGAACCTGGAGCACAGGGACTGTGCGTAAGGCGCGAGTGTGGGGTGGCCTTTCTTTGGGCCATGTTTCTTGACTCCGGGCTCCTGCCCTTCGCCCTGCGGGCCAGCTGCGCTGTTCGCGCCGCTCCTGCGGCGCAGTGGCCACTCAAAGAAAGGTGGCTCGCTCGCCCGGAGGCGAGTGAAAAAAGGCATGGATGCCGCGCTCCGAAGGCGCGTAACAACCAACAGCAAAGTCACTGGACCCCTGCCTGCGCAGGGGTGACGAGTGGAGGAAGGGGCCGATAGGGGAACTGAATCGATGAGCTTCGTCGAACGCCCTGACGACAGAAAAGTAAAGTCAGGAGGCTTCCGGCCGCTGCCGCAAAACCCTCCCCGAACCTCCATCGCGCGCAACATTCCGAATCCATCCACGGGCATCGTCAAGCAACGAATAGATCACCGGTAGCGCCATCAAGGTGACGATAGTCGAGAACATCAGGCCGCCAACAATCGCACGCGCCATCGGGAAGTACGGCGGTCCGTCACCACCGACCTGCACGGTGCCGATACACAGTGGAACCATGGCGAGAATCGCCGTGCCCATCGTCATCAGGACCGGTCGCAAGCGATCCTTGCTTCCCTCGATCAGAGCCTCCGTTCGCAGCAATCCCTCATGCCGCAACTGGTTGATGTGCATGAGCATGACGATGCCGTTGTTCACGACCACACCCATCAATATCAAAATACCGATCATTGCCATGAACGAGAAGGTTGTGCCGGTGAGCCAGAACAACCAGTACACGCCGAATATCGAAAAGATGAAGGTGGTCATGATCGCTGCTGGATAAATCAATGACTCGAACATCGCGCACATGACGAAATAGACCAGCACCAGTGCAATCAGGATATTGAACAGCATGCGCTCACCGGTCTCGTCGGCGTTGCGGAACGAGGTGCCAAACGTCCACCCGTAGCCAGCCGGCAGCGAAACTTTCTCCATCGCCGTCTTGATGCTCTCGCGGGCTTCATCCGGTGTGGTCTTGCTGTCGAGGTTGATCTGGATCGGAAGTGCAGTCTGCCGGTTTTGCCGGCGTATGCTGGACGCGGCACTTTGCGTGCGCAGATCGACCATCGCCATCAACGGAACCTGGCTGCCATCGGCGGCGCGCAACTTGTAGTCGGACAGATCGTTGATGCTCTGCGCATCGGCGTTCTGGAACCTCATCCAGGTCGGGATCTGCGTATCGCCTCGACGGAAGTCGCGGAGTTGCGCGCCACGCAACGCGATAGACACATACTGGGCGACATCATTGGCACTAAAGCCGTAGTTGCGAGCGCGATCACGATCAATGTGTACGGCGATTTCCCTATCCTGTGCGCCTTCATCAAGGCGAACATCGTGCAGGCCCGGGATGCGCTTGAGCAGCGCGATTACGCTGTCGGACTGCGCGTGCAGTGTTTCGTTGGAATCGCCGATCAACGACAACTTGATGCCGTCGTCATCACCGCCATTGCGATCGAAGCCGACGGTTCCGATGGCCAGCTTCGGCAGGTTCTTGCGGATGTCGTCCATGATTTCGCTGGCGGTTCGCTCGGCGTCGTCATCATCGGTGAGCAGGATATTGGTCTGCGCGTCGCCACGTTCGTTGAAATAACTGTAAATGTTTCGAATTTCGAACTTGGCCTTGTTGTCGGTCAGGTACTGCTCAACCGTGCCAATGGAAACCTCCAGCTGAGGCAATCGGTAGTTTCCATTGAGCTCGTAGCGCAGACGCAGCTCGCGCGTGTCGCCGGAGGGAAACATGTCGGTCTTGGTCTGAGTCATCGGAATGATGCTCAGCAGCAACAAGCCGAGAAGCCCGAGCATGGTCTTGCGACGATGCCTCAAGGTCCAGGCAATGAAGCGCCCATAGCGCCGCTGCAGACGGGTGACCGCGTTCTCCTTGCCGATGAATTTCGGTGCCGGCAGTTTCGATGCAAGCATTGGAATAAGACTGATCGCGACCAGCCACGAAGCGACATGCGCGATCGCCATCGACACTGCCACCTGGGTCAGGTAGATCGCGATCGGCGTGCGTTCGCCAAACACGTTCGGCAGAAACACGATGATGCTGGTCAAGGTGCCAGCAGTGATCGCCGCGCCAACCACGCGCGTCCCTTCCACGGCGGCATACCACGGTCGATCAGGGTAGCGCTCGCGGTACTGATAGATGCTTTCGACCGCGACGACAGCATTGTCGACGAGCATGCCGACAGCCAGCAGCAAACCCATCATGGAGAGGATGTTGAGACTGATGCCGAAGAAATACATGCAGCCCAAGGTCATTACGAAGCAGATTGGAATCGCCAGCGAGACCATTGCCGTAGCGCGCCAGTCACGCAGAAAGAAGAACAGCACGAGCACCGACAAGAACGTGCCTTCGAGCCCGGCCTTGCCGAGCTCGCGCAGCGAATCAGTCACACCCTTGGCCTGGTTCTGCAAGAAATAGAGCGTCAGTCCCTTCATTTCGGGCTCGCGCGAAATCTTGTCGACTTCTGCCAGAACAGCGCGTCCGACTTCAACAAGGTTGGCGCTGCGCTCGCGACTGATATCAACAGCGACCGCAGGCCGCTGGTCGAGGCGACGCTCATAATCGAGAATCGATGGACGCAATTGCACATCGGCGATATCGCCGAGGCGCAAGCCTGTGCCGTCGAGGACGAGATTGCGGATCTCATCCAGCGATCGCCATTCGCCGAGCGGCTGCACGCGATAACGCATGCCACCATCATGGATCTGGCCGGCCGATGTCGAGAAATTCGCCTCGCGCAGCAATCGCGCCAGATCGTTGAGGTTGACGTTGTGCGCGCTCAGCCGATCGGATGACAACTCGATCTGTACCTCAGGCGGGGCAACGCCTTCGATCGACACCTTGGCCACACCGGGCAATCGCTCGAGCGGACGTTTGAGCTTGCGATCGAGCAACTCGTAGGAATTGGAAAGATCGCCATCGCTGGAAATGCGCAACTGCATGACCGGCTGGTCGGACGTCGAGAACTTGAGCACGAAGAAGCGCTGAAAATCATCAGGCAAGTCGGCGCGAATGCCATCGATCTTGTCACGCGCCTCGACCGCCTTGGTGGCCACGTTCTGGCCCCACTTGAACTCCAGGAACAACTGACCACCATCCGCCAGCGACTGCGAGTTCATGCTCTGAATTCCGGTCAGCGTCGACAACGCCTCCTCGACCGGCCGCACGATGGTGCGTTCGATTTCCGCCGGCGTGGAACCCGGATACGGCAGATTGATGAACAGGAATGGCGCCTCGATGTCGGGCATGTATTCGAGCGGCAAGCGAAATGCCGCGAGCAGACCGATGACGGTCATCGAAACGAAGAACATGATGGCCGTGATCGGCCGTTTGAGGCTGAGTTCGGCGAGGGTCATCGACCTCCTCCCCGACTCAGTTTTTCTACTCGAGCAAGACTGTTCGTCGCGCCTGCCCTTCGACAGGCTCTGGACAGGCTCGGTTTCGCCGAGGCTGGGACCCAGTGCCTAGGCTCATTGAAAGCACGCTCCTGCGGAGCGCGGCATCCATGCCGATATATCACTCGCGTCCTATTTCTCGTCGTCCCGGCGTAGGCCGGGACCCAGTGACTTGGCTCTTCTAAAGCTCGCTCCTGCGGAGCGCGGCATCCCTGCCGTTTTTCACTCGCCTCAGGCGAGCGAGTGTCTTTCTCTTGCGTGGCCAAGAGAAAGGCACCAAAGAGAAGGCCACCCCACACTCGTGCCCTACGCACAGTCCCTGCGCTACGGGTTCGCGAGTCTGCTCCGGGGTTCGCCGACAGCCCATCCATGGACTGGCGTCGAACTGGCCCACGTCGTGTGGGCCATCCTACGGACATTCCCTCCGCAGTCTCGCCACGATCGAGGGGCCCCATATAGCGTGCGTCGTGCACGCCAAAGCGAAGAGCAAAGCCAAAGCCAAACCGTGCGGGCACCTGCTTCGTCTTGGCTGCGCACGATGCGCAGTAAATGGGCCTCCTATGCAGTGGCAACGTGACGCAGGGATAGCCCGCAGGGTGGGCGCAATGGATTGCGCCCAGTTCGACGCCAGTCCAGGGATGGACTGTCGTCGAACCCCCGGAGTCGCGTTGCGCAGTCGCAGGGCAGGATGCCCGGAGACCGCTGTATCGGGGTGGCCTTTCTCTTGGTGCCTTCTCTTTGGCCACGCAAAGAGAAGACACTCGCTCGCCGGGAGGCGAGTGAAAAACGGCAGGGATGCCGCGCGACGAAGGCGCGTAAAACGAAGCCGAACGAAGCATCGCGCCTGAAGGCGCTCCTACAAAAGAACAAGAGAGGAACGGCGAGTTCACGAATGAGCCCCTGACAATCCACCAGCAGAAGAATCAGAATCCTTCGATGCCGACCCATCCGGTTCATCCGAACCCACGCCACGCGCCTTGCGCGCACCACGTTCGACGTAATACGCATCCGCTTTTCGATCAACCAGTTCATAAACAATCGGAATCACGATCAGGGTCAAAAGAGTCGATACCGCAAGGCCACCGATCACCGTGATCGCCATTGGCGAGCGCACCTCGGAGCCTTCGCCAAGTCCGATCGCCAGCGGCAGGAATCCGAGCAAGGTCGCCAGTGTCGTCATCGCGATCGGGCGCAGGCGTGATTCAGCGGCGAGGATGATTGCCTCGCGTTTGGAGTGGCCTTCCTCGCGCAACTGGTTGACGCGGTCTATCAGGACGATTGCGTTCTTGACGACGATGCCGGCGAGCATGATCAGGCCGATGAAGACAACGACCGAGATCGGGGTTCCGGTCAGCTTGAGGGCGAGCACGGCTCCGACCAGTGCCAGCGGGATCGAGAACATGATCACAAACGGATGTACGAGCGATTCAAACTGGGATGCCATGACCAGGTAGACGAGAAAGATCGCCAGAGCGAAGGCGAATAGCATCGAGCGCGTCGAGGCATCCATTTCCTCGCCCTGCCCGCCGATATGCACTGAAACACCGGCAGCAAGCGGCGTCACTGCAAGAATCGACTTGACCTCGGCGACCGCACTGCCAAGGTCGCCATGACGGAGGTTGGCTGAAATAATGGCGACCCGCTCCTGATCGACGCGATGGATTTCGCTTGGACCCTCGCTGGCAGTGACATCGGCCACGGCGGACAGGCGAATCGGTCGATCGGCACCAGGATTGACGATCAGGTTGCGGATGTCATCGACACTCGCGCGATCCGATTCACGAACGCGGGCAAGCACGTCGATCTTGCGGTCACGAAAATTGTAGCGCGTCGCAACATTGCCGCGAACCTTGCCAACCACGGCATCTGAAATCTGTCGCGTGGTCAATCCAAGTGCAGCTGAGCGATCCTGATCGAAACGGATCTGCACTTCCGGATAACCATCCTCGACCGTCGATTTGATATCGGCGAATCGATTGGACTGTCCGAGCAATCCACCTAGCTTCTTGCCCGCTGCGCTCAAGGCTTCCAGATCGTAGCCCCGGATCTCGATCTCGAGCGGGGTAGAAAAACTGAACAATGCCGGGCGCGCAAACTTGACCTGGATATCCGGTTGAGTCGCCAACGAAGCGCGCAATGACTCCATCGCGGCAGCCTCCTCCTTGTCACCAGAACCGCTTTTCAACGTGACCAGAAGGCGTGCGATGTTCTCGCCTGATTCGGTTGGTGTCGCGTCGAGCCGTGTGCCGGTGCCAGCGACGCCGTAGATCGATTCAATGTTCTTGTCGCGCGCATGCTGCAGCTCGATGCGCTCGACGAGTGCATCGGTTTGCGCAAGCGGTGTGCCTGGCGGCAGCTTGATTGTCGTTTCGAAGCGGCCTTGAGCGAGGCTCGGAATCAGATCCATGCCGAGGCTTGGAATGACCGCAATGCTGATCGCAAAGGCGAGCGCTGCCAAGCCAAGAACCAGCCACGGCCGATCCATCGCGCCGGGCAGCATGCGGTGATAAACGCTTGCCGATCGATCATAAGTGCCGACAACACGCTTACCGGTCCAGCGCAGGACAGCGCCGATCGTCCGGTCAAGGGCGACCGCGATCCAATGGAACAGGGCAAAGATCGTGCGCGGAACAATCTGGAACAGGAATTCGCCGATGGCGCCGAAGAAGCGCGAAAGGAATCGTCCGAACTTGTTCTTCGGCAGCGGCCGAGGCTGGCGCTCCGGCTCGTCGCGAAATGCCAGCGGGGATCTGCCTTGCAACGAAGCCAGCATCGGGATCAGGGTCATCGCCACGACCAGGGAAATCAGCATGGCGAAGGTGATCGTCAGCGACTGGTCGCGAAACAACTGGCCGGCGACACCTTCGACGAAGACCAGCGGAAAGAACACCGCGACCGTGGTCAAGGTCGATGCGGTCACGGCCATGCTGACTTCGCTGGCTCCCTTGACTGTCGCATCCATGATCGACATGCCCTTCTCGCGCAATCGAGCGATATTTTCGAGGACGACGATCGAGTCATCGACAACCATGCCTGTGGCCAACGCAAGTCCGCCGAGCGACATCACATTGAGGCTCAGATCAGCCTGACCCATGAAGAAGAAGGTCGCGATCAACGAGATTGGCAGCGACAGCGAAATGATGAATGTGCTGCGCCCGTGACCGAGAAAGAAGAAGATCATCAGCACCGCCAAGGTGCCGCCGATCAGGGCATCGTTGCGCACGTCATCAAGCGAATGCTGGATGAAAACCGACTGATCGTCGATCGTGGTCAGGCTCGCACCTGGGGGCAAGCTCTTCTTGAGTTTTTCAAGCGCCTCGTTGACGGCGTTGGCCACCGACACGGTATTGCCGTCGCCCTCCTTGTAGACGGCCAGCTCGATCGCCTCATGACCGTTTATGCGAACGATGCCTTCGCGTTCCTTGTAGCTCTGGCTGACATCAGCGACATCCTTGAGCCGGATCGGCACACCGTTGTAGACCTTGACCAGCATGTCGCGCATCTGGTCGAGATCGGAAAACTGGTTGATCGTGCGCACCAGGAAGCGCTGGCTTCCTTCCTCGATGCGACCGGCCGAGACGTTGACGTTCTCGTTGCGCAAGCGCGCCGCAACATCGTCGACGGTCAGATTGAGCTGAGCCAGTTTCTGCTGATCCAGGGAAACGCTGATTTGATCCTCAAGTCCGCCGCCGACCTTGACCGCCGCGACTCCATTGACCGGTTCAAGGCGCTTCTTGAGTTCGTCGTCGGCGAATCGACGCAACTGCTTGAGCTCGGCTTCATTGAAGCCGGCATCCGACGACGATCCGCTCAATCCCAGGCGGATAATTGGATCTGTGGAAGGATTGAAGCGCAGCAGAATCGGTTTCTTCGATTCAAGTGGCAGGCTCAGGATATCGAGCTTGTCGCGCGTCTCGAGGCTGGCCTGATCCATCTCGGTGCCCCAGCTGAACTCGAGGATCACATCGGACTGCCCGGTGCGCGAAACCGAATGGATCTTGCGCACGTTCTTGACCACGCCGAGGGCTTCCTCGACCGGTTGGCTGATCAGGTTCTCGACTTCGATCGGTGCGGCACCTTCATATTCGGTGCGCACGGTAAGGGTTGGATAGGAAAGATCGGGCAACAGATTGACCTTGAGCCCGGACAGCGCAATCAATCCGAACAAGACCAGAGTCAGCGTGGTCATGCCGACCGTTACGCGTCGACGCGTGGCGAAATCGACGATATTCACTTGACTCCCTCCAGCACCTGTACCGCGGTTCCATCTCGTACTGCCGAGCGGCCCAGGGTGATGACCCGATCGCCTTCGATCAAGCCGTCCAGAACTTCAACGAAGTTTGGATCGCCATAACCGACCTTGATGACGCGACGTTTGGCGACCCAGGCGGGCGGCGTCACGTTTACCTTTCCATCGCCCGATTTCTTCGCCTCGGCGACTTCGGGCGAAGCGAGCTTTTTGTCTTTCGCTTCGACGCTCGACCCTGGCACGACGACAAAAGCGGCCGTCTCGCCGTCCTCCTCGATCAGGGCCGAACGCGGGATCGTCGGCACATCATCGTGTTCTGCATAGGTGATCTTGAGACGGCCGAACATGCCCGACTTCAGGTGTCCGCTGGAGTCGCGGAATTCACAGGTCACGCGAAACGTGCCGGTTGCGGAATCGACCACCGGGCTGATGCGTTCGATGCGCCCCTCGAACACCTGCCCATTGATCGAATCGACGCTCATATGCACGACCTGATCAGCACGCAAAGTATTGAGTTCGCGTTCCGGAACGTTGAGAACAGCCAACAGCGGATCGAAGTTGTCGATCTGGAACAAGGCCTGGTTGATCTGGATGAAGTTGCCTACCTTGACCAGGCGCCGCGAAATCACGCCACTGATCGGCGCCACGATTCGAGTGTAGGAAAGCTCGAGCTTGGCCAGTTCCCAGGTTGCACGCTGGGTTTCGAGGTCGTAGCGGATCTTGTCATTTTGTTCGACGCTGAGCAGCTTGCGCTCGAACATTTCCTTCGCGCGTCGAAAGTCGTTTTCAAGTTTGCGCATGGATGCCTGTGCCTTGGCCAGGTTGAGTCGTGAATTCCTGTCGTCGAGTCGTGCCAGAACCTGGCCTTCCTTGACCTGGTCACCTTCCTCGACCATCAACTCGAGTAGTACGCCACTGATCTTTGCGGCTACTTGGGCCTCGCTCTCAGGCTCCAGTGTTGCGGTTCCGGTGTAGCTGGCGCTGATCGAGCGGCGACTGACCGCTACTGCCTCAACCGGAACAGAAGTGTCGGCGGCGGCCTGCTCCGCCTTCGCATCGTCCTTCTTGTCACAGGAGGCAATCAAGGGCACGGCCAGTGCCAGGATTGCAGCCACCACGGCGGAACCCGGCGAAAATTTGCTGAGAAAAGAATGCATGAAGCGACCCCGAGTTGACATGGTGTTATAGTAAACTATAACACCAGATGAGAGCAACCATGGCTTTACCCCGCCGCGGCATTGGATACGGCGACAAGGCAATTGGTTTAGCGCAATAAAAAGGAATGACCAGATGCATCTAATAGCGGCTCGCACGGGTCGGCGCTCGTGGATGACTTTCCGCGCGAGGCCGGAACGCTGATTTGTGCAGCCTATGCGTCGCGGATCGAGCTGTCCTGAGCCAATAGTCACGACGAGAAGATAAGACGTCAGGCTCATGGGCGCTGACCTTCAAGACGCAAGTCGCTATACTGCGTCGTTCGCAACCTCCCACTTCAACCAGCCGGATCCGGAACCTTCGAGATGACCCGAGTGCTGCTGTTACTGCTTGTCCTGTTTTCCTCCACCAGTGTTCTCGCCCAGGAGAACAAGGGTGACCCCGCCGAAGGACGCCACAAGGCCTATACCTGCACTGGCTGTCATGGCATCGAGGGATGGAAGAACGCCTACCCGAATTATCATGTGCCTCGTATCGTCGGCCAGAACTACGAGTACATCGTCGCTGCCCTCACCGAGTACAAGAACGGTGGTCGCAGTCATCCGACGATGCGTGCACAAGGTGAAAGCCTGAATGATGCGGATATCCGTGATATCGCCGCCTTCCTTTCCAGCACCAATAGCGCGGAGTGAGTCGAGCAATGAATACGAACAAGCGACTGGCCCGACTTGCCCTGCTCTGCGTGGCCGTCGTCGGTACCACGGCGATAGCCGCCGAGCCCGTGGATAGCGAGAAGGCCAAGATCCTGGCGCAACCCTGCCAAGCCTGCCACGGAGCCGACGGCAACGCGACGGCACCAATCTATCCTCGCCTCGCCGGTCAATACGCGGATTATCTGGCACGCGCCCTTCACGAATACCGCGACGGTGGTCGGGTCAATCCGATCATGGCGGTATACGTCGAGAACCTATCCGACCAGGACATCAAGACCCTTGCCGCGTACTACTCGGTAATGCCGGGCAAACTCGATGACCTGCATGGCCGCATGGAAGGCGAATAAGCGCTTCGCTTCGCAGCCAGATCCAACGCAGAATCCCGGCGCATGCCGGGATTCTGCGTTTTGCTCAGCCAGATTTGCGGCTGTAGTAAGGTTTGCTGCCGCTTTCGTGATCGGTTACATCACGGACGCCGGTCACTTCGGGGATTTTCTCGCGCAAGGTCTTTTCGATGCCGCTCTTCAGCGTGACATCGGCCATTCCGCAGCCATGGCATCCGCCGCCGAACTGGAGAACGACGATGCCATCCGCAGTCACTTCGCGCAGACTGACGCGACCGCCATGTGAGGCAAGTCCCGGGTTGATTTCGGCCTCGATCAGGTAGTTCACGCGCTCAACGATGCTGGCGTCGGCATCTGGCGGTGTTCCGCGCAGCTTCGGAGCCTTGATCGAGAGTTGGCCGCCGGTCGCATCCTTGCTGAAATCGATGTTTGCTCCATCGAGGAACTGGACACTATCGGCTTCGACGAACAGGGAAAACCCCTCGCATTCGACTTCCCATTCGTCACCTCGAAGGTCGGCGCGCTCGGAGAATTCGAGCTGACAGTCGCCTTGCGGCGTACCAGGAGCCGTGGCGCGCAGCCGGATTCCGAGATCTGCTGCACCCTGACTCTCGATCAGGCCGCGAAAATATTCCGCCGCCGCACTGCTCATGTCGATCATTGCAATCACTCCGATTTAATCAGGACCATTCTAGTCCTTGTTCTTCGATCTTGCACGGGGGCGAGCCCGTGAGCCCCTATAATGGCGTGTCCAATCCGGACCTGGAGTTGCCGATGACCCTCGATGAACTGGCTCGCTCGTCTTGCCAACCACGCAAAGGCAGCGACAATGCCTTGACCAGCGAACAGATTCGTTCCCATCTCGAAAACCTGCCCGGCTGGTCGCTTGCCGACGATCAAAAGGGAATCAACAGGGAATTCAGGTTCGATGACTTTCATCGCACCATGGCTTTCGTCAATGCCGTCGCATGGGTAGCCCATGTCGAGGATCACCATCCTGACATGAAAGTCAGCTATCCAAGTTGTGCGCTGTATTTTTCTACTCATGATGTCGGCGGTCTATCGCTCAACGATTTCATATGCGCGGCCAAGGTGGACAAGCTTCTTGAGCGCAACTGACGCAGGGCCTGCAAAGATTCCGGCATGGCGAAGGATAGGTATCTGGCTGCTCTGCGTAGCCGGTGCGCTTCTCGCTTTGGCCATGCTCGATGTGCTCGCGCGGCACCAGCTGCGCCAGCATCTGGATCAATCCGCCGGCGATTTCCTGGGTGCATTGATCCATGCGGATACACCGCATCACTGGTCGGCCCGCACCTCCACTGACATCATCGCCGGGCGTGCCTTTGGCACCAGTGAGGCCTCGTTTACCGGCACCGGCTTTCACCTTCGATCCGAGGGAGACTCGATCCAGATTGGCTTGGTCCTCGCCGCCGACATGGACCTGTCGCGTTTTTCACAATTCAGCATTGCGCTGCAAGCCGATAGCGCAGGGTCACTCGCATTGATCGCGGGGGAATCCCTGCAGGGACAAACCTGCCGCAGCCGCGACAGTGAATTCTCCAAAGGCTCCACAAACCTCGACATCGATATCCGTTCGATCGGCTGGATGTGCGGGGGCAAGGCATCGATCGCACCGAAGCGCGCGGCCATGCTTCGTCTGAGTCTTGATTTGCCCGCGCAAGCGACTGCAACGATCGATACCGTGCGAGCGCAATCCCATGTCCGCCTCGATTCCGCTTCGCTGACCACTCTGGCCATGCCGTCATTGCCGGATCCACGCGATGCCCTTGCCTTCAATCGGGCCCTCGCGCGCGCCGCCGAAAACGCCGGCACGACCCTCTGGCCCGTCCTGCAATTGCCCCTGGATGGCCGGGTCGAGCAAACCCTGCTGGCGCGTGATCAAATTCGCGAAGCCATTCCGGATGCACTGATTATTCCTGGCGGCGATTTTCAGCTTGTCGCGGATCGCGCAGCATCCTGGCAGCAGCACACAGCCCAGGCACAGCGAACGCCCGGCAGTTCGTGGCTCTTGCTCGGCCTCTACATTGCCTTGCTTGTCGCCTTGCGTCTCAAACCACCTGTCGATCCGCGTTTGCGCGCTGCCTTCGAATTGATCGCGGCAACCGCAGTGCCACTCGTGATGATCATCGGCGGTCATATCGGCGACAACATCAGTCCGGTAGTCCTCGCTGCCTGTGTTGCCTCGCTCGTATTCGCACTGAGTTTACTGATTGGTGATGCTCCCACCGAACCCGGCGCGCGCGCACTCAAGCGCGGTTGGTGGGTGGCACTGGCGTCATTCGGTTTGTGCGTTGCACTTATTCTTGAATTGAGTGGCGGCCACATTACCGACAGTTTGCCGGCACTGCCGAAAGTTTTTCGCTATCTGGCCTGGGCCGCGATCCAGCAGTTCCTGATTTGTGTGATCGTTGCTGAACGTATCGAACGCGTCACGGGTTCGCCGCGTGTCGCACTGCTTGGCGCCGCGATTGTGTTTGCACTACTGCATACGCCAAATTCCATGTTAATGCATTTGACATTTGTCGCCGGACTGATCTGGATCTGGAATTGGCAGCGCCATCGCGCCTTGCTCGCCAATATCATCGCCCATGGGTCCAGCGGGATGCTGCTGGCCGCGTCCCTCCCGGCCGAATGGCTGCATTCGGCCGAAGTCAGTGCACGTTATTTTCTCTGAATCAGTCAGTTTCTCCGACCGGGAATGAGCCGGTCAATCGGAACCCTGCGCGGATGACCGCGAACTGCACCGATATCATCCAATCCTAGAACTTGTCCGGATCGATGATGACTTCGTCAGCGTTCTCGGATGGCACCGGGCGCGAATCGTAGCCATGTTCCGTACTCGTACCGATCACCCAGTTAACTTCGCTGTCGACACTGAAGGGATTTCCGGCATCGTCAATATACAAGACAGAGTGGCGATTGCGCCGAAGCTCCATGCAGATTTGGTGGTTGGCGCCGAGTTTCAACGCGATCTCGCTGCTGATCGTGTTTTCCACCGCTCGACGGCGCCTCAAATGACCAAAGCGCTTGAGGTTGTAAGTCATCCAGGCTATCGACGTAATCGCGCAGACCAGGGCGATTCCGAGCAGCAAAGTAATGTCATAAATATTACTTTCGCTGCTGTTGACGACGAGGTACTTCCAGGCGCGATCTACGCCCACCCACCAGGCCAGAATCGTCAGCAGGGGAAGCCACAGATAGACCCAGCCAATCCACGCAAGTCCGGTCAACGTGGCAAAAAGGGTTTTCTGCAACAATCCCTGCTCTTCAGAACGGGAAATGATGAAATCCGAATCATTCACCTCGGGCTCATCTGACTTCAATGAATCCCCCTGTCAGGACTGACCCAGGTTGCACGCGTGCCCTTGCGCTTGAACAGGGCCTTCGGAAAAGCGAAGACCGAAGTGAACATGCTCAGCAACCAGTACGCGATCGGATACCAGATCATCCAGTAGTAGTGGTGGCGGACACCGCGCTCATAACGTCCGTCGATGCCCATGCTGATGCCAAACTGGAGCAGACAGGTCGCGCCCAGGATGACGCCGTGCCACTGCGGCAAAAGTGAAGGAATCGCCCAGGCTTCAGGAAGCGTAAACACCAGTCCGATCGCCCACAAGATCATGATGACGAACATGACGTAGGCCCAGACCATGCTCAATACGTACTCGATGAATACCGGCCACATGCGTCGTACGCGCCATTTGAGCAAGGGCTTGAAGTAGCGAAGCATTACCTCGGAGCCTCCCTGGGCCCAGCGCAGGCGCTGCTTCCAGAGGCCCCTGATTGTTTCCGGCATCAGAATCCAGCACATCGCATTCGGCTCGTAGAACACCGACCAGTGGTCCATTTGCAGACGCCAGGTCAGATCGATGTCCTCGGTGATCATGTCGGTGCTCCAATAGCCGGCATTGTGCAATGCCGTCTTGCGGAATCCGCCGATAACGCCGGATACGCAGAACACCCGGCCATAGACTCGTTGGGCGCGCTTGATGAGACCGATGATCGATGAAAATTCGCCAACCTGGAGTTTGCCGAGCAGGGACGAACGATTGCGTATTCTCGGGTTGCCGGTCACTGCGCCGACGCGGGGGCCGGATAGCAAGTGATGCATGATCCAGCGAGTCGCGTAGCGATCCAGCAAGGCGTCGCCATCGATGCAAACCAGGTATTCCCCATTCGATGCCAGCGCCGCCATGCGCAAGCCCATTGACTTGCCCTGATTCGAAGCAAAATGGATGACCCGAAGCGTCGGATACTCTCTCAGCAGCGCGTCAAGCTGGGCTGCGGTATCGTCACTGGAGCCGTCGTTGACGGCGATGATCTCGGTGTTCGGATAATCCTGACCGGCCAGATGACGGATCGTTTCGCGAACGTTCTCGCCTTCGTTGTGACAAGGCACGATCAGCGTTACCAGCGGCGGATCTTTCGGCAGTGGCGGGGGCGATTCTCGACGCGGTTCGGTACGCTCCCAACGAAAATAATAGATGATGCCACCGATCATCCAGAAGAACGACATGGTCAAAGGATAGAAAAATGCATAGTTGAGCATCAATTCGCGCATCAGGATCCCTAGGGTTTCGGGTAAGGGAATTCAGAGGCGGAAATCACCTCGCGCATCCTTTGAAGATCCGGCTGGTTCTTCAGGAAATCATCCGGGTAGTAGCCGAGATTGAAAACGCCAACCTGCTGCAACAAGCGGATTTCGTGGACAAGATTCTCGACGTCGATCGGCTTGCCGTTTTTCCAGTCACGCGTCTGTATTTCAAAAACCGTTCGTTGCCGCGCACCCGGAACAGCGAGGACCTTGGCCGCGAGGTTCTTGAGCCAGGCGTCCACATCCTCAGCCGACTCGAGATGCGGCATCGCCATCAAGGCAACCTGATCGTATCTTGCAAGAAACAGACCAAGGTCCTGAGCAGTCCATCGTTCAGCCTCTGCATCCAGCACGGGCTGTGCGAAAAGATTACGCACCGTCTTCAGCGGTGCACGCCAACGTGCGGCTCGGCGCGCCAGCTCGTCGGTGAATTTGATCAATGCGAGAGTCCTCTCACGCCCAGGCGCAGGCGCTGATGCGGATAGCCCATCATCATCCCGCAGCACCGCATCGTCACCGAACAACAGTCCGCCGGCGAAACCGGCGGCGGTTAAATCCTCATAGATATCACCTATCAGGCTGCGGCTTTCCGCAATGGTAGGATCGAGTCTCGGAGGATCCCTTCGGCCTGCATGGGCGACAGCGCGAATGGACAATCGCGTTTGCTTCGCGGCGTCGGGCAGGACAAAGGCTAGCACCGGCATCCATGCGTAGACGTGAACGCCTGCCCGCGTGCGCAGTTGCCATGAAACCCGCGAATAGAGATCCGCACGCATCGGTAGATGGCGATTCGGGAAATACATGGCATCGGCGGCGCCATCACCATCGGGATCGGCAAAGGCCTGCAGATACACCTGGTTGACCCCGAGCCGGTAGATGCGGCTGACCAAAGCACCCAGATTGCGCTCGTGTTGAGCTGGATCCGGATCGTAGACATAGTCCAGGTCGACCTGGACTGCGCGAATCGGCGAAGCGTGGGCCTCGTGGCGAATTTCCCAGGCGAGCGTATGCACATCCGGATTGCCACTGAGCAGGATGCGAGCGATCGAGCCACCGTCGAATCGAGCTTGATCGCGGCCACCGAGATCGAACGCGACCCGCATGCCGAGATCGGCAGCGATGCTATTCGCCTCGCGTCCTGTTGCTCCATAGGGCCAAACCATTGCTCGCGGATTCTTGCCTGTCAGCGACTTGATCTGATCCTTGCTGCGCTTCAGATCCGCATGCAGACGTTCACGCCACGTGGTTTCAGATTCGTATCCGCTGTCCTTGTCCCAGATCCGGGTCACCGCCGCCGGCATTACCGAACCAAGTGGATTCGCACTGACCGCCTTGTGCAGGTCGTAACTGTGCGATGCAATCTCGACAAGGCCCGAATCCGCGATCTCGCGGATCTGCACTGGCGTCAGAAAATCCTCGCGGCCGAGCTTCCGGCCCGCGTAGTCGACAGTCTCGCCGGGCTTCAGATCAAGCCAGCGACCGACCACCGCAACAACTGCCGGATAGCGATACGCTCGCAGCAGTGGCAAAACACGTGTGTAAATGCTCTCCAGACCATCATCGAACGTGAGCAGGATGGCATTTTCAGGCAGGGCCGGGCCCTGACTCTCGGCAGCCAGAACCTGCTCGAACGAAACAACCGGGTAGCCGCGCGATTTCAACCACTCAAAGTGCTCGACAAGGAGCTTGCTGCTGATCGCGTCGCGATCTGGATCGAGTTTTCCGTTCACGTCATCACGAACATCGTGATAGCCAAGGACGACCAATGCATCGGCCGGTTCTGGATGCCACAGCGCTAGCAAGACAAACCATGTCAGCAAGACCCTCACCACGGCAATCCTCCCCAATGCAATGCAGCGAACCACTCGCGACGGATTTCCCGGCGACCGTCATAGGATTGACGAAACCATCCCAGACCATAGCGGAGAGAAAACCGCGGCCCGAATTGCCACTCGTGTTCGGCGCTGGCGCGCAGCACATCACTGGTCCCAAAACCCTGCTGCCAGTACTGGCCAGCAGCCACGCCGAAGCGTTGCTGCAGATTGTTTTCGTAGTGCCGCCAGGTCAGCCAATCCAGGCTCAACCCGCCCAGACCGATCGCATCTTGCGAGGGATTGAAATACGGTGCGCCCTGAAGACTGTTTCTTGACGCGCCCAACTCGAAGCGGGCATCGATTTTCACGTGTGGCGTGGTCACTGCTCGCTGTCGAAGTTGGGCAGAAACACTTTTGCGCTCATTGCCATCAGTGAAATCCATGTATGAAGCGCGCACCTGGGCATCGAGCAGGTCATCACGTTGCCAACCCGTGGCTACCGTGGCGGCCATTGCGGTGGTTCCATAGAAGCGCGCCCGCAAAGGAGCTTCCGCGCTCGCCGTATCGAATTCGCTGGCGATCCACCAATAGTCATTGAAACGCCATCGCGCAGACACGTTCAACGAATCGCGCGTTGCAAAGCCGTCACGCTGCGGAAGCCATGCGGCTCGGACATCGAGTTGATCTTGCGTGTAGTGAATACCCAGACCAGCACGCTTGTATTCGACATCGCCTTCGGGGATTTCTGCCGTCTGCTTGCGCTGCTGCGCGTAGACTCGCCACGCATCGTCGATCAATGGTGTCTGTAACGTGACCTCCTGATCGCGATCACGATTGCCGAAAACCTGGCTGTCGCCACGACCCCGGCGGTCCGAAACATCGAATTGCCAACCGCTTTCGGCATTCCAGTCGTCGCGTGCACGTTGCACGTGCAGATTGGCCGGCTCAGCCGTCTCGAGCTCGACCAGCGACGCTTCTACTTTTCTGTACTCGTTTAGATTGCGACTGACGCTGACCAGGCCGATTTTGCTGCCGAGATCATCATCCTCGATGCTCAGCGCGATCCGATATTCAGCGAGCGCCTGGGTTGCCCAACCACGGCGCAAATAGACCATCGCCAGTTCGCGATGCAGTTCGGCGCGCGCCGGCGCCTCGACGATCAGCCGTTCAAGCAATTCCTGCGCGCCTTGCAGATCGTCGCCAAAAGAAAGCAGCAGGGCAAGCGTGATTTCGGCGCGGGCGCGCAGCGGGTTGGACTCGGGCCTGACCAGTCCCGGCGCGGTCAACCACGGCTTCTGCCGCTCCAACAACCGATCAAGCGTTTCGCGGGCATCACCGAATCGCTCGGCCTCAAGCTGGGCGTACATCAGCGAAAATTCGACCTCGGGCTGATCGGAATTGACTGCCAGAATCTCCTCGTACATCGGAATTGCCTTGCGCGGATGACGCAGGTACAGCAAAGCGTCGGCCACCGGCACCCTGGCATGGGTCGGCAGTTCGATCTTGTCCCTTTCCAGCGCCGCCGCATCGTCGAGAATCGCTTGCATCTCCTCGACTGAGCGCAACGCATGCAGGCGATCGATTCGGGCCCGCGTGCGTTGAACCGGATTGTCCACCGGCAGCGCGGCGATATTCGCGTCAACTTTGGCCAGGGCTTCCTTCGCCTCGGTCAAGCGATCCGTCTTGACCACCTGCTCGACCAGCCCATAGCGAACGGCTTCGGCAACGGTATCGGTCTCGAGGCGCTCACGCTCGGCTTTGTCCGGCGCGGGCTTCTGCTCAAGCGCTGCATGCGCCGCGCCGACATCTCCGAGGGCCAGGCGTGTGCCGGTTGCGGCTTCAGCCGAATCCGGTTTGAGCGCCTTTGCGCGCTGATAAAGGGCCAGTGCGTCGAATTTCTCACCACTGTGTTTTTTTACGTAAGCGCCGGCGAGTACCACCGAGACGTCGTCCGGATGCGTCTCAAGAAGCTCATCGATGGCGAGGTTGGCCGCAGGCAAGTAATTGCTTTCGACCAGCAACATCGCCCGGGTGACGCGCGCAGAGAGTCGATGTGGATCAACGCGCAGTACGGCATCGATCCAGGCATTGGCTGCGTCATAGTCCTTGAGATTTCGAGCCGAGCGTGCCGCCGCCTCCAGCGCATCGGCGTCACGATTGGCAAGCCGGGATTCCCGCATCAATGCGACGGCGCGCGAGTCATTGCCGTCCCAATTGGCAATGATGACGGCATCGATCAGGATTCTGGGATCGTCTGGATGTCGTGCATGAAGGGCGAGCAATCGCTCAAGGGCCGCTCCGGCGTCACCGGCTCTGGCCATCCTGACCGCGTCATCGTGTTCTTCGGAATCGGAAAGCAACGGAGCAGCAAGCGCAATCGTGGGCATCACGCAGCAGAGCGACAGCCACAAAGCGGCACGTCGCAGAGGGTAAGTCTGCAAGTGTGAGTTACTCCGATTCCCTTTCGAAAGACTGCGCGCGATTCCCCCCTTTGCACGCATTGCTCGCGGAGCGAGCGTGCCAGACCAAGTCCGCTGACCCAAAATTAGGTCCGCACGATCTTGAGCCGACGACGAATTCTAGCAAACTCAACCGGTTGCATCATCCTTTTCATGCAAATCCGATGGCATTTCGAACTCGTCAAATCGTATACCAATCGGCTTCAAGTCTACCTTGCCGAATCAGATTTTCCTACCCGAATCAATCTCTTGGCGACGGAGATAACGCAAGAAGATGGCGATCTATTCACATTACTGCACTCATCCAGCGCGTACTCACAGCGCGATTGATGAATACGATTGATCGAATGCGGCAGGCTCAGGTCGCTGTTCGACTGCGCCCGAGCGAGTCGAGAACCTGGCGAAGTTCGGGCGGAAGGGCTGCGCTGAAACTATAGGCACGCTCGCCAAGCACGAATTCGAAACGCGCCGCATGCAGAAACAAGCGGCGCAAGCCATGGTTCCGCATCAACTTGTTGAACTCGCGTTCGCCGTATTTCTCGTCGCCAGCGAGCGGATGCCCGGCGTGCAAGGCATGCACCCGAATCTGGTGGGTACGCCCTGTTTCGATCAATACATTGCAATAGGTTGCCTTGCCGAACTCGTCGATCCGCTCGAAATGCGATACCGACGACTTGCCCTGCGGGTCTACGCGAACCATTCGTTCGCCACCCTGCAGGGTCGATTTGAGCAGAGGCGCATCCACCGTCAGACGCTTCTTGCCCAACTGCCCCTGGACCAAGGTTAAATAGTGCTTGGTGGCCAGGCCTTCGCGAATCACGTGCTGAATTGCCGTCAACGCAGAGCGCTTGCGAGAGAACACCAGAATCCCACTGGTGTCGCGGTCGAGTCGATGCACCAGCTCAAGGGTGTCTTTCGGCCGCGCCGCCCGCAGCAGTTCGATCGCACCGAAACTGATACCGCTGCCGCCATGGCTGGCTACCCCGCTGGGTTTGTTCAGGACGAGGAATTCGCGATCCTCATGCACGATCGCATCCTCGACCCGGCTCATCTGACCCGGCGCAGGTTTGCCAGGATCGCCGCGCTCAGCTACCCGGACTGGCGGGATTCGCACCTCATCACCAGCACTCAGGCGTACGTCTGGCTTGGCTCGACGGCCGTTAATTCGCACCTGGCCGGTGCGCAGGATCCGGTAGATCAAACTGCGTGGAACACCCTTGAGGCGTCCGGACAAAAAGTTGTCGATTCGCTGGCCATCGCGGTCCTCGTCAACTTTGACGAGTTGCACGCCAGGCGAGACGGCATCTGGAAAGTTGGCCGAAGTATGTGTCTTCATTGAAAAAATCCGGATTCGACTGATACACTCCACCCGCGTATCGCGCCGTCATCCGGCCCCGGTTCCGGGAATCCAGAGACAACACATAGGCGCATTCAGTCGTTATGTATTCCCGAGCCCTGGTGCCTGAACTCAAGTTTGAGGGACACACAGGTTTGTAAAGCCCGGTAATCGTAACGGTTCGAATCGGAGATTGCTTGCCGCCTTCGAGGGGGCAGAGGGTTTCCGGAATCGCATGCATCAAATGAGCGCTGGCGCCCGGAAAGCGTCGGCAATTTAACAAACAAGTGCTCCCGCAGCCGGTACTCCGGTCCAAGCGGATCGCGCGGCGCGAAGCACCAGGTCTCCTGGCGCAGCGCGCAACGCGCGGCAGCGGTTCGAGCGCTTGCAAGGAAACACGACAATGAAGCGTATGTTGATCAACGCAACTCAGCGTGAAGAGTTGCGTGTGGCTATCGTCGATGGCCAGACCCTGTTCGATCTCGATGTCGAGATCCCCTCCCGCGAACAGAAGAAGTCGAATATTTATCTGGGTCGAATAACCCGGGTCGAGCCGTCGCTGGAGGCCTGTTTCGTCGAATACGGCGGGGATCGTCACGGCTTTCTGCCGATGAAAGAGATCTCGAAGCAGTACTACACCGCGGGTGTCGATGCCAACAAGGCCAGTGTTCGCGAGCTGATCAAGGAAGGCCAGACCATTGTCGTCCAGGTCGACAAGGAAGAACGCGGCAACAAGGGCGCCGCCCTGACCACGTTCATCAGCCTGGCCGGTCGCTACCTTGTACTGATGCCGAACAATCCACGCGCCGGTGGGGTTTCGCGCCGTATCGAGGGTGAAGACAGACAGAATCTGAAAGACGCCATGGATGAACTCCAGTTGCCCGATGAAATGGGCCTGATCATCCGTACTGCCGGCATGGGCCGTGAGGCCGAAGAGTTGCAGTGGGATCTCGACTACCTGCTGCAGTTGTGGAAGGCGATCGCCGAAGCAGCGTCCTCGCGCCCCGCTCCGTTCCTGATCTACCAGGAATCCAAGCTCATCATCCGCGCGCTTCGCGACTACCTGCGCAACGATATCGGCGAGATCCTCATCGATCACGAGGAGCTCTACAACGATGCACGCGAGTTCGTGCAGCAGGTCATGCCGAACAATCTGCGCAAACTCAAGTTGTACCAGGATACGGTGCCCCTGTTCTCGCGCTTTCAAATCGAAACGCAGATCGAGAACGCCTTCGAGCGCACCGTACGCTTGCCGGCCGGTGGGTCGATTGTCATCGATCAGACCGAAGCCCTGACCGCGATCGACATCAACTCGTCGAAGGCGACCAAGGGCAGCGACATCGAAGACACAGCGTTCAATACCAACCTCGAAGCCGCGGCGGAAATCGCACGTCAGTTGCGCATCCGCGATGCCGGCGGCCTGATCGTGATCGACTTCATCGACATGGACAGCCCGCGCCATCAGCGCGAGGTCGAAGACAAGCTCAAGGACGCCATGAAGGTGGATCGCGCACGCGTGCAAATCGGGCGAATTTCCCGGTTTGGCTTGCTCGAACTATCGCGTCAGCGCCTGCGTCCATCACTCGGCGAAGCCACCCAGATCGTTTGCCCGCGATGCGATGGCCATGGCCGCATCCGCAGCGTCGAATCTTTGTCCTTGTCCGCATTGCGACTGCTCGAGGAGCACGCGATGAAGGAGAACACCGGACAAGTGCTGGTACAGGCACCGCCCGACGTCGCCAACTTCCTGGTCAACGAAAAACGTCATCATCTCAGCGAGATCGAAACCCGGCAGAAGGTCCAGGTCATCGTCGTTGCCGATGACAAGCTGGAGACACCGCACCTGCACATCGAGCGCATCCGCTCGGCCGACATCAGCGAGGATGCGAAACCAAGCTACCAGCGTGTGACGCCGGTCGAAGCCACGCCATTGCCGCAACTGGCGCAAGCGGATGACGCGCCCGAGCAACCTGCCGTGAGTCGCGTCGTTCCAGCCAGCCCGGCTCCGCTCTGGAGCGAAGCGCCAACGGTTGAAGTTGAACAAGTCACCCCTGAAGTTGCCAGTGGCGGACTGTTCGCATGGATTGGACGTCTATTCGCCAGCAAGCCCAAAGCTGAAGTATCGACATCGTCGACAACTCAACGTTCCAGCAGCGGGCGTCGTGACCAGCGCGATTCGCGGAGTGAACGCGGCAGTTCAACCCGTTCCCAGCAGCAGGGACGCGGTTCGCGAGGCGACTCCGCGCGCAAGGAAGGCGGTCGCAATGAATCCCGGGATGGCCGCAAGTCCGAGCCACGCAAACCCGCAACCACCAAGACCGATCAGCCGCAGCGTCCGCAGCGTGAAGGTCGCAAGCAGGGCAATACCCAGTCACAAGGCAACCGTGGCAGGACCGCCAAGGCCGATCAGGCCGGTCCGGACACGAATGATGCAGCCATTGAAGAAAAGAAGCTGCCAGCAACAGCCATCCCGGCTGATGGCGAGACGCACGATCAGGATGCGACCACACCATCGAGCAGCAAGCGGCGTCGTGGCCGCCGCGGTGGTCGGCGCCGTCGCAAGGGTGAAGGTGAAGGCGAAAACACAGAAGTCGAGAATGGAACGACATCAGGTGTCGCTGCTGCTGCGGTGACTCATGACACGTTCGACGACGAGGATGCAGAACGCCCGCAAGCCCGCCCTGCCCAGCGCAGAAATTCAAGGGCGTCCGCGGAATCGAGCGAGAATGCTGCGGAGACGGCTCCGGCTCAGACCTTGGCTCAGACTTCGGCTCCGGCTCAGACCTCGGCTCCGGCTCAGACTTCGGCTCCGGCTCAGACTTCGGCTCCGGCTCAGACGTCGGCTCCGGCTCAGACGTCGGCTCCGGCTCAGACTTCGGCTCCGGCTCAGACTTCGGCTCCGGCTCAGACCTCGGCTCCGGCTCAGACCTCGGCTCCGGCTCAGACCTCGGCTCCGGCTCAGACTTCGGCACCAGCTCAGACCTCGGCT
>JBBRBU010000049.1:0-28126 GCA_038205505.1 Lysobacterales bacterium | reverse complement strand
AGTTCGGTTGCGCGCTGCCGGGTTTTTCTGAATGGTTAGTTGAGGGACGAAACCGTGCCTGGCTGTTGACCCTCTCCGGCTCACGGCTCCTGCAAACAGGTCTCGAACAAATTGCGCCGGTACGACGCGGATTTGTCGCGGGCCACCCTGCTCGATTCGTTAGCTACCGGAATGGCGGGTCTGATGTGGCGGAATCAACGTTCCCGCTGCAGCGCATTCCGTAGGAAATTCGTGGGGTAATCGGTTCTACTTCAATGCTCCCGTCGGAAATTTCCCAAGTGATTGCGCCAAAGTAATGCTTTGGACTCGTTTGCAATTCCGTGATCTGCCTAGCCAACCACCGCATTGGGTTTGAGTTGGCGCGCCCGGAGGGATTCGAACCCCCGACCACCGCCTTCGGAGGGCGGTACTCTATCCAGCTGAGCTACGGGCGCGTATTGGGATGGCTGTTGCGGCGGCGGGGGCCGGAAAACGAGGTTCGACGGCGGCCGCGGCGGGATTATAACCCAGCCGAAGCCGGTTCCCTGAGGTCGGAATCGAAATGGTTTTCGGCGCCCAGGCGCGATGTACTCCTCGACTCGGCCTAGTTCGAATACTTGCCGTCAAAGATCTGCTTCCAGGTCTTGCCACCATCGTTGCTGACCGTCCACAGCTGCTGGAAGCCGCCGCCCTTGTTCGGGGTCCAGCGGATGCGGTTGTCGACCATGGTCTTCGGATCCCGCACCGAGGGACGCTTGCCCTTGAGGACGAGGGAATCGCCATCGAATGCGCCGCTCAGTTCGAGCACGAGGCCGTTGCTGTCGATCCAGGTCTGCCGGTAGATGTCGAGCTGCGAATCGTAGAAGGTCAGGCTCGTGCCTTCGGAGCCGCCCGCGGATTTCCACTCTTCGCGCACCGCGCAGTGACCGTAGACCGGACTCAACTTGTTGTGGCCGACAACCTTGCCAGCCTGACTGACCGTCCATTCTCCGAGCAGCATGCCGAGCTTCTGGTGTTTGGCCGACTTGCAATCAGGCATCGGTGGCGCTGCGGGTTTTGTTGATTCATCGGCGAATGCGCTGATGCCGGATCCCCCCAGCAACAACGCGGCGAACACGACACTACGGATCACGCTGACTGGACGTTGCATGGCAAGTCTCCCGAGTCGGTCGCGCGAATGCGACCTCTGTATTGACCCACATGCGGCACGACGCGGCAATGCGCCAGAAGCCATGGCGCGAGCGCATCCGGCGACACCGCGATCTGTCACCGACGCGACTGGACGTGATATCCAGACGCCCGTCTGGTTCAGGATGCGGACAAATGCCGATCCGCCACGTTCGGCAGAATGATCAGGAAGCTGGCGCCCTCGCCGGCTTTTTCGACCAGCTCGATTGAACCGGCCATCGCCTCGACGATGCCCTTGACGATCGCCAGGCCGAGACCGGCACCGCCACTCGCTCGATTGCGCGATTTCTCGGCGCGATAGAAACGTTCGAAGACATGCGGCCGGTCCGCTGCATCGATCCCCGGGCCATTGTCGGAAAACAGCAGATGTACCTTGTCCTCGCGACGGCTTGCGCGGAGCGTGATGACGAGGTCCTGGGCACGGTGACGCAGCGAATTCTCGAACAGGTTGGCCAGCACCTGGCGCAGGCGTTGTTCGTCGGCGATCACGGTCAGCGCTGACGACACCTCGATGTCGAGCCGGGCGCGGGCCGCGTCGGCCAGCGGCGCAAGGATGTTTTCGAGCGCATCGCGCAGCGGCAGGCGTTGCAGGTTCAACCTGAGATTTCCGGCATCGGTGACAGCCAGCTGCTGGAAATCCTCGACCAGGCGCTCGAGCAGCCGCGTTTCGGCCTGCAAGGTGGCAACGAATTCGGCGTTGGCCACGATCAGACCGGAGTCGAGCGCTTCAAGCTGGCCTTTCAGATTGGTCACCGGCGTGCGCAGCTCATGGGCGATGTCGGAGATCAGACGCTTGCGCAAGGCTTCGGTTGTTGCGATGGCGAGCGTGGCCGCGTCAAACGCATCGAACAGCTCGCTGAATTCCGCGCTTCGCTGGCGACCGAGGGGCGCCGGAATTTCTCCCTTCTGCAACTTTCGCGCGGCCGCGGTCAAGCGGTCAATCGGGTTCAGCGAGCGGCGCATGACCGCGGCCGTGGCCAGCATCGCAAGCGCAATGACGCCGGCCAGCCAGAACGCGGCCGAACGCCAGACACCGGCGGCAAAGTCATCGCCGGCCTTGGCGTCCAGCGGTTGCGGAAGCACGACCAGATAGGCCGGTTCCGCGCCGGCGAGAACCAGCGGGCGCGGATCGACTGCGGTCAGATTGATGACTTGCCTCTCGTCCGTGGCAGCGCTCGCCGCATGGATGCTCAGCGCGCCGGATTGCGCATCGCGACTGGCACGCACGCCGGCAAACACCGGTTCGGTCGATGCAACGATGAACAGGTCGCTGCCGACGACGAGGAAAGCATCGTCGGATTCGAGGCCCGAAGATCCCGGATCCCTCGCCACGTCGGCGCTGCCGGCCAGCCCTGCGCGATCGATGGCCTGCTGCAGGACGGCGCGGATGCGTTCGACACGTTGCGGATTCACCAACTGGGGCTGGCCGTGTTCTTCGACGTTCAGGAAGGCCGCGCTGGTCGAGCGGTAGACCACCCATTGCAGCGCAATAAACGACAGGCCAATGATCGCCGCGACGATCAGGGTCAGGCGCAGGACGAGGCTATGCCGCATCGGCATCACTCATGCGATAGCCAACGCCGAGTTCGGACAGGATGTAGCGCGGGCTGCCGCGCTGCTCGCCGATCTTTTTGCGCAGGCTCCAGACATGCGTGTCGATGGTGCGATCGAGACCATCGAAATCCGCGCCAAGCGCCTGCGCAATCAGCTGGTCGCGCGTGAACACGCGCCCCGGCGCGCGCATCAGGGTACGCAGGATCTCGTATTCGCTGCGCGTAAGCTTCAATGGCATGCCAGCCAGCAGGACCGAGCGCGACGCCTCGTTGAGTTCGAGTTCGCCGACGCGCTGGCAAACCTGCGCGTCGACCGGCAGCCGGGTCCGATCGAGGCAGCGCCGTATCCGCGCCAGCAGCTCTTTCGATCCGAACGGTTTGCAGACGTAGTCGTCGGCGCCGCATTCAAGTCCCTGCACGATTTCCTCCTCGGTCGAGCGCGCGCTGAGCATGACGATCGGAATGCTCGAGGTCTGCCGGATGATCCGGCATACGCTCATTCCGTCGATATCCGGCAACATCAGATCGAGCACGATCAGGTCATGCCCGCCTTGTCTGAAGCATTGTTCGCCCTCGCGACCATCGAAGGCACACGTGGTCTGATAGCCGGCCGAGGCGAGAAACAGCACAAGCGTGCGCGAAGTCGTCGGGTTGTCTTCGATCAGCAGGATTCGGCCAGTCATCGTCTGTCGTGTTCCGGGACTCTGGATTTCGCCGCTGCGCATTTCAATGGCCGGCCGGCCGCGCAACAGGTCGGCGAGAACGGGTCCGGGATGGTCGCTGTTCGCGCCGCCTTGATGCAACTGTCAAACCGGCAAGCAGCAAATGCGCTGACGGCCGACGAGACCAACGCCTCCCTGCGAGAAGTATCCGCGCGACGCTCGCGCCGCGCGAATGCTGCCAGCCGGCTTGCGCAGGACACGGGCTTCCAGCGCCCACCAGGATTATTTCCGTTCCGCTGCATGCTTGCCGGGACGGACCAGTTCAATCAGTGACGGCAGCAGGCTCTCGATGCCGGCGGGCCCCTGCTGGCTGTTGCTCGCGAGGAACAGGACACTGTCGTCATCGCCGGCAACGCGCAGGAACAGGAATCCGCGATCGGTGCCGCCGATCGCGATTCGCGGACCCAGGTACTCGCGCAGATATTTGCCCTCGAGCAGTTTCCCCGTGCGAAGGAAATCGAACCCGCGCTGCATGTCGGCAACGCTGGAGACCATGCCGCCGCTGCCCATGACCAGCCACGAGGTCGGCCCCCATCGCGGCGGAATATTCGGCTCCGATGCCTTGTTGCCAAGGCCGACGGCAAACGCATTGTCGGCAAGTCCGAGCGACTCGCCGTAGAAGCCGGTGCGCGTCATGCCGGCTGGCTCGAACAGGATCCGGCGCATGAAATCGCCATAGCTCTGGCCGGAAGAGATCTCGACGATCGCGGCGAGCAAGCCGAATGCCGAATGCGAATGGCTGCGGCTCGCGCCGGGCGCGAACAGCAGTGGTTGCTCGACGATGCGCTTGACCGCGGTGTCGCGATCTATCCAGCTGAGATCGCGATCCGCGTCCGTGTCACGATGGTGGAAGTTCGCGAGGCCGGAGCCGCCGCCCATCAGCTGCGCGATCGTGATCGATGCCTTGTCCGCTGGCACCTTCGGGAAGAACCGGTCAATACGGTCATCCATGCCGAGTTTGCCCTGCTGATTCAGGGTCAGAATGGCAATGCGCGTGAAATCGATCGGCATCGAGCCGATATCGAACACGGTGTCGAGCGCAGGCGCCTTACCCGCCGCACCATCCGCGTGTCCGAAGCCGCGCGCGATCACCGATTTCCCATTTTGTCTGGCCACGACGACTCCGGAGAATCCGGCCTTCTCCGCTTGCTCAAAGCGTGCCTCCAATTGTCCCCATGCAAGCGCTTCGATCGGCGGCGCGTCGTCAACGGGCGCGTCGATGATGTCGAAACTGTTGATCAGGAAGGGCGCTTGGTCCGACATTCCGAACGCGACATCGGCTCTGCGATCGCCGCGGAACTTCATCAACTCGCGGTCGCCATCGCGGACGATGTCGATAATGCTGGCAGCCGCTATCACGCGCTTCAGAACAGCGAGCTTGCCGAGCAAGACCTCGCGCTGCCCGTCCTTGAACAGGCCTGGCGAGAAGTGGTCCTTCTCGAGCATTTCCAGAGCGACCTCGGGTTGCAAGTTGCCTATTTTCTCGATCGCCTTCGCGTGGTCGTGCATTGCCTTGCTGCGCGGGTCGAGAGCCTTTCCGGTTGCAGCGGCTGGCAGCACGGAGATTGACGAGATTTTCCACTGGGTTTTCGGTCCGGTGGCGACGCGTACCTCGACAGGCGGGTCGCTACCGAAGACCAGTCGAGCGCCGTCAGGATCGGCTTCGACCGACAACGAATCGTCGCGCGAATGCACGGCCTTGCGAATCGCTTGCATATGCGCCACGCGTTGCTGGTCGGTCATCGAATCGCGATAGTCCGGGCTCAGGTGCGCGCGCGTAAAGGCATCAAGGGATTGCTCGTCGGACGCCTTGAGAACGTCCACCGTG
The DNA here is from genome assembly GCA_038205505.1 of Lysobacterales bacterium. Lineage (GTDB taxonomy): Bacteria > Pseudomonadota > Gammaproteobacteria > Xanthomonadales > Rhodanobacteraceae > Dokdonella. The sequence continues at coordinate 22,856 of JBBRBU010000049.1, read as the reverse complement.
GCATCAATCACCTGACGCAGCTCGGGTGGTGGCCCGGTCATTTGCGCCAGCGCGGTCACGACCGCAAACGGAGAACAGATTGATAGCAGGACGATGAGCCTGGTGACGATTGCGTGCCTCGATGCATACATGGTGGCTTCCTCTGGGCTGTTTTCCGGTAACACGACGCAGCAGACGAGCTGCCCCGGCTGACCATCATGCTAACGGCCACATGACAAGATGCGATCAAGAGAAAAGCTGCGCCCCGGCTGCTTCAACCGGTGCCGGGTGTTCAATCTCAGGAGATGAGCCGATGATCATGGGTACTATCGGGGTCTGAGGTGTCAGGCAGGCGTCGAGCGTCGTGGTCAAGGAGCGCAGGGAGGAAGCATGAAGTTATTGCACACGGCGGACTGGCAGATCGGTCGGGTCTACGGGTTTGAGGGCGAAGCTGACGATCATGATCCCGCTGCGGCGATGGCTCAGGCGCGCTATGACGTGGTCGAACGCATCGCCGAGCTGGCCCGTTCGGAGCAGGTCGACGCCGTGCTTGTGGCTGGCGATGTCTTCGACAAGCAGGCGCTGTCAGATCATTCGCTGCGTCGCCTGATCCACGCAATGGCCAACTACACCGGTCGCTGGATCCTGCTGCCGGGCAATCACGATGCGGCTTTGGCCGAAAGCGTCTGGAGCCGACTGCAGCGACTGGCCGTGCTGCCGGCAAACATCGCGCTCGCGCTTGAACCGCAGGTCATCGAATTTCCGGATGCCGGTTTTGCGATCCTGCCCGCGCCACTGACGCAGCGACAGACGCATGCGGATCTGACCGAGTGGTTCGACAGTGCCGAGACGACCGAGGGATTGATCCGCATCGGTTTGGCCCACGGCAGCGTCGCCGGCATTCTTGCCGATGAAATCGATTCGCCGAACCCGATTGGCGCCGATCGTGCGAGCAAGGCACGCCTCGACTATCTTGCCCTCGGCGACTGGCACGGCACGCGCCAGATCGATGCGCGTACCTGGTATAGCGGAACGCCCGAGCAGGATCGCTTCAAGGACAATGATTCCGGCAATGTGCTGCTGGTTGAAATCGATGCGCCCGGTGCGCTGCCGCGGGTGACACCGATCCGCGTTGGCCGCTTCCGCTGGCGCGCGCAAGGCGTTGAAATCAATGGCTCCGGTGATGTCGAACAACTGCGCGAACAGTTGCAGGATCTGAGCGGCACCGATGTCGTGCGCCTGCATGTGCAGGGCCTGGTCGACTTTGCCAGCAGCGAACAACTGCGCATGCTCTGCGAGGAATCCCGCGCCCGCGCCCATGTTTTCGAAAGCGACCTGGGCGATCTACGCCTGGAGCCTACCGCCGCCGATCTTGCCGCAATGCAGGTCGATGGTGCCCTGGCCGAAGTGGTCGATGAATTGCGCAGCATGCAGGAGCAGGGCGATCAGGCGGCCCTGGCCAACGAGGCCTTGAAGCTGTTGTTCGATCTGATCCGGCGAGAAGGGGCCAGCGCATGAAGCTCGAACGCCTCACCATCGAACAGTTCCGAAAATTCTCGACGCCGTTCGAGATCAAGGGCCTTGAGTCCGGTCTGAACATCCTGCATGGACCGAATGGCGCGGGCAAAAGCACCCTGGCCCAGGCCTTGCGCACCTTGTTCTTCGAGAAGCACGGCACCAGGGGTGAATTTGTCGATGCGATTTCTCCGCGCGATTCGAGCCAGGCCGCGCCGACGATCAGTGCCGATTTTCAGCTTGGCGATTTGCCGTGTTTCGCGAGCAAGACGTTCTTCCAGAAGCCGCGGTCAATCCTGCGCATCGGCAGCGAAAGCTGGGAAGGAGGCGATGCCGACGAGCAACTCGCCGAGCGCCTCGGCTTCGGTCTGGCCGGGCGTGGTGCCAGCCGCGCCGAGACGCATGGCATTCCGGGACTGCTCTGGATCGAACAGGGCGCCAGCAGCGAGCTGGCTGATCCGGTCGCGCATGCCGCCGATTCGCTGGCCGAACGGCTCAAGGGCATTCTCGGTGACATCACCAGCAGCTCGGGCGGACGTCTCGGTGATGCCCTGGCTGCCGAACTCGGCAAGTTGCGCACCCCGACCGGCCGCTCAAGCGGCGTACTCGCCGAGGTCGAAAAGGCACTGGCGGCAGCGATCGAAAAGCGCAAGGCGTTGCAGGCAACGGTCGATGACTATCGCGAACTGTCAGATCGCCTGGCGCGCAATCTGCGTGAGCGCGATGGACTGGAGCGCGACAAGCCCTGGCAAGGCTACGAGCGCGAGAAGCGCGAGGCCGAAGCGCTGAAAGCGGCGCTTGAGCCGCGACTCAAGGCGCTTGACTCCAGCCGCCAGAGCTTGCGTGAATTGAATGCGCGCATCGACAGCCTGCACAAGGAAATCAAGTCGCGCGAGACGGAGTTGCGCGACCTTGCTCAGTACCGCGCGGGCTTCGAGGGCAGCGCCGAATCGCATCGACAGTTGCAGGAAAGTCTTGTCCTTGCCAACGAACGCAAGATCTTGACCCGCGAAGCACGTAAGCGAGCGCGCCTCGCTCATCAGGCCGCCGAGCTTCACCAGCAAGGTCAACTGCTGCAAGCCGATCTCAAACGCACGCGCGCCGAGATCGAACGGACTTCGAACACATTGAATCGCCTAAGTGGTTTCAGCGCCTCACTGGCTGCACTGCGCGAACAGGCCGCGGCGAGCAAACTTTCCAGACAGGATTTGACTCGGCTGTCAAAACTCGATCAGGGCGTGCGCGAGAATCGCATCCAGCGCGAAGCGATCGCGACGCGACTGAGCTATCGACTCGAAACCGGTCAGCGCATTGATGCCGGTGAGCTGGGCATGCTCGAAGGCGAAGGCACGCGCAGCATCTCCGCGCCATTGAGCTTGCGCATCGCCAACGTGGGTGTGATCGCAATCGCTCCCGGTGGCGAAGATATCGCGCGTCTCGAAGCCGAGTCGGAGAAACTTGGCGACCAGTTTCGCAAGGCCTGCGCGACGCTTGGCGTGTCCAATCTGGCCGATGCCGAAAATCGCCATACGCGCCATCTCGATCTCGAGCAGCAGATTGATCGCCAGCAAGCCGAGAGCCAGGCGCTGCTCGGTGACGATAACGAAGCGCAGTTGAAAATCCGCCTTGCCGACGCCCAGGGTCAGGCCACTGACATCGAGTCGCGGCTCGCTGCCTTGCCCGTGAGCGAGACAGGCAATTCGCTCGATTCAACGCGACGTAGCCATGAAGAGGCCGAAGCCGAAGCCACGCTGGCCGAAGAGCAGCATGACGCGTTGGCCGTGCGTGCGGCCCAGGCCGAACTGGAGCGGGAAACCCTCAAGACACGAATCGGTGCGGCCTGTGAGCGCCTCGAAAGTGCCGAGGCGGTGCGTGCTGCCGAGCAGCGCGAGCGCGAACTCAAGGAAGCCGTGCTTCGTCGTGATGCACTGCAGGCCGAGGTCGGCCAGGCCGAAACCGAGCTCGCCGGACGCAACCCGAATTTGATCGACGCCGACATCCAGCGCGTCACCCAGGCGCTGCTGCTCATCGACAAGCAAGGTCGCGATCTGCGTGATGCAATCAACTCGGCTCGAGCCAAGCTCGAAGCCCTCGGCGCCGATGGCCTCGATGAAAAGCTTGCTGCCGCCGAGATTTCCGTCGAGAAGCTGCAACGACGACACGATCAGCTGCGCCTGCGCGCTGACGCGCTGTCCTTGCTCGGCGCGCGGCTTGAATCACACCAGTCGGCGCTGACCCAGCGCCTGTACGCACCGCTGCGCGAGCGGCTTCAACATTACCTCGCGATTCTCTTTCCCGGCACGGCAGTCAATGTCGATATCGATGCGCTGCGACCACAGTCACTGATTCGCAACGATCAGAAAATCAGCTTCGATGCAGAAAGTTTCGGCACCCGCGAACAGCTCGGCGTGATCGCGCGCTTCGCCTATGCGGATCTTCTGAAACTGGCCGGGCAGCCGACCTTGTTGATCCTCGACGACGCGCTCGTCAACAGTGACGCGGAGCGTCGCCAGCAGATGAAACGCATCCTGCATGATGCCGCACAGCGCCATCAGATCCTGCTCTTCACCTGCCATCCCGAGGATTGGCGGGATGCCGGGGCGCGGGTGATGATTGATGTGGCGGCGCGCTCATGAATGCGCAACTTGTTGTTGGCTGCACGGAGAGAAAATCGTGACGGGAAGTTGGAACACGCATCATGGAGATGATTGGTGGTTCGCGGGAGGCGCCGTCGTCGCGGATGGTGCATATAACGCGGCACCGGCGATGTTCGAAATCACCTCTATCGTCGGTGCACCAATACATCCTGACGAGCTTCGCGAACTGCTCATGCAGACATTGCAGCAGTTCGCAGAGACCAAAGTACTTGTCATTCTGAACAACTCCACGCGGCCTGCACTCGTAGCGCTGGCTGACGAGTCATCGGTTGTCTGGCGGGAGTTCAAGCAGCCCTATTCGTTGTGGGCGCACATCCTCAGCGTTGTGTCACCCAACAATTCATCCCAGCCGACGCCGCGCCATTGCGAGGCCAATATCAGGTGTCATGGCGCGCAAGGAGCCTCCATTGCGCGACTTCTGCCAGCGAGAGAAAGCTCAGAAACGTTTGCCAACCTCCGCTCGTGGTGAGCCGTGCCAATCTTGAGCATGTCGAATAAAACCAGGATTTGAAGCTGTCGGAACGGTTTGGCAACTCGGAATCACCCTTCGACAGGCTCAGGGCGAACGGCTGAGGTAAACCGAATCCTTCACAAGACAGAGTCGTACCATTTACGGACCCAATCAATAATGTTTCGTTTTTTCATCCAACTGACCGGGTTCTCCGGGCGAGACCTGTCCGAACAAGGAAATGCCATCAATGAGTAGAGCTACGGCCACGCCGGTCGATGGCAGCAAGCTTGATCGCGGCCTCGTGATCATGCGCGCAAGCCGCCTCGAAGCGCTGGTGTCGCCCATGGTCGAACTGCTCGGCGCAACCCGGCCGGACAACGTGCTTGGCGCACAGACCATCGTTGCCGCACATCCGGGCATGAAGAAGTGGCTGCAGGGCGAGCTGGCACGCGATCGCGGCATGGGTGGGATCGCGGCGAATCTCGAGGTGATCCTGCCGAGCGTCTGGATTGATCGCCTGGCCCAGCATCAGCTTGGCCAGAAGGCGATCTCGCTACCGCACTACCAGCAGCGGCATCTGCGCTGGACCATTCATGAGCTGCTCGGAGACCAGCTCGCCGCGATTGGCGTCAGCGATGTGCGGGTGACTTCCTATCTGCGTGACGACGGCGATCATGCGCAGGCCGCCGATCGTGCGCGACGGCGTTTCCAGTTGGCTGATCGCCTGGCCCGGATCTATTCGCAGTATCTGGTCTATCGGCCCGACTGGCTGAGAGGATGGGAGCAGGGCAAGCGTGATCCGGCGACGCATGGGGTGTCCGACCCGGCAACGCTGGCGACCGAGCGCGAACTGCTGGCACCGTTGTGGAAACAGTTGCACACCAAACTCGGTCCGCATCGCGGTGATGTCGTCGGCGAGCTGATCAATCGGCTTGAAAATGATGACGGCGGATCCGGCGATGCCTTGCATGTCTTCGGCGTCAGCCATCTGGCTCCGTCGGAACTCGCGGTCCTGCGCGCGTTTGCGAGAAAGCGACTGGTCGCCTTGTACGTGCCGGATCCGTGTCGCGAATACTGGGGTGGGCTCGGCCGCGATCGCACCACCTTGCCCGCGTATCGCGATGACGAGTTGGCGCGCATCGAAGCCGCTGGCGAACGCGACTATTGGGTTGATCAGGATCATCCCCTGCTCGCGCGCTGGGGCCGCATGGGTCAGCACTTCATGCTGGCCCTGTCCGATGGCCAGAGCGAAGTGCTTGAGGATGTTCGTCATTGGCACGACGAAGCCAACAACCGGCCGGTCGATCGTCTCGATCGCCTGCAGCAAAGCATTCGCCGACTCGATCCGGGCCTGTTGAATGTGGATCTGCAAGCCAATGCGGACGACGAAAGCGAGGATGCCTCGTTGCGCATCCATTCCTGTCACACGCGTCTGCGCGAACTCGAAGTCTTGCGTGACCAAATCCTCGATGCCATCGAGCGCGCCGATGCCGACGGAAAACCGATCAAACCATCCGACATCGTCGTCATGGCGCCGAACATCCAGGCCTATGCGCCACTGATCCCGGCGGTGTTTGGTGTGCCCGGAAGTGAGCGCGAAACCCTGCCGTATCACCTGGCCGACGTCGCCATCGCCCGCAGTCATTCGCTGTTCGCTGCGTTCCAGCGCCTGCTCGATCTGCCCGGCACGCGGGTGACGGCGCCTGAAGTCATCGATCTGCTGTCGGTGCCCGAAGTGTCGCGACGGCTGGGCCTCGATATCGGCGCGCTCGATGAACTGGCGGGGTGGTTGCGCAAGAGTCGCGTGGCCTGGGCGCTGGACGGACCGTTTCGTGAGCGCTTCGGCGTCCCCGGCATTGCCGAACACACGTTCGCCTGGGCGCTGGATCGCATGATCGCCGGCTATCTGATGGCCGATGCCGCGAGTGACGATCGCCAACCCGCCGTGCGCCTGGCCGATCAATGTGAACTGGCACCGCTGACCGGTATCGACGGGCCGGGCGCCGAAAGCCTCGGCGCGCTCGATCGTCTGCTGCAGGAGATCCAGACTCTCTGCGATCTGGCCGATCAAACCTTGCGCGCGAGTGTCTGGGCGAGCGAACTGGAAACCCGCTTCGAGGCCTTGTTTGCGGTTGATCCGATGGACGGGGAAGCGCGCGAGGCGGCGGCCTTCGTGCTCAAGTTCATTCGCGGAATCGCCAGCGAGCCAAAGGCGGCGGGTGAAGATCCCGAGCTGCACTTCAGTGTCGTGCGCGACCTGCTCGCCGAGCGTCTGGAGTCCGTGCCTGAGCGTCAGCGCTTTCTGATGGGCGGCATCACTTTCTGCGGCATGGTTCCGCAGCGTGCGATTCCTTTCAAGGTGGTCGCCCTGCTGGGCCTCAACGATGGCGAGTTTCCGCGCAGCAGCAGCGATGCCGGACTGGATCTGATGAATCGCTTCCGCCGTCTTGGCGATCGTGATGTGCGCAGCGATGATCGTTATCTGTTTCTTGAAACCGTCATGTCGGCACGTCAGCGCCTTCATCTGAGCTACATCGGTCAGGGCGTGCGTGATGGCAAGTCACGCAATCCGGCGCCACCACTGGCCGAATTGCTCGCCGCACTCGATGACAGTGCGGGACTGGGCAGCGACGAAGAAAGCATGCGTCCGTGGCTCGTGCACCATCCGTTGCAAGCTTTCGATCGACGCTACTTTGATCGCAGCGATTCGCGTCTGTTTTCGTACAACGCACGCTACGCTGCGATGCATGGAAGAGGCATCGAGACCGGATTGTTGCCGTTCTATGATCAGGCCAACACGCGCAGTATCGACATCGAGCCACCGATTCCGCTGCGTCAGGTGCAGGCCTATTTCAAGGATCCGGCGAGGCAGGTGCTCGACAGCCGCATGCAGATCCGCCTCGGCGCCCTCGATGATGATCGATTACCCGAGGATGAGCCGATCGAGCCAAGGTTCGAGGCCATCGATTCGATCGCGCGTACGCTGTTTTTCGATGTGCTTGCACGTCGAGCTACTGGCAAGTCGATTTCACTCGACGTGATACCGACATGGATTCGCTTGAGTGGACGCATGCCGCCGGGGCGAGCGGGTGTCGCGGCCTGGCACAAGGAGAAATCTGCTTGTGAAGCCTTGCTGACAATACTGGATGAGAGTGCTGCGTTCGCGAATGGCATGCCAGCCGCGCGTGGTCACGATATCGATTTGCTGATCGAAGGGTTGCGCATCAGCGGCCGCATTGAACATGTATTTGTCAGTGAGGGCGAATGGCGACTGCTGCGCGTTTTTCCAAACTCGAAGGATGAAAGAAAACCGATGAAGTCGGAGGGCGATCTGAACTTCAAGGAGCGCATTCCGATGTTTCTCGACTGGGCCTTGCTGCGCCTGCAAACGGCCGAGAAGCAGGGCGTGCCTCTGGCCATCCGCATGACCGCGCTGGTCGCTGGGGAAACGCAGTGGCTGGGTCAGTTCGATCGCTGGGATCGGGCCTGGCTTGTGGCCGACGCACCCGAACAGGAAACGCTGCTCTTGGAGTTGCGTCAACGCGTCGTCGCGCTGCTCGATTTCTGGCGCGGGGCGCAATCGAAGCCGACGTGGTACTTCCCGAGAACCTCGTGGCAAACCGTCAAGAGCATGGCCCGCGGCGACAACGATGGCAGCGTTGGTTCGGCGTGGGCTTCCACGCAGGGTGGAATCGGCGAGCGCGACTACGCGCCGGGCTATGCGCGCCTGCTCGCCGGTGACATCGATTTTTCCGATGACAGCTCCGAACACACCGAACTCATCACGACGGCACGGCAATTGAATGCCTGGATCGATCTCGATTCCGCACCGGATCCGCAATCATGAATGATCAGAAATCCACGCTGAAAACCGATTCGCAGGATTGGCGCGAACTCAATCTTGGCGGCGGTGGCCGCAGCCTGATCGAAGCCAGCGCCGGCACCGGCAAGACCTGGACGATTGCGGTGCTCTATCTGCGCCTGATCTTCGAGCGTGATCTTTCGCCACGCCAGATTGTCGTGACTACTTTCACCAAGGCGGCGGCACAGGAGTTGCGCGAGCGATTGCGCGGCAAGCTGCGTTGGGCTGAGCGGATAGCGTTGGTGGACGCTGCCGATGTCAGCGCACTTGCCGCCGACGAAGCATGGCTACGTCGGCGCTGGTCGGAGAATGACCGACAACGAACGGCGGATCTGCAACGCATCCGCCTCGCCATCGCCGAGATGGATGTCGCTCCGGTCAGCACCTTGCACGCCTTGTGTGGGCGCATCCTTGCCGACCATCCGTTTGCCTGCGCGGCACCCTTCGTCAGCGGTGATCTCATCGATGGCCAGGGCATGCTCGAAGAAGTCGCGCGCGACCTGATACGGCGCTTCCAGCAAACGAACGCACCCGATGCACTGGTCGAGTTGCAGCAACGGGTGGCGCCCGATCTGTCATTGAACAACCTTCTCGACAATCTGCGTCGCTGCATGACGCCGGGTACGGTGATTCCGCAACTGCATGAAGAGGCGTCGTTGCCGAAGAAGGATCTGGCTGCGCTGCGCAAACTCGTTGCCGACGACAGCGCCTTTGCGAAGCGAAGCAAGCTGCGAAGAAGCTGGGAGACTCTCGCCGATCTGATAGATGACCCCGGTCTTTTTCCGGACGACGAGATTGTCGGACAACTCGAAGGCGCCGCGAACCTGACCGGGATCATCAAGGCGCGCAAGGGCGATGCCGACATCAAGACCGCCGTCGATCTTTCGCTGCATTGCGCGCCACTGATCGAGCGGCGGCGGCTGCGCATGCTGCACGGGTTCTGGCATCAGGTCACTGCGGTTGTGCGCGAACAGGTCGAAGCGCGCCTGAGTCGTCGTCATCAGCATTCCTTCGACAACCTGCTGACCTCAGTCGCCGATGTGCTTGAGAAAGAGACTGAATCGGGAGCCCCGCGCACCCTGGCCGATGCCTTGTTCGCCACCTGGCCGGTCGCCCTGATCGATGAATTCCAGGATACCGACAGCGTCCAGTACGGAATTCTCGATCGTATCTATCGCGATGGTGAAGGCGGCGCACGTGGCCGTCTGGTCATGATCGGCGACCCGAAGCAGGCGATTTATCGCTTCCGCGGTGGTGACATCCACGCCTACCAGCTCGCCGCCGAACAGGCCGATGCGAATGGCCGGCTCAGCCTCGATACCAACCATCGTTCTTCGCGCGCCTACGTCGCCGCACTGAATGAATGGTTTGCCTGCGCGGGTGAATCACTCAGTGCGGTCGACAAGAAACAACTGATCCGATATCACGCGGTGCAGGCGAGCCGTCGACGTGATGCGAAGCCCTACACGATAGATGGCGTCGCCTGCAGCAAACCGCTGCTGATCCACTACCGTGAAGCCTGCCCCGAGGCGGCCGGCGAGCGGCGCGATCTGGCTCTTGAAACTTGCGCAAACCAGATCGTCGATATGCTTCAGTCGGGACTTCACACGATTGGCGAATCTCGGCTCAAACCGTCCGATATCGCCGTGCTCCTGCCGACCGCCGCGAGCATCCGTCATTTGCGTGATCTGTTGCGCAGTCGGGGCGTCGCCTGCGTCACCACCGATCGCAGCAGCGTCTTCGATACCGAAATCGCTCGCGAGCTTCAGATCATTCTGCATGCGCTGGTCCATCACGAGAATCTCGGGGCGACGCGCGCCGCTGCGGCGACACGCTTGTGGGGTGCGAGCTTCAGCGACTTGCAGGCGTTGAGTGAGGATGTTGGCGCGTGGAAGGAAATCAGCGAGATTTTCCGATACTGGTATGGCGACTGGCGTGAGCGCGGAATTCAAGTGGTTATCGACGCCCTGATCGACCACATGGCCGCGCGCTATCTGGAGACCCTGAGCGGCGAACGCGCGATCACCGATTTGCGCCATCTCGGCGAGTTACTGCAGGAGCAGAGCGAGCAGACCCCCGGTATCGAGGAGTTGCTGGCATGGTTTGCGGATCAGCGAGAGGGTACCTCCGCCGCCAACGAAGAGGCCGCCGACGCCGCCCAGTTGCGCATCGAATCCGACAGTGAGCGCGTGGCGTTGATGACCTTGCACGCGAGCAAGGGACTCGAATTTCCGATCGTGTTTCTGCCGCTGATGTGGGATCACGGCCAACGCAACAGTCAGGCGCCGTGGATCGTCAATCAGGATGGTCGACGTCAGGCCGATTTCTCCGATGCGGCGAAAGGCATCGAGAACGCAGATCTGCAAGATGAGCGCTTCCGCGTGTTGTACGTTGCGCTGACTCGCGCGATCCACGCTTGTCATGTCCTCGCCTTGCCTCCCGAGCGACCTGCACAGAAGAATCGTGGGCCGGTCGAAGGCACGGCGCGGAGTGCGCTCGACGTGATGATTGCGCGCATGCAGGCGTCCATGGATTCGTGTGAGTTTGCCGAACAGGCCGTGCATGTTGACTGGATCTCGGCACCGACCTGGCGCAGTGAGACCAAAAACGACACGTTCATCGAGGCCGCCGACGTGAACGACCGCGAACCTCTTGTTGCTCGCATCGCCGTGCCACGCCCGCCCGGCCCAGTGGAGGCTCGCCACAGTTTCACGACTCTGACCCGATACCACTCGATGCGAGGTCTGGATCCCGAGGCATCCGCCGGTGATGAGCTGGCGGATGAGAGTGCGCAACCATCGCAAGCCGAACCCTCCGACCCGAGGTCATCGGTCGCACCGACACCGTCGATCAGCGACGACGACGCAGAACATCCCTTGCTGATCGCGCTTGAGCCGGTCAAGGGTGCGGATTTCGGCAACGCCATCCACGCCATGTTCGAGCATCGTGAAGTTGGAGTTCCTTTCAGTGCGCAGCGCCCGTTGATCGTTGAGAAATTGGCCGCTGCCGGCGTGCGCCGCAAGGGGTTTGATCAGGGGATGCTGGTCGACGCTATCGCCGTGCGATTGCAGACCGCGCTGGAAGCACCGCTTGGAGCATCGGATTCACCAGCACTCTGCCTTGCCGATCTGGCCGGGTACGACCTGCTCGCCGAAATGGAATTTTTCTTTCCGCTTGAACGCGCATCGATGATCGAATTGCGTGAGGTTTGCGCCGCGCATGGCGAGCCCGATCTGGTCCCGCAAAACCCACGCATGCTGAGTGGATTGATGAACGGCAAGATCGATCTGGTCTTCCACCATGGCGGGCGCTACAGCGTGCTTGACTACAAGGGTAATTTCCTCGGCACGAGGGTTGCCGATTATCAGGGTGAGCGTTTGCTGGAAAAAATGGACTCCGCGAACTACCGGTTTCAGGCCTTGCTCTACTGCGTGGCCCTCGATCGCTATCTCGGCCAGCGAATTGGGCTTGGTTACGATCGCGCCAGGCATCTCGGCGAGTGCTTCTATCTGTTCGTTCGCGCGGCCGGTCTTGGTCAGGATGCGGGTATCTGGCGCCACCGCTTTGCCGATGAACTGCTCATCGCCGTCGGCGAGGTCCTTGATTGCGGAATCATCAGGGAGGCCGCGTGATGCGCGCTGCGGCTTATCATTTTCGTCGCCTCACGGTGCCAGTCTGCGAATCCTGGCGAGCGCTGGATTGTGCCGTCGCGCGCTGGGTCATCGCCCACGGTGGTTCGCCATTGCTTGCCGAAGTGGCGGCCTGGGCCAGCCTTGCCGAAGGCCATGGCGACAGTGCGTTGCCCTTGAATGGCGATGGCGACGATCGCCACGACATGCGACTTCTCACCGAAGCGGAAATCGAGACCTTGCAGGCCGAGGCGTTGGTCGGCACATCGGAAAGCGGCGCCGCTGATCAAGCGGATACGCCGTTCGTCATCGATGACGGACTTTTCTATCTGCGTCGAAATTTCCTGCATGAAACCGCAGTCGCGAAATTGATCGGCCAGCGCCGTGCGCAGTCGACGGTCCGGCAGGAAACGCCAGTGACCATGATCGACGCCTTGTTTCCAGGCGATGCCGGCGCAGCAGTCATGGCCCAGCGCGATGCCGTCATGCGTGTGCCGGGGCGACGATTCTTCGTCCTCACCGGTGGCCCGGGTACCGGCAAGACCACAACGGTTTTGCGCATGCTGCTGGCCCTGATCCGGGATCGCAGATCACGCGATGAGTTGGCACCCGTGATCCGCATCAGCGCGCCGACGGGCAAGGCCGCCCAGCGTCTGTCGGAAACCTTGCGCGAAGGGGTCGAACGATTGCGCGGCTCTGCCGGCTCACTCAGCGAGGACTGGACGACATCGATTGAAGTGGCTCTCTCGGCACAGGCCAGCACCCTGCATCGCTTGCTCGGCAGTCGCGGCAGTCGCGGTGGATTCGTTCACCATGCGGACAATCCATTGAGCGCCGATATCGTCGTCATTGACGAAGCCTCGATGCTCGATCTCGGTTTGCTGCGCGCTCTCCTCGAAGCCCTTCGCGAGGACACCGTGTTAATCCTGATCGGCGACGCCGACCAGTTGACCTCGGTGGGTACGGGTTCGGTCCTGCTGGATCTGGTCGGCGCAATGGAGCGCGCTGGTGCCGAGGATATCGTGCGGCTACGCCACAGCTTCCGTGCCGACCACGCCCTGGTGCCTATCAACGAGGCCATTCGCCAAGGTGACCGCGACGCTTTCGATCAGGCCTGGAGTGCCGCTGGTGACACCGTGCTCCGGCGTCAAGTCAGTACGCCGAGGCAACTCAATGCGGCACTGGCTGGCTGGCGGCATGTCTTGCACGACCTGTTGCAACAGGGCGGTGCGTTCGAGCGCATGCCGATCGTGCGGATGGATGGAATTCTCGCCGCGCTCGATGCCTTGCGCCAGCGCCAACTCCTCTGCGCATTGCGCGAAGGTGCGTTTGGCTCGGAGCAGGTCAATGCGAGCATCGAGCGTATGCTCAGCGATGATATCGAAGGCCATGCCGGGGCGACGTGGTATCCCGGTCGCGCTGTCATGATCACGCGCAACGATGCTGCAGCCGGCCTGTTCAATGGCGATGTGGGATTGTGCTTGCGTGATGAAAACGATCAGCTGCGGGTCTGGTTCGAAGTGACCGTGCGCGATGACAACCGCGACGCTTCAGACGCCGCGGACAAGCCGACGAAGCTGCAGCGACGCGCGATCGATTTCGAGCCCGGCAGCCTTCCCGAGCATCGAGGTGCTTTCGCGGTCACGATCCACAAGAGTCAGGGCTCGGAATACGAGCACGTCGCCATTCTGCTGCCGCCTGATGCCGACAATCGCATTCTTTCACGACAGCTGCTTTACACCGGTGTGTCGCGAGCGAAGAAATCGGTTGAAATCTGGGGCAGCGACGTGGCCCTCGATGCGGCGCTCGCCACACCCGTTCGCCGCTCCGGCGGACTGGCGGCGCGGTTTGCGTTGGCAGTCACTGGATCTTTGACTTCGCCTGTTGCTTGATTGCAACTGTCATTGTTGATAGGTGAACCAGAAAGTCTTCGCGAAAACCTTCCGCTTTTCGTCATCCCTGCGCCGGAACTTTGTTTTTGATTTTTACGCTCCTTCGGAGCGCAACGAAGCGCAGAAACGTCACTGGGCCCCTGCATGACCAGCCGCACGGCTGTTGAACAGGGCGGGGACGACAAGTTGGTTCGTCGCAGAGCCAAATCCAAGGTCGCCGCCCCGAGTTTGTCAGGACAGCGACTGGCTTGAGTCAAACGTCAATCACAATCGAACCTCGCTCAGGCCCGAGCAAACACCAGGCTGGCATTGGTGCCGCCGAAACCGAAGCTGTTCGACATGACCACATCGAGTTTGGCTTCGCGACTCTCGCGCAGGATCGGGAAGCCTTCGGCGGCTGGATCGAGCTTGTCGATATTGACCGAGCCAGCCATGAATCCGTCTTCGAGCATGAGCAAGCTGTAAATCGCCTCATGCACGCTGGCCGCACCGAGTGAGTGCCCGCTCAAGGCCTTGGTCGATGACAGCGGCGGGATCTCGCTGTCGAACACCTCTCGCAGCGCCTTCAGTTCGACGATGTCACCGAGCGGTGTCGCCGTGCCGTGGGTATTGATGTAGTCAATGCCGCCGTTGACGTCGGTCATGGCCATCTGCATGCACCGCACCGCACCTTCGCCGGTTGGCGCGACCATGTCGGCTCCATCGGAGGTGACGCCATAGCCAACCAGTTCGGCGTGGATGCGTGCGCCGCGAGCTTTCGCGTGTTCGTACTCTTCGAGTACGAGCATGCCGCCGCCGCCGGCGATGACGAAGCCGTCGCGGTCAATGTCGTAAGGGCGCGATGCATGGTCAGGATGTTCGTTGTGCGTGGTCGAGAGTGCCCCCATCGCATCGAACATCGAGGTCATGCCCCAATGCAGCTCCTCGCCGCCGCCGGCAAAAACGATATCTTGCGCACCGTGGCGGATCAGGTCGGCGCCGGCGCCAATGCAGTGCGCCGAGGTCGCGCAGGCGGCCGAGATCGAATAACTCAGACCGCGGATGCCGAACGCGGTAGCCAGCGTCGCGGAAACCGTTGAGCACATCGTGCGCGGCACCATGTAAGGGCCGATCTTGCGCACCCCCTTGTTGCGCAGCAGGTCGGCCGCCGCGATCTGCCATTCCGGCGAGCCGCCGCCTGATCCGGCGATGACACCGCTGCGCGGGTTGCACACCTGGTCTTCGTCGAGCCCGGCATCGGCGATCGCCGAGCGCATCGCGACATACGCGTAGGCCGCCGCATCACCCATGAAGCGCTTGAGCTTGCGATCGATCTCGGCGACCAGATCGATGACCGGGAGGCCGGCAATGCGGCTGCGCAGACCAAGTTCGGCGTATTCGGGAATGTCGCGAATGCCGCTGCGCCCATCGCGCAACGAAGCGGAAACCGATTCGAGGGAATTGCCGAGGCAGGAGACCAAGCCCATGCCGGTGACGACGACTCGACGCATATCAGAAACCATCCGTTGACTTGAAAAGACCGACGCGCAAATCCTCGGCCACATAGATCTCGCGATCATCCACGTAAGTGCGACCGTCGGCGATGATCAGCGCGAGCTTGCCGCGCATGATCCGACGCACATCAACCTCGTAGCGCACCAGCTTGGCGCTCGGCAATACCTGACCGCTGAAGCGGACCTTGCCGACCCCGAGCGCTCGTCCGCGCCCGGGTTCGCCAAGCCAGGGCAAGTAAAAACCGGCCAGTTGCCACATCGCATCGACACCGAGACAGCCCGGCATGACCGGATCGCCTTCAAAATGGCAACCGAAGAACCACAGGTCCGGTCGGATATCGAGCTCGGCATGCACGGTGCCCTTGCCGTGGCTACCGCCGTGTTCGTCGATACGGGTAATCCGGTCGAACATCAGCATCGGTGGTGCGGGCAGGCGCGCATTGCCCGGACCGAACATCTCGCCGCTGGCGGCGGCAAGGAGTTGTTCGTAATCAAGTGACGAAGGTTTCGACATGGATGGCAGGGATCCTGACAGAAGCATAGGTTGCCTATTCTACGGGCCATCGGCATCCGTTCGCGTCAAAACTCTGTTCAAATTCGTCAAACAGGCCGGAAAATGAACTCAAACGAGCAAACTCCGGGCTGTTTTGATCCGATCCCTGGCCGAATGCGTTACTTCCAGGCGGCCTGTTGAGCAGAACCGCGACGGCGTCCAGATCCAGGTTCGATGACGCGAGATCGGCGCGGTTCATCAACGGGCCGGGTCGCTCGGACTATCTTCACCCAATGAAGCACACGCCCTCATCGATATTCACGATCGGACATTCGAATCGACCGCTGGAGGAATTCCTCGCGTTGCTGACCGGGTCGCAGATCGGGTGCGTGGTTGATGTGCGTCGCCTGCCGGGCTCCAGGCGCTTTCCGCAGTACGACGCTGATGCGTTGGCGCGCAGCCTGGCTGAACAAGGTATCGACTACTGGTATCTGCCGTCCCTGTGCGGCCGGCGCAGCAAGCGTGAACTTGATGGTGTTGCCCCCGAGACCTTCTGGACCAATGCCAGCTTTGCCCGCTACGCAGCGTACGCGCGCGGAGAAGCGTTTGCGCAGGGATTGCGCGAGTTGCTGCAGCGCTCGCGCAGGCAGCAATGTGCAGTGATGTGTTCGGAAGCGGTCTGGTGGCGATGCCACCGACGCATCATCACCGATCATTTGCTCGCGCTCGGCATCCCGGTCTGCCACATCATGGCGGTCGGGAAAGTCGACCCGGCCAGCCTTACTCAAGGCGCGCGGATCAAGGACGGCCAGGTGGTCTATCCCAGGTCAGATCAGGAGTCGACGCATGTGCCAAATTGACATTGGCAAAGGAGAATCCCGTGAGCAGGCATTTCAAGGTTGGCCAGCATGTTTGATGAAACTCGGAAGCGGGCCACGTCAGTGAGTGCTCCGGGCAGGTTGCAGGATTGAGCGCTCGTGGGGGCGAGTCGAGCAGGCAGGACAGCTTTCCTTGCGACTCCTTGCCTTTACGATCCAGGATTCATGGGTTCTCGCTACGGAAGTCCGGGCTGATTCAGTAGCCCTGATGGTCGTGGTCGAGTAAACGGCGCAATTCAATTGGAAATCTGGAACCGACTCCACACAATTTCTCTCCCATGTGGCCCGATTGATGCAACAGGTCTGGACGGATTCGTAATTTGACCTGAACGGGTTCGCACGGAGAGCGACATACGCAAGGACAATCTCAAGCACGATTTCTCGAAAATCGGGCCCCTGACCACTGGAAAACTCATGGTACTGCGGGCCGTTGAGTCCCCTCGTCATGTGGAATCACTGGCATCGCATTTGCTCGGCGCGCAGGTGCCTGGGGAAGTTGCCGACGTCCTGTTTGCCAGCGAGTCGCGCTTGTCCGGCGGCAAAGCGCGCGTGCTCTGGTCGCTCAACTGGCCCGAGGGGGTGAGCTCGGAACCGCCCGGCAAGATCGATCCCTCACTTCTCGCGCGCGCCGGCTTGGCCGTTGCGGCGCGTCGCCGTGGCCTCGAGGCCGAGGGCGACATATCCGTACTTTGTGATGACGACGGAGGCGGAGTCGCCATTGTTCATTCCCCTGGCGTGGATGGTCTGGCCCAGACCCCGGTGTTTGCCGTGGTCGGCATCCGCATGGATGAGGTCATGGCGATCCAGCGACTGCATGAGACCGCACATCGCGCCAGCCAGGCCGAAAAGCTGCAGCGAGCGTTGTTCGCGATTGCCGATTTGTCGGCTTCCGCACTCGACATGCCGGCGATGCTCAAGGGTTTGCACCGGATCATTGCGACCTTGATGTATGCCGAGAATTTCTACATCGTCCTATACGACGCGGCCCGCGACAGTCTGCGTTTCACCTACTACGTCGATTCTGCAGATCCGGACCTGCCCTCCATCGATCAGGATTTTCCGATGGCGGAAATCGAGCAGCAACTGACCGGCCATCTGATTCGTGGCGGGCGACCGTTGATGGGTACGGCGGGGGAAATTCGTGCTCAGGTGCTAGGTCCGCTACGCATCGTCGGCGCGGACTTTATCGACTGGCTCGGCATGCCGATGATGCGCAACGGCAAGGTTCATGGCGCACTCGTCGTGCAGACCTACGTGGATGGCATTCGCTTCAGCGATACCGACAAGGCGCTGCTCGGCTTCGTCGCCGAGCATGTTCTGACCGCTCTCGAGCGCAAGCGGGGCCAGGCCGAGCTGGAGCGTCATGTTCGCGAGCGTACCCTGCAGCTGGCAGAGGCGAACGGCGCACTGCGCGAAAAAGTCGAGGGCCTCGAGCGAGCCGAGCATCTGCAAGCCACTCTTTATCGCATCGCCGCGCTGGCCAACAGCGATGAAAGCAGCGACCTGTTCTATCAGCACATCCATGCCGCGGTCGGCGAACTGCTTTACGCCGAGAGTTTCAACATAAGTCTGCTCTCTGACGACCGCAATCATCTCGAATTCCCGTACTACGCGGATGCCCACGACCCCGACCATCCGCGGCGTCCGCTAAGTCGCGGGCTCACCGAATATGTGATGCGCCAGCGCAGCACGAGCGTGGTCGACCAGTCCGAATTCCGCCGTCTGGTCGAGCGCGGTGAAATTGACCGTGAATTGGCCGTTGGCAAAGGGGCAGGCGACAGCCCCACGACGGTTTGCTGGATCGGCGCGCCGCTGCAGGATTCTGACGGTGTCATCGGGGTGGTCGCACTGCAAAGCTATTCGAAAACCCAGCTCTACAGCTCGCGTGACGCTGAGCTGCTGACTTTCGTTGCGCACCAGATTGCAAGCAGCCTCAAGCGCCGGCAAAGCGCCGAGCAGCTGCGGCGTCTGAACGCCGATCTCGAACTGCGCGTCGACTCGCGCACGCGCGAGTTGAGCGAGCAGATATCGGTGCGCGAGCGGATCGAAGCCAGGCTCAAGCACCAGGTCATGCACGATCCGCTGACTGGCTTGCCAAACCGCCTCTACATGCGGGACCGCATCGAGCACGCCATTGCGCGCTTCCACCGCTACCCGCAGCGTACGTTCGCGTTGCTTTACCTCGATGTCGACCGGTTCAAGGTGGTCAACGACAGCCTCGGCCATCTCGCCGGCGACGAGTTGCTCAAGGAAGTCTCCCGACGCCTTCAGCAGTGCGTTCGTGAACCCGACCTGGTTGCGCGCCTGTCCGGTGACGAGTTCGCCTTGTTGCTCGAAGAGATACCGCAGGCGAATACCGCGTCACATGTGGCCCAGCGCATCCTCGACGCGCTGCAGGAGCCGATGACCATCGGCGGGCGCGAGTTGCGCATTTTTGCCAGTATCGGCATTGCGATCAGCGAACCCCGCCACCAGTCCACGGACTCTCTGTTGCAGGACGCCGACACTGCCCTGTATAGCGCAAAAAGCACAGGACGTCGCCGCTACGTCCTGTTCAACGGCTCGTTGCAGCGCGATCAGCGCGATGTCCTTGGCATGGAGCACGAACTGCGCACAGCACTGACGGAGGGCCAGTTCGAACCCTACTTCCAGCCGCTGGTGCGCCTCGTCGACAGGACCCGCGTGGGTTTCGAGGCATTGATACGTTGGAACCACCCGATCCGCGGCGTACTTGCGCCCGGGCAATTCCTGCCGGTCGCCGAAGAATGCGGCCTGATCGATGCGATCGACTGGCAGATGTACCGCTCCGCCTGCACCAGGAGTGTCGAACTGACTCGAGACGGAAGTTACATCACCATCAACGTGTCGCCGCGGCATTTCCAGGGTAACGACCTCGACACGCGCCTTGTCGAACTGACCTCGGCCACAGGCTTCGATCCGGCCCAGCTACGGATCGAGGTTACCGAGGGCACCCTGCTCGGCGATCCCGGGGCGGTCGCGAACCAGTTACAGCGTCTGTTCGAAGCGCGCATCACGACCGCACTCGACGATTTCGGAACGGGATACTGCTCGCTCGGCTACGTGCATCGTTTCCCGTTGAGCATGCTCAAGATCGATCGCTCGTTCATCGAACCGCTTGGCAGCGGAAATACGCCGCGCAGCTCCGCCGTCGTCGGGGCGGTCCTTGCACTGGCCAATGCCCTGGGAATCGAAGTTCTCGCTGAGGGCATCGAGACCGAGTTGCAGCACGAGGCTCTGGTGGCGATGGGGTGCGTCTTCGGTCAGGGATACCTGTACGGACGACCCCAGCCTGCCGAATACTGGTTGCAGGAAGATATCGTCGCGGTCTGAGCCGAATTCTCCCTCCAGCCCGGCTTCGCTTTTTTATCCGTAGCCCCGAGTCGCGTCTTTCCTACATGCGCAGCAAGTTGTTGTCGCGTACGCGTGAGAGATGAAAAAGCGTGGCCTCGGGATCGTGGATCGGATCACGTACTTGCGAGCAACGCCTTGGCCTCAGCCTGGGTCGCGCGATAGGAATTTTCCCACTGGCCTTCACGCGGAGTCGAGCAGGCGATGCGAGTGAGTACGCGTTGCATGCCGTCGATCTCGCCGATCATTTGCTGGATCGTGTCGAGAGCTTCCTGATGATCCGACATGGGTACGAGAAGAACCTTGCGATCCTGGCAGACGCCGATACATGGTTGCGGCGCTTCGATGCGTCCGCAGCCGATGCATTGCCAGGCAGGAATCGGGTCGTTCAATTGTTCAGTCCGCGTGTTCGGTTCCGGATTCGGCTTTGATTTGCCAGTTCGGATCATCGAACACGTTGGGGTAATCGGCGACGGCGCTGCGCATCGTGGCGACGGCGGAGCTGTCGGCTGGATCCTTGTTGAACGCCTGCACCGCATTGATCAATGGAACCAGCATGCTGTGCAAGGCCGCATCGGCTTGTGCATCCAGCTTGCAGTTGGCGAACAGATAATCGGTAGCCTGCTTGATCGAAGCGACGCGTTCGACGGCGATCGATTGCGGCATGTGGCCCATCTCGTAGTGTCGCAATTCGTCGAGGGCGGCGTGGATGCGCGACATGCCCTCGCGCAATGCGGCGTCGGAGGCGTGGCGATGTGCGGGAATGGTGACCGGAGCCGTCGCCGCAGGCTTGGCATCGGCTCCGTGAGCGCCATGCTCATGCTGGGCGAAGACTTGCGATGCCGCCGAGATGACGAAGGCGGCGACAGCGGAAATCAGGAATGCTGATGGTTTCATGGTGGTTCGCATGGGTGCGGGATGGTTGAGAGTTTAAGGAATTGAACCCGGATCGGCCCTGATCCAGGTCAAGGTTGATCCCCGAGGCACCACTGGTCGATCTCCGGAGCACTGGGAGTAAGCCATGAATAACGACAAATGCATGCGAGATCAACAAGATGCCAACATGTGTCCGGCTGGCCAAGTCTGCGGGAGTCTAGTTTTTCGATGAATTCCTGATCCTGGTCAAGGCGTGGATGAGAATCATTATCAATAATGCAGGCAGCAATCAAACCGTCCATGGAGATTGACGATGCATGCTTATTTTGAACTTCCCGGTTACCCGAGCGCCCGTACGATCGAAGCGGAAAGCATCAATCTCGGCTGCATTCTCGAATTTTCGACGATGGATGACTCGCGCAGTGCGTTCGCCGATCTGCCTGCGCTGCTCGCCAGTGCTCCGCACCGACTCATGTTCTTTGCCGGCGCCACGGCGATCATTGTCTCGATGCTCTGGTGGACCTGCGTATTGGCGGGCGGCTACTTCGGCCATGCCGTGCCGGCCGCGCCGATTCCGCCCGGTTGGGCGCACGCGGTATTCACTCAGTACGGCATGTTGCCGTTCTTCATTTTCGGCTTTCTGTTGACGGTTTTCCCGCGCTGGATGGCGCAGCCACCATTGAGTCAGCGGCACTACGTGCCGGTCTTTCTCGGTGTGTTCGGTGGCTACTTGCTGGCGCACATCGGTCTGCTTGAGATGAAGCCCTTGTTGCTCGCGGGATTGTTCATGATGCTGGCCGGCTGGGCCTATGCGCTCAGCGTGCTTGGGCGGGTGCTGATCCGCAGTGGAGCCAGGGATCACACAGCGCTTTCGTGCTTCAGCGCGCTGGTTCTCGGTTTCCTTGGACTCGGCGCTTTCACCGCCTTCAGTCTTGGCGGGTCGGCTGGGTTGGCCCTGGCGGCGATCAAGATCGGTACCTTCGGATTGCTGCTGCCGATCTTTTTCACGGTGATCCATCGCATGTTGCCGTTCTTCAGTGCCAGCGCGATCGGTCCGCGCTACACGCCGTTCAAGCCGGCCTGGAGCCTGCCGGTGTTCTGGCTGCTGAGCCTGAGCCATCTCGGTCTCGAGCTGGCCCATCAACCACAATGGCTGTGGCTGGCCGATGCGCCGCTGGCCGGTTTCTTCCTGATCCACTGGCTGCGCTGGCAGCCCTGGAAATGCATGCACCCGGGCATGCTCGCCGTCTTGCACCTCGCTGCGGCCTGGTTGCCGATCGCGCTGGGTCTCTACGCGCTGCAGAGCCTGCTGGTGTTTTTCGATGCCGGCCTGTCGCTGGGCCGCGCGCCCGTGCACGCGCTGACCATCGGCTTCTTTGGCTCGATGCTGGTGGCGATGGTGACCCGGGTCACCCAGGGCCATTCGGGTCGACCGCTGCAAATGGGCCGCATCCCGTGGCTGACCTTCATCCTGTTGCAGGCAGTCGTAGTAATTCGACTGTTCGCCGAACTGGCCGGGAACATGGCTCTGTGGCTGGTGATCGCGGCCTTCGCCTGGCTGGTCGCATTCCTGCCGTGGGTGATCCGATCGATCTGGATCTTCTCGACACCGCGCATCGACGGCAAACCCGGTTGATTTCGGGCATGCAAAAAACCCTATTCCCCATTCCCCATTCCCCATTCCCGGCTCAGCAATGATCGAGTTCTACCCGCAAATCAAGTTCGTGCATGTGCTCTGCGTGATCCTCTCGGGCAGTCTTTT
>JBBRBU010000048.1:0-29181 GCA_038205505.1 Lysobacterales bacterium | reverse complement strand
CGCGCGCGCCGTGATCGAATTCATGCGTCTCTGCTCGGGTGGAAAACCACCGGCGCGAAGCAGGGCATTGAGGAAGTTCTCGATCGTCATCGGTTCGTCCTGTCCGATGAAGTAGGTTTTGCCGGCAATTGCCGAGCCCGCTTCAAGCTTGCCCAGGGCGAGAGCATGCGCGTGCGCGGCGTTGTCGACGTGACAGGGATCGATCTTTTTGTCGGGTTCGCCAAACAGTCGCAGCTTGCCACGACCGGCGAGGTCGAGAAGGGCCGGCAACAGGCGTGACTCACCGGCACCCCAGAGCAGATGAGGGCGCAGCACGCAGGTGGCCAGTCCCTCGGCATTTGCCGCGAGCACGCGTTGTTCGGCCAGCGCTTTTGTGTGCGCACAGGCCGAGATCCGTTGTTGGGGATAGGGTCGACGCTCATCGGCGTTCTCGAGATCGGCATGCCCGATCACGACACTCGCACACGAAGTCAGCAACAGACGCGGGATGCCGACAAGTTCGCAGGCACCGAGCAAGCATTCGGTGGAGCGCACGTTGGCATCGTGCAACTGCTCGATACTCGCTAGCGGATCGCTGCATCCAGCGCTGTGCACGATGGCTTCGCAACCGTCGGCGGCCGCGCAGACATCTTCAAAGGCGGTCACTTGTCCGCGGCGCTGCTCGACGCCGAGCGCGGCCAATTCACGACTATCTGTGCGAACAATCGCTCGCAGTTGATGGCCTTGCTCCAGCAGCGCAGTTGCAATGGCCCGGCCGAGAAAGCCGGTCGCGCCGGTCAGCAGGATCTGCATCGTGTTCGTCTTCCGGTCTCATCGATGCCGCGGTGCGGCACTCCCTGGTCTCGAGTGTGCAGCACTCGATGCGGAAATTCGAGCACTGAAGCGAATGAAAGCGGGATCGCCGAAGCTTCCATGCGAAATAGTGGGCATCCTGCAAATCCGACCTGATCCGAATTCAGTGATCCTTGATTGGATAGGTCTCGACGGGTCCTTCTTTCGGCGTATCGATTGGCGTCGACGGAGGGACGCGGGCAGCGGAACGCCCACAAGAATAGGCATTCCAGTTCTGCTCGCCATTGCGCGGCTTGTCGATCGGCTTGACCGTGTCGGCTTGCATCGACCCGGCCTGGTTGCGCGCCATGACCTCAAGCTCATCACTGATCTTGAGCGCGCTGCGATCGACCGGGCCGACCTTGCCGAGCACCGAGACCGAGATTGCACCGACGAGTCGGCACTGACTGACATCATCCTGCCAGGCGACGCGAACATCGCGACCCGACGAATCGAGCTTGATGCCCCAGCTGCAGGCAGCAAGTGGCAGGATCAGGATAAGTGAAAGGGTATATTTCATCTCGGGCTCGCTCGGGATTGACGGGGACGGTTGGGAGTTTAGTCGGATGCTGATGAATGGGATGTTCGTGTTTTTGTTCGCGCCGATGCGCTGGGTCGGAAGTTTGTCGGATGGGTCGCTGGGCAGTGTTCGATTTCATCATATTTCCACCTCCCCACCTTTCGTAACCAGGGGCCATTTTCTGCTTTCAAAGCACGCGCCTTCGGAGCGCGGCATCCCTGCCGAGGTGTCACTCGCCTCAGGCGAGCGAGTCACTTTCTCTTGCGTGGCCAAGAGAAAGTAACCAAAGAGAAGGCCACCCCGATACAGCGGTCTCCGGGCTCCTGCCCTCTGACTCCACGAAGCGGTTCCGGGGTTGGCTGACAGTCCATCCCTGGACTGGCAGCCAACTGGCTCGCATCCATGCGAGCCACCCTTCGGGCAATTCCTCCACCACTTCGCCGCTGCATAGGGGCCCCATATAGCGCGCATCGTGCGCGCCTGAGTCAACGTCAAAATCCCCTCATCCGCCCTGCCGGGCACGTTCTCCCGCCTTGCGGGAGAAGGAAATGCCAGCGCAAAGCCGAAGTGTGCGGAGATCTGCTTCGCCTTGGCTGCGCATGATGCGCAGTGAACGGGCCCCCTTTGCAGCGGCAACGTGACGGAGGGATAGCCCGTAGGGAGGGCGCAATGGATTGCGCCCAGTTCGACGCCAGTCCATGGATGGACTGTCGGCGAACCCCCGGAGTCGCGTTGCGCAGTCGTAGGGCAGGAGCCCGGAGACCGCTGCATCGGGGTGGCCTTTCTCTTGGTGCCTTCTCTTGACTCCGGGCTCCTGCCCTACGCCCTGCGGGCCAGCTTCGCTGTTCGCGCCTCTCCTGCGGCGCAGTGGCCACGCAAAGAGAAGACACTCGCTCGCCCGAGGCGAGTGAAAAACGGCAGTGGTGCCGCGCTCCAAAGGAACGAAAAGAGCAGAGTCACTGGACGCCTGCCTGCGCAGGGGCGACGAACTTTCATGCATCCTGCCGATCGGCAAAGATCGGCAGGAGAAATAGAGAAACCGAGCGTCAGCGAATCACCTTGCCATCGGCATTCAACACCTTGACCTCACCGAGCTTGAGGGCGCGGATCGGTTTTTCGATCTGCTTGAGGTCGCCGACGATGACCCAGGTCATCGCATCGGGTTGAATGATTCCGCGAGCGGCGGCTTGGATGTCGGGTTTCTTCTGACCTTGCATGCGCGCCTTGAGGGTTTGTACATAGTCGTCGGGGCGGTCGTAGAGGGCGTTGCCGGAGAGTACGCCGAGCACCGAGCCGGTGGTTTCGAAGCTGCCGGGCAGGGCGCGGATGCGCTTGGCCTTGATCTTGTCAATCTCGGCGTCAGTGACGGGTTGCTCGCCGATGATCGCGCGGGCTTCCTTCAAGACCTCGGCGGCCGACTCGGTGGTCTTGTCAGTTTGCACCGAGGCATAGGTCATGAACGGACGTTGGCCGATTGCATCCTGCAGGAAGCTCGATGCGCCATAGGCCCAGCGCTTGTCCTCGCGCAGGTTCATGTTGAGGCGCGAGGTGAAGGTGCCGCCGAAGATGCCGTTCAAGGTCTGGATTTCGACGTTGTTCGCGGCCATCGTCGAGGGTGCCAGCGAGCCGGTCAGGATCAGGGTCTGTGGCGAGTCGGGACGATCGACAAGAAATACGCGCGGCTTTTTCTGTGCGGCGACTTTGCCGATGTCCTTGTTCGGCATCGGCGTCTCGGTGGCCTGCCAGTCACCGAAGACCTTGTCGAGTTGTGCCGTGATCGCAGGCAGCGTGGTGTCGCCGGCGATCAGGATCTTGACGTTGTCCGGACGGATGAAATCGCGATGGAAGCGGCGCAGGTCCGTCGCTGTCAGCGATTTGATCGAGGCTTCCGTGCCGCTGCCGGTAAACGGGATTCCGTAAGCGTGCTTTTCTCCAAAAAGCAAAGGCGGCAGAGTGCGCAGGGCAATGCCGGTCGGCTGGGTTTTTTCCTGGGCGATATCGGCCAGCCATTGGCCGCGGATGCGCTCGATGTCGGCATCGCGGAAAGCCGGGTTTCGCACGACGTCGGCGAACAGGGCCAGTGACGGTTCGAGTTTTGAAACGAGCGCGTTGAGGCTGACCGATGATGCGTCGAGGCCGGAGCCTGCGCTGATGTACGCGCCGAGCAGTTCGCTGCGTCGCGCGATTTCGACCGAGTCGAGCTCCTGTGTGCCTTCATCGACCAAGGCCATTGCGAACGACGAGGTGCCCAGCGTGCGGCCCTGGTCGCTGGCATAGCCCGCATCGAACTGGAACTGCATCTGCACGACCGGAATCGTGTGTCGTTCGGCGAGCACGATCTCGATGCCGTTCTTGAGCATTCCGCGCTGGATCTTCGGGAAACCCAGATCAGGGAACTCGCTGACTTCGGGCAGACCCTTGCTGCGGTCGAGATCACTCTTCGCCGTGTTGAAATCGCCCTTGGCCGGCGTGACCGCTGGCGGTTTTCCCTCGGCGACGGGCAGGCCCTTCGGTGTGCTTTCGTCGATTTTCACGCCTTCAGCGAGCGGCAGCACGGTCAAGGTGTAGTCGCCCTTGGCGATCCAGCGACTCGCTGCTGCCTTGACCGTTTCCGGAGTGGCACTCTGGATGCGCTCGAGGTCGATCTTGTAGGCGGCAGGGTCGCCGCGATAGACCTGTGATTCGGCCAGCACCGTGGCCTTGCCACTGAAGCCGCCCACTTTTTCCAGACCCCGGATGAAGCCGGATCGGCTCGACATGCGTGAACGTTCAAGTTCTTCGTCGGTCGGGCCTTGCTTGAGGAATTTCGCCCACTCCTCGGCAATGGCCTTTTCAACCATGGCCGGTTCGATGCCCTGCTTCACATCGGCAGTCAGCACGAATTGGCTGGCCAGGGCGAATGGTTGAACTTCAACCGAGACGTTGTCGACAAGCTTGTCCTTGTAGACGAGGCGCTGATAAAGGCGTGAAGTCTTGCCGCCGCCAAGTGCATTGGCAGCGAGTTCGAGCAGCGGTTCATCAGCATGGCCGAGCTGGGCCACGTTCCATTCGCGCAGGATTCGCGTTTGTGCGACATGGTCCCTCTGCTCGCCACGCGTCGAGGTGTTGCGTGAAGCGACCCAGGCTTGCTGGCGCGGCACCGGCGGGCCGGCCGGGATATCGCCGAAATACGTCATCAGTTTTTCGCGCGCGATTTCCGGTGTGATGTCGCCGGCAAGCACAATCGTCGTGTTCGCTGCGCCGTAATAGTCGTTGAACCATTGCTTCACATCGGCCAGTGACGCGGCATCGAGATCAGCCATCGAGCCGATTGCGTCGTGCTGGTAG
This sequence comes from Lysobacterales bacterium, assembly GCA_038205505.1. Classification (GTDB taxonomy): domain Bacteria; phylum Pseudomonadota; class Gammaproteobacteria; order Xanthomonadales; family Rhodanobacteraceae; genus Dokdonella. The sequence goes on along the minus strand of JBBRBU010000048.1, from coordinate 24,503 downwards.
GGATGATTGGCCGGGAAGGCGTTGGCGAGGATGTTTTCATCAGTGCGCCCATACGGGCGGTTCTCGCCCTGACGCTTCTCGTTCTGCACGACGCCGCGTTGGGTATCGAGCTCCTTTTGGCCGATCGCGCCAAGCAGGTGGCCCATGCGATCGGATTCCATCCACAACGCCATGTCGAGTGCGGTGGTCGGCACGGTCTCGAAATAGTTGGTGCGATCAAACCACGTTGTGCCGTTCATGTCGGTTGCACCGACCTGCTCGAAGGGTTCGAAATACGTGCCCTTGCGATTCTCCGAACCCGAGAACATCAGGTGCTCGAACAGATGCGCGAAGCCGGTCTTGCCGGTCGGCTCATCGGCCGAGCCGACGTGGTACCAGATGCTGACCGCAACGACGGGCGCCTTGTGATCCTCGTGCACGACGGCGGTCAATCCGTTCGGCAGCACAAAGCGCGTGAACGGGATATCGACGCTGTCGTCGGCGCCGAGCGCCGAGCCGATCAAGCCGAGGGAGAGCAAACTGGTGAGCGCGAGTTTGCGCATGCGGAGTCCTTTGTGCGTTTGGCAGGGCCGACACGCTACGCGCAGACAGCGTGGCGTGGCAACCGTCGATGGTCACGAGTCAGCGGTAGACTCGACGTCATGCACAAAAGTTCTCATCATCCACTCGCGGGGAGACTCCAATGACCCAATATCTGGTAACCGGCGCCAATCGCGGCATCGGCCTCGAATTCGTCAACCAGTTGCTCGCGCGGGGTGATCGCGTCATAGCAACCGCTCGCCAGCCGGCGCGCGCGGCGGAATTGAATCAGCTCAGCGGACGTTTTCCGGGCCACCTCAAGGTGCTGCCTCTGGATGCCGCCGAGCCGCGCTCGATTGCCGAGCTCGCGCGCGAAGTCGGCATGCTCGAACTCAGCATCAATGTGCTGATCAACAATGCCGGGGTGTTGACCTCGGGTGAGGTGTTCGGTCAAGTCGAGGCGAAGACGCTGAGCCAGGCATTTGCAACGAATGCACAAGGCCCGTTCCTGCTGACCCAGGCACTCACGCCGCATCTGGCCGAACGAGCCAGGGTGGTCGCGATCAGTTCGGGACTCGGTTCGATCCAGCGCGTCTCGAATTTCGACAGGCCGAGCTACAACATCAGCAAGGCCGCCTTGAACATGGCTGTGCGCATGCTCGGACATGCCCTGGCCGAGCGCGAAATCGCGGTGCTCGCGTTGAGTCCGGGCTGGGTCAGGACCGACATGGGCGGTCAAGGTGCCGATCTTGAGGTTGGTCAATCGGTTGCCAACATGCTCAAGGTCATCGACGCACTGCAATTCAATGCCGATTCGATCGGCCAGTTTCTCGGCAATACCGGCAATCCTGTCCCGTGGTGATAGCAACTTGCGACGTCGTGCAATCGAGGTTCATGCGCGAGGCGGTAGGCTCGTCGATTCGATGATCCTCGCGGATCGCGAAACCACTTCAAGCAAAAGGAGCATCGAGATGACGACCGTACGTAAAGGTGAAGCGGAATGGAAAGGTGGCGTGCCTGAAGGCAGTGGCAGTGTCTCGGTGCAGAGCGGTGCGTTCAAGGGAACCTATGGCTTCAAGTCGCGCATGGAAGATGGTCCCGGCACCAATCCCGAGGAGTTGATTGGCGCCGCCCACGCATCCTGCTACTCGATGGCGCTGTCGCTTGCGCTCGCAAAGGCCGGGCATGTGCCAAAGAGCGTGCATACCATCTCGAAAGTGCATCTGGAAAAGCGCGACGAAGGCTACATGATTCCATTGATCGAGCTCGTCACCGAGGGCGATGTGCCGGGTATCAGCGATGAAGAATTCCAGAAACTCGCAGATGCGACCAAGACGGGTTGTCCGGTATCCAAGGCGCTCGCCGCAGTGGAGATGACGCTTTCGGCAAAACTCCTTTGACGTAGGCATGATCAACTTCCGCTCATGGTGAACGTGTCGACCCATGCGCGGAAGTTGATGCAGTAAATAGCACGCTGGAACCGACCTTCGACCTGGAGATGACCGGCTGTGGTTAGTCAGACATTTCCAGATTGTTTATTTCCAACCCGGTCGAGCGCCTGCCGATGGGATCGAATCAGTGCGCCTGCCGTGCCGCGCGCTGGGGCAGGATCACGATCAACAAGGCGATCAAAATGAACATTGTCAGTGATGCCGTGTAGCGACTGAGAGCGAGGCCGCCCTGGGCGACCGGCTTGTCGAGCAGATCGCCAACGACGGCGCCAAGCGGGCGAGTCAGGATGAAGGCGGCCCAGAACAAACCGGTGCGGGAAACGTTCGTCCAGCGCCAGGCCATGGCGATTGCAGCGAGCATGGCGGCAAAGATCAGCGCGCCAGCAGTGAAGCCCAGGCCCGCCGTGTCGGCTGTCCAGTCGCCGAGCGCCGTGCCCAGGGTCTGCGAAAAGAGGATGGTCAGCCAGTAGAACATTTCTGATTTCGGCGAGCTGACCGAGGCTACCGATATCGTGCCTGCGCTTTGATACCAGATCCACAGACTGGCAACGAGCAAGCTCGACAGCAGCACGGTCCCGCCCGCATAGCCAATGCCGAGTGAGCGCGTGGCGAAGTCGGCAAAGGTGGTGCCGACTGTGGTCGTGGCGATGATCGTCAGCCAATAGAGCCACGGCCGAAACCGGATTGCCGAAATCTGTGCCATCACGGCGCACGCGAATATGACGGCGAAGATCGCGCTGCCGATCAGATAACCCAGTTGCATCGACATCGAAACGGCATCGCCGCCAGTCTCGCCCAAGGTCGTCGCGAGAATCTTGATGGTCCAGAAACCCAGGGTCACTTCGGGGACTTTGCTGATGACGGACTGCGTAGTTGGATTCATGCGTGATTTTTCGCTGGATTGACCGGGCGATCTCGAATGCGATGCCCTGTGGACAAAGAGCATGCACCGCAGAATGTCGAATCGATGTGACGCCGGAATTTCCGTCAGCAATGCAAACCGTTCCGGTTTCGGCTATGTGCCCTTGGCCGACGACCATCGGTGCAGCCGCTTGCGATTGCACATCGAGTTCGGGCAACGTGGCATGCAAGCCCGCCGGTTTCCGAACGGTTTCGCAATACAACGTGTGGAGGATCCGATCATGCGCAGCATCAGATGTTTACTGCCCGTACTTCTAGCGGGCCTGCTTGGCGCCTGCGGCATGGAAGTTCCAGCGGCAAAATCGGCCTACATCGGGTATTGGGAGGCAGATGGCATGTCCCTGCTGATTACCCAGGACGGCAGCGTTTCCTACAAGCGCATGAAGAAAGGTGCGTCAACCAAGATCAACGCACCCTTGAAGGCATTTCACGGCGACGATTTCGAGGTCGGTGTCGGGCCGATGGTTACCATGTTCAAGGTTTCTTCACCGCCGCATGAAGTGGCCGGCTCATGGACGATGACCGTCGACGGAGTTGAATTGACGCGAATCGTTCGGCATTGATTCCGGCAATCAGATTGCGCGACCGCCTGGGGTCGCGGCGGTTTGTGCGATCGGCAACGCTCTACACCGCCAGAATGCGTGGAACCGATTGCAGCGAAACGGAAGCGATTGAATGAACCCGAATCTTGAACAAGCTTCGCCCAGGCGCATGCTCCTGATCGGGATGGTCATCCTCGCCGTCCTGCTCGCGTGGTCGGGCTACAACCCGCATGACCGCGGCACCTGGGTCATGGAGGTGGCGCCGATCTTGATGGTGGTGCCGATCCTGTGGATTACGGCTCGGCGCGTGCCGCTGACGACATTGTTGTACGCCGGCATCTTCGTGCATGCGTTGGTTCTCATGCTCGGGGGCGCCTACACCTATGCACGCGTACCGCTGGGTTTCGGAATCCAGGAACTGTTCGATTTGCAGCGCAATCCCTACGACAAGATCGGCCACTTCTTGCAGGGCTTCGTGCCCGCGTTGGCCGCGCGTGAAGTCCTGATCCGGGGTCGCTATCTGCTCGGTCGCAAGATGCTCGCCTTTCTCGTCATCTGCGTCGTGCTGGCGATCAGTGCCAGCTACGAGTTGGTCGAATGGGCTGCCGCAGTTGCGCTCGGCCAGGGTGCGGAAGATTTTCTCGGCACCCAGGGAGATCCGTGGGACACCCAGTCGGACATGCTGTTCGCCCTGATCGGCGCGATCGCGTCATTGATCCTGCTCTCGCGCCTGCATGATCGTCAGTTGCGCCGTCGGATGTCTGAGCAGTGAGGTCGGAAGCGAAGCCGTCATCGGCTATTCTCGGAACATTCACGACAACGGAGCGGGCATGCAAAATCCAATCATCGACGAACCAACGCGGGTTCGCCGATCCCGGACACCGTGGATCATCGGCGGCATCATCACCCTGGTCTTGCTGCTGGTGTTCGGGGCAATCGCGAGCGTGGCCTGGTTTGGTATCAGCACCTTCAACGATCAGGCCTATGCCGCGATCCGGGCCGATCCCGCCATCGTTGACGCGGTCGGTACGATCACTGATATCCGCTTCGATTTTCAGGCCACCGGCGACGCCCCGGGCAATGAGGAATTCGCTTATCGGATCATCGGCGAGCGCGCCAGCGGATTGCTGGTCGGACGCTTCGTCACGGTCAGTGCGGATATCGAGGATCTGCGCGAAGGCAATCTGACTCTCGATGATGGGCGGGTGATTCGCGTCGGTACGGCGGCGAAATCGGACTGAACTTTGTTTATGCCGCGCGGCGACGTTCGTAGCGTGCCAGTCCGTACAGCAGACAGCCGGCTGCGATGCAGGCCATCGTCACCAGAACTGAATTCAAGGTCACTTGCCAGAGCAACAAACCGCAGGCGATCAGGGCCAGCACCATCCACAGCAGACCGCCCGGCGGATGCATCGACTCCGGTGCTGCGCCGTAGCGGCGCCGCAAACGCGGCAGCGCGCTGACACAGACGGCGTAGAGAATGAGTCGAGCGAGGACGCTCAGTCCGGCCAGCCAGACGAAGCCACCGCTGGCGGCGAAAGCGAAACTGACCGCCCCGTAAAGGACGATCGAGACGGCGGGAGTCTGAAATCGTGGATGCACGCGGCCGAGAATCGCAGGCAGGTTTCCATCGAGCGCCATGCGATAGGTCATGCGGGGCGTCGAGAACATCGCGCCGAGCAGATTGCCTCCGACTGATGCGATGATCGCGACCAGCATGATCAGCGCACCCCACTCTCCGATCAGTGCGGCGGCAACATCGACCAGCGGCCGCGTAGACTCGCCGAGGCCTGGTAATGCCGCTTCGGCGACAGCCTGAATAAAGGTATACAAGATTGCACAGACAAACAATGCCGCGATCAGCGCGCGCGGGGTGTCGCGACGCGGTCGCAGTGCTTCGCCCGCCGTCACCAGGCCGCCCTCGAAGCCGACATAAGCGTAGATGACGAGGAAGATGGCGCCGCCGAGATCATCGATGGCAACGGCTTGATGCACGCGCGGCAGCAGGCTGCCAACATCGAGGCTGAGCATGCCGATCACGACCAGTCCGACCAGCGGCAGGATCTTCAGTGCCGTTAGTGTTCCGAGCGCGCGCATCGCACCGCGCGCGCCAAGCACGTTGGCCACAGTCATAAGGGCGCAGACCACAAACGCACTGGTGATGCGCAGGGTCGGACTCATGATGTCCGGCACGAAATAGCCGATTGAGGCGATGACCAGGTTGAGATTGGCCGCGAACGAGAGGATCCGCGAGAGGTAGTACAACCAGCCGACCTGGAATCCGGCCAGCGAACCGAAGGCCTCACTGGCATAGACGATCGGTCCGCCCGTGCTGCGGAAATAGCTGGCCATCTGCGCAAAGCAGACCATGATCGGCGTGATCATCAGCGCACAGAGCAGGAAAACCCAGGTGCTTCCAGCGCCGGCCAGGCGGGACAAGGCGCCCGGCAGACCGAAGATGCCAGCGCCGATCATGCCGTTGATGATCAGCAGCCAGATTCCGGTTCGCGACAACTGACGCGAGAGCTGTTCGGAATCCTGGTCGGTAACGGTATTCAAGCGGGGAGAAATCGCAGACCGACGCGGGGGCCGGAAATCGAAGCCGAAATGTGGAGGATCCGGAAGTCGAATCCATCGGCTACCAGGCTGGAGAAATCCGTCAGGTCGTGAACGCAGATCCGTGCCTCGGCAAGCGCGTCGCAGTATCCAGACCGGATGTTCAGGAAGTTGACGCTTCCACGGTGCATATCCGCCCCCATGTGTGTGCCAGTGCTGGCATAACAGGCCTTAAACATACATCAGCAAAGGACGGGTCGGTTGATCGGGATCCGCTATGCTGCGGAGCGTGCAAGTGTTTGAGGTGCCATGTCCGCGCCTCCGCCCGAAGTTGCTGTTTCCGGCGCATCGCCAGCCGTGCGCAGCAGGGCCCAGCGATTGTTGCCTCAACGCGTCCACCGTTTTCGGACGCTCGGCATGGGCCTGGCCAGCCTCCCTCTGGCCGCTGTCTTCAGCGAGCTCGGTTCAACATGGATGGCGTGGGCCTGGCTGCTCCTGATCTGCTTCATCTGGCCGCAAATCGCGTTTCTCGTCGCGCGGCGCAGTGCCGATCCCTACCTTGCTGAACGACGCAACCTGATCATCGATTCAGCCATCGCCGCTGCCTGTCTGCCGATCCTGCATTTCAACCTGCTGCCCTCGGCCGTGCTGATCAGCGTCACCGCGGCGGACAAGGTCAATTCCGGCGTACGTCGACTCTGGCTTCACTCGATTCCGGGCATGATCCTCGCGCCCATCCTGATTGGCACACTGACCGGATTCAAGGTTGACCTGCACTCGAGCACGTTCGTGGTCATCTGCTGTCTTCCGCTGTTGATCATCCACGTATTCGCGGTCAGCATTAACAGCAATCGGCTGGTCCGGCGCTTGCAGACCCAAAACCTCAAGCTCGAAGCGTTGAGTCGTATCGACGTGATGACCGGGCTTTTCGATCGTACTCATTGGGAAAAGAAAGCCGAGGCAATCCTGGCGCGGAGGAGTCCGACGGAACCGTGTGTCTTGATGATCCTCGATATCGATCAGTTCAAGACAATCAATGACCGCTACGGGCATGCAGTCGGCGACGATGTTCTGAAAGCGATAGCGCAAGTCGTTCGCGACAATTTGCTCATTGGCAGTCATGCAGGACGTTGGGGTGGCGATGAATTCGTCATCGTCATGCCACTCAATGCGTCGCAGACGCTGATCGTCGCGGAGAGCATCCGTGTCACCGTGGGCGAACTCGAATTTCCATCGGCGAGCAGTCTTCGCTGCACCCTCAGCATCGGCCTCGCCGAAGCGCCGGCCGAAACCCGCGATCTGCGCAACTGGCTGGAACTCGCCGATCGTGCCCTGTATCGCGCCAAGCGCGGTGGAAGGAATCGCGCGAACACATCCAGTTCGGACATGATCCTCGGAAGTGGATGAGCTCGACACGTGAATTCACGGCGCGTTCCCGCTGCTGGAACCTGCAATCGGTTTGGCAGCTTCTTTCTCGGTCACGCTGTCGCGCTCGAACCCGACAAGCAACAGGCTCGCCGCGATACCGACGGCAAGGCCGATCCATGGCGGGAACATGGCCAATGCGGCACCGATCAGCAAAGCCGTTCCACGCGCCGCATTGGTCTTCGGAATCGCCATGGCGACATAGGCACAGGCGAAGCCGGTCAGCAGCAGGGTCAGCGACAAGGCGATGCCTAGCAATGGTTTCAGGCCGGTCAGCAGAGGCAGCAGAAAGTAGATGAACGGCAAGCCCATCAGATAGTAGGAAATCAGGCCGCTGTTGAGATCGCGCATGGATTTTGGCCCCTGCTTCCAGCGCTGCACGATGACCACGTGAACGCCGGTCCAGAGCATGCCCTGGGTGGTAAAGAACGGCGCAACCACGGCCGAGATCGCATTGCGGATGCCAAGCGCGAGATGCGAGCGACGGATATCGATACTGACCGGATCATCCGGACGTGACGGTCGCGCTTCACGCAAGACCTCGGTGCCGGTGACGATGTCGCCGAACTGGATCACATAGGTGATCAAGACCAGCGGGATCGCCGAGAGATACATCTGCGCGCTCGGCCAGCCGATCGAGAACGGCGACATCTTTGCGACTGTCTCGGTGACCGGCGGGACGAGCCAGGCCCACTCGATGTCGTAGTGCACTTCACCGACCAGAGGGCCAACGATCGCGGCGACGATGAATCCGGGTAACAAGCCAAGCGCGGCGAGCAGACCGAGACTTCGATGACGCGCCTTGAGCGCCTGGAACGGCGCCGAGAAAACCAGGATCAGGCAGACTGCGCATGCGAGCGTGGTCGAGATCGGTTGCTGCAACAGGAACTTGTCGGCGTCATCGATGAACACTTTCTTGAATGCCGCGAGGGCCGCGCCAAGGATGATGCCGGCACGCAGACTCGATGGCAGCCAGCGCATCAGCCAGGTGCCGAGTCCCGAGACGCCGAGCACGAAGACGAGGCCGGCGAACATCAGCGAGAGCGCCGTCATCACCTGGAAACGCTGCACCGGATCGGGATAGCCCACGATCACGTAGGCGAGCACGAGGGGCAGCGCCGGCGTGTTCCAGCCCGGCGCATACGGTTCGCCAAACGCGTACAGCGAAGAGACGATGAGCACGCTGTAGAGCAGGGAACAGGTCACGCCCTGCTCGAAGGTCATGCCGAAATACGCTTCGAGAATCGGAACGAGAGCCAGTCCGGTCGCTGTCGCAACGAACACACCTTGAAGAAATTCGGGCCAGAGCAAACGTGTGTGCAGAAATGGCACGCGCATCGTGAACGGTCCCCAGCGCCAACCGTTTGCCTGAATTCCCATGCCTCTCCCCGCTATTTGGTTCGTGGTCGATTTTGTATTTGGCGAAGCGGTGAAATCTTCGTCATTTCGGCGCAACCCTGGAATGACGCGAGGACTAGTCCGAACTCCCCTGGCCGTTCGTCCTGAGCCTGTCCAAGGGCGATCTCCAGCATGCCTGTCAGCCGCGACAACTGGCGATTGTGCTTTCCTTCGAGACGATCAAGGACATTCCCGTTTCACCACGAACCGAAATTGATCAGCGTTGCCCTAGCTTCGATACCCCGTATCCTGTCGATCGAGTTTACGCAGCAGCGCGGGCCAGACAAAGGCGCCGCCGCTGCCATCAGTCTGCTTGCGCATCGATTCGGCAACACCATCGAGGATGCGTGGGTCGACCGTGGTCAGTTCGCCGCCAGCCTGCGCGGCAATCTGGATCTGGCAGGTCGATTCAAGGATGTACATGCCAAGGAACGCGTCGGCGATCGAAGCGCCGATCGTGAGCAGGCCGTGGTTGCGCAGAACGAGAAAATTGGCCTTGCCGAGATCGGCCTGCAGGCGCGGCTTTTCGTCATCACGCAAGGCGACCCCTTCGTAGTCGTGGTAGCCAAGCGAAGCGAGTACGAAGGTCGATTGCTGAGAGATCGGAAGCACGCCCGCCTTCTGCGCACTGACTGCGACACCGGCGCGAGTATGCGTATGCAAGACGCAATGCGCATCGTCGCGTGCCGCGTGGATTGCGCTGTGAATGACAAAGCCGGCCTTGTTGACGTTGAACGGTGAATCGCCGAGCTTGTTGCCAGCCTGGTCGACCGCCAGCAGCGACGACGCGGTGATCTCCTCGAACAGCATTCCGTACGGGTTGATCAGAAAGCGATGACCTTCGCCAGGCAGACGCGCGCTGATATGGGTGAACACGAGATCCGACCAGCCATACATCGAGACGAGGCGATAGCAGGCAGCCAGATCGCAACGCAGTCGCCACTCCTCGGTGCTGACTTTTCCTTCGATTGATGGAATGTTCATGGCGGTTCCTTGAAGTTCTATTGCACGCTCCGGCTCATTGGTTGGCAGGATTTTCTGCTACGGTTCGACAATGCCAGTTGCCTCTTGTCGCAGCATGCGCCAGACCAGCTTGCTCCGACCCTTCAGTCTACTTGTTGCGGCAGGATCACGAGCTTGCCGACCACCTCGCGCGCGAGCAGCGCATCAAGTGCTGCGGGTGCCTGCGATAGCGGATAGCGTTTCGATATCAGCGGATGGATCTTGCCTTCATTGAGCCAGGCGAACAGTTGCGCCATGTTGCCAGCATTGAGCTTCGGTTCGCGACGCACGAATTCGCCCCAGAACACGCCGACCAGCGAACTGCCCTTGAGCAGGAGCAGGTTTGTCGAAATTTTCGGTATGTCACCCGCGGCGAATCCAACCACGAGATAGCGGCCCCGCCAGCCGACGCTGCGCAGTGCCGGCTCGGCGAAATCACCACCAACCGGGTCGTAGACGATGTCGACGCCCTTGCCCTCGGTCAGCGCCTTGACCCGTTCGCGCAGATCCTCTTTGCGGTAGTCGATCACTTCGTCGGCGCCCCGGGTGATCGCCGCGTCGCGTTTTTCCCGGCTTGATGCCGCGGCAATCACGCGCAAACCCATGAGCTTGCCGATCTCGACCGCCGCGAGGCCGACACCGCCACCGGCACCGAGTACGAGCAGGGTCTCGCCGGCCTTGGCCTCGCCGCGATCCTTGAGCGCGTAATACGAGGTGCCGTAGGTCAGCATGAAGCTGCCGGCCAGTTCGAGATCGGTATCGCTGATGTCGGCGGACAGCGGTATGACGTGGCTTGCGTCGACCACGGCTTCCTGTGCGTAAGCGCCATGACTGGCCAGTCCGACAACCTTGTTGCCGATGGCCAGATGTTTGACCTCGGCGCCGATCGCGATGACCTCGCCGGACATTTCGCCCCCAGGCGAGAACGGAAACTCCGGCCGAAACTGGTATTTGCCGGCGACGATCAGCGCGTCAGGGAAATTGACCGCCGCCACATGCACGCGCACGAGCACCTGCTTCGGTCCCGGTTGCGGTGAGGGCATGTCGCGCAGTTGCAGGGATGAGGGAGCTCCCCAGTGATCGCAGATGATGGCTTTCATGATTTTCCTCTTTCGATCGTCTCCCCTGCGCTTCGACCAGCTCAGGACTGGCTCGGCTTTACCGAGGCAGGGGTCCAGTGACTCGGGTCTTGTTTCTCGAGTGTTGAGTCAGCTGTCGGGATTGTGCGTGTGAAACTCCCGGGGTTCACTCGAAAAGCCAAAGTCGCTGGGCCCCTGCCTGCGCAGGGGAGACGAGTGGGTTGGTTGTCGCGCCAAATATGTTGTCTTGAAATGTTCTCCAAATCCGGATCTCGAGGAAGCGAGATGCGATCGCGAGAATTGCGCAGAGTCGACGAAACCTGCTTCTTCTAGAACCGCCCCTCGGTCCGCTCGAACACGGTATTGCGCAGGGCGACGAGTTTCGGGCCGAAATCGTGGATGAGTTTCTCGCGGGTCATCGCCGATACTCGACCACTGCAGTTAAAGGCGAGGATGTGGCTGCGATCTGCCGAAACCATTGGCACGCCGACCGCGAACACGTCGGGATTCCAGTCGCCAAGCGAAAAACAGAAGCCGTAATTTTCGTAGTCCTGGCGCGCACGCACGATGCCGCCACGGATCTTCGGCCACTGCGCGGGCTCGCATTCCTGTTCAAGCGTGCGCAGGTGGATCTCGAAAAGTTCCGGCGAGCGGGCGGCAAGATCGGCGCGGCCGAGCGCGGTTGTACCGTGCGGAACGCGTGCGCCCGGATCAAGCTTGAGATGGAAGGTGGCATCGCCCTGGCAGACGTCGAGCACGACCATGCGCATGCCGTCGGCAGCGCCAAGCATCACCGCGGCTTGCGTGTACTCGGCCAGTTCTCGCATCAGTGGCCGCGCGATCGTGACCACATCGTGCGACTTCATGAACGCGTGACTGAGGGAAAGGATGCCCGGGCCAAGAGAGTACTTTTCCAGTTGTGGCGAATACTCGAGATAGCCGAGTGCGGACAAGGTGAAGGTCATGCGTGACACGGTCGGCTTCGGCAGTTCGGTACGGCGCACGATGTCCTGATTGCCGAGATACTGTTCTCCGTGTTCGAAGCAACGCAGGATCGAGAACGCGCGCGCGACCGAAGTCACATATTGCGGATGATCCTCATTGACTGAATGGCCGTAGCTTCCGGCTGCACGTCGTGGGCTGCCCATGGCTCAGGCCGTCTGCCCGGGTTGTTCGGAAAGCACGGCATGCCGTGCCAGCTCCAGACGCGCAATCGTGCTGCGATGCACTTCATCGGGTCCGTCGGCCAGGCGCAGGGTGCGCACCGCCGCATAGGAATGGGCGAGGAAAAAGTCGGCACTGACACCGGCACCGCCGTGCGCCTGGATTGCCCAGTCGAGGATCTGCAAGGCCATGTTCGGTGCCACTACCTTGATCATCGCGATCTCGCTGCGCGCGGCCTTGTTGCCGACCTTGTCCATCATGTCGGCGGCCTTGAGGGTGAGCAGGCGCGCCTGCTCGATCATGCAGCGCGCGTCGGCGATGCGCTCATGCCAGATCGAGTACTCGCTGATGCGGCGACCGAAGGCGATGCGCGTGCTGATCCGTTTGCACAGAGCCTCAAGGGCGCGCTCGGCGACGCCGATCGTGCGCATGCAATGGTGGATACGGCCCGGTCCGAGACGACCCTGGGCGATCTCGAAGCCACGGCCTTCTCCGAGCAAGATGCTGGATGCCGGCACACGCACATTGCTCAGCTGGATTTCCATGTGGCCGTGCGGTGCCTCGTCGTAGCCGAACACGGTGATCGGGCGCAGCACCTCGATTCCCGGCGTGTCGGCCGGCACCAGGATCATCGATTGCTGACGATGCCTGGCTTCATCGGGATCGGTCTTGCCCATCACGATGTAAACCTTGCAACGCGGATCACCAGCTCCGGATGAAAACCATTTACGCCCGTTGATCACATACTCGTCACCTTCGCGACGAATTGCGCATTCGATATTGGTTGCATCCGAGGAAGCCACCGCGGGCTCGGTCATCAGGAATGCCGAGCGGATCGTTCCGGCGAGCAGTGGCTCGAGCCATTGCTCCTTCTGCGCCTCGCTGCCGTAACGCTCGAGCACTTCCATGTTGCCGGTATCGGGCGCCGAGCAATTGAAGATCTCGGGGGCCCAGAGCGTGCGTCCCATGATTTCGCACAGCGGAGCGTATTCGAGATTCGACAGCCCCTGGGGTGCGCGCTCCGAGCGCGGCAGGAACAGATTCCACAGACCCTGCGAACGGGCCTCCTGCTTCAGTCCCTCGAACAGGCGAATCGGCGTCCACGGGTTGCCGGCGCGTCGATTTGCGGCAATTTCTTCCTCGACGCGCAGCTCGTTCGGCGTGATGTGACGGTCGACAAAAGCCTGCAGGTCGGCCCGCATCTGCTCGACCTTGGGCGAATAGGAAAAATCCATGCGCGATCCTGAGATCTAGGTAAGTTTAGTTTCGACTAGCGAAATATAGTTTCACATATCCGGAAATAGTAGGCGCGTCTCCGTTGATGTGCAAGCCCGCAAGACTCCTCATTCTTGTTGCGGTACGACAACTTTTGACGACTGGCATAGGTCGCTTGTATCGCCCCAGCTACCGAGATAAGGTGCATGAACAAGAAAGAAACTATATTCCGCATAGCAAAACTTAATCGCCTCGGAGAGGTGCTGCGACCCATGCCGAAACTCCACGTCCTGCTGAAAAGGGAAGAGCTCGATCCGGCCCGCATCGAGGGCAAGGTCATCATCGTGCTCGACATCCTGTTCGCCACGACGACGATCGTGCACGCGTTTGCAAAGGGGGTCAGCCGCGTGCATCCGGTACGCAATCGCGAGGAAGGGCTCAAGCTCGCCGCAAGTGCGCACGCCTGCGTGCTCGCTGGTGAACATCTGGCCCGACCGATCGAGGGATTTGCCCCGGCCACGCCGATCGCCCTGGCCGATGTCGGTCTCGATGGCAGCGAGTTGATCTACTGCACGACCAATGGCACCCAGGCGCTGGTCGCTGTCGCCCACGCCGAGCATGTCTACGTCGGCTCAATGCTCAATGGCAAAGCCCTGGTCGAGCATGTGCTCGCCCGGCATGCACAAGCCTCGGTGCTGATCATCTGCTCGGGTTCGCTGGATCGCTTCAATCTTGAGGATTTCCACGGGGCGGGTCACTTGATTGCTCATTTCATCGAACGTGCGGACTACCTGATGACCGACCCCGCCATCGCTGCGTTCCACGCCTATCGCGGATGCGACACGCGCTTGGCGCTGGGCGCTTCGCGGGTCGGCCGGATGATGCTTGCCCATGATCTCGGTGCCGAGGTGGATTACGCCAGCAGCCACGACTTGCTGGATGTCGTGCCGGTCCTGGTCGATGGATCGCTGGTGAGGGCGGCGGCATGAGTGGGGCCAACGACCGCGACGAGCTGCCTTTTTCCAGCGCCGACCTGCAGGCGTACCTGCGCGACCGCGTCGATGGTATGTACGGCAATCTGCAGATCAGCCGCTTCAAGGGCGGCCAGTCCAATCCGACCTATCTGCTCGAAAGCCCTTCGCACCGTTTCGTGTTGCGCACCAAGCCGGCGCCGGTCGCCGAGTTGTTGCCGTCCGCGCATGCGATCGAGCGCGAATACCGCGTGCAGGCAGCCCTGGCCGGCAGCGACGTCCCTGTCGCGATCATGCATTGCCTGTGCGAAGACGAATCGGTCATCGGGCGAGCGTTCTATGTCATGCAGCACATCGACGGCCGCGTGCTCTGGGATCAGGCCCTGCCCGATTCAAGTCGCGAGGAACGCGCGGCGATTTACGATGAAATGAATCGCGTGATCAGCGCCTTGCACCGGATCGATCCCGTTGCGATCGGCCTTGGTGATTACGGCAAGCACAGCGAGTACATGGCGCGCCAGATCCGACGCTGGTCGAAACAGTTCGAGGCGAGCCGCACGATACCGATCGACGCCATGGATCGCCTGCTCGAATGGCTGCCCGCGCATCTTCCGGTCGACGACGAAGCGGTGGCGATCGTGCACGGCGATTTCCGTCTCGACAACCTGATCTTCGACCATCAGTCGCCTCGTGTGCTTGCCGTGATCGACTGGGAGCTTTCAACCCTGGGCCACCCGCTCGCCGATTTCGCCTACCACCTGATGAGCCGGCATATCCCCCGCGAGGGAATGCGTGGCGTCGGCGGCGTCGATCTCGACGCGCTGGGAATTCCGGACGAGGCATCCTGCATCGCATCTTACGAACGGCGCAGCGGACGCGAGGTAACCGGCGACTGGAATTTCTATCTGGCCTACAACCTGTTCCGGCTTTCCGCGATCTGCCAGGGCATTGCCAAACGCGTGGAAAGCGGAACGGCCAGCAGTGCGCGCGCCACGGAATATGGCGCAATGGCCGCTCCACTGGCCGAGCTCGGCTGGAAGTTCGCACAGAAGGCCAGCGCATGAGTTCCGCTTTTGACGCGACCGATCAGCGAAGCTCCACGATGGACACTGAAGTCGCCATCAACTGTATTAGTCATCGACGCCGGCCTCATTAAAGACACTCACGGAAAACCAACCATGCCCGTACACAAGACCCTCAACGATGGCATCGCTGTCATCACGTTCGAACATCCGCCCGTGAACGGTTTTGGATTCGCCGTGCGCCGTGGTGTGGTCGAAGCCGTGCGCGCGTGCATCGACGATGCGGCAGTCAAGGCGATTGTCATCACCGGCGGCGGCAAGATGTTTTCCGGTGGCGCAGACATCACCGAATTCAATACGCCGCGCGCCGAGCAGGCGCCAAATCTGCATGACGTGATCGCTGCGATCGAGGCGAGCAGCAAGCCGGTGGTCATGGCGATCAATGGCACGGCTCTCGGCGGCGGCCTTGAAGTGGCGATGTCTGCGCACTATCGCGTTGCCAGGAAAGACGCCTTGCTCGGCCTTCCCGAAGTGAAGATCGGCATCCTGCCCGGAGCCGGCGGCACCCAGCGTCTGCCGCGAGCAGTCGGTCTCGAGGCGGCAGTCAACATGATTGTCTCGGGCGAGCCGGTGCCGGCCGAACATCTCGCCGCTACACGGCTGCTCGACCAGGTTGTCGATGGCGACGTCGTTGCTGCCGCCGTCGCCTTTGCAAAAGGCGTCGTTGGCAAAGGCGAACTGCCACTGCTGCGCGATCTCAAGGTCGAACACGAGAACGCCGAAGGGTTTCTCGATTTCGCACGCAATGGCGTCGCGGCCATTGCGGGACCATTCCCGGCGCCGATGAAATGTCTCGAGGCGATCGAAGCCTCGTTCAAGAAGCCGTTTGATGAAGGCTTGGGCGTAGAGCGTGCCGGCTTCATCAACCTGGTCACCTCGACCGAATCGAAAGCGCTGCGTCATGCCTTTTTCGGTGAGCGCGCGGCGAGCAAGATCGCCGATGTCGGCAAGGACGTGCAGCCGCGCGAGATCAAACGCGTCGGGATCATCGGCGCCGGTACGATGGGCGGCGGGATCGCGATGAATTTCCTCAATGCCGGCATTCCGGTGACCATCGTCGAGACCCGACAGGAAGCGCTCGATCGTGGCGTGGCCACGATCCTTGGAAATTACGAGCGCACGGCGAAGAAGGGCAAGCTCAAGCCCGAGCAGGTCGAACAGCGCATGAGTCTGTTGACGCCAACACTCAAGTTCGACGATCTGAAAGATAGCGATCTGATCATCGAAGCGGTGTTCGAGGAACTCGGCGTCAAGGAATCGGTATTCAAGCAACTCGATGCGATCGCCAGACCGGGCGCGATCCTGGCCAGCAACACCTCGACCCTCGATGTCGACAAGATCGCCACGTTCACCACACGTCCCGAAGATGTGGTCGGCATGCACTTCTTCAGCCCGGCCAACGTCATGAAGCTGCTTGAAGTCGTGCGCGGCGAGAGGACCGCGAAAGATGTGCTGGCAACAGTGATGGCGGTGGCCAAGGCGATTCGCAAGACCGCAGTTGTATCGGGTGTCTGCGATGGCTTCATCGGCAACCGCATGATCGAACAATACGGCCGTCAAGCCGGCTTCCTGCTCGATGAAGGCGCGACACCGCAGCAAGTCGACAAGGCCATGGAAAAATTCGGCTTCGCGATGGGCCCGTTCCGCATGGGTGACCTTGCCGGCAATGATATCGGCTGGGCCATCCGCAAGCGGCGCTATGTCGAGAAGCCCGACATGGTCTATTCGAAAACCGCCGATCTGATCTGCGAGGTCGGTCGCTTCGGCCAGAAAACCGGCAAGGGCTGGTACGACTACAAACCGGGCGATCGCAGCGCGTATCCGTCCGACGAAGTCTGCGCAATTCTCGAAAAAAATACCCGCAACCTCGGCCTTGAGAAACGCGCCATCAGCGACGAGGAGATCGTCCAGCGCCTGATCTTCGCACTGGCCAATGAGGGCGCGCGCATTCTTGAGGAAGGCATCGCGGCCAAGGCGTCCGATATCGATATCGTTTATCTGACCGGCTACGGCTTTCCGATCTGGCGCGGTGGTCCGATGTTTCATGTCGACCAGGTCGGCCTCTACAACGTGCTCGCGGCAATGCGCGGTTTCGCCAGCGGCTATCAGGGCGATAGTTGGGAGCCGGCACCGCTGCTGGTCGAACTGGCGGAGCAGGGCAAGACATTCACCGGCTGATGATCACTTTGCTCGTCGCCCCTGCGCAGGCAGGAGCCCAGCGCCTTCATGATCTTCAAAGTCACTGGATTCCTGCCTCGGCAACGCCAAGCCAGTCCTGAGCTGGTCGAAGGGCAGGAATGACGGCAAAAAGAACAAATCCAGAACCGAATCGGAGTCCACCGTGAAACAAGCCGTTATCGTCTCCACCGCGCGCACCGCCCTGGCCAAGAGCTGGAAAGGCGCATTCAACATGACCCACGGCGCGACGCTTGGCGGGCACGTCGTCAAGCATGCCGTCGAGCGTGCCGGCATCGCCGCTGATGAAATCGAGGATGTACTGATCGGTTGCGCCTGGCCTGAAGGCGCGACCGGCAGCAACATTGCTCGGCAGATCGCGATCCGGGCGGGTCTTCCGGTCACGGTGCCCGCTGCGACCGTCAATCGTTTCTGTTCGTCGGGACTGCAGACGATTGCGATGGCCGCCCAGCGCGTCATCGCTGGCGAAGGCGATGTCTTCGTTGCCGGTGGCGTCGAAAGCATCTCCTGCGTGCAGAATCACGCCAACCTGCACATGATCGCCGAAGGCTGGCTCAGCCAGCACAAGCCCGAGATCTACTGGTCGATGCTGCAGACCGCCGAGACCGTGGCCAAGCGCTACAAGATCGATCGTGAACGCCAGGATCGCTACGGCGCCGAAAGCCAGATCCGCGCAGCCGCCGGCGCTGCGAATGGCAAGTTCGATGATGAGATCGTGCCGATGACAGTGACCGCCGGCTTCGCCGATCCGAAAACCACGCGCCTCGGCACGCGTGAAGTGACGATTTCTGCTGACGAGGGGATCCGCGCCGACACGACCTACGAAGGCGTCTCGAAAATTCGCACGGTGTTTCCGGGCGGCGTCATCACCGCTGGCAACGCCAGTCAGTTCTCCGATGGCGCGTCGGCTGCCGTGGTCATGGATGCCGATGTTGCGCAGAAGCGCGGGATCAAGCCGCTCGGCATTTTCAAGGGATTCGCCGTGGCCGGTTGCGAACCCGACGAGATGGGCATCGGCCCGGTGTTTGCGGTGCCGAAATTGCTCAAGCGCGCCGGATTGACAGTTGCTGACATCGATCTCTGGGAACTCAACGAGGCCTTCGCCGTGCAGGTGCTCTACTGCATGGACACGCTCGGCATTGCGCACGAGCGCATCAACGTCAACGGTGGCGCAATCGCGGTCGGTCATCCGTATGGGGTCAGTGGCGCACGCCTTGTCGGGCATGCGCTGATCGAAGGCAAGCGGCGCGCTGCGAAGCATGTCGTGGTGACCATGTGCATCGGCGGTGGCCAGGGTGCCGCCGGTCTGTTCGAGGTCGTCTGAATCCATGCACGAGCTGCTGATTTCACGTCGCGATATCGACTTCCTGCTCTACGAATGGCTCGATGTGCCCTCGTTGACGGCAGCGCCACGTTTCGCCGATCACGATCGCGAGACCTTCGATGCCGTGCTCGATAGCGCCGCGCGACTGGCGATCGAGAAGTTTGCGCCGCACTACCAGAAATCCGATCGCAACGAGCCGCAGTTCGATGGCGACAAGGTGACCCTCATCGATGAGGTCAGGACGGCACTCGAAGCCTACGCGTCGACCGGCTTGATCAGCGCATCGCTCGATTACGAGCTCGGTGGCATGCAGGTGCCGAAGGTCATCGAGTTCGCCGCGCTGGCGTGGTTGTATGCGGCCAATGTCGGCACCAGCGCGTATCCATTGCTGACCATGGGCAATGCGCACTTGCTGCTTGCGCATGGAACCGAGGCGCAGATCGAGGCCTTCGTCAAACCCGAACTCGAAGGACGTTTTTTCGGAACGATGTGCCTGTCCGAACCGCAGGCCGGCTCTTCGTTGTCGGATATCACGACCCGCGCCGAAGCCGATGGTGATTCGCCGTTCGGTCCGCGTTACCGCATCACCGGCAACAAGATGTGGATCTCGGGCGGTGATCATGAATTGTCCGAGAACATCGTCCATCTCGTGCTGGCCAAGGTGCCCGGCGAAGACGGCAAGCTGATTGCGGGCGTCAAGGGCATCTCGCTGATGCTTGTGCCGAAATTCCTCGTCAACGCCGATGGCAGCCTTGGCGAGCGCAATGATGTCGAGCTCGCTGGCATCAACCACAAGATGGGTTATCGCGGCACGGTCAACTGCCTGCTCAACTTCGGCGAAGGCGCGCGCTACACGCCCGAGGGCAGGGTCGGCGCCATCGGCTATCGGGTCGGCGAACTGCATCAGGGTCTGGCCTGCATGTTCCACATGATGAATGGCGCACGCATCAGTGTCGGCATGGGCGCGGTCGCGCTCGGCTACACCGGCTATCTGCATGCGCTCGACTACGCACGCAACCGACCGCAAGGGCGGCCGATCGGTCCAGCGGGCAAGGATCCGAATACCGCGCAGATGAAGATCATCGGTCACGCCGATGTCAGGCGCATGCTGCTTGCGCAGAAGTCCTATGTCGAAGGTGGACTTGCCTTCAATCTCTATTGCGCGCGCCTGGTCGACGAGGCCGAGGTGGCCGAGGATCCGGCAGAGCGCACACGCCTGACCCTGTTGCTCGATCTGCTGACGCCGATCGCCAAGAGCTGGGCTTCGCAATGGTGTCTCGCGGCCAACGATCTTGCGATCCAGGTGCACGGTGGCTATGGCTACACGCGCGAGTACAAGGTCGAGCAGTTCTACCGCGACAACCGGCTCAACCCGATCCACGAAGGCACCCACGGTATCCAGGCACTCGACCTGCTCGGGCGCAAGGTCGTCATGCACGACGGCACCGCATTCAAGCTGCTCGCCAATCGGATTGGCACGACGATTGACCGTGCGCGCAAACACGAAACCCTGCATGCGCACGCCGATGCACTCGAGGCGCGCCTGCAACGCTTGTCCGAAGTCACGCTGCGGCTCTGGAGTGCGGGTGATGCGCAAGTCACCCTGGCCAATGCCAGTGTCTACCTCGAGGCATTCGGGCATATCGTGTTGGCATGGATCTGGCTTGAGCAGGCGCTTGTCACGCAAGACAAGGAAGGTGACTTCTATGAAGGCAAGCGCAGCGCCAACCGTTATTTCTTCCGTTGGGAACTGCCGAAGGTCGACGCCCAGCTCGACCTGCTCGCGAGTCTCGATCGCACCACGCTCGACATGAAAGAGGAGTGGTTTTGATGAATGCGCGGGTCAAACTCCTGAAACATCGCTTACCCGTTCGCCGGGAACATAGGCAACAAATACACGGCGATCACCGATGAGTTCGATCCAGATCATCAACGGCCTCGATGAACTGAAATCCTGGATCGGCAAGGAAGTCGCCGTGAGCGAATGGCTGCCGATCGACCAGGCTCGGATCCAGGCGTTTGCCGACGTCACCAGCGATCACCAATGGATCCATCTCGATGTCGAGCGCTGCCGACGCGAGTCGCCGTACAAGGCGCCGATTGCACATGGCTACCTGATCCTGTCGCTGATCCCGATGCTGTTCGAAAGCAGCCTGCGCATCGATGGTCTCGCGATGACCGTCAACTACGGGCTTGATCGTGTGCGCCTGCCTTCGCCGGTGATGGCCGGCCAGCGCATCCGTGGTCATCTGGCACTGGAAAAACTCGACGAGGTCAAAGGCGGCTTGCAGGCGCATTGGGCCGTGACCGTCGAAGTCGAAGGTGGCGACAAGCCCGCCTGCGTCGCGCAGATGCTCGCGCGCTACACCCCTCAATCCACTTCACGCTGAAACAGAGAGTTCACATGGATCTCGCATTCACCCCGCAAGAGCAGGCATTCCGCGACGAAGTCCGCGCCTTCCTGCGCGACACGTTGCCCGATGACATTCGCCGCCGAGTCCATCTCGGCGACGGTAGCCAGATCAAGCAGGACATATCGCGCTGGCAGAGGATCCTCGACGAGCACGGTTGGGGCGCGCCGGCATGGCCGCCTGAGTTCGGCGGCACCGGCTGGAGCAAGGCGCAGCAATTCATTTTCGAAACCGAATGCGCACTCGCCGACGCGCCACCGCAGCTTGCATTCGGCGTCAAGATGGTGGCGCCGGTGATCATGCGTTTCGGCAGCATCGAGCAGCAGCAGCGCTTCCTGCCGCGCATCCTCGCCGCTGAAGACTGGTGGTGCCAGGGCTACTCAGAGCCGGGCGCGGGTTCCGACCTCGCTTCGCTCAGGACCAGGGCCGAACTGGATGGCGATCACTACGTCGTCAACGGGCAGAAGGTCTGGAACACACTCGGTCAGTTTGCCGACTGGATCTTCTGTCTCGTGCGTACCGATTCGAGCGGCAAGCCGCAGCGTGGCATTTCGTTCCTGCTGATCGACATGAAGACGCCCGGCATCAGCGTGCGTCCGACGCGTCTTCTCGATGGCAGCTACGAGGTCAACGAGATCTGGTTCGACAACGTGCGCGTACCGGTCGGCAATCGCATCGGTGACGAGAACGCCGGCTGGACCTATGCGAAATACCTGCTCGGTCACGAGCGCACCAACATCGCCGGAATCGGCGCCAGCCAGCGCGAACTGCGGCGGCTCAAGCAGATGGCCGCGGCAATCCAGCGCAACGGCAAGGTGCTGATCGCCGATGACGTATTCGCCACGCGCATCGTCCAGGTCGAACTTGAGCTCAAGGCGCTCGAGATCACCAACCTGCGCGTGATCTTCGCCGAGGCACAGAACCACGCGCCTGGCCCCGAGGCATCGATCCTCAAGATTCGCGGAACCGAGATCATGCAACGCATCACCGAGTTGCAGGTCGAGGCACTCGGCGCGCGCGCCCTGATCGCGGAATCCGCCGAGGTCGATCTTGACGAAGAGGTTCCGCGCGCCGCCGAGGCGTATCTCAATCAACGCAAGCTGACGATCTTCGGCGGTTCCAACGAGATCCAGCGCAACATCATCGCGCAGATGATTCTTCAGGTCTGACGGAAGCCCCCATGGATTTTTCATTCAACGACGAACAACAGATGCTGCTCGACACGACGCAGCGTTTTCTTGGTCGCGAGTACAGCTTCGAGCAGCGTCACAAGCTCCTCGAATCCGAAGCGGGCTGGTCGCGCGAAGTCTGGAAACAGCTTGGCGATCTCGGCTTGCTGGCCCTCGACATTCCGGAAGCTGATGGCGGCATTGGTGCCGGTCCGGTCGGTGTCATGCTGGTTTCTCAGGCCGTCGGTCACGGCCTGTTGCTCGAACCGTTCCTGTCGAGCGCGATCGTGGCTACTCAGGCCATCGTACGCATGGGCTCCAATGCGCAGCGCGCGCAATGGCTGCCGGCGATGGCCAGCGGTGACCTGATCGCCGTGCTCGCGCATGACGAGGCCGCGGCCGGAATCGATTTCTCGAGGATCTCGACGCGCGCCACACGCAGCGACGCAGGCTGGTCCTTGAGCGGAAGCAAAAGCGTGGTCTATCACGCGCCGATGGCCGATCTGTATCTGGTCTCGGCACGCGTCGATGATGGCAGTCTGGGACTGTTCGCGGTCGCTGCCGATGCCGCCGGCATCAGCCGTCGCGAGTTGCGCACGGTCGACGGCCAGCGTGCGGCCGACCTCGCGTTCGACACCGTGCGCATCGATGCCGATGCACGGCTTGGCGACGAGGCCGGCGACAGGCTAGCAGCGGTCATCGATTGCGGCACAGCTGCGCTGTGCGCCGAGGCTTTCGGTGTGCTTGACCGCATCCTCAAGGCGACCATCGAATACAGTCGTTCGCGCAAGCAGTTCGGCGCGCCGATCGGCAGCTTCCAGGCTCTGCAGCACCGCATGGCCGACATGCTGATCCAGTTCGAGCAGGCGCGTTCGATGATGTATCTCGCCACCGAATCCTGCAGCGACACCGACGCTGCTGCACGCCGCGCGGCGATATCGGGCGCCAAGGCACTGATTGGCCAGGCTGCGCGCCATGTGGGTCAGCAGGCCGTGCAACTGCACGGAGGCATGGGTATGACCGACGAACTCGATGTCAGTCACTGCTTCAAACGGCTGCTCGCATTCGAGTTGCGTTTCGGCACCACCGATGAACATCTCGAGGTCTGTCGGCTTCAATTGCAGGAGACCGTACGGCAATGAGACGAAATGACGCCAGAACGTTGCCGAGGATGATCCGATCAACTTCCGTTCGTGCTGAGCCTGGCCCGTCCTGAGCGTGTCGAAGGGACCCATGATCGAAGTTGCCGCGGCGCATCAACAACTCGGGTTGTCCCTTCAACAGGCCAAGGGCGAACGGCTGAGGTTGATCAGACTTTCCCAAACCGAACCAGGAATAGACAAACCATGAGCGCAACACGAACCCTATTCGACCTTGACGGACGCACCGCCCTGATCACCGGCGGCTCTCGCGGACTTGGCCTGCAGATGGCCGAGGCGCTCGGCGACTTTGGTGCACGCCTGGTCATCTCGGCGCGCAAGTCCGATGAGCTGGAAAAGGCACAGGCCCACCTCAAGGCGCGCGGCATCGATGTCGACTGGATTGCGGCCGATACCGGCAAGCCGGATTCGATCGCCGCGCTCGTCGATGGCACCCTCGACAAGCTTGGCCACGTCGACATCCTGATCAACAACGCCGGTGCGAGTTGGGGCGCGGCGGCCGAGGACTATCCGCTCGAGGCCTGGGACAAGGTCTTCAATCTCAACATCCGGGGTTTGTTCCTGTTGACCCAGCAGATCGCGAAACGCTCGATGATTCCGCGCGGCAGCGGTCGCATCATCAACATCGCCTCGATCGCCGGTCTGCGCGGCAATCCTCCGGGCGCGATGAAGACGATTGCCTACAACACGACCAAAGGCGCCCTGGTCAATTTCACGCGGACCCTTGCAGGCGAGTGGGGGCCGTACGGGATCACGGTGAACGCGCTGGCGCCAGGTTTCTTTCCGACCAAGATGTCGAAAGGCCTGATCGAGAATATTGGCGTGGACAAACTGGCGGCAATGACCCCGCTGCAACGCCTCGGCGACGACGAGGATCTCAAGGGCGCCACCTTGTTGTTTGCCTCGGATGCCGGCAAG
>JBBRBU010000047.1:0-29380 GCA_038205505.1 Lysobacterales bacterium | reverse complement strand
GCGCGACTAGTGATGGCGGCGGAGTCAGCAACATCGGCGACCTCGACGTTGTTCGGAGCACACTGCGCGCCAATTCGGCAGCATACGGCGGTGCCCTAATAAATGGGGGACTTGCGCGGATCAGAGAGAGCCTGCTGAGTGACAATCGTGCAAGTATTGATGGCGGCGGCATTTACAACACCGGAAGTTTGGGCGAAACGCGGCATGTTTACCTGATAAACACCACGCTCAGTGCCAACCTTGCCAACAACAACGGCGGTGGAATATTCAGCATCAATAACAGCAACACCTCTCTTTACAACACCACACTTGTCGGCAACGGCGCCGACGACGACCACGACGAGAACGGCGGTACTGGTGGCGGCATATTCGCGCGCGCCAGCGCGCTCTTTGTCCTCGTCAATACATTGATCGCGAACAACACGGTGACCGTTTTTGGCGACAACGACTGCAGCGGAATTTTCGAGACCTACGGACGCAACTTCTTCACGGTCGCCACCGGCTGCTCGAGCAACAATGGCGGAATCCTTTACCACGTAACCCCAGCCAGCATTGCAACCCTGCAGGACAACGGCGGTCCGACATGGACCCATGCACTGCTTGGCAACAGCGAGGCCATCGACAGTGCGCAGTTCAGCCTGGGCTGCACCGATGAAACCGGCGCCCATCTGCAGATCGATCAGCGCGGCGCGCCGCGTCCGAGTGTAAATAGCAACTGCGACGCCGGCGCGTTTGAGTACGAATCGGTGGTTCCGGTCACCGATTTCATCTTCCGCAACGGCTTCGACGGTGGCATGTGAGCGCGATGATTCCCTCCACGCGCTGCGCTCGCGATGCGCGCGTGCGGGTGCTGCGGCGAAATGGCGTGCGGCTGATGGATGGCAACCACAAGACACCCTGACGGAAATCGACTCATGAGCATTTCATTTCTCAGAACCTGGGACTCCTCGCGCTCGCTTGTCTGCTGCAGGAGATCATCGAGTCCGCAGGCAGTGCGCGCCATCGCATGCGTCGCTTCTTTGCTGGCCTTCGCTTTCGCCAGCAATGCCTGCGCGAACACCTACGTCGTCACGAATACGGCCGACGCAGGCTTCGGAAGCCTGCGCCAGGCGATCGCCGATGCCAACGCGCAACAGGTCACCGCTGGCACCCGCTGTGATCCGCACTCCATCGTGTTTGCCATTCCCGGAAATGGATTGCACACGATCCAGCCGCTGTCGTCGCTGCCCATGTTCAATATTCCAATTACGCTGGACGGTTACTCACAACCGGGTTCCAGCTTGAACACGCTGAATGAAGGTAGCAATGCAGTCCTTGCGATCGAACTGGACGGTAGCCTGGCCGGTGGCGTCGACGCCATCGTGATCGGTGCATCGATCCCGGCTTCGCCATTGTGTCCCGGCAGCGGCAGTGTGATCCGTGGCCTGGTCATCAACCGCTTTGCTGGAGCGGCGTTGTCGATGGGTGAGGAGTTTTGCCCGGTCAATGGGTTTTGTCCGGTGGGTAGTGTGCGCATCCAGGGAAACTTCCTTGGCACCGATGCGTCAGGCATGGTCGGGCTCGGAAACGGAAACGGTATCGCGCTCGGCCGGGCCAACCTCGTGTTCGGTCGTGGCAGCACGAACAACATCGTCGGCGACCAGGTCGCGGAAGCAGGCGGTCCCACCGATCCGCTGGCACAGACACGCAACGTGATCTCGGCCAGTGGCGGTGACGGCATATTCATCGGATCGACACGTGCTGATGCACGTTCCGCAAGTCATCGCATCCGCAACAACATCATCGGGCTCTCTGCTTCCGGAACGACCGCCCTGCCCAATGCAGGCAGAGGCATCAGCGTTGACCTCAACAGTACAGACATCGCGATTCACGACAATCTGATTTCCGCCAATCTCGGCGACGGCGTGGCCATCTTCGACAGTCCCACGTCGGCAACCTCGGTGGTTGCGAACGGTATCGGAATCGGTGTCGGTGGCCTGGCGTTCGGCAATGGCGGGCATGGGGTCATCGTCGCCGGAGATTCACGCGGCGTATTCGTCGGCAAGCGCTATCGCTTTTCTGCCTTCGGCACGGCGAGCATCTCGAACAACGGTGGGGCTGGTTTGTTCGTCGATGATTTGGCGCAAGTTGATGTCAACGCTTCCATTGCGGGCAACGGCGGACTTGCGATCGATCTCGCGCCGCTCGGGCCGACGCCGAACGACGTCAGTGATGGCGACAGTGGACCCAACGAGTTGCTCAACAAGCCGGTGCTGCAGTCGGCGATATTCGATCCCGGGACATTGGTCACAACCATCACCGGCGTGCTCAGCGCGGCACCCAACAACAGCTACGAGATTCATTTCTACTTGAACAACAGTTGCGACGCGAGCGGGTTCGGCGGCGGGCAGACATTTTTCCCACTCAATCCTCCACCGGTTACCGTCAACGTGACGACCAATGCATCAGGCGATGCGACGTTCGCGCGGCAGACCTCCGGACTCGGCCCCGGCATGATCCTTACTGCACTGACCCGGCGCTTCGCGACTACACCCGGACCTTCGGCCCTGATCGTGTCGGAGTTTTCGAACTGCCGCCCGGTCATTTCGTCGGCCGATTTGATATTCCGAAACGGCTTCGATCCATGAACCATACAAGACAGCCAAGCAAAAACAGACGGGTCCTGCTTCGAGCCGGTTTCGCTGCGAGCGTTTGCGCAGCGTTCGTTATGGATCCGACGCCTGCCGTTGCGCAGAACCCGCCCCCCGTGATCGTCTTCCCTGTCACGACGACCGCGGATCTGATTGACGCCAACGTTGGCGATGGCGTGTGCCGCACCAGTTCGAATAGCTGCTCGTTGCGCGCTGCGGTCATGCAGGCCAACCACCTGACCACGGCGAATCTCGTCGTGCAGATCAACGTGCCCGCGGGCGTCTTTCTGCTTACGCGGTCGGCAAACGGCAGCGGCGAAGAGAACTACGATCTCGACCTCACGTCGCCGCTCGGCGCCAATCAGCAGATTGCGATCATCGGCGCGGGCGCGGGCCGCACGATCATCGATGGCAACCGCATCGACCGTGTGATTTATGTCGAAAGTGGGCGATCTGCCTCGTTGCTCAATGTCACGCTGCGCAATGGCGAGAGCAGCTACGGCGGCGGCATCTACAACAACGGTTCGCTCACCGTCAGCGAAAGTGTGATTGAAAACAATCTTGCGAATATCGGCCTCGGCTTCCCTGGCAGCGAGGGAGGCGGCATCTTCAACAACAGCGGCTCCAGCCTGACCCTCCTGGCCACGACTATTCGCTCCAATCGTGCGGATAATGGCGGCGGTCTCTACACGGCGGGGAACGCGACGATTCGCGGCTCGACCCTGCATTCCAATGCCTCGGTCAATGGTGGTGGCATCTACAACACGGGCCCACTGTTGCTCGTCAGCAGCACGCTGAGCTCGAACACGGCCGATAGTGATGGCGGCGGAATCTACAGCGATAGCACTGCATTTCTATACAGCGTCTCGGTGATCAATAATATTGCGGATGTCGACCATGACATCAACGGTGGATTGGGCGGCGGTGCCTATGCCGAACCCGGAGCGCGCACGGTACTTGTCAATGCATTGATCGCCGGCAATGGTGTCAACGGAGGTTTCGTCGATGACGATTGCGACGGAACTTTCGAGTTGTACGGCTTCAACTTGTTCGGCGAGGCGGTGCATTGCAGCTTTACCGGCAACGGGGGGCTCGCCTACAACTTCATGTCCGCGAGCTCAATAGGAACGTTGCGCGACAACGGCGGTCCGACGCTCACCCACGCATTGCTGCCAGGCAGCGAGGCCATCGACGCTACGACTTCGCAGGGTTGCATAGATCAGGCGGGCAGACCATTGCTGACCGATCAGCGCGGGGCTCCCCGTGTGGCTGGTTCGCGTTGTGATGTCGGTGCCTACGAGTACGGCGCCGTGGTTGATCGGATCTTCAAGGCCGGGTTCGACTAGCGACCCGCGCGCGAGGCGGCTCGCCAACACCTTCTGATTCGCCGCGCTTGACCGGGGTCATGCGGCACTCGTGCCGGCCGATGCTCGGCAATGCCGGTCGGCGGATTTCTGCTGTCGGCGCAAGATCAGAATGGGCTCCGCAACGTCGGGACTGCCGCCCGCCTCGGCACGACACAAATACCCATTGGCTTAAATGCTATGCCGGATGACTGTGGGCCAGCGCAAGCGTCGGCAGACACGGCGTCGCACCAGTATGGTGATTTGCTGTGAATTGTTGCACCAACATGGCTCATTATGTGAGCTGAACTGCCGGCGAAATTTCGCTAACACACGGATTTATCACATATTTTGCAGCGCAACAAATCTGGCATGACGGTTGCAGTCTCAAATGCACAACCACCCACGCCGAGGCTTTCCATGTCTGCAGCAAACGTGCTCAAGTTGATCAAGGATCAGAACATCACCTACGTCGATTTCCGTTTCACCGACGTTCGTGGTGTCCAGCAACACATTACCTTTCCGGCCGCGATGATCGACGAGTCGACGTTCGAGGACGGCAAGATGTTCGACGGCTCGTCAATCTCGGGCTGGAAGGGCATCAACGAGTCGGACATGGTCCTGATGCCTGATCCCGATACCGCCCTGGTCGATCCGTTTCTTGCCGATCCGACCCTGATTCTCTTTTGCGACATCCTCGAACCGAACACGATGCAGGCCTATTCGCGCGATCCGCGCTCGCTCGCCAAGCGCGCCGAGGCCTACCTGAAGTCGACCGGCATCGCCGACACGGCGTTCGTCGGCCCCGAGCCCGAGTTTTTCATCTTCGATTCGGTGCGCTGGCAGAACGACATGGGCAAGTGTTTCTTCGAAGTCGAATCGCAGGAAGCGGCGTGGTCTTCGTCGAAGCGCTACGAAGGCGGCAACAGCGGCCATCGTCCGGTGGTCAAGGGCGGATATTTTCCGGTACCGCCGGTTGATTCGCTGCAGGATATCCGCGCCGAGATGTGCAATGTGCTCGGCGAACTTGGTCAGATTGTCGAAGTGCATCATCACGAGGTCGCCAACGCCGGTCAGTGCGAAATCGGCGTGCAGTTCAACTCGCTGGTCAAGAAGGCCGACGAATTGCAGATGCTCAAGTACGTGGTCAAGAACGTCGCCCACGCCCACGGCAAGAGCGCGACCTTCATGCCGAAGCCGCTGGTCGGCGACAACGGCTCGGGCATGCACGTGCACCAGTCCTTGTCCAAGGGCGGCGTCAACCTGTTCACCGGCGATCTCTACGGTGGCTTGTCGCAGACCGCACTCTGGTACATCGGCGGCATCTTCAAGCATGCGCGCGCGATCAACGCGTTCACCAACTCGACGACGAACAGCTACAAGCGTCTCGTTCCGGGCTTCGAGGCACCGGTCATGCTGGCGTACTCGGCGCGCAATCGCTCGGCCAGTTGCCGCATTCCATTCGTGACCAATCCGAAGGCGCGCCGCATCGAGATCCGCTTTCCGGATCCGATGAACTCGGGCTACCTCGCGTTCTCCGCACTGCTGATGGCGGGTCTCGACGGCATCCTCAACAAGATCGATCCGGGCGCGCCGTCGGACAAGGATCTCTACGACCTGCCGCCGGAAGAGGAAAAGAACATTCCGCAGGTGTGTTCGAGTCTCGATCAGGCCCTCGCCGCGCTGGACAAGGATCGCGAGTTCCTCAAGGCCGGCGGCGTCTTCAACGATGACTTCATCGATGCCTACATCGAACTGAAGATGGGCGAGGTCACGCGCTTCCGTGCCGCCACCCACCCGCTGGAGTACCAGATGTATTACTCGGTCTGAGTGATCCCGGGGCTGGGGAGTCTCCGGGATCGTTGCCGACCGACCGTTTGTCGTTGCATCCCATCCAAACTGTCGAGGTGAACCATGAAGAGCCGAATCCCGGTGCTGTGCCTGCTTGCGTCATTTTTCGGTCTGGGCGTTGCCAACGCCCAGAGCGACGAGCCATCTGCCGTGAATGGATCACTGGCGTTGACCAGTGACTATGCGTTTCGCGGGCTGACCCAGACCAACCGCGATCCGGCCCTGCAGGGCGGCATCGAATACGCCAGCGCCAGCGGGTTTTACATCGGTAGCTGGGGCAGCAACATCAGCTGGCTGTCCGACGGCCAGGACGGCGTATCGAGCAGTGTTGAAATAGACGGCTTTACCGGTTTCCGCGGCAGCTGGGGAGAGGCGGTCAACTACGATGTTGGTGTCCTCTACTACTGGTACCCCGGATCCTATCCCGGCGGTTTTACCGATCCGGACACCGTCGAGGGTTATTTCTCGGTCGGCTGGTCGATCCTGACCCTCAAGGTCAGCCATGCCTTCACCGATTTGTTCGGCATCGACGGATCCGACGGCAGCGACTATCTGGACCTAAGCTTGAGCCAGGGCTTCGCCGAGAAGTGGACGTTTGATGCCCATCTCGGTCGTCAGCGCGTCAACAGCTACAGCGAGCTTTCGTATACCGACTGGAGCCTCGCCGTAACGCGCGACCTTGGCAATGGATTCAGCGCCGCGCTCGCCTACGTCGACAGCAACGCCGAGAAGGCGCTGTACACAAATGCCTTCGACAAATACGTCGGCAAATCAACCGCCATCCTGACCCTGTCGAAAGACTTCTGACCGTGCCGGCCGGCTCGACCCGGCCGGCCACCCGCAATCCATCGGAGTGGCCATGAAACTGATAACTGCAATTGTTCGACCGTTCAAGCTCGATGAAGTCCGCGAGGCCTTGTCCGACGCCGGCGTATCCGGCATCACCGTCACCGAGGTCAAGGGCTTCGGTCGCCAGAAAGGCCACACCGAGCTCTACCGTGGCGCCGAATACATCGTCGATTTTCTGCCCAAGGTAAAGATTGAAACTGTGGTTACCGATGACCGCGTCGGGCCGGTCATCGAGGCGATCCAGGCTGTCGCCGCCACTGGAAAGACCGGAGACGGCAAGATTTTCGTTTCGCCCATCGACCAGGTCATCCGCATCCGCACCGGTGAAATCGACGCCGACGCGCTCTGACCCCAACCTCGCGAGGACATCATGAAAATGCAATCAAGATCATTGAGAGATGCGCGCCTGCCGACGGTTGGTATTGGCTTGCTGATCCTGCTGGCGCTGACGGCAATCCATCCCGTCCTGGCCGAGCAGGTCGCCAGCGCAGTGCCAGCGGTCACCGGCACCGTGGACAAGGGCGATGTCGCCTGGATGCTGACCTCGACCCTGCTCGTATTGCTGATGACGGTGCCCGGTGTGGCACTTTTCTACGGCGGCATGGTGCGTTCCAAGAACGTACTGTCGGTGTTGATCCAGGTCATGGTGATCTTCTCGCTGCTGATCCTGCTCTGGGCCGTGTACGGCTACAGCCTCGCCTTTGTCGGCGGCAATGCGGTAATTGGATCGTTCGAGAAATTGTTCCTGTCCGGCGTCACGGTCGACTCGCTCTCCGATACGTTCAGCGAAGGCGTCAAGCTTCCCGAGTACGTGTTCATCGCGTTCCAGGGGACATTTGCCGGAATCACCGGCGCCCTGATCGTCGGTGCTTTCGCCGAACGCATCAGGTTCGCCGCGCTGATCCTGTTTTCGGTACTCTGGTTCACGTTTGGCTATCTTCCGATCGCGCACATGGTCTGGGCTGCGGGCGGCTATCTGCTCGACATGGGCGCGCTCGACTTCGCCGGTGGCACAGTCGTGCATATCAACGCCGGAGTTGCCGGATTGATCGGCGCGTACTTTGTCGGCAAGCGCCTGGGCTTCGGTCGTGAGGCGATCAAACCGCACAATGTGACAATGACCTTTGTCGGTGCCTCCCTGCTCTGGGTTGGCTGGTTCGGCTTCAATGCAGGATCGAACCTTGAGTCGAATGCGGGCACGGCGCTGGCCTTTCTCAATACGCTGCTGGCGACCGCGGCCGGAATCGTGGCCTGGGCGATGGTTGAAGCAGTCGCGAAGGGCAAACCGTCAGCGCTCGGCGTCGCTTCGGGAGCCGTGGCCGGTCTGGTCGGAATAACCCCGGCCGCCGGACTGGTTGGGCCGTTAGGCGCGATCGCGATTGGTGCAGCGGCCGGTGTCATCTGCGTCTGGGGCGTCACCGGACTCAAGAAATTGCTTGCTGTCGATGACAGCCTCGATGTCTTCGGCGTGCACGGCATCGGCGGTATTGTCGGCGCGATGCTGACCGGCGTGTTTCATGCGCCTGCGCTCGGCGGCAATGGCGGTGACGACTATTCGATCCTCACCCAGGTCGGCATTCAGGGCATCGCGGTGCTGATTACGGTCGGATGGATCGGCGCGGTTTCGGTGATCTCGTTTCTGATTGCCAAGGCCGTGTTCGGCTTGCGCGTCAGCGAAGAGCACGAACGCGAAGGTCTCGATATCACCAGCCATGGCGAATCGGCGTACGAGATCTAGATCAGTTGTCCGCTGCGGTCGGGACGGAGGTGGTTGTCCCGGCCGCAGCTTTTTCTGCTGGCTGATCGAGAACGCGAATATTCGTGGCCAAGCTTCTTCGACCCGAGAGAAAACCTGCGAAATCCTCACGAACTTCCGTTCATGGTGAGCCAGACCTGTGCCGAGCTCGTCGAAGGAAACCATGATCGGAAGTTGGCGGGGCGGTTCAATATCTCGAAACTACTCTTCGACAGGCTCAGGGCGAACGCCGCGGGCGAACCATCTGCTTCACAGGCGGAGTCTTACCGCTTGCGAGTCCCATCAATTGCCGTTTGGCGATCCGCGCCAATCCCTCGCGAATGCAATCAGTTCGTGGAAAAAGCTGTCAAAGGCGCGATCCAACTCGGCTTCCAGGCGTGAAATCTCGATCAAACCGTGAGCTAGCGGATTCGCGCGCTTGAGTCGCGCGCCGACGCCGAGCAGGACTTCATTGATCATCGGCCGATCCGCGTACGCGGCAGGCAGGTGACGCGAACGAAGGTAGCTGCGAAAGTGACGCAGCGAATCGGGCAACTGATCGTCCTCGCGGATCAGCAGCTGCACTATGTCGTCGCTGAAGCGTTGCAAGGGAATCTCCGACCAACGACCGAAATCGCGCGCGAGCAGATGATCGAACCAAATATCGATGAGGATTCCGGCATAGCGTCGATACGGAGGCTCGAACAAGGCCCGTGCCGCGACAATCTGCTCGTGACTATCGGTAAAGGTATCGATGGCGCGATGCAGGGCGATACCGCGCTGCACGCCGATCGGCAATTCGGGATCAATCCGCCCGCGCACGAAATCCCCCATCATTCCGCCAAGGCGCAAGGCATCATCGGGGCCTGACAGCAGGGCGTGAGCAAGGTGATTCATCGCGGGTGAAGGTGCTTGGCGACCTTCACGGTATCATGCGCACCATGAGCAAGAATCCAGCCAAGACAACCCCTGCCGCCTTCCCCCGCGAATCCGCCCACTTCATGCTGCAAGGCCCAGCGGGTGCCATCGAAGTTGCCACCGAGCCAGCCGAGAGTGAAGGCGAGAGCGAAAATGCGACCGCAACCGCCAATGCGCTCGGCATCGCCGTGATCTGCCATCCGCATCCGCTGCACGGCGGCACCATGCACAACAAGGTGGTGACCATCATCGAGCGTTCGTTGCGTGAGCTCGGCCTGGATACCGTACGTTTCAATTTTCGCGGTATCGGTAAATCAGAAGGCGCCTTTGATGAAGGCATCGGCGAAAGCGATGATCTTGCCGCCGTGGTTGAATGGGCTCGAAAGATGCGCCCTGAAGCACCGCTTTGGCTGGCAGGATTCTCGTTCGGCAGCTATGTCGCCCTGCGCAATGCCAAGCGTCTCGATGCCGGCGCGCTGATCACGATCGCACCACCGGTCGGGCGTTGGGAGTTTGAGTCGATCGAACTGCCGGATTGCCCGTGGCTCGTGGTTCAGGGCGAAGAGGACGAAGTCGTAGATCCCCAGTCGGTGTTCGACTGGGTCGAGCAACTCGATGTCTCCCCGCAACTGGTGCGCATGGCCGAAACCAGCCATTTCTTCCATCGCCGCCTGATGGACCTGCGCGGTGCGATCAAGAATGCGATGCGCGGGCACCTGCCGAAGGCGAACGGTCCGGCATGAGCGCAGGCCCCGCGCGGCCGAGCGCGCGTTATGCGCTAGGCGTCACTGCTGGCGACTGGACTGCGGATCCGGCGCAGCAGGCAGCATTGGCAGCTTTCGATCGGATCTTTGAAGCGCTGATTGACGAAGCTTCGCCCTCACTGTGGCATCGTCTGCGCGGAAAGCACCGCGAGACGCCGCAAGGCCTTTATCTCTGGGGCAGCGTCGGTCGCGGCAAGACATTTCTGATGGATCTTTTCTTCGAGTCGCTGCCAATCGAAAAAAAGACTCGCATACATTTCCATCGTTTCATGCAAGGCATTCATGCGGAGCTGCGCACTTTGAGCGGACGTAGCGACCCGCTGGTCACGGTTGCCGAACGCATCGCGGCGAAGTCACGTGTTCTGTGTCTCGATGAATTTTTCGTCCTCGATATCGGCGACGCGATGATCCTCGGCAATCTGCTCAGGGGTCTCTTTGCCGAGGGCGTGGTGCTGGTGACGACATCGAATACCGCGCCAGCGAACCTGTACAGAGATGGCCTGCAACGGCAACGCTTCCTGCCCGCGATTACCCTGCTCGAAGCGCATTGCGAAGTCGCCGAACTGGTTTCGTCCACCGATTGGCGACTACGAGCGCTCAAGCAGGCACCAGTCTATCTGACCCCGCCCGACGCCAACGCCGAGCGCGGCATGCTTGCAATCTTTCATCGCGTTGCGCGCGGAAAGGAGCGCACGGATTTCAGATTGAGCATCAACGAGCGTCCGGTCCAGGTACGTCGCGAGGGAGACGGTGCGATCTGGTTCGATTTCGACGCGATCTGCGACGGTCCGCGCGGTGTTGCCGACTATATTTTCCTGGCCCGCTCGTATCACACGGTGATGATCTCGGGTGTTCCCGAATTCACCCCGCAAACCGAAGATGCAGCGCAGCGCTTTGTCGAACTGGTCGACGAGCTTTATGACCATGGCGTCAAGCTGGTGCTTACGGCGGCCGTTCCGATCATCGACCTCTACGATGGACGTCGCCATCGCGCCGTGTTCGCCCGAACCGAATCGCGTCTGATCGAGATGCAGAGCGAGGACTACCTCGGCCGCGAGCACCGCGGTTAGGAATCGAGGAGTCAACGCCGCGCGCGCACCCCGCAGGAGTCCCTCGAGGCTCGAACCATTCGGCAAGGCAGGGCAAGTTGCTCGACCATGGAACGGTTCCCGCAGTTCAGCTGGAGTCGCGCGCTTTTCGTAGGAACCCCTTCAGCGTCGATCCTTTCGGCAAGTCAACGCAGGAAGTTTGACAGCGCTGGAATATCACCCTGGCACCCACAATCAATGGCTTCTGGCGGTTGCATCCTTGTCGCGCTTGCGTTTGACTGCGCGTTGACCTCGGGAGATCACCATGCGCCGACACCTGCTCACTTCTGCACTCTGCCTGTGCCTCGCCGCTCCTTCCGCTTTTGCCGCGGGTGAATCCGTCGAAGCGATGGTCGACGCACGCCTCGAACACATCACCTCGGTGCGTCGCGATATCCACGAGCATCCCGAACTCAGCAATCGCGAAACACGTACGGCCAAGCTCATCGCCGACGAACTGAAAAAGCTCGGCTACGAAGTTCAGACCGGCATTGCGCATACCGGCGTGGTCGGCATCCTCAAAGGTGGCAAGCCCGGACCCAGGCTCGCCATTCGAGCCGATATGGATGGATTGCCGGTGACCGAAGAAGTTGATCTGCCGTTCGCCTCAAAAGTGAAAGGCGAATACCAAGGCAAGCAGGTCGGCGTCATGCATGCCTGCGGCCATGATGTGCATACGGCGTCCACGCTCGGCGTAGCCAGTGCCCTGGCCGGACTTGGCAAGGATCTTCCGGGTGAAGTCATGGTGATCTTCCAGCCAGCCGAAGAAGGTGCGCCCGCAGGCGAGGATGGTGGCGCCGGCCTCATGGTCAAGGAGGGGATGTTCAAGAATTTCAAGCCCGACGCGATTTTCGGCATGCATGTCACCTCGTCGTATCACGTTGGAAGCGTGGCCTTGCGTCCGGGCGGCATCATGGCCAGTTCGGACACCCTGCGAATCATGGTTCATGGTCTCCAGACCCATGGCGCAAATCCGTGGAAAGGCATCGACCCGATCGTCGCCGGTGCCGATATTGTCATGACCGCGCAGACCATCGTGAGTCGGCGCATGGATATCAACAAGGATCCGGTCGTGCTCACCTTCGGCGTCTTCGACGGCGGCCAGCGCTTCAATATCGTGCCGGATTCGGCATCGCTGCAAGGCACGCTGCGCGCCTTCGACAGCGGCATGCGCGAGCAGGCGCTCGCCGAACTGCGCCAGGTCGCCGAACACGTCGCCGCTGCGCACGGCGCAACGGTCGATCTCGAGATTCCGGTCGAGGGCAACAGCAATCCAGTCAACTACAACGATCCGGATCTGACCAAGCGGGTGACCGCGAGTCTGGTCAAGGTTCTCGGCGCGGATGCCGTGATCGAGGCATCACGCTGGACCGCCTCGGAAGATTTTCCGCTGCTTGCCCTTGGTGCGCCGGCACCAAGCGTCTACTTCTTCGTCGGTGGTACGCCCGCGAATCAGGATACCGACAAGGTCGCCTTCAACCACTCGCCGCGCTTCTTTGTCGACGAGGGCGCGTTGAAGACCGGCACCGAAGCGATGCTGCAGGCCAGTCTCGATTTTCTCGGCTATCGCGAATAGCGGCATGTGTCCCCGCTGACGGGGACGTATGCCGGGTCAGCAAATCATTCGAAACCGTGCGCAAAAATTGTATTGTTGTCCACGCTCAGGCAACTCGGCGTGTTGGCGGCGATTCGCGCACGCAGGGCGGTGACGTGGGTCGGATGGAAAACCTGCACGTTCTGTCCACACGCTCCGCCGTTGAAACTGTTGCAATAGCTCATGACTGTTCCGCGAGGAGCTCCCGGTCCCGAGCTTGGGCAGCTCGTGGTTCCGGAATAACAGCTGCTACCGCTGGTCGAGCACTGGTCAATGGTGTTGGAGCCTGTCGGGTAGGAGCCGGAGCTGGCATTCGTGCAATGCGTATGTGACGCGCCGAAATTGTGACCGAGCTCGTGTCCGACGATCGAGGCCGAATAGGAGATGCCGACCAAGGGGTTGGTGAAGATCTGGGTCGTGCTGTAACTACCACCGTTTCCGGATGTTCGACAATAGGAATCGACCCAGGCGATTCCCGATGCGCTGTTTTGCTGCGACGAATTGCCCGACAACAGCATCGCGAACGCGCGAGGGACGGCGTTGCCGCCACTGCTGTAGTTGGCTGACCAGTAATTGCCGAATTCATTGAGCATCGCCGAGTTCGCGGGCGTATCGGTATTCGCATACGGATCCGAGGCGGTGCGCAGGTACGTGGTCCCCAACTGCAGGTTCACATCGAGGTCGCCCTGGTACATCACGTTCATTTGCGCGAACAGATCGGCAATCCACGCCGTTGCCAGGATCGTATTGTCGACGAATCGCTTGCTCATGAACGTGCTGTCGGTATCGACAGCGACAACCGCATTGCGCAAGGTGCCGAGCGGCACCGGCTCGCCGAGCAGATGATCGAACACGCCACTGCTCGCGTACGGACTGGGCAGCGAATCCTCGTTGTTCTGGAATTTCGCCTTGACTCCGGCGGGCAGGGAATCCTCGGAACTGATCGCACGCAGACGCCAGCCATCGCCGACACGCTCGCTACGCAACTCGAAGGCTCCGCTCGGCCCCGAACCTGCGCCGTACGGTGGCATGCTTGAATCCGGGTCGAACGACAGGCCCACGCGGGTCCTGCCATCCTTGCTGTAGCCACGCAAATGAATGCGCGAACTGCGCGGGATCTCGTGCTCGCCTTGCGCATCAACCACGATGATGCGGGCGCCTGGCGCGTACACATCAAAACGCTGGAAGCTAAGTGCAGTCACAATTCCGGGACCGGCAGGAAACTCGCTCAATGTGACGTCGACACCAGGGTCGGTTTGCGCCAACCGCTCCAGGCTCGCCGCATCCATGAGCACGGTTCCTGGTGCGGCAAACACGTTGCCGCCAAGAAAAATGCAGAAAATTGCAGTCAACACAACACGCATTGCAAAGGCCTCGACTGGGGATAACTTCCGTACGCTAGCATTGTCGATGCACAATCTCGTTAACGAGTTGTGGCTCACGGATTAAGGAGGAAAGAATCGCGGAAATGTTTGCATCGTGCCCGAGCGAGGCGAGATCACGGTGGACAATTGACTCCCTGATGAAGCTGCAAGGGGGTCCGTAGAGTCGGCAGGGCTCCGCCGGATCGCCGCGACGTGATCAATCAATCGGGCTAAGATGCTCGGCTCCGCCGAACCGGAAACCTGCCATGCGTCGATTGATCCTGCCCGCCATCCTGGCCTCGTTGGCCGCTCAAGGCGTCCATGCCGAAGAATGGGTCGTTGATGCCCGATGGCAGACGCCTGCGGATCTGGCCCGGATGGCCCCGCATTTCGAGCATCTGAAAATTGATCGCAAGCGTCACACCGCGCGCGTTCTTGCAGGCGACGTCGAGTTGGCCACGCTCGACCAGCTCGGCATCGAATACCGCATTGACGTGACGGCCACGGCCAGTCTTCAAACGTTCTATTCCGAAGCGTTCAATCGTAATCGCAGCATTCCCGGCTACGCCTGCTATCGCACAGTCGAGGAGACTTACGCGAGCATGGACCAACTCGCCGCCGCGCATCCGACCTTGGCCCAGGTGATCGATATCGGTCCGACCTGGGAACGTACGCAGAATGCGAGCGCGGGCTATCAGATGCGGGTGATGCGGATCGGCAATACGGCCACGGATGCGACCATTCCAAACAAGCCAAACATGGTTGTGTTCAGCTCGATCCATGCGCGTGAATACGCGCCGGCCGAGGTCAACACGCATTTTGCCGAATGGCTGCTCAACAACTACGGCCTCGATCCCGAAGCGACCTGGCTGGTCGATCACGAGAATTTCCATTTGATCCTGCAGGCGAACCCGGATGGGCGCAAGAAAGCCGAGACCGGGCTTTCGTGGCGCAAGAATACCAACACCGTCGATGCCAACTGCGGCGGCACCTCAGGCGTCGATTTGAATCGCAACTTCCCGTTCCACTGGGGCATTGTCCCGAATCAGGGCGGTTCCAGCACCAATATCTGCAATCAGACGTTCCGCGGCCCACAGGCAATGTCCGAACCCGAAACCCGCGCTCTGGTCGGCTACGTTGCCGGCACTTGCACGGAGGCTGGTGTCTGCACGGGCGGAGTCCTTCCTGATTTGCGCGAAGGCCCGCTGCATCCGGCCAATGTCAACGGCGATGGCGGCGATGCGGCGCCGAGCGACTATCCCGGTATGTTCCTCGACATGCATAGCGCAGCCGATCTTGTGCTGTGGTCGTGGGGGGATCGATCGAGTGCGGCTCCCAACGGCCCGGCGTTACAGACGTTTGGTCGACGCCTGGCCTGGTACAACGGCTATTCACCCGAGCAAGCCGATACGCTCTACCCGACCGACGGTGCCACCGACGATAACTTCTACGGATCGCTTGGTGTCCCGGCCTATACCTTCGAACTTGATCTCGAGTTCTTCGAGCCTTGCGTACCATTGTTGGCCAAGACCATACCGGACAATCTCGCCGCTCTGCGCTACGCAGCACGAAACCTGCATGCGCCCTACCTGCTTCCCGGCGGGCCCAATGTCACGCGTATCGAGGCGGCACCCGAGCTGGTCGCCGCAGGAACACCGGTCGCGTTGAGCGCACGCATCGACGACTCTCAGTTCAACCAGAGCAATGGTGCCGAATCAATACAGAATATTTCCGCGGCGCAGGCCTATATTGATGGATTGCCCTGGGAAGGCAGCGTCCCCGTCGCATCACTCGCGGCGAGCGACGGCGCATTCAACAGTCCGGCAGAAGAAGTCAACGCCAACATCGTCACCGCAGGTCTGACCATCGGCAAGCATTTGCTGTTCGTGCAAGGCACCGATGCATCCGCGCAGGCCGGAACGCCGAATGCGGTCTTCATCGAGATCGCCCAGCCCAGCGACATCGCAACCCTGGCCGGTACGATCACGGCCCAAGACAGCGGGACCCCATTGGCAACGACGTTGCGCGTCACCAATGGCAGCACGGGCGAGACCCGGACGACCAGGAGCAGTGCAGTGGATGGCCACTATTCGAGCAACCTGTTTGCCGGCACGGTCAGTATTCATGTCGATGCCCCGCCAGGATATCTGGATGAGGATATCGCCTCCGTGAGTCTGACCGGTGGTACAACGCAAACCCGGAATATTTCGTTGTTGAATTGTGCCGTATTTGTTGACGACGTCGAATCGGGTACGAATGGCTGGACGTCGCAATCTCCTTGGGTACGCAACAACACAACCGGGAACGCCACGACGGTCTGGGCGACGCCGAATTACGGCAATAATCTGGATCGCAGCCTGTCACGCGCAATCGACTTGTCCGGATCCTCAGACAACTCGCTCACATTTGACGATCGCTGCAATACCGAATCCGGCTACGACTTTGGCCGTGTCGAAATATCGGTCAATGGCGGCGGCAACTGGACAACGCTCTCCCAGTGCTCGGGACGCACGAACTGGCAGGCCAATCGTATAGTTTTGCCGGCATCGACCAACAACCTGGCCGATGTGCGCCTTCGCTTTCGTCTAACCAGTGACAGCAGTGTGACGGCGGGTGGTTGGGCGATCGACAACATCGCCATCGAGTCCGATCCGGACCAGTGCCGCGCGCTGCAGAACGACCGGATCTTCAGCAATGGATTCGAGTAGGGCCGGTGCCTTCTTGCCCGAGCAATCACAATGATCCGGAGCAATGCGCATGATTGATGATTTCATCGAGGTTATCGACGAAGCCATTTCCGAGCGCGATTGCCGCGCGCTGATCCAGCAGTTCGAAACCAGTGGCAAGGCGGTGCGCGGGCAGACCGGCGGTGGTGTGAATACCAAGCTCAAGGACAGTTGGGATATCTGCATCAACGACTTCCCGGAGTGGACCAACGCGGTGAATCTGCTCAACAGCGCGATGATGCGCGGCCTCATGGCCTACGTGCGCAAATACCCGCACGCGGTGATCGCGCCGCTGTCACTGCAGACGCCGGATCCGGAAACCGGCGAACTGGTCGCGCTCGATGC
Source organism: Lysobacterales bacterium (assembly GCA_038205505.1). GTDB lineage: Bacteria > Pseudomonadota > Gammaproteobacteria > Xanthomonadales > Rhodanobacteraceae > Dokdonella. Next base: position 12,173 of record JBBRBU010000047.1, on the reverse strand, counting down.
ACAAGCAATCCGAGGCATGCCTGACGATCGACTGCAAACGCTGATGCTCAAGTTATTTCGCCCTGGCAAGATCAATATCCAGAAATACCTTGCCGACCAGGGCGGCTATCCGTATTGGCATTGCGAGTTGTATCCGAAGATCGGCGATGCCAACGGTGAAACCCTGCACCGCGTGCTGCTCTGGTCGGTCTATCTCAATGACGGCTTCGGCGCCGGCGAAACCGAATTCTTGCATCAGCAACGCAAGATCGTTCCGCAAACCGGCTCATTGCTGATCGCGCCGGCCGGTTTCACGCATACCCATCGCGGCAACAAACCGATCGGGGGCAACAAGCTCATTGCCACTTCGTGGATCCTGTTCCAGCGTGCGGAAGCCTTGTTCGCCGCACAACCGGCGCCACGCTGAGCGAATCAGTCGGATCAGGCGTTTCGCGCGTCCAGTTCTTCACGCACGCTGCGCAGGAGCAAATTCACCGACACCGGTTTTTCGATGAAGCGGATCTGCTTGATCGGAGGCAGGCCTTCGCGATCAATTTTTGCGTTGTCCCGTACCAGCAGGATCAATGGGCCGCCATAGTCGCGATCGAGCAAGGCGGCGATGGTCTGAACGCCGCTCATCAGGGCCAGATCTGCATCCATGACGACGATATCCGGTACGCCGAGCACGTCGATCTTCTGCATCGCGTGTGATCCGCTACCTGCCGTGGTCACCTCGTAGCCATTCAACTCCAGGCAGTCGGAGAGCATGGTTTGCTTGCCGAGCTTCTCGACAACCACGAGCACATGTTCACCCTGGCCTTCTGCGATCGGTTCTGCATTGTCCTCAGTGGATTCCACCCCCTGCAAGGGCAGGTAAATCTCGAATGTGGTGCCCTGGCCCGACTCGCTGAGAACGCGCAGATAGCCGCGATGATTGGTCACAATGCGCTTGCACGAAATCAGACCGAGACCGGTGCCTGATTCCTTGGTCGTGAAGAACGGCCGGAACAGATTGGCGCGCACTTCGTCGGGCATGCCGATACCAGTGTCGGTAACCAGCAACTTGAGATATGCGCCTGGGGACTGCAGCTCGCCGTCGCTGAAAAATGCCTCATCGACCGTCGCGGGCTCGGCGGACAGACAAAGCCGGCCGCCCTCGGGCATTGCCTGCAGCGCGTTCAGGCACAGATTGAGCAGGCACTGCTGCAACTCCGTGTGATTGCCTTCGAGGACAATGTCGTCGTCCAAATTATCCAGCACAAGTTCGATATTTCGCGGCACGCTGCCGCGCAGAAGCATGGCCAGTGCGTCAAACAACGCCGAGAGTTTGACCCGCTCGGTTTGCACCTTGGCTCCGCGCGCGAACGATAACATCGAGGCGACCATCTCGAGTCCACGCTTTGCGCAATCGCCGACCAGGGCGCCATGCTTGCGCAACTCCTCATCATCGTGTTCGTTCATCGCCTCGGCGGTCAGCAACAAGGGCTGCAGGATGTTGCGCAGATCATGGCTGAGCCCTCCGGCCAGCATCGCCAGGCTCTCGAAACGCTGAGCCCGCATCAATTCCTTTTCGGCATGCTCGCGGGCCATTTCCGCTCGCGCTACCTGCACGGCACGTGACACTGCCGAAGGCAGGCGTGCGAGGCGCTCCTTGAGCAGGTAGTCGGTTGCGCCTGCCTTGAGTGCCTTGACGGCAGCTTCTTCGCCCATCGTCCCCGAGACAAAGATGAACGGTATCAAGGGCGAACGCTCGCGCAGGATTTCAAGCGCGCGATAGCCACTGAAGGCCGGCATGCTCAAGTCGGAAATGACGACATCCGGAGTAAAGTTTTCGAGCGCATCACAGAAACTGGATTCGACATCGACCACTCGAGACTCTACGCGCAAGCCGCCGTTGCGCAATTCGTCGACGAGCAGTTCCGCATCAAGCGGCTCGTCTTCGACCAGCAGGATGCGCAGCGTTCCAGTCGAATCCGGTATTTTCATGACATCTACTATTCCTGCGGATGCTCGTTGAGGACAGCCCAGAATTGACCGAGCATCTGCACGGCGGGAAAGAACTGGCTGACATCGACAGGCTTGACCACGTAAGCATTGACGCCGAGATTCCAGCTGTGGACGAGGTCGCTTTCCTCACGAGAGGAAGACAGGATCACTACCGGCACACGCTTCAGCTTGTCGCAGCCGCGCATTTGCTTGAGCACCTCGAGGCCGTCCAGTCGCGGCATCTTGATATCGAGCAGGACAACGGCCGGATTGCCCTTGCCGCGCCCCTCGAACGCGCCTCGACAAAACAGATAGTCAAGAGTTTCGACGCCGTCTTCGACATGCACGACCGGGTTGGCGAGTTTCGCCTCGCGCAGCGCATCGATGGCCATCTCGGCGTCGGCAGGGCTGTCTTCGGCGAGCAGGATTGTGCGGATTTCTCGGTTCATGAGTTGTTTCCGGATTTCTGGATGGCCCCTACCGCCTTCGGCAGGGAAAAATAGATTGTCGCACCCTCGTTCGATTCAGCTTCGGCCCAGGTGCGACCGCCATGACGATTGATGATTCTACGGACATTGGCGAGTCCGATTCCCGTGCCGGCGAATTCGCTCGGTTTGTGCAGGCGCTGGAACACGCCGAACAGCTTGCCTGCATAGGCCATGTCGAAACCGACGCCATTGTCGCGCACGAAGAAAACCGTTTCACCGGGCTCGGACTCGCCAAGCCCTATCTCGATCACTGCATGGTCGCGTTTTGCCGAATACTTGATGGCGTTCGAGATCAGATTTTGCCAGACCCGACGCAACATGGTCTCGTCGCCCTCGACAATCGGCAGCTGGGCAAGCTTCCATTCGATAGAGCGCCCCTCGTAGCTGGATTCCAGCATCTTGAGGAGATCCTCGACGAGTTGGTCCATGTTGACCGCCTCGGTACGCAAGGAATCGCGCCCCAGCCGCGAGTAGTCGAGCAAATCCTCGATCAAGGCGGACATGCGTCGTGCGGCGCTACCAATGACATCGAGATAATGATGGGACTTGTCATCGGCCAGTTCGCCGAGATGCGAACCAAGTTTGTCGGAAAAGCCGGCGATGTGCCGCAACGGCGCGCGCAAATCGTGCGATACGGAATAGCTGAACGATTCGAGTTCGCGATTGATCTCGGAAACTTGTTTGACTTTCGCTTCGAGGTCGTCGTTGAGCTCAATGATGCGTTCTTCGGAGCGTTTTCGCGCGGTGACGTCGCTGACGGTGAGCAGGATGGAGCGCTTGCCATCCAGTTCGGCATCGTCGGACAGATCCATGCGTCGCGCATTGACCAGAACGGTGCGTTTGATGCCGTCGCTGCTGCACTGCTCCAACTCGAAATCCCAAATCTCGCGACCGCGCGCGCCGACGTCGAGCAGGCGCTGCTGCAATTCGGGCTCTTCCCATGCTCCGTCGCCAAGCTCGCCGAGTTCGACCTCTTCATTCGGTTCGCTTGATAATCCATAGAACTCGCTGAATGCCTGATTGGCCATTACTACTTTGAGTTTTGGGTCGAGCACGGCGATCGGCTCGCGCATGGTCTGCACGATAATTCGGGAACGTTCAATGGCCAGACGGGCGCGCGATTCAGCCCGGCGGCGGTGCTGGGTTTGGCGCTCGGAGACAAAGATCACTGCACCAATCAGCAGCAGCTGGGCGATCATGGCACCAGCCAACGCCCATTGGCTGCTTTGCTCCAGCTTGGCCAGGCGCGCAGTGCGTTTCTCGTAGAGCGCATCCTCGAACGCGAGGATCTGGATCGAATAGTCGCGCGTCCCGAAAAATTCGGCGGCTTGCCGGATAGTGCTTGCCGCCGCGTCGTAATTGCTGGCCTCCAGCTGTCGCATCGCCTCGTCGTACAGCTTGAGGCGGCCGTCAAGGACTGCACTCAACGCGCCGATCCGGTTTTGCTGCTCGATGTTGTCCCTGGTTGACACCGACAGCTCGTCGAGCAGGGGCAGGATTTCGGCGCGGATCGCCTCGTAGTCGGGACGACCGGCCGTACGCGGCACTTCGGCGAAGTGGGCAATGACGATGTTCTCGAGCTCGACCAGGGCCAGCCGAAGCTCATGGAACTTCTCCTTGATCACGGCGGTATGCACGACCTGGCTCGAGGCAGCACGCGTGGCCTCGGCATTGCTGCGAATGACCGCGTAAGGCAGGGCGATGCAGACCAGCAAGGCAATCGCAAGCAGAATGATCCTGATGCGATACTCGAAGTCGGGCGTCAATGAAGACCAGCGCATCGCAGCTCCGGATAGGATGGGTGTTGCTAGAGTCGGTGAAGGGGGCGGATTCTGGAGCGAATTCCGCTTGTGCTGCAAGCACAAGCATACGTCAGCGGGCGAACAAGGTGCAGCTATGGAATCATCGCGACGAGTCCTGATTACCGGTGCCGGAAGTGGGCTGGGCCGCGCGCTGGCGTTTCGCTATGCCGAAGCCGGCTGGCGGGTTGCCTGCGCCGACATTCGCCTCGATCGGGCCGAGAAAACCGTAGAGCTGATTACCGGCTTCGGCATCGGTGCGATGGCCCTTGAGGTCGATGTCGGTGACGACGATTCATTCCAGGCCTTGCGCGACATGATTCTCGCCGCCTGGGACGGTGTCGATCTGGTCATCAACAATGCCGGCGTCAGCGGCGGCGGCTCGGTGCTCAACGCGTCGATGAACGACTGGCAATGGATGCTCAACATCAACCTGCTCGGCGTCGCGCGCGGCTGCCGCTTGTTCGGACCGGTGCTGGTCGAGCAAGGCGCAGGCCATATCGTCAATATCGCCTCGTTCGCCGCACTCGCTGGCGGGCCGGGGATGGCCACGTATGCGGTGGCCAAGGCGGGCGTCGTCACGCTGTCGGAAGGCTTGCGTGCCGATCTGCATGGCAGCGGTGTTCAGGTTTCCGTGGTCTGCCCGAGCTTCTTCCAGACCAATCTGCTTGAAGGCTTCCGGGCGCCCGACACCGCCTCACTGAAGATGGCGACCGCCTTGATGAGGGAAGCAAAAGAGAGCGCGGCCGATATCGCTGAAGCGATCTTCAAGAGCGTCGAGCGCAACCAGTTCCTGATTCTTCCGAGCGCCGTGGTGCGCAAGGCCTGGTGGCTCAAGCGCTGGTTTCCCGAGCTGTATTTCCGCAAGCTCATGAAGATTGTGCAAAACCGAGGGAAGAGCTGATGGATCCATTGATGATCTATGGTGCGAACGGATACACCGGCAAGTTGATTGCCGCCGAAGCGGTTCGGCGCGGACTCAAACCCGTGCTGGCCGGGCGCAACCATGACGAGCTCGATGCGCTGGCCGCCGATCTCAAGCTGACCCGGCGCTTGTTCGAGTTGAACGATGCCGCCGAGATCGATCGCAAGCTCGATGGCGTGCGCATCCTGCTCAATTGCGCAGGACCGTTCTCGCGCACCTGCGAGCCGTTGCTCGAAGCCTGCTTGCGAAACCAGATCCACTATCTCGACATCACTGGCGAGATCGATGTATTCGCGCTTTGTCATCAAATGCACAAGCGCGCCGAGCACGAAGGCATTGTCGTGTTCCCGGGCACCGGGTTCGATGTGGTTCCAACCGACTGCCTGGCCGCGATGCTCAAGCAGCGTCTGGCCGATGCGAGCCATCTTGTTCTCGCCTTCGAGGCGGCTGGTGGACCGAGTCCCGGCACCGCCAAGACCAGCGTCGAGGGACTTGCCAACGGGGGCCGTGCGCGCATCGACGGAAACGTGGTCGAGGTGCCAATGGCCTGGAAATCCCGCGAGTTCATCCGCGCGGACGGTCAGGCCCGTTCGGCGATGACGATTCCGTGGGGTGATGTCTATACGGCCTTCGTCTCGACCGGCATCCCGAACATCGAGACCTACATGGCCATGCCGGCGAAAGCCATCAAACGTGCGCGCTGGCTGCGGCACTTCAAGGGCTTGCTCGCGCTGAAACCGGTGCAAGCCTGGCTGCAGGACAAGGCCGGGCGGACCGCCGGCCCGGATAGCGAGCGCCGCGAACGCAATGGATGCCAGGTCTGGGGTGAAGTACGCAATGCGGCCGGGGAGCAAGCCGCGCTGTCACTGCTGACACCGAATGGTTATACGCTGACGGTCGACGCCAGTCTCGGTGTTGTCGAGCATCTGCTCGCGAACTCACCCGCAGGCGGCTACTACACGCCCTCGCTGTTGATGGGAAGCGACTATGTGCTCGGTCTGCCGGGCGTCCGCCTGCTGCCCGAACCAGCGAGGTAATGATCAGACGGAGGCGAGCCGTTGGCGCCGCGGAATTCGTAGTTGCCGATGCCTCGGTAACCCGCTCCGTCTCTTGATCACGCATTCTTGATTGATTGAACGACGCGCCTTTGCTCTGGCCTGCAAGAGCAGTGCAGCCCTGCCTCGGCGAAGCCGAGCCTGTCCCATTCTGTCGCAGCGCAGGGGCAACGGCCCAAGACAAGGATGTGGCCAGGAGCCCCGCGTGGCGCCCGCCGCAGTGGCACCCGCGCACCCCTGCTAGAATCCGCCACCCGAATGTCGAGCTAGTCCACGCATGAAGTCCATCAAGCCGCCCCTGAGCTTTTTCCCTGCGCTGATCTTCTCCTCGCGCTGGCTGCAGTTGCCGCTGTATCTCGGCTTGATCGTGGCCCAGGGCGTCTATGTGGTGTTGTTCGTCAAGGAGCTGCTGCACCTGATCCTGCACGCGACCTCGTTCGGCGAGCAGCAGATCATGCTGATCGTGCTTGGCCTGATTGATGTCGTCATGATCTCGAACCTGTTGATCATGGTCATCGTCGGTGGCTACGAGACCTTTGTGTCGCGACTCGGATTGCAAGGCCACCCCGATCAGCCGGAGTGGCTGAGCCACGTCAATGCCTCGGTGCTCAAGGTCAAGCTTGCGATGGCCATCATCGGCATTTCCTCGATCCATCTGCTCAAGACGTTTATCGCCGCCGGCACCCTGGAAGGCCTGCCTTTCTGCAAGGGCGAAGCCTTGGTCAGTGCAGCCCAGGCCGCGATCAACGGCACCGTGCAGACCTGCTCGACCCTGACTACCCAAGGCGTCATGTGGCAGACCATCATCCATTGCGTGTTCATCCTTTCAGCGATCGGCATTGCCTACACCGACCGCCTCATGCACTCGATTCCGCGCGCTAAACCGACTGAGGCACACTGAGGATAGGCAGCAGCCAGTCCGGCCGTCGCATCGATCGTTAAGTGACAATGCAGGCTGGATTCGCGATGCTGTCGACTCTTCATGATCATGGCAGGGGAAACAAGCATGCGTATGGGACTCATTATTGCGGGAATCCTGTTGATTGCCGTCGGCGTCGCCGCTTTCACGGGCAATCTCAACTTCACCGAGAACAAGGAAGTGCTCAAGGTCGGCGAATTTTCGGCGACCGTGAAACAGGAGAAATCCGTGCCTGAGTGGCTCGGTGGCCTCGGTGCGCTGGTCGGACTCGGCCTGGTCGCTGCCGGTGCGATGCGCAAGGGCTGAGCAAGCCGTTATTGTTTCGAACGAAAGACGGGATCGCCCGAACGGCCGATCCCGTTTTCCGTTCCGCCTTCAGTTAACCTGACGCGATGGATGTTTCCCACTTGCTGGATGATCTCAATCCGGCCCAACGCGAAGCCGTCACCGCGGCGCGCGGACATTATCTGGTCCTGGCCGGCGCCGGCTCGGGCAAAACCCGGGTCCTGACCCATCGCATCGGCTGGCTGCTCGAAGTCGATCGCGTATCGCCGTGGTCGATCCTCGCCGTCACCTTCACCAACAAGGCGGCCGCCGAGATGCGCGCGCGCACGCAGAACCTGGTCGGTGATGGCCCACGCGGCTTGACCATTGGCACCTTCCACGGCATCGCGCATCGTTTGCTGCGCCGGCACTGGCGCGAGGCACGCCTGCCGGAAACCTTCCAGATCCTCGATTCCGACGATCAGCTACGCCTGATCAAGCGGACCATCCAGGGTCTTGGAATTGACGAGGCGCGTTTTCCGCCGCGCCAGGCGGCCTGGTTCATCAATTCGGCCAAGGACGAAGGCAAGCGCCCCGAAGCGATCGATGCCGCCGGCAATCCGCTGGCGCTGACGATGATCGATATCTATGTGGCCTATGAGCGTGCCTGCCAGCGTGCCGGCCTGGTCGATTTCGCCGAACTGCTGTTGCGTGCACACGAACTGTGGCTGCATGACGACGCCTTGCTTGGCCACTACCGCGAACGCTATCAGCACCTGCTGATCGATGAATTTCAGGATACGAATACCCTGCAATACGCGTGGATCCGCGTGCTCGCCGGGACTACCGGTCAGGTGTTCGTGGTCGGCGATGATGATCAGGCGATCTACGGCTGGAGAGGTGCCCGGGTCGAAAATGTGCAGCATTTCCTGCGCGATTTTCCGGATGCGAAAACGATCCGGCTTGAACAGAACTACCGCTCGACGGCGAACATCCTCGGTGCGGCAAACGCGGTCATCGCACACAATCCGAACCGTCTCGGCAAGCAATTGTGGACGGCTGATGGCAGCGGCGATCCGATCGAGGTGTATGCGGCCTACAACGAGCAGGATGAGGCGCGCTACGTCATCGAGCGCATCCGCGAATACCTGCGCGAGCATCGCGCCAGCGATGTCGCCATCCTCTATCGCTCGAATGCGCAATCTCGAAATTTCGAGGAACACCTGGTCCAGAACAAGATTGCCTATCGCGTCTATGGCGGTCAGCGCTTTTTCGATCGGGCCGAGATCAAGGATGCGCTGGCCTACCTGCGCCTGCTCGCCAACCGGCATGACGACGCGGCTTTCGAGCGCGTGGTCAACACGCCGACGCGCGGTATAGGCGGGCGCACGATTGATCTCATGCGCGCGCGCGCACGTCGCGAGGACACCTCGATGTGGGAGGCATCACTCGCCGAGTTGACCGACAGCACGCTTGCTGGTCGGGCCAGGAATGCGTTGCGCGCGTTTCTGACCCTGATCGATGAGATGGCGCGCGACTGCCTCGTTTCCGCAGGCGCGACAGCTGGTCGGCCCGATGAATTCGGGGATTCAGGCGCTGAAGCAGGGCGGCCGGCAATCGACGAACCGCTCGCCCTGGCCGAGCAGATGGATCACGTCATTGTCCGCTCCGGCCTGCGTGAACATCATGAGAAGGACAAGAGCAGCGCCGAATCGCGGCTTGAAAACCTCGACGAGCTGGTCAACGTCGCCAGCCGTTTCGAGCGCACGCCTGAAGACACAGAGGCCGGCCTCTCCGAGTTGTCGGCGTTTCTCTCACATGCCGCGCTCGAAGCCGGCGAGTCGCAGGCCGAGGCTGGACAGGATTGCGTGCAGTTGATGACGCTGCACTCGGCCAAGGGCCTCGAATTCCCGCTGGTGTTTCTGGTTGGCCTCGAAGACGGGCTGTTTCCAAACAACAAATCAATCGAAGAACCGGGGCGCCTCGAAGAGGAGCGACGTCTTGCCTACGTCGGCATCACGCGCGCGCGCGAGCACCTGATCCTCTGCTACGCCGAGACGCGACGCATGTACGGCATGGAGATGTACGGACGGCCATCCCGCTTCCTCAATGAAATCCCGCGCGAGCTCTTGCACGAGATCAGACCGCGCGTGCAGGTCAGTCGCCCGATGCGGGAAACCGGCCACGCCATGTTCGAGAGCGAAGCGCGCAGCTTCAAGCTCGGCCAACGCGTCGATCACGCCAATTTCGGCGAAGGCGTCGTCGTCGATTTCGAGGGCACCGGAGCGCACACTCGCGTGCAGGTCAATTTCGAGAATGCCGGACAAAAATGGCTGGTACTGGCATACGCCAAGCTGACGGAAATCTGAACGCGGGGAATGGCGTGCACTCAGTGGCAGTTGTATCCAGGTTGCCCGCGATCCGCTATGTGCTCGCAGATGCCTGGCGAAGTATCATGCCGCGTTGTCCGCGTGTCGCTGACAAGCCCGTGCGGGAGCGCCTTCAGGCGTGATGCCAGTTCATCGCGATACCAGGCACGATCGCCACTGAAGCCGCTCCCGAAATTCCAGTAGCTCAATCTTCGAAGTTCGATCCCCCGACTCCCGACTCCCATGATGATCGACAATATTCCCATTCCAATTGCCCTCACCGGCATCGTCGTTCTCGGAGTTCTCGCGCAATGGATCGCCTGGCGCGTGCGCCTGCCGGCGATCGTTCTGCTGCTCGCGGTTGGCATCATCGTCGGGCCGGTCTTGCATGTGCTCGATCCGGACAAGGTGTTCGGTGAACTGCTGTTTCCGCTGACCTCGCTGTCGGTCGCGATCATCCTGTTCGAAGGCAGCCTGACCCTGCGCTTTCGCGAGATCCATGGCTTGCGCGGACCGATCCTCAATCTGATCACGCTCGGCGCGGCGATCAATATCTTCATGCTGACCGCAGCAGCGCTGTACTTCCTGCGCGCGCCTATCGGTATCGCCCTGTTGATTGGCACGATCGCCAGCGTGACCGGCCCGACCGTGGTTTCGCCGATGCTGCGTGCGATCCGACCCAAGCCGGTCATCGACAAGGTGTTGCGCTGGGAAGGCATCATCATCGATCCGATTGGCGCGATCCTCGCCGTCATCGCGCTCGAGTTCGCGATGAAGGGTGGCAGCAACGACACTTGGTGGGTGCTTGGCAAGCTGGTCGTGTCGGGCAGCGTGATCGGCGCGCTTGCCGCCCTCCTGCTGGGTGGGCTGCTCAAGCGTCATCTGGTGCCGTGGTACTTGCGAAATGTGGTCACCCTTGCGGTCCTGTTTACGGCATTCACGGCCAGCAACACGATTGCCCACGAGGCCGGATTGCTCGCGGTGACCGTGATGGGCGTGATGCTGGCCAATACGCGCGGACTCGACATGGAGGACGTACTCAATTTCAAGGAGAGCCTGACCGTCCTGCTTGTCTCGCTGCTTTTCATCATTCTTGCCGCGCGCCTCGATCTCGGCAGTTTCCAGACCCTCGGCTGGGGCTTCCCGCTGTTCCTGATCACGGTGTTCTTCATTGCCCGACCGATGGCAGTCTTCGCCAGCGCGACAGGTTCAAAACTTTCGATGCGCGAGCGTGGCCTGATCGCCTGGATCGGACCACGCGGTATCGTCGCCGCCGCGGTCGCCTCGTTGTTTGCCCTGCGGCTCGAAGCCGAAAACGTGATCGGTGGCGAGCTGCTGGTGCCGGCGATCTTCAGCATCATCATCGCCAGTGTGCTGGTACAGAGCTTCACCGCGCGCCGTCTGGCCTTGCGCTGGAAACTCGCCGAAGAGCAGCCGCTCGGCGTGATCATCATCGGCTCGGGTCTGGTGCCGGTGACGATCGGCCAGTCGCTGAAAAAAGCCGGTTACGAAGTGACCCTCGCGGACAGCAACTGGGACGCGCTCAAGCGTGCGCGCATGGCCGACCTCAAGACCTATTTCGGTAGCGTGGTCTCCGATCATGCAGAGCATCATCTCGATTTCACCGGCGTCGCGCGCCTGCTCGCGATGAGCAACCGCCCCGGCCAGAACACCCTGGCCTGCCTGCACTATCGTTCGGAACTTGGCACCGACGGTGTGTTTGCATTGCGCACCAGTGAAGACCGCGACAAGGCCAAGCTGACCTTGACCGGCAGCCTCAAGATGCCGTGGCTGTTCGATGATCGCATCGACGATGTCACGCTTGAAAAGGCGATCGAGAGCGGCGCGGTGATCAAGACCAGCAAGCTCAAGGACAACTACACGCTGGCCGATCTCAAGAAGCGAAGCGAAGGTTTGTCGATCCCGTTGTTCGCGATTGATCCGAAGCGTCGCCTGTTCCCGTTCACCTCGAACGATGAGCCGCCGGTAAAGAGCGGCTGGGAGATCATGGCCCTGCAGATGAAGCCCGCGCATCCGGTCAGCGTCGACGCCGGGACCGAACATCCCGAACCGGACCTGCCCGACTGATACACCGGCCGAACAACGCGTCGGAACAGAGTGTTCAGCAAACCCGCCATAGACTGACCAGACCCGGCGCGTGGACCGCATCCACCCATCGATAAGGAATAATCATGTCGGACGAAACCCCGAAGACACCCGCCGATCATCTTGGCGACTCCCTCGCCCAGCTCAAGGAGATGCGGCACTACTCCAAGGCCAATGTCGAGCACCTGACCGCCTCCTGGATTCTGTTCGAGGGCGAACTCAAGGCTCTCAAGCAGACCGGCAAGTTCGAAGACCTCATGAACCGGCAAAGCCAGTTCTACGA
>JBBRBU010000046.1:0-30008 GCA_038205505.1 Lysobacterales bacterium | reverse complement strand
AGGTAGGACTCAAACGGGTTCAAGCTCCAGGAATCGGCCTTTGTCGCCATGCAGCATTTTCGGCGAGCGAGCAACCTTGCGCGAGAGCTCTCGCGCCGCTGCGCCTGCTCTCCCAGGCACTCAAACTTCGAGCGAAGCGAGGTCGCCCTTCTCCTCGAGCCAGATCTTGCGATCTGCCGCGCGCTTTTTTGACAACAGCATGTCCATGATCTTGGTCGTGCCATCGTCCCCATCCTCGATGGCGCCGATCGTGAGCTGGACCAGACGCCGCGTATCGGGGTTGATCGTTGATTCGCGCAACTGACCCGGATTCATTTCGCCGAGCCCCTTGAAGCGGGTTACGTTGATCGCGCCGCGGATCTTTTCGCGTTCGATGCGTTCGAGGATCGCGTCACGCTCAGCTTCGTCGAGGCAGTAGAACATCTGCTTGCCGACATCGACGCGGAACAGCGGCGGCATCGCAACGAAGACATGGCCTTCGCGTACGAGTTCGGGAAAGTGCTTGACGAACAATGCCGACAGCAGCGTCGCGATATGCAGGCCGTCAGAATCGGCATCGGCGAGGATGCAGACCTTTCCGTAGCGCAGACCGCTGATGTCGTTTTTGCCGGGATCGCAGCCGATCGCGACCGCGAGATCATGGACTTCCTGCGAGGCAAGCACGCTGCCGGATTCGACTTCCCAGGTATTCAGGATCTTGCCTCGCAACGGCAGGATTGCCTGGAAATCCTTGTCGCGCGCCTGCCGCGCCGATCCGCCGGCGGAATCGCCTTCGACGAGGAACAATTCGGTGCGCGACAGATCGCTCGATGCGCAGTCTGCAAGCTTTCCGGGCAGGGCCGGACCCTGGGTGATTTTCTTGCGAACAATCTGCTTCTCGGCCTTTAGCCGCATCGCCGCGCGTTCGATGGCGAGTTGGGCGATTTTCTCGCCAATCTCGACGTGCTGATTCAGGTACAGCGAAAAACCGTCATGCGCGGCACTCTGGACGAGACCGGCGGCATCTCGCGAGGACAGGCGCTCCTTGGTCTGCCCGGAAAACTGAGGTTCCTGCATACGCAAGGACAGCACGAAACACAGGCGGTCCCAGACATCCTCGGGCGCAAGCTTGACTCCGCGCGGCAACAAATTGCGGAAATCGCAGAACTCACGCAGCGCTTCGGTGAGGCCTGTGCGCAGACCGTTGACGTGGGTGCCGCCTTGCGCGGTCGGAATCAGATTGACGTAGCTTTCCTGGGTCAACTCGCCTTCGGGCAGCCAGGCGATGACGAAATCGACAGCGCTCTTTTCGCGCTTTTGCGCACCGATGAAAAGCTCGGCGGGCAATCGTTCGATATCGCCGAGCATCGAGCGAAGGTAGTCGCGCAGTCCGTCTTCAAAGAGCCAGGTGATTTCTTCTCCGCTGGCTTCGTCGTTGAGTTTTACACTCAAGCCCGCGCAGAGCACGGCTTTGGCGCGCAGCACATGCTTGAGCTTGCTCAGCAGAATCTTCGGCGTATCGAAATATTTCGGGTCGGGCCAAAAACGCAGGGTTGTGCCGGTGTTCTTCTTGCCGACTGTGCCGATCACTTCGAGGGCAGAAGTTGGGTCACCATCCTTGAATTCCATGCGATGGATCTCGCCATCGCGGCGAATCGTCACTTCGACCTTTTTCGACAAGGCGTTGACCACGGAAACACCGACGCCATGCAGACCGCCGGAAAATTCGTAGTTTCGATTCGAGAACTTGCCGCCCGCGTGCAGGCGCGTGAGGATCAGCTCGACTCCGGGAATGCCTTCTTCGGGATGGATATCGACGGGCATGCCGCGACCGTCATCGCTGACCGACACCGAGCCATCCGCGTGAACGATGACTTCGATGGATTTGGCGTGGCCGGCGAGGGCTTCGTCAACCGAATTGTCGACGACTTCCTGGGCGAGGTGGTTCGGGCGCGACGTGTCGGTATACATGCCCGGTCGGCGCTTGACCGGGTCGAGGCCCGAGAGGACCTCGATATCTGCTGCGTTGTAACGACTGCTCATGGATTGTTGCGGTCAGAGGGTGACCGCCCATGTTGGCCGGAACGCCGAATGCTGGCAAGCATTGGCAGGGACCGGAATGGAGAATCGGGCAATCGAATACGCGCGACAGGATTTTCGGAGGCGGCGGCTTCAGCCGCGATGCTTCTGTTTGGAGGGGTTGAAAGGCATCGCGGCTGAAGCCGCCTCCTGCATTGGCCGCTCACCGATTCCCCATTCCCGATTCCCGTCCCGCCATCCTCGCAGCCATCGACGGAAGCCGGTAGAATACGGTTTTCCTGTGGATGCTCGACCATGACCCCCCTGATTTTCGTGACCGGAGGCGTGGTGTCCTCGCTTGGCAAGGGCATTGCCGCTGCGTCGCTCGCGGCCATCCTTGAAGCACGCGGACTGCGCGTGACGATGATGAAGCTGGATCCCTACATCAATGTAGATCCGGGCACGATGAGCCCATTCCAGCACGGTGAGGTCTACGTCACCGACGATGGCGCCGAAACCGACCTTGATCTCGGCCATTACGAGCGCTTCATGCGCACGCGGCTGACCGGCAAGAACTCGATCACCACCGGCAAGATCTATGAAAGCGTGATTGCCAAGGAGCGCCGCGGCGATTATCTCGGTGCTACCGTGCAGGTGATTCCGCATATCACTGACGAGATCAAGCACCGCATCTACGAGGCAACCAGCGGGTTCGATATCGCCCTGGTCGAAATCGGCGGTACGGTCGGCGATATCGAATCGCTGCCATTCCTTGAGGCCATTCGCCAGATCCGCATCGAGCACGGCCCCGAAATGTCGATGTTCATGCATCTGACCCTGGTGCCGTACATCAAGGTTGCTGGGGAGATAAAGACCAAGCCAACCCAGCATTCGGTCAAGGAACTGCGCTCGATCGGCATCCAGGCCGATGTGTTGCTATGCCGGAGCGAGCAGCCGCTGCCGCAATCGGACCGGCGCAAGATCGCGATGTTCACGAACGTCCCCGAAAAGGCCGTGATCAGCGCGGTCGATGTCGACATCATCTATCGACTGCCGCAATGGCTGCATGAGCAGGGTCTCGACGACATCGTTCTCGAAAGGCTCAACATCAAGGCCAAGCCGGCCGATCTGTCCGAATGGAACGCCGTGGTCGAAGCCATCGAGCACCCCAAGGACGAGGTCACGATCGCCATCGTCGGCAAATACGTCGAACACAAGGATGCCTACAAATCGCTTGGTGAGGCCCTGCGCCATGGCGGCCTCAAGCAGCACACCGAGGTCAATCTGCGCTGGGTCGAATCCGAGGATGTCGAGCGCCGTGGCGGCGAGGCGCTCAAGGATGCCGATGGCATCCTCGTGCCGGGCGGTTTCGGCAAGCGTGGTTTTGAAGGCAAGGTTGCCGCGGCCAAGTTTGCGCGCGAAAGCCGTGTGCCCTATTTCGGTATCTGCTACGGCATGCATGCCGCGGTGGTCGAGTTCGCGCGCAACGTGGCCGGGCTGGAAGGCGCCAATTCGAGCGAGAACGACCGCGCCACCAAGGATCCGGTGATCGCCCTGATCACCGAATGGACAACAAGCTCGGGTGATGTCGAGAAGCGCGACGAGAATTCCGATCTCGGCGGCACCATGCGCCTCGGCGCGCAGGAATGCCGGCTCAAGACCGGCACCCTCGCTCGCGAGCTGTACGGACAGGATGTCGTGCGCGAACGTCACCGTCATCGCTACGAGTTCAACAATCACTACCGCCAGAAGTTCAAGGATCTCGGCATGGTCATTTCGGGCAAGTCGATGGATGACCTGCTCGTCGAAATGATCGAGCTGGCCAACCATCCGTGGTTCATCGCCTGCCAGGCGCATCCCGAATTCACCTCGACGCCACGCGATGGACATCCCCTGTTCGTGGGATTCATCCGTGCCGCGCGCGAGTTCAAGGCGGTGCGCGAGGCGCCCGCCGTCGACGGTGTCGACATATCCCGAATCGGAGCCACCGCGTGAAACTTTGTGATTTCGAGGTCGGCCTCGACAAGCCGCTGTTCCTGATCGCTGGCCCATGCGTCATCGAATCCGAGCAACTGGCGCTCGATACGGCCGGGCAATTGAAGGAGATCACCACGCGACTCGGTATGCCGTTTATCTACAAATCGAGTTTCGACAAGGCCAACCGCACCTCGATCAGCGGCCATCGCGGCCCCGGCATCGAGGAAGGCCTGCGTATCCTTGCCGAGGTCAAGCGCCAGATCGGCGTGCCGGTGTTGACCGATGTGCACGAATACACGCCGATGGAAGAAGTCGCCGAAGTCGTCGATGTCCTGCAGACGCCGGCGTTCCTCTGCCGACAGACCGACTTCATCATCAAGGCCTGCAGTGTTGGCCGTCCGGTCAACATCAAGAAAGGTCAGTTCCTGTCGCCGTGGGAAATGAAACACGTCACCGACAAGGCCAGAACATCGGGCAATCCGCAGCTCATGGTGTGCGAGCGCGGCGCGAGTTTCGGCTACAACAATCTTGTCTCCGACATGCGTTCGCTGGCGGTCATGCGCGATACCGATTGCCCGGTCGTCTTCGATGCCACCCACTCCGTGCAGTTGCCCGGCGGAGCAGGCGGCAAATCCGGTGGTCAGCGTGAGTTCGTCCCCGTGCTCGCCCGCGCCGCGGTCGCGGTCGGCATCGCCGGCATCTTCATGGAAACCCATCCGGAACCCGACAAGGCGCTCAGCGACGGGCCAAATGCGTGGCCATTGGGAAAGATGGAGGCGCTCCTTGGAACATTGATCGAGCTTGATCGATTGACGAAGAAAAGCGGATTCATCGAAGCCTGCTGACGCCAGCCATTTATCAATACAGAGCGAATTTTCAATTCATGAGCATGATCATCAAGGTTCACGCACGCGAAATTCTCGATTCTCGAGGCAATCCAACACTCGAAGCCGAAGTCACTCTGGCGGATGGTTCGTTTGGCCGCGCGATGGTGCCGTCCGGCGCGTCGACCGGTTCGCGTGAGGCGGTCGAATTGCGTGATGGCGACAAGGCGCGCTATCTCGGCAAGGGTGTAAAAAACGCCGTGGCCAACGTCAACACGACGATCGCGAATGCGCTCAAGGGTTCCGATGCGCTTGATCAGCGCGGTCTCGACGACAAGCTGATCGCGCTCGATGGTTCGCCGAACAAGGGCAAACTTGGCGCGAACGCGCTGCTTGGGGTTTCGATGGCGAATGCGCATGCCGTCGCCGCATCGAGGAAGTTGCCGTTGTGGAAGCATCTGCTCGGTGATCGCGCGCCGCAGTTGCCTGTGCCGATGATGAATATCGTCAATGGCGGTGCGCACGCCGACAACAACGTCGACATGCAGGAGTTCATGGTGCTGCCGGTCGGTTTGCCGAATTTCGCCGAGGCGCTGCGCGCCGGAGCGGAAATCTTCCACGCGCTTAAATCGGTGCTCAAGGGTCGTGGCTTGTCGACGTCGGTCGGCGATGAGGGCGGCTTTGCGCCGAACCTGAGATCCAACGAGGAAGCGATCGAAACCATCCTCGAAGCGGTCAACAAGGCTGGTTACGGCATCGGCAAGGACATCTGGCTTGGTCTCGATGTCGCCAGCTCGGAGTTCTACAAGGAGGGTGCCTACCATCTTGAAGGCGAGGGCAAGGTGCTCACGCCGGATCAACTGATCGAGTTCTACGCCGACTGGTGTGCGAAGTACCCGATCGTGTCCATCGAAGACGGCATGGCCGAAGGCGATTGGGATGGCTGGAAAAAGTTGACCGACAGGCTCGGCAAGACCGTGCAACTGGTCGGCGACGATCTGTTTGTCACCAACACCGCGATCTTCAAACAGGGCATCGACAAGCACATCGCCAACGCGATCCTGATCAAGGTCAACCAGATCGGCACGCTGACCGAAACGCTCGATGCGATCGCGATGGCTGAAGCGGCCAACTATGCCTCGGTGATTTCTCATCGTTCCGGTGAAACCGAGGACACGACGATTGCCGATTTGGCGGTCGCGACTGCGGCAACGCAGATCAAGACCGGCTCGCTGTGCCGATCGGATCGCGTGGCCAAGTACAACCAGTTGCTACGCATCGAGGAAGCACTCGGTTCGAGTGCGCGCTATGCCGGTGCCAAGGCGTTCCCGAACCTCCCCGATTTCACCTGCTGATCGCGATCGCAACCAGGTCAACGCCCGAATGCTGCGCCTCGTCGCCCTGATCCTGTTGATCCTCCTGATCGCCCTTGAAGTGAAACTATGGGCAGGACAGGGCGGCATGGCCGAAGTCTGGCGGCTTGAGCAAAGCGTGGCCGAACAGAAGCTCGAGAACGAGAAGCTGAAGGCGCGAAACGACGCACTCGCTGCCGAGGTGGCCAATCTCAAGGATGGCACGGCGGCGGTCGAGGAGCGCGCTCGTTCGGAGCTCGGACTGGTCAAGCCCGGCGAAACGTTCTACCAGGTCGTCGAGCCGCAACCTCCCGGCAAACCGAATGGCAATGACAAGCGCTGAGCCGGGAATCTGGTGTGTCGTCCCGGCGGCCGGGCAGGGTCGCCGCTTCGCCGCTGACCGGCCCAAGCAGCATGTCCTGATCGCTGGTAGATCTTTGCTCGAGTGGACCCTTGATCGTCTTTCGTCGCACGACGAAGTGGCCGGAATCGTCGTGGTGATCGCCGCGGATGACGAGCCATCGAGCGTCGGGGCCGAGTTCAATGGCAAACCCATGATCAGCGTGTTCGGTGGTGCAGAGCGAGCTGACTCGGTGCTCGCCGGTTTGCGTGGACTGCCTGATGTCGTCGCCGGGAATGATTTTGTCCTGGTCCATGATGCGGCTCGTCCCTGCGTACGCCATGCCGACATCAGCGCTTTGATCGAGCGTGGCAGAAGGACAGAGGGCGCTTTGCTGGCCTCGCCCGTGCGTGACACGCTCAAGCGGGCCGATGCAGATCAACGTGTCGTGGAAACCGAGCCGCGCGAATCGCGTTGGCGCGCGCTGACCCCACAGATGTTTCGCCGCGCCGAATTGATCGCTGCTCTCGAATCGGCGCGAGACGACGGGGTCATCGTCAGCGACGAGGCGATGGCCATGGAACGCGCGGGGTACAAACCATTGCTGGTTGAAGGCAGTGACGACAACATCAAGCTGACGACGCCGGCCGATCGCGAGCTGGTTGAGTATCTTTTGGCCCGGGAGTCGGTAATGGAGAATCGGGAATAGGGAGAAGCAAAGGCAGAAGCAACGTCCGGAAATCAAGGCATGCAACGACGATGTGAGCGGAAAACTGTCGGTCGGACGCTATCTGCTCTACGATTCTCGTTTCCCCATTCTCAATTCCCGGCCTTCCAATGCGCATCGGTCAAGGTTTCGACGTTCACACCTTCGGGCCAGGCAACCATGTCGTGCTTGGCGGAGTGACCATTGCACATTCGCAGGGTCTGGTCGCGCATTCCGATGGTGATGTGGTCATCCATGCGCTTTGCGATGCGATTCTCGGCGCACTCGCGCTCGGCGACATTGGTCGCCACTTTCCACCCTCCGATGAGCGTTGGAAGGATGTCAGCAGCCGCCATTTCCTCCTGCATTGCGCGGGATTGATGATTGAAAGCGGCTGGTCTCTGGCGAACGCCGACGTCACCGTGATTTGTGAGCAGCCCAAGGTCGGGCCACACGCTGAAGCAATGCGAGCCAACCTGACGGCTGACCTCGGTTGTGCGAAAGCTGATGTCAACATCAAGGCGACCACGACCGAGAAGCTCGGCTTCTGCGGGCGCGAGGAAGGTATTGCGGCGATGGCTGTAGTCCTGCTCCAGCGGCGCAGCAAGCCGTTGGCCGAGATCCCCGAAAATCCCGAGCTTGAAGCGCTGGTTGCGCGACTCGACCTGGACGAAAACGCATGATCGCCATGGCGTTTGCGCACGGCGGACCGCCCTTGCACGGACGCATCCGCGCGGCGGTCGAGGACTTCGAGGTTGACGAATTGCTTGGTTTCGATGCCGATGGCAAAGGCGAACATGCGCTGCTGCGTATCGAGAAGCGAGGTGCCAATACCGAATGGGTGGCGCAGCAATTGGCCAGGGCCGCCGGGGTGGCGCCGATGTCGGTTGGTTATTCCGGTCTCAAGGATCGTCACGCAGTGACCCGACAGACATACTCGGTGCATTTGCCGGGGCGTCCAGATCCGGATTGGCAGGCACTCGATATCGAAGGCGTTCGTATCCTGGATATCAGCAGGCATTCGAAAAAAATCAAGCGCGGCGTCCATCGCTCCAACCGTTTTCGTATTCGCCTGACAGGGATTCAAGGAGATCGCACCGTTGCGGACGTTTGCATGGAGGGCATCGCCCGCGATGGCGTACCGAACTATTTCGGCGAGCAACGATTCGGTCGCAACGGCGACAATCTGAACAGTGCGCGTGCCCTGTTTGCCGGTGCGCGCATGGGCCGCAGCCAGCGCGGTTTCGCCTTGTCCGCGGCTCGTTCCTACTTGTTCAACCGGGTGCTGGCGCGGCGCGTAGCCGAGGGAAACTGGAGTCAGGCGCTTCCAGGTGAAGTCTGGATGCTGGCTGGGACGCATTCAATTTTTGGCCCGCAGGCTCTCAATGATGACTTGCTTGAACGTCTGGCAAGTGGCGATATCGATCCGACCGGTCCACTGTGGGGAAGCGGGGAACTGCGTAGCGAGTCCGAAGTCGCTGAAATCGAGCGCCAGGCTGCGTTGGAGACAGGGTTCGTGGAAGGCCTGGAGGGAGCGGATTTGCGTCAGGAGCGCCGTGCATTGCGCCTTCGGCCGGGGGGGTTCATTGCAGAATGGTCGGATGATTCGCTTATTCTCGCGTTCTCGCTTCCATCCGGCTGTTTTGCCACGTCAGTCGTGCGCGAGATCTGCAATAGCAGTACTGTACGGGACGCTGGCACGGCTTGAACCGATGCGACGATTCGCCGGTGCGGCCCGTCCAGTTGGTCGGGCAGGTCGCTTGAGTTGAATTCCGGAAACTTGCCCGAGGTTCCACCTGGCAGCCGTATGGACGGCTGCAGGCAACCACTGGAGGGCGAGATGAAACAGTCTTTCGTGTTGGGCGCGGTTTCGGCTGCGTTGTTGTTGCTTTCGGGATGCGCCAATAGCGGCAGCAGTCGCTATGTAAAGGAGCACAAATTCGTCGTCGATCAGGAATACGTCAATGCGGTTGACCACGCCAGTAGACAAGCCGGCGTCCGCGTCACCTGGGTGAATCCGCCGACCAAACGTGTTCCGGTCGACGGCGATACCAGCAACTGACTGATCGGTCAGTGGCCGCGCAGGAGGACCAGCACCGCACCGGTTCCCCCCTGCGCAGGCAAGGCTGAAGCGAAGGCGAGGACATCATCCCGTCGGCGCAGGAGTTGTTCGGTCATGCGTTTGACGACCGGACCGCGCGCTGCGGATCTCAAGCCTTTGCCATGCACGATGCGCACGCACAACTCGTTGTGAGCGATAGCATCGGCAAGAAACAACTTGATCGCCTCGCGCGCGACCGCAACGGTCATCTGGTGCAGGTCGATTTCGGCGCGGATGCTGAATTGCCCGCGGCGCAACTGCTTGATCAGCCGATCGGGCTGACCCGGCTTCAAATACAGGATCTCGTCACCGAGTTCGATCGATGCCGGGTCGAACGCATGGCTCATCAATTCGCCGCGGACAGCGGCCTCATCGGATTCGAATTGCTTCGGCAACGGCGCAGGGCGGGTAATCTCGGGTGGCTGGTCAGCGCCCCCGGACAACGGGCGGACCTTGCCTATCGCATCACGAAACAGATCGCTGTCGCTGCCATCGTCGGTAGTCGACCGGGTTCGCTCGGATTGTGGGCGGCGGCGTTGTTTCATGGAGGGAAGGTCGAGCTGGACGCAACAGTGGCGAAACCATTGCACGACTCGACACATCGGACAACCGTTTGCATCTGCGCCATGCGCCAGTGTGGCGTCTCGTGCGCTCCTGGTAGTTCCTTGTTTGGTCGCGGCGCGTTCAGCCGGGCAGGTGAATCCGGTATGCTTGGGTGCTGGGTTCAACAGGCTTTCTGTTCATTTCTTGCATGAACAGACGAGCTGCAATCACCAATCAGGAAACCGTTCATGCGCGTACTTGTGAGCAACGACGATGGCGTCGATGCACCCGGCATCCTCGTGCTCGCTCGGCATCTGGCCGCTATCGGCGAGGTGATCGTGGTTGCCCCGGATCGTGATCGCTCAGGCGCGAGCAATTCGTTGACCCTGGATCAACCCATCCGCGTCAAACGGTTTGAAGACGGTCGCTATTGCGTGGCCGGCACACCGACCGATTGCGTCTATCTAGGTTTGACCGGATTGCTCGATCAGGCTCCTGATATTGTCGTCTCGGGCATCAACAGCGCGGCCAACCTTGGCGATGACGTGATCTATTCCGGCACCGTGTCGGCGGCAATGGAAGGCAGGTTTCTCGGCCTTCCGGCAATTGCGGTTTCCCTGGTCACTCGCGACCACAAAGGCCAGCACTACGATTCGGCGGCGCTCGCCGTGATGCAGTTGATGCGCAAGTTGCTGATCGATCCGTTGCCGGCCGATACGATTCTCAACGTCAATGTGCCGGACAAGCCGTGGTCGGAAATCCGCGGCTTCTCGGTGGCTCGGCTCGGACGTCGCCATCGCGCACCGTCATGCATTGAACAAGCCGACCCTCGCGGTCGACCGATGTACTGGATCGGCCCACCCGGCGAGGCGGAGGATGATGGTCCCGGCACCGATTTCCATGCGATTCGAGAGGGCTACGTGTCGATCACTCCGATTCATGTCGACTTGACCCGTTACGAAGCGCTGGAAAAAGTCGGTGGCTGGGTCGAATCGCTCGGCAAGGAAAGCGGTGCGGCATGACGATGCTGTTTTCGATGCAGTGCAGTTCGCGGTCATGCCGATGAGCCACTTCGCCCGACGACCGGAGATGCGCGGTCTCGGCATGACTTCGCAGCGCGCTCGCGATCGGCTTGTCGAGCGCTTGCAGGGCGAGGGGATCAGGGATCGCCGCGTACTCGACACCTTGCGTCAGTTGCCGAGGCATCTGTTCATTGACGAGGCACTGGCATCGCGGGCCTATGAGGACACGGCGTTGCCAATCGGTCAGGGCCAGACGATCTCGCAGCCGTATGTGGTCGCGCGCATGACCGAAGTCCTGATCGAGCATGCCTTGCCCACACGCGTGCTCGAGATAGGCACCGGTTCTGGTTACCAATGCGCAGTGCTGGCAACCCTTGTCGAGAAGGTCTATACGATCGAACGCATCGACGAACTTCTGCGCAATGCGCGACGCCGGTTCCGCAAGCTCGGACTCGGCAATATTCGTTCGCGCCACGATGATGGGCGGCTCGGCTGGCCGGACGAGGCTCCGTTCGAAGCAATCATGGTCACGGCCGCCGGTACAGATCTAGAAAACGCGTTGCTCGATCAATTGGCGCCAGGAGGAGTATTGGTCGCGCCGATTGGACCACCAGGGCGCCAGGAGCTTCTGCGCGTGCGTTCGACCGAAGATGGTTGGCAACGTGAGATCCTCGCTGCCGTTAGCTTTGTGCCCCTGCTTGGTGGTGTCGTTTGAACGCGCGGTGTATGGCGTGCGGAGTCCGCTCTTGAAGCTGTTCAAGCCGATTTACGAGCGCGCCCTGAAATGGTCGCAGCATCCGAAAGCCGAACCGCTGCTGGCCGCACTCAGTTTTTTTGAAGCGATCATCTTTCCGGTCATGCCCGAAGTCATGCTAGGACCGATGGTGCTTGCGCGGCCAAAACGCTGGGCGCGCTTCGCAACTACCAGTCTGGTGTTCTCGGTGCTCGGTGCCTTGGTCGGTTACGCACTGGGGCACTTTGCGTTCGAGTTGATGCGACCGTTGCTGGAATCGCTGGGCTGGCTGGAGCGCATAGACCTCCAAGTCGCCGAGCTACGCGAAATCGCCGCTCAAAGTCCGTGGTCCGCGTTCTGGTTGCTTGTCCTTGCCGGTTTTCTGCCGATCCCGTTGAAGATCTTTACCTGGGCGTCAGGCATCGTTGGCGTGCCGCTGTTACCCTTCGTTGCCAGCATGATCGTCGGCCGTGGCAAGCGCGTCTATCTGCTTGCCGGGGTCATCCGAATTGCGGGACCAAAAGCCGAGGCCGCCCTGCATCGATGGATTGAATGGATCGGTTGGGTCATGCTTGGTGTGTTGGCGATCGTCATTGTCTATCTCAAGTTCATTCGATAAGTGATCGGTAAAAAATATAATCGTATCTATCTTCGTGCGCTGGTTGCATCCGGCATCCTTTTTCTGGCCGGCTGCGCTTCGACGCCACCAGCGCCGGTGGAGGATCGCAGCCTCGGTCGCGGTGGTCATTCGCAGCGCCAGCAATCCGCGCAGGACGGACGCGTCGAGGCCGGAAGCTACCGTGTTCGCAAAGGCGATACGTTGTACAGCATCGCCTTTCGCAACGGACTGGATTTCCGTGACGTAGCACGGGCGAATCGGATCGGTCCGCCCTATACCATTTACGTCGGCCAAATCATCGAGCTTTCCAGTCAAGCAGCCAACCAACGCGGGAGTGCGGCGACTTCAGCGATTGCTTCGCGAGCGCCATCGCGAACGCCACCTCGCTCCGAGCCATTGCAAACCCGTCCTGCGCCGGGCAATCCTCCGCCAATCGCGGGTAGTGCGAAGCCGTCGACGTCGCCACCTGTATCGCGAACTGCCGAGGCTGCCTCGACCGACGCCGTGGCACGAACCGGTATCAACTGGGGCTGGCCCGCCGAAGGGCAACTTGTCGCCCGCTTCGTGAGTGGAGACCAGACCCGCCAGGGCGTCAATATTGCAGGCAAGTCCGGTGATCCCGTGCGCGCCACCGCTGATGGCGAAGTCGTCTACAGCGGCAACGGTTTGATCGGCTACGGCGAGCTGATCATCGTCAAGCACGATTCAACGATGCTTTCCGCGTATGGTCACAACCGTCGACGACTCGTGCAGGAGGGCGATCGCGTCAAGGCCGGCCAGCAAATCGCGGAAATGGGTTCATCGAGCGCCACGCGCGATATGCTTCATTTCGAGATCCGCCGAAATGGCAAGCCGGTCGACCCATTGGGTTTTCTGCCGAAACGTTGATCATGATTGCAGCGGAGGATCAGCCAGACACGCGAACCCGGCCTGCGCATAGCCAAACTGACGAGGTCCGGTTGCATGGGAACTGATTCGAAATCGGAACCTGCCGAAGAGCCTGCCGTCGAGGAAGTGCTCGAGCTGCTCGACGCGATCGATCCGGTAGACGAGGAAGTGCGCACGTCGACTGGCGCGTACCTGAACGAAATCGGTCTGATTCCCTTGCTCTGCGCCGAACAGGAATGGGCGCTGGCCGAACGCGTGCAAGCCGGTGACGGCGATGCTCGTCGTGCTTTGATCGAGGCCAATCTTCGGCTCGTTGTGACCGTCGCGCGCGGCTATGTGGGGCGCGGCGTCCCGCTGATGGATCTGATCGAGGAAGGCAATATCGGCCTGATTCGAGCGGTCGAGAAATTTGAACCCGAACGACGGCTGCGCTTTTCGACCTATTCCATGTGGTGGATACGTCACGGAGTCCAGCATGCGCTTTCCCATCAGGGACGCACTGTGCGTATCCCTGTTCATGTTTTGCGCGAGCTGGCTCAGGTGCTGCGTGTAAAGCGCGAGATGACCGCCCAACTCACGCGTCCTCCGACCCTCGAAGAGCTGGCGCGCGGAGTAGGCAAGGAGGCTCGCGAGGTAGCCGAGTTGTTCCGTGTCAGCGAGCACATCAGTTCGCTTGATGCGCCGATGTCCGACAGCGATGATCGCGCATTGATCGAACACATCGTCGATGAGGACGAGTCCGGACCAACGAATGCATCCGAGGAGCCTGGCAGCGGCAAAGTGCAGGGCTGGCTGGCCGCGCTGAAACCGCGCCAGCAACTGATCGTCGAACGACGCTACGGATTGAACGGCGAAGCCGTGCATTCACTGGCTGAAATTGCTCTGGATCTCGGTATTTCGCGTGAGCGAGTGCGTCAGATCCAGGAAGAGGCGCTCAAGCGCCTGCGCCAGGTTTCTTCGCAGGATACGGCGAGCTGATCAACCTGGCAGGATGAATGCCGCGACCACCTTGCGGCCTTCTCCAGCCAGCAGATTGTATGTTCGTCCGGCGGCCGCGTTGTGCATTACTTCAGCGCCGATCCCCCGGCGCAGCAACGGCAACAACATGGTTTGTCCCGGAAACTGCTGTGCGCGGCCGCTGCCGAGAATGACAAGTTCCGGTTGGAGCTCGACAATGACCTGGATCGCCGCCGCATCCAACTCCTCGATCGCTCGGGGCGCCCATCCCTCGATGACCCGGTCGGGTGCAATCAGGAAGCTCGAAGTCAGTTCGCGATCGATGACGACGACCGAAGCGTCGCGAACGGCGCGGATGAAGAAATAGCCTTCGGCTCGATCTTGGATCAATTCCATCGTTATGAGGCTACTTCGGCAAAGGGAGCTTGGGCTCCTTCTCGTTGCGCTTCCACAACGTGGCGGTATGACCGATCGTTTGCACGAGTTCGGAGCCGGAGCCTGTGGTGAGGGCATCTACCTGGGCTGCACGCTCTTCCTTGTCGCCGCCGGAAAGACGTACCTTGATCAGTTCATGGCGATCAATGGCCACGTTCAATTCGGTGATCAGGTTTGGAGTCACGCCCTTCTGTCCAAGCATGACAATGGGGCTCAAGGAGTGGGCGAGACCACGCAAATAGCGCTTTTGAAACGAGGTAAGGGGCATGAATGGAGTCCGAATGCAGATGGGAGGCCGACGGGTAGGTGCGGCTTTCAGGGTATTATGAGGCCAATCCCTTGTCTGACAAACGCGCTCGGCGCGCAGTGAAACGACGTGGCGCGAAGCAAAACCAGTTCTCGCTGGCTCCAGGAGCATTTCAGCGACCCCTACGTGAAGCGCGCCCAAGCCGAAGGCTGGCGCTCGCGGGCGGTATTCAAGCTGGATGAGCTGATTGATCGTGACAGGTTGTTGAAGCCGGGCATGTTCGTCGTTGACCTTGGTGCCGCACCGGGTGGTTGGTCGCAAATGGTGCGAGAGCGGCTTGGCGATGCCGGGCGCATCATTGCACTTGATATCCTGCCCATGCAGGGAATCGGTGGAGTTGACGTAATTCTCGGCGATTTCCGTGAGAAGGAAGTGCTGGCCCAGTTGGAAGTCTTGCTCGACGGATCCCGTGTGGATCTTGTGCTTTCCGACATGGCCCCCAACATGAGCGGAGTAGGTGTTGTCGATCAGGATCGTTCGATGGCCCTGGCTGAACTGGCCGCCGAATTCGCCGAGACTCATCTGAAGAAGGATGGGTCGTTCCTGACCAAGCTGTTCCAGGGGCAGGGTTCTGATGAATACATTCGACGTTTGCGCAACCAATACGCGAGCGTCAGCATCCGCAAGCCCAAGGCGTCACGGGCGCGCAGCAACGAAGTTTATGTATTGGCGACCGGCAGAAAGATCTGACGGCGCCATGCGAGAGGAAACGGAAAAGAATGAACGATATGGCAAAGACGGTGCTGCTCTGGGTGGTGATTGCTGTCGTCCTGTTGACGGTATTCCAGAGTTTCAACCCGCAGTCGGCGACGACCAAGGATATTCCGTACTCCGAGTTCATGGCGGCGGTGCGCGACAAGCGCGTCGACGAAGTGCTTGTGCACAACGACAGCCGCACAATCGAGGCCAAGCTGCAGGATGGATCGAGCGTGCGCACGACCGCGCTGCTGACCGAGCAGTCGATCGGAGATATTGAAAAGGACGTGGCCAAGGTCAAGGTCGAAGCGACCGAGCCGCCGATGCCGCTGGTGTTGCGTCTTCTGTTCGATTGGCTGCCGATCATCATCTTCATTGGCATCCTTTTCTATTTCATGCGCCAGATGCAGTCCGGTGGCGGCCGCGGCGGAGCAATGTCGTTCGGACGTTCGCGGGCCAAGCTGCAGGGTGAGGATCAGATCAAGGTCACCTTTGCCGACGTGGCTGGCTGCGATGAAGCCAAGGACGAGGTTTCCGAACTCGTCGAATTCCTGCGTGATCCGTCCAAGTTCACCAAGCTCGGCGGAAAAATTCCGCGCGGCGTGCTCATGGTCGGCTCGCCCGGCACCGGCAAGACCCTGCTGGCCAGGGCGATCGCCGGCGAGGCCAAAGTTCCGTTCTTTTCGATCTCGGGTTCCGATTTCGTCGAGATGTTCGTCGGCGTAGGTGCAGCGCGGGTGCGCGACATGTTCGAACAGGCCAAGAAACAGGCGCCATGCATCATCTTCATTGACGAAATCGACGCAGTCGGTCGTCATCGCGGTGCGGGGCTCGGTGGCGGACATGACGAACGCGAGCAGACCCTGAACCAGTTGCTGGTTGAAATGGACGGTTTCGAGGGTAGTGAAGGCGTCATCGTGATTGCCGCAACCAACCGTCCCGACGTTCTCGATCCGGCCTTGTTGCGTCCGGGTCGCTTCGATCGTCAGGTCGTCGTGCCGTTGCCCGATCTCAAGGGTCGCGAGCAGATCCTCAAAGTCCACATGCGCAAGGTTCCGTTGTCGAACGACGTCGAGCCCCTGGTGATTGCGCGTGGTACGCCCGGGTTCTCGGGTGCCGATCTGGCCAATCTGGTCAACGAGGCGGCGCTGTTTGCCGCGCGCGGTAATTCACGCGACGTCGGCATGGGAGATTTCGAGCGCGCCAAGGACAAGATCATGATGGGCGCCGAGCGCCGCTCAATGATCATGAGCGACGACGAGAAGAAGCTGACTGCATACCACGAAGCCGGGCATGCCATTGTTGGCTTGTCGGTTCCCGAGCACGATCCGGTGCACAAGGTCACGATCATTCCGCGGGGACGAGCGCTCGGCGTGACCATGTTCCTGCCCGAGCAGGATCGCTACAGTTACTCGAAGAGTTCACTGGATAGCCGCCTGGCCAGCCTCTACGGCGGGCGCGTTGCCGAAGAACTGATTTTCGGTGAGGACAAGGTGACCACGGGCGCCTCCAATGATATCCAGCGCGCCACCCAACTGGCGCGCGACATGGTGACCAAGTACGGTCTGTCCGAAGAGCTCGGTCCGATGACCTATGCCGACGAGGAAGACGAGGTGTTCCTCGGTCGCTCGGTGACGCAACACAAGCACGTCTCCGAGGCGACCGCGAGACGCATCGACGAAGTTGTGCGCAGCGTGATTGATCGCGCCTACGAACGTGCGCGCGAGATTCTCACGCGTGAGAGCAGCAAGCTCGAAGCGATGGCGCAGGCATTGCTACAGTACGAGACCATTGATCGCGAGATGATTGCCGCGATCATGGAAGGACGCGAGCCGGATCCACCGAAAGATTGGCAGAACGACTCCGGCAGTCGAGGTGGCGGCGGTGGGTCCAGCAAGGGTGGTGGCGGCGAAAGCAAGATCGGCGAGCCGGCCACGCAATCGCGCAGCAGCAGCTTGCACTGATCAGGGGTTCTCGGTTCTGATAGAAAGGCCGCCATCTGGCGGCCTTTTTCATGGTGGAACCGAGCATGTTCTCGACAATTCTCGATTGTGCGGGCAGGGAACTGATTCTTGATCGCCCTCGCGTCTGCGGCATCGTCAACATCACGCACGATTCATTTTCCGACGGCGGGAAATACGTTGATCCCGAACGGGCCATTGAGCATGCATTGCGCCTGGTCGAGGAAGGCGCGGATCTGATCGACGTTGGCGCGGAGTCGACGCGTCCTGGTGCCGCACCTGTTTCCGCTGAAATGCAGATTTCGCGCGTCGTGCCGCTGATAGAAGCACTGGCGGCGAGGATGAAGGTGCCGATATCGATCGACACCTCGAATGCGGAAGTCATGCGTGCCGCGATCGCAGCGGGTGCCGGCATGATCAATGACGTTCGCGCTCTGCGCGGCGAGGGAGCGCTAGATGTCGCGGCCGAATCAATGGCCGTCGTCTGCCTGATGCACATGCAGGGCGAGCCGCGCAGTATGCAGGATGCACCCCATTACGACGATGTCGTCGGGGAAGTGCATCGATTTCTTTCCGACCGTGTATTCGCCTGCCAACTGGCAGGCATCGACAAGAAGCGTATCGTCGTCGATCCGGGATTCGGATTTGGCAAAGCCCTGAATCACAATTTGTCTCTGCTCGGAAACCTCGGCCGATTTGCGGAAATTGCTCCGGTCCTCGCGGGATGTTCTCGGAAATCAATGATTGGCGAACTGACCGGACGACAAGATCCGCACGAGCGAATTTTCGGTTCGGTGGCCGCTGCGTTGATCGCGATTCAGCGTGGAGCCTCAATTGTGCGCGTGCATGACGTCGCGGCCACGATCGACGCGCTCAGGGTGTGGTCCGCTGTCGACGCGGCGGCAGTTCCCGAGGCTCGATCGCAAGTCCTTGGAAAATCTCGACTTTGGGATGATGATTGACGCATTGCGAGAATATCGACTGGCTCACGGATTCCGCCGAGTATTCCGAATACGAGCACTTCGACGCGGTTTGCGTTTTAATGGGCTCCTGAATTCCAGGATAGACCTCTTATCTGTCCATCCCTCCGGAGGATGCGCTCATGAAGTTCTTGTCCAGCTGTGCGGCGATGGCACTGGTTCTCGCTGGATCTCCGGCGCTTGCGGAGACCTGGCAACCTTATGTCAGCAACGAAGGCGCAATCGCCGGCGTCCAGCCGATTGACTCGATGATGGTGGTCGATTGTTTGCTTCCGGGCCAAATGCGTCGATCCGGCGCGATGTCCTACATGGGGCCGCGCCTGCCAGTGAAGACCACGGCCCAGCTATGTGCCATGCGCGGTGGCGAGTACACCGCCTACGATCGCGCCAACATGAAATCCAGCCTTGCAGTGTGGATGGACAAGGCCAAGGGCGGCGACGAGAAAGCGCAATTCTATGTCGGTCAGATCTATGAGAAGGGCATGGATACTGCGCCTGACTACGCGGAGGCTGCGAAGTGGTACCGCAGGGCTGCAGATTCCGGGTCGAACGAAGCCAAGCTGTCACTTGCCTCGATGATGGAAAATGGCCATGGCATGCCCGTGGATGAGGCCGGTGCGGTCAATTTGTATCGTGAGGCGATGGGCATTACCGGGAACGATCTGATCAGCAGCAAGGAGGCCGATTCCCGCGTTGCAGAAGTCGAAAAGAAGAACACAGCCTTGAGTAAGGAGCTCGCAGCGCAACGCGCCGCGGCAGAATCCGACGTGACCCGTTTGCAGGGCGAAGTGGCGTCTCTGAAGTCGGAAAACGCGAGTCGAAAACGCGATTCCAGCAAGATGCTAGCGCTTGAGAAAAAGCTCAGGCAGGCGATGGACCAACGTGCCGATGCCGATCGTCAATTGAGCGCCATGACGGCAGCCCCAGCGAACGAAGCAACGGGAGGATTGGCGACGCGCAGCGTGACCGTCCCCGAAACATCGGCGCCGACAGCAGCTTCCGTCGCGGCGGACGGTATCAATTTCGGCAAATACCATGCGCTCATCATCGGCGTGCAGAACTACACCAGCTACGACCCTTTGAAGACGCCGATCAGTGACGCGCGGGCGATCGCCGATGTGCTCAAGCAGCGTTATGGATTCCAGACCACGACCCTCCTTGATGCTGATTTCAGTTCGATAGTTGGCGGCATTGTCCAGTTGTCAACCCGGATTGGTCCGGACGACAATGTGCTTATCTATTTTGCAGGTCATGGCGTCTTGAACGACGCGCAGCGCGGCTTCTGGCTGCCGCTGGACGCCCGGCAGAAAGAGCGCAGTCCAGCTTTGCCGACCGAAACGCTGGCCGAGTTCCTCGCCATGTTCAAGGCTCGCAGCGTTCTTGTCATTGCCGACTCGTGCTTCGGCAGCGCACTTTCGGGTTCGGTCAGCAGCTACAACGGTGGTCCTGCCGAATACCAGGACGGAATTCCCAGTGGTTACATGAGCCGCAAGGCGAGGTATGTGCTTTCTTCCGGAGGCTTGAGTCCGGTCCTCGACCAGGCTGGTGACGGTCATTCGGTGTTTGCGTCCGCACTGCTCAAGGTGTTGCGCGAGAACGATCGAATCCTGACTCAGACCGGCCTTGAAAAGGCTTTGTCCGGTCCGGTGCGAGCAAGGGCGGAGCGAATCGGTCTGGTGCAGTCACCTGATTTGAAAAAGGTCCGCGAAGCCGGCGATGCCGGCGGGGCGTTCTTTCTCGTGCCGCGGGCGGCGCCTGACCAGGGATGATCGGGCGGTTTCGCAACCATGCGAATCGCCATGCTGTTTACCTGGCCAAGGTGTTCAGGGCGTGATCTGCCAGGGGGCTGGCTCGGTGGAGAGGTTTCTCAAAGCAATGAATTCCCGGGAGCGGAAATCGACATTGGTGCGGTCTTGCGAAAAGCGATTCTCGGAGAGATTGAGCTGAATCGGGTAGACCATGGTCCTCGACAGCCGTCCAGAATAAAAACGTATCTAGAATGGGATAAAGCCATGAGTACTAGAACCGAATATATCGGATTGAAATCGCGCATACCCGCCTGTTCGAAGGCTTTGCTCACCGGTGTAATCCTGAGTTTGTCTGTGCCAGCGTGGGCAGCGTCATCAGCCCAGCCGGCGGCAAGCATTTCGGTCAAGGTGGATGCGCCAGGTGCGGCACTGGTCGCCGGATCGGCAACCCAGTTTGTAGTTCGCGTAGGCAACCATGGCGTAGCTAGCGGCGGCGACAATCGTGTGCTCGTTGCTCCGCCACAGGGTTTGCAGACCCTCACCTGGTCATGTTCGGCGAGCTCCGGCAGCCAATGCGCCAACGCCTCGGGCAGTGGTGCATTGGATGAATCCCTGCAAGGTCTCGCGCCGAATTCGAGCCTGGACTATGTATTCCGGGCCGAGGTCAGCGCCTCTGCACCTGCCATCGTCGATATTGTTGCTCGAGCTACGTTGGCCGCTTCGGCGCGTTGTGCCAGCGCGGAAACAGCGCCGTGCCAGTCACGCCTGAGTCTTGCGACCGGTCCCGGTGTGATGCTGGACGTTCGTTCGCAGCGCTCATCGGCGGTTCCTGGGCAGCAGTTCCGTTACACGATCGTGGCAAGTACGGTCAGCACGCGCTCGAATGCTGAGGGATCCGTCCTGCGCAGTCCACTTCCGAAGGGACTCAACAACAGCAGTTGGAGTTGCCGCTCAAACGTAGGTGCGTGCCTGCAAGCGAGCGGACAGGGCGCTATCCATCAGGTGCTCGGCAATTTCTCCGAAGGCAGCATCAGTTTTGACGTGACCGCGACCGTGGCCATCGATGCGCCTGCTGAAATTGTCCAGACGGCCGTTGTTGTTCCTCCCTACGGGGGCAGTTGCGCCGTTGCCGACAATGGTTCCATGCGCTTCCACTCGTCGCCGTGTACGGCGCGAAACGTCCTTGCGACGTCGGCCAGCATTGTCGTCAGTAGTAGCGAAGACTATCTGGCCGATGCATCGTCGATTGCGACCCGTTTCGTGCTCGACAACAACGGAAATGCCGCAGACGGCAGCGTGGTCGATGCAAAGCCAGGTGTCGATGTATCGCGGCTGGACTGGACCTGCGTCGGACAAGGGGCGACCTGCCCGCAATCCAGCGGTACCGGCGCGATCCATCAGATCATCGCTTCCTGGCCCACTTCCGGTCGACTGATTTACGATCTTGTGTCACAGGTTGCCTCGTCTGCAACCAGTGAGGCGAAAAACTCGCTGGTGGTAACGCCTTCGTTCCGAGGTGTTTGCGCTGCAAGCGGACGAAGTGGATCGTGCGCGGCGGTGTACTCGATCCCGACCCTTCACGCGGGCCTGAAATTAAGCCAACGTGTCGATGAACTTGGTTCTCGCGGCGGCGAAGTCGTCATCTATCGAATCAATGTCGGTAATTCAGCATCCGCCGCGCCCGCCCACGACGTCGTCTTGCATGTGCCATTGCCGAAAGGCATCAGTGCCTTCGAATCCTGGACATGCGAAGTCGTCAATGCTGCAGCGACCTCGTGCCCGGCAGCCTCAGGCTCAGGCGCGATACGGGAAGTGTTCGCACAGCTCGCGCCGTCATCAGATTTGAACTACGCGATCCAGGCGCGAGTCGCTGGCCATCCCCCGGCAACGGTCACCAGTCGGGCGACCCTCACCGCGCCGGCATCTGCGGGACTCGGTTGCGGTGCGACCGATACGGACAGCCATGCCTGCGTTGCCCGCAGCCAATTCTCGACTGTCCCTGTGCTCGCTCTTGACCAATCGATACTGGCCAGCACGCTTGCGCCGGGGAGCATGGTTGATTATTTCCTTGAAATCTTGAATCTCGGCGCCAAGGCTGATCTCGTGCAGGTGCGCACCCTGTTGCCCCTGGGCATTTCGGATGTGTCGTGGGACTGCAGCGGACTTGGCATGGGTTGCCCGGTTGCCAATGGCAATGGCGAGGTCAAGGCCAGGCTGGCTCAAATGCCCAGCGGTTCGGGTGTCCGTTTTCATCTCTCAGGGCGGGTGGACAACAGTCAGCCAGAGAGCGCAAACAGTGTGTTGACCGCTATTCCGGAGACAGGTGGACGTTGCGCCAATGGCGCGCGTGACCCGCTCGGCAGTGCTCCGTGTGTTGATCGTGTTTCCAGCAGCTATGCGCCGAAACTTCAATTGACCCAAACCGCTGACGAGCCGCAACTTCTGCGGGGCGGTGTCGCCAATCTCACCCTGATTGTGAAAAATCTCGGTGGCCCCGCTCTGGATGCCCGCCTCGCACTTCCACTGGCAGCAGGGATCGAGCGATCGAGCTGGAATTGCGCCGGATTTGGTGGCGCCGTCTGTCCACAGACTTCCGGATCCGGCGCAATCGACGCGTCGATTGCGATCCTGCCATTCGACGCCTACCTGCGCTATTCGATTCGCTCGAATCTCGCTATCGATGCATCGTCTTTGATCACGTCGGTCGCCACGACCACCCCAGGCGCCAAAACGCTGTGTGCCAATCTGGGTTGTTCGAATACGCTCTCGTTGCCGGTGACCGATGTGCCTTCGGCACATCTGCAATTGGATGTCGCGGCTTCCGCCAGAAATGCCCACCCGGGGGCGTCAGTCGACTGGAGCGTCGATGTGCGCAACCTCGGCAGCGAAAGGGCAGGTCGCTTCTCGTTGTCGGATGCCGTTGCCAGCTCAGGCGTGACAATCAATGGCTGGACTTGCGCCGGTGCCGAGTGTCCGGCAGCCGAGGGCAATGGCCCGATGGACCTGATCGTCGAATCGCTGCAGGTTTATCACCCGTCGAACAGCAATGAAGCCGTTTCAGCGGGACGCCTGCATTTCGTCGTGAGCGGCACCATCGACCAGCATCCTGATTCCGGTGCCGAATTGGCCATCCGCGTTGTGCCGACTGCTGGTGATACCTGTGCCCCGGTTTCCTGTGTCTCCAGTTCGCTTCTGCCAAGCGTGCTCCGGGGGCAGGCGCTAATTACCCTCGATGTGTCGAGCAACGATTTCGAGGCGTATCCCAATAGCAGCATAACCTACAATTACACTATATCGAACAACGGCGGGGCAGACGTTTTCGGAACTCCGGTTTACACGATGGATCCGGCCGGAATCGTGTCATCGTCATGGACATGCGCAAGCAATGCAGGCGCGACCTGTCCGACCATAGGGTCCGGCTCAGGGCCTGTCAACGAAGTCGTCCCGCTCCTGCCCATCGGCTCGTCCGTAGTGTTCACGGTGGTCGCTACTACCGACACGACAATTCCTGATGCGCTGGAATTCTTCGTCGGCGCCAATCCCGATTCAGGCGTCCTTTGCAATCCTTCATCCTGCATGACCTCTCTCTACCTGCCGAACGGCCTGGAGCAACTGGATTTGTCACTGGTTGCCGATGTCGCTTCCATTGAGCCTTTCAGTTCAATCAACTATACCTTCGTTGTATCCAACTCCGGGCCAGCAGATTCATTCGGTTTTTCTGTCGCCGGTCTGGATTCTCCGAGTTTCACTTCGAGTTCCTGGACCTGCATATCGAACGGAAAAGCCGGATGTCCGCCTTCAGGAACGGGACAACTGAACAGTTTCATTTCTTACCTCGGAGCAGACGAAACAGCGACCTACTCCATAGCAGCGACGGTCGGTGCAACGCTGCCGGCCTCGATCGACTATCAAGTCCAGCTTTCCACCAGTCAAGGTGGCACTGACTCACCTCTCGGCGGATTGAATTGTGTTCCGGCTTCCTGCGGCGTTTCGCTCACCCTGCCGACCGGCGCGATCGCTCCGGCAATGCTCAGCATCAGCAAGCAAGCGGATGTCGCAACGCTGACGCCGGGCGGCAGCGTTGAGTACACGGTGAGGATCGCCAACGTCGGCAATGTCGACGCGACTTCATTCCAGTTTATCGACGAGATTCCGGAGGGATTGACCTCGTTCAACTGGACCTGCGCTTCGAGCAGCAATACTGTCTGCGAGCAAACTTCAGGCACAGGTTCCCTGGGTATCGATATCCAGAACTTGCCGCGAGGCGCATCGCTGATCTACACGATCAACGCAACCGTTTCGACGACGGCGACCGGCACCGTCTACAATCGTGCCCAACTGGTCGGCGACGACATCCAGTGCAATCCGTCTAGTTGTCAGGCAGTCTCCAGTCTTCCGCTTGCGGCGGCCCCGGAAATCTTGGTGACTAAATCAGCAACGCCGGCGGCTGGATCGACAGTCAGTCCCGGAGAGCCGATCACCTGGACGCTTTCCGTACTGAATTCAGGTGGCCAAACAACCGCGGCTTTGACGTTGCGGGATGTATTGCCTAGCTCGGTTTCCGGCATCAGTGTTGCGCCTGGACCAGGTGTCACTTGCAATGATCTGTCGCCCGCTCCGGGTACCACTCTGACTTGCACTATCCGAGCCGGATTCTCAGGCGAAGCCAACGTCTTGATTTCGGCGACCGTCGCCGCGGAATCCAGCGGAGCGGTGGTCAACTCGGTCAGTGCCACCGGTGTCGATGACATCGTCTGCGACAATTGTAGCGTCAGCAATCCCGTTGGCCAGGCCATTGATGTGGCACTGCTGAATCCGCGTCCATTTTCGGCAGCTGGAATCGCCGGTACCCTGGTTGACTTGGTCAACCTTTCACCGACGTCATCGTCGATGTCGCAATTGTCGGTAACGCCCGTTTCGTCATTGCGCCTGTTGTCGACGTTTGCCTCCAACTGCACGACAGCGACGGATGATCAGGGCAATGTCAGCGTCGCTTGCCCGACCCCGCCTGAAACGCAGGGAATCCAGTGTTCCGGTGCGACGTGTACTGTCGGTCAGCTTTCCCAGGGAGGGGCATTGACCGTGTTTGTTGCCTTGAACGCCGCTGCGACGGCCACGTTGCAGATCAGCGCGCCGGGCGACAGCAACAACTCCAACAACTCCATTGAATTGCCGGCTGGGGGAACACCATGATTTTACGCAAGCGCCTGTTGCGCCCATGCTCGATCAGGGCGCTTCTGGCATCAGCTTTGATAGTTGTGCCAACCCTTTCATGGGCCAACCAGCAATTGGTGGTAGTGCGCAAGAACGGGCAGACGACAAGTCACGTCGCAAAAGCCGGAAGTGTCGGCTCGGGTGCCAATGCATGCTCGGATCAGAATGTTGCTTTCGCTTTCACAGTCGAGCCGCAAAATAGCGTCACCAACGTCGAGCTTCAACGCGGTTCCACTACATCGGTCGATGTCACTCTCAACGTTACCCTGACCTGCTCGACCCTCCAGCAGGGCACCGCGCTGGTGCCTTTCGATGCTGCAGGCGGTAGCGCGGTCCGGGGTACCGACTATCTCTCAACGCCGGGTATGGCCCTGCTCAACCTGACCGATGGAACGGCCGGCGGCTTGGCCACGACGGTGCCTGCAACCGTGCACGTCGAACTGCTCGATGGAGGCGATACGAGTCAGAACCAAACACTGAATATTGTCCGAACCGAGGGTTCATTCCAGGCCATCCAGCTCAATGGATCACCCATCGTTGGGACGATTTCGGGCAGCAACTCGCCGTTGGTGATGATTTCAGTCCTCGGTCAGGTCACTATTCGCGACGGTGCAGTGGTCATTCCCGGTATTGATCCAGCCGCCAACAAGGTCAGTATCGCGGTAACGGAATTTTGCAGCGCGCAAGGTGGCGGCTCAGGTAGCCCGGGGTGCGTGGCGACACAGATCGCGACCAATTTCGTTGCCAATCCGGATACTCCTGCCAATGTTCGTCAGGCCGCGATCACTGTCCTCGAGAACAATCTCCTCGCGATTGCGCCGGATGAAACCACGGCAATCGCCTTTGTCGCTCCGATCCTCGCAACCGGGCAGTCCAATAATCTGGGCGGCCGTCTGGCCGAACTCAGGAGTGGCGACCAAGGCGGAACGGTAAGCACCGGAGGGCTGGCCCTCATCAGCAATGGAATCCCGCTTTCGCTGGCCGCTGTGGGGTCATTGTTGAACATCGACGATGACGAATCTGCGCGCAACGAAGAAAAGCGAACCCTGCTTGGTGGCACCCGCCTGGGCCTCTGGTTTAGCGGAACGATCGGAGCAAGCGATTCTGATCGCCGCGAGTCGAATTCGGGCTTCAAGTCCGACACGTGGGATCTGACCAGCGGATTGGACTACCGCTTCAGCGACCGTTTTTTCGCCGGTGCCGCCCTGGGGTATTCACGATTCAGTGCCGATTACTCAATGGATCAGGGTTCGCTGGATGCCAATGCGAAGTCGCTGCATGTCTACTCGGGCTACTCGATTCCGAATGGATTTAGCTTTGACGGCTCGGTCAGCTACCTGCGCAGCGATTTCACCCAGAAACGTGTAATCGAACTGTATGCGCTGAATGCCGCCGGAGATGGATTCAGCTCGTTGGGTCGTGATCTGGCTGTTGGCAACCCGGGCGTGACCCAGCTTGGCGCAAATCTGGGTGTCACCTACACGATCATGCGCGGAACCTGGACCATTGCCCCGCAAGCACAGCTTTCTGTCTTGCGCACCGACTACGATGCATTCCGTGAAACAGGTCCCTCGGACTTCAATCTTAGCTATGCGGACCGAAAGGGAAACAGCACTTCATTCTCGATTGGCAGCTATTTTGATCGGACCTTCGCCACATCAGTGGGTGCATTCCGACCCTATCTTCGCGCCTACTACTTCGCCGATAGCGGCTCGTCGAAGGACTTGTTGACGAGCTTCGTCCTCGATCGAGTGGACGGCGGCCAGACGCCGCTTTCATTGACGATGGAGGAGCCGGATCGACGTTACGGTACGGCCGAGCTGGGATTGGGTTTCAGCCGACCCATTGGTACGCGGA
This sequence comes from Lysobacterales bacterium, assembly GCA_038205505.1. Taxonomy (GTDB): domain Bacteria; phylum Pseudomonadota; class Gammaproteobacteria; order Xanthomonadales; family Rhodanobacteraceae; genus Dokdonella. Next base: position 2,750 of record JBBRBU010000046.1, on the reverse strand, counting down.
CTGTCGACTTCAACGCAGGTTTCATGAAAACCTTCAGTTTCCAGGACCTGGATCGCTGGGCTCTGCGCTTCGACGTCAGATTTCCACTTTAGAATTTCCGAGGATGGCAAGCCCTGACCGATGAGCAACGACAAGAAGGACCAACGACCGACGTCTGGTTCGCCGAAATCCGGTGACTCGGAAGCCCCTGCTGATTCGTCGACCCCGGGCACGCCCTCGTCGGATCAGCCTACCCGGTTGATGCCGGGTCGCGGCAGCCAGCCAGGGAAACCGACGGGCGAAGACAACGAAGCGCCAACCCGGATACTCGAGCGCGAAGAGAGCGCCACGGTTGTTGTCTCCCGCGCCGATGCAGCGAATGAAGAGCAGTCAGCAAGCGCCACGCGCCTGCTGACTGCCAGGCAGAAGCCCCCGAACAAACCGGCAACTCCGGAGCTGCCGCAAACCAGCGTATCGGTGCCGCACGCATCGTTGCCGGCCGCGCCTCTGGAAACCTCGCTTTCGGCACCGGCCCCGCAGGTCATGCAGGTCCCGGCGCCGAGGACAGGTGCGTCCGCCTCGCCTTCTGCCGCACGCACGGCGGGGAGTGCGGCTGATCGTGACGAACTGCCGAAAACGGGCGATTTCATCAAGGATCGTTTCGAGCTGATCGAAGAGCTTGGCCGCGGCGGCATGGGTGCCGTATTCCGGGCCCGTGACTTGCGCAAGATGGAAGCGCTGGATCCCGATCCGTTCGTCGCCATCAAATTCATTTCGGGCAGTTTGATCGGCTTCGAGAAGGCCTTCGTTGCCCTCCAGCGTGAAGCAAAAAACGCACAATCATTGAATCATCCGAACATCGTCAAGGTCTTCGATTTCGATCGCGACCAAGGTCTGGTTTATCTGACAATGGAGGTTGTGGAAGGCATTGCCCTGCATTCGAGAATGCGTGCTTCCACTGGCAATCCATTGACTGCGCCCGAGCGTTCCCATTTGACCAGCGGCATGCTCGCAGGCATGAGCTACGCGCACTCGCGTGATCTTTCGCACGCAGACCTGAAACCGTCGAACATGATGATCGACAGCGATGGCAACTTGAAGATCCTGGATTTCGGCATCGCCAGGCGCAGGGAATACGACACCGTATTCGATGCCGACGATCTGTTCGCATTGACCATCGACTATGCCAGCCTGGAGATGCTCGGTCGACAACGCCCGATTCCGTCCGACGATGTATATGCGTTGGGCTGCATCATTTACGCAATGCATACGGGTGCTCACCCGTTCAATCACGTTCGCGCCGATCTAGCCTGCCAAGAGAAGATGCGGCCGACGCGGCCGAAATCGCTGACTCGAGTCGAATGGCAGGCCTTGCGCAAGGCGCTGGCTTTCAAGCGCGAACAGCGATTCGCAGATGCGGCCGAATTCAAGCGCGCTTTTGAAGCACCAGACTGGCGAAAAATCAGCGGTCTTGCGGCTGCAGTGCTGAGTGTGGTCCTGCTAGTCGGGTGGATCGCGGCAGATCCCATCCAGAGCTGGTTGACGCAGTCACGGCTTGACGGGGCGCAAGTTGCCGCGTTGGACAGCAATCTCAAGGACGGTTCGGAATATCTCGCCGGCGGATACGCGGAAGATGCAGTCTTCGCCTATGCTGATGCGCTCAAGCTTGATTCGCACAATACGGCAGCTCGATCCGGTGTGAATTCAGCATTCGCTGTGATGAAGGCAAAATTGCCGCCTGCGCAGTTCCGCGATTACCTGCTATCGCAGCAGCGCGATGAAAATAATCCCGCCTGGTTGAAATTGCTGGCAGAGGACGAGTTGAAAGGCCTGCCGCAGCACTGAGGCTTGGTTTCTGAGCCACAAGTTGAACATTCAATTGTCGAAACAGAGAGTAATCAAGACAGAAACTTCACATCGCTCATTGACGTGACCCGGCGGCGACATTACCATTCCGCGCCTTTCCGGTAGACATTGCCGAATCGGGTGTGACCGAAGAATCGAAGTCGGCGGGGTATAGCGCAGCCTGGTAGCGCGCCTGCTTTGGGAGCAGGATGTCGAGAGTTCGAATCCCTCTACCCCGACCATTCCGATTTCGAATCGCGCGATTGTGAACTGCAGCGTGACGATGGCAGCGTCATTCGGAATGAATCTACCATCTGCTTACGATGCGCCCGTAGCTCAACCGGATAGAGCATCGGCCTTCTAAGCCGAGGGTTGCAGGTTCGATTCCTGTCGGGCGCGCCAAAAAAGTGCGACGAAGGGAAGTGTCGTGCGATGTTGTTGAAAGCCTGGTTGCGTCGTGATTTGAACCGGGGTTAGAAGTTTTTGCTTCAATGGTGGGCGTAGCTCAGCTGGTTAGAGTCCCGGATTGTGATTCCGGATGTCGGGGGTTCGAGTCCCCTCGCTCACCCCAATTTTTTGATCCGAAGGTTTTCGATCGGATCATGGTTTGTTAAACTTGTTCGTCTGTTCGGGTCGTTAGCTCAGTTGGTAGAGCAGTTGACTCTTAATCAATAGGTCGAAGGTTCGAATCCTTCACGACCCACCAAACAGACATCGGCTGCATGCTTTGCAGTCTGCGGAGTGAGGAGCGCGAACCGTGCGCCGAGCGCTCCGCCCGGGTTCCAGCGTTGCGAATGTGGCGGAATTGGTAGACGCGCTGGATTTAGGTTCCAGTGGGGCAACCCGTGAGAGTTCGAGTCTCTCCTTTCGCACCAAACCGAATGAGCCCGATGCTTTTTAGCGGCAAAGCTGGAATGCGAATCGCC
>JBBRBU010000045.1:0-30241 GCA_038205505.1 Lysobacterales bacterium | reverse complement strand
CGAACTCATGGCAGGGCAGCGAGCAGACGCTCGTTTTCTGCGCGCGTGCCGAGACTGATGCGCAAACACTGACTGAGACCGTAGCCGCCCATTGGCCTGACGATGATGCCGCGATTGAACAAGTGTTGTTCGAGCGGCTCCGCATCCTCATCGAGGACGACCAGAACGAAATTGGTTTGCGATGGCAGTACGCGGTAGCCGCGCGATTCAAGCGCGTCACCCAACCAGTCGCGTTCGTCGCGCGTCCAGCGCAAGACGTTTTCCATATGTCCGGAATCGGCCAATCCAGCGATCGCGGCGACCTGGGCCAGTGCGTTGACGTTGAACGATTCGCGCAAGCGTTCGAGCACGTCGACGACGCTCGCATCCGCAAGCAGGTAACCCACACGCAAACCAGCCAGGGCATGGGCTTTCGAGAACGTGCGCGTGACGACAAGATTGGGATGGCGATCAAGCAGGCGAATTGCGCTGCCCGTGCCGGGCGCGTCGACATACTCCTGGTACGCCTCGTCGACGATCACGAGGGTGGATAACGGAACACTTGCGAGGAATCCCTCCAGTTCCGCATCGTCGAACCAGGTGCCCGTCGGATTGTTCGGATTGGCCAGATAGACCAGCCGCGTGTCCTCGCGAACGGCCGCGGCCAGTGCAACAAGGTCATGACCCAGGGGCGCGCTCGGATGGTCAGCCGCCAACGCATCGACGCGAACCGGGATCGCGCCGACTGCCGCCGTGGCGATCGGAAACACCGCGAATCCGAACTGCGAGAAGACCACCGATGTCGCCGCATCAGCAAAACACTGGGCGAGCAACATCAGCAGTTCATGCGAACCGTTGCCGAGCGCGATGCGCGAACTCTCGACGTGCCAGTGCTCGGCGAGCGCGCGCTTCAGGGCACTGCCTTGCGGGTCGGGATAGCGAAAGACATCCGGCAGGGCATCGGTCATTGCGGACAAGGCGCGTGGACTTGGTCCCAACACAGTCTCGTTCGATCCGAGCTCGGCCAGCAATTCACCGAAGCGGGCACGCAAGCTCGGCAGATCATGTCCCGGATCGTAGGCACGCAGGACCCTGGTCGTGGCGTTGGCCAGACGCGCCGCGTCGAAACTCACGGAATGGCGACCGGATAGGAGCCAAGGATCTTGATTTGCGCGGCAAATGCCTCGAGTTCGCCGAGCGCCTTCTGCATCGGCTCATCCTCGACATGTCCGGCGAGATCGATGAAGAACGCATATTCCCACTTGGCGTGATGCGAGGGACGCGACTCGATCCGGTTCATGGTGATGCCGTGCTTTGCAAATGGACTCAATACATTGAACAGGGCGCCGGGTTGATCCTTGATCGAGATCAGCACCGAAGTGCGGTCGTGACCGGATGGCGGGAATATCTGTCGGCCGAGGACAAGGAAGCGCGTTGTGTTGTCAGCGTGATCCTCGATTGGCCGCGTGATGACTTTCTTCAGACCATAAACCAATCCGGCCGATTCACCGGCGATCGCGGCGGCGTCATCGGCATTGCGCGCACGTCGCGCGCCTTCGGCATTGCTTGAAACCGGCAGCTTCTCGACATCAGGAAGATTACCGCGCAACCAAGCCTGGGTCTGGGCGAAGGATTGCGGGTGCGAATAAATGCGCTCGATATCCTCGATTCGGCCACTGCGCGAAAGCAGATATTGATGCACGCGTAGCTCGGCCTCACCGCAAATCTTGATGTTCGAGGTGAGGAACATGTCGAGGGTAATCTGGATAGTTCCCTGTCCCGAGTTCTCGACCGGCACCACACCAAAATCGGCATTGCCGTTCTCGACCTCCTGAAAAACTTCTTCGATGCTGGCCATTGGCTGGCCGTGCGCGGAGCGACCGAAATGCTTGAGCACGGCCTGCTGGCTGAAGGTGCCCTCGGGGCCGAGATAGCCGATTTTCAGCGGTTCCTGCTGGGCCAGGCACGCCGACATGACTTCGCGGAACACATGCACGAGAACTTCGTCGCTGAGCGGGCCCTCATTGCGATCGACGACCATGCGCAGAACCTGTGCTTCGCGCTCGGGACGGTAGTAATCAACAGCGGCCGCCAGAGGACCCTTGGCCAGACCGACCTGGTGCGCCCAACGCGCACGCTCGGCAATCAGATCCTGGATGGATCGATCAATACCATCGATTCGCTCGCGCACGTCGGCCAGATCCATTGGCGGTGTCGATTGCTCAAGCTCGTTGCTCATTGCAGCATGTCCCGTGATAGTCAAACCGTGAATATCAGACTGAGGTTCATCCTCAACCGTGACGACGCGCGAAATCACGCATGAAATCGACCAGCACCTCGACTGCAGCCAGGGACGTCGCGTTGTAGATGGAAGCGCGCATGCCGCCAAGCAGTTTGTGTCCCTTCAGCCCGAGCAGGTTCGCTGCGTCGGCCTCCTGCAGGAAGATACTGTCGAGCTCGCTGCGTGGCAGGAAGAACGGCACGTTCATCCATGATCGCGCGTCGCTGACGACAGGATTGGTGTAGAACCCCGATTCATCGATGGCAGCATAGAGCGTCGCCGCCTTGGCTCGGTTGCGCGCACCGATCGCCACCATGCCGCCTTGTGCGTTGAGCCACTTGAACACCAGCGATGACAGATACCAGCCGAATGTATTCGGCGTATTCAGCAGCGAGTGATTGGCGGCGTGATCGGCGTAGTTGAATATCTTCGCGATCGATGTCGGGCAGCGTTCAAGCAGGTCGTCGCGAATGATCAGGATGACCAGGCCGGATGCACCGATATTCTTTTGCGCACCTGCATAGATCAGGCCGAATTTCGATACATCGAGCGGACGCGAAAGAATGTCCGACGACATGTCGGCGATCAGCGGCACATTGCCGACCTCGGGGATTTCCTGAAATTCGACGCCATGGATCGTTTCATTCGGCGTGTAGTGCACATAGGCCGCGCCCGCATCGAGATCCCAGATCGCGCGCGCCGGAATTCGCGTGTACTGCGAATCCAGCGAGCTCGCGCTGATCCTCGGACGCACGTAAGGCATCGCCTCCCGGACCGCCTTCTCACCCCAGGAGCCGGTGACGATGTAGTCGGCCACGCCATCCGGGCGTGCGAAGTTCATCGGAATCTGGGCGAAATGCTGGGTCGCGCCGCCCTGCAGGAACAACACGCGATAGTTCGGCGGAATCGCCATCAGGTCGCGCAGATCTTGCTCTGATTCCTCTGCGAGGGCCATGAAATCACGGCCTCGATGGCTGATCTCCATAACCGAAGCTCGCGCACCACCCCATTCGAGCAGTTCCTCGCGGGCCTGGAGCAGAACCTCTTCCGGAAGTGCAGCCGGACCCGCACTGAAGTTGTAGCCGCGACTCACGGTGGGCACCTCGAAGCTGTCACGATTTGAAATCGTCGACCCACGGTTTCAGGATCGATGGCGAAGGTCAACGATATGTCGCAATGCAGCATGACTGCAAGCACCTCATGCAAGCGTTCCCTGGCTGCGCCGGTCCGATCTCCCTGCGGGTGCAATCCATGTTGCGAATGCCGAGTGCCCGATTCTTCGTCGCGGACTTCAGAAAGCGTTGAAAACAACTGCAACCCGGATCAAATCCTCGGAAATCACAACTGAATCCATTTACCTCCGGCGACGCGAGTTGCTCAAGGGTCTGGCGTTTGCGCCCGCACTGCTGGCCGGCTGCAGCGAGAGCACGGAAGCACCTGCAACCGCGTCTGCAATCGACGCGATGCCTGGCGAAAAACTGATCTTCACCCGCAATGCCGCGTTCAGCACGAAGGAGATACTGACCCGAGCCAAGGATGCAACTCACTCAACAACTACCACGAATTCGGCACCGACAAGGCCGACCCCGCGCGCAATTCGTCACGCTTCGAGCTTGGCCATCGCCGGCAACGCGGGGGTCACAGGCGAATTTACCCTCGAGGACATCCTCAGGGGTCACGCCCTGGAAGAGCGCATCTATATAATGCGTCGAGTCGAAGCGTGGTCGATGGTGATTGCGTGGATCGGGATCCCGCTGCCGCGATCCTAAAGCGCTTCCAACCCGCATCGGACGCTCGTCATGTCGCCTTCACCACGGTCGCACGGCCCCGGCAAATGCCCGGGCTCAGCTATCCCGTCCTCGATTGGCCGTACCGGGTAGGTTTGCGCATTGACGAAGCCATGCACCCCTTGACCATCCTCGCGACAGGGATCTATGGCCATGAATTGCCCGCACAGAACGGCGCGCCGCTACGCCTGGTCGTTCCATGGAAGTACGGCTACAAGAGCATCAAATCGATCGTGCGCATCGAAATCACCGTTGCGCAGCCAGCGACCTCATGGAATCAATCGGCACCGGATGAGTATGGTTTTTATTCCGACGTGAACCCGGCGGTTAGTCATCCGCGCTGGAGTCAAGATACCGAACGCCGGATTGCTGGCGATGGTTTCAGTTTTACCGGCAACCGCTTGCAGACCCTGCCCTTCAGTGGGCATGCCGAGCAGGTTGCCTCGCTTTACCCGGCATGGACCTGGTCAGGGATCATTGATGACTCCATCATTCGATCGCATCGCGGCGATCAAGACGGTCATTTTTCTGCTCACCCTGGCTCCATTGGCAACCCTGATCTGAAACCTCGCAGAACACCTTGGGCCCTGACCCGGTCGCCCAGCTCGAACACGCCACTGCTATCTGGGCACTTCGACTCTGTTGGCAACGCTGGCCGTTACGCCGCTGCGAAATCTGACTGGGTGGCATGGCGTGGTTCGCTTTCGACGCATGCTCGGCCTGTTTGAATTTTTTTGTGCCAGCTTGCACCTGGCCATCTATCTGGTCGTCGATCTCGGCGGGTTCTGGTCGCAGATTCTGGTCGAAATCGCCAAGCGGCCCTTCATGACGGTCGGATTTCTGGCCTGGTTGCTGATGATTCCGCTGGCAATCACCTCACCCAAGGCCATGATGCGTCGGCTCGGACGCAACTGGCAGCGATTGCACCGCCTGGTTCACATTTCTGGGTTGCTCGCGGCGCTGCATTTTCTCTGGCAGGTGAAATACGGCGAGTCGATCGCGGCTCTGGAGCCAGCGGTCTATGCCCAGGTCTTCGTCCTGCTGATGCTGTATCGCGTGACGGAATGGGTCCGGCGACGCAATAAACGGCAGCATGGGCGCAAGGATGCTCGAAATTTTTCGGCTCAGTAGCTGCCGAACCAGATCAATCCGGCAATTCCAAGGCCGATCAGCGCCGCGGCCGCAATCAACCACCAGATTCCGGAACCGCCGTCGTCGGCTGCCTCGACCTCGAATCGCACGGGATCCGGGATGTTGATGGCGTCGAGTGTCTGCGTGATGGCCGGGGCCATGCTGGCTGGTGTCGGCATGCTTTGGCCGCGCGCCGGATAGCCTGGGGCTTCAAGCACAAAGCGGTTTCGACCGAATGAAATCTGGTCGCCCGGATGCAAAACCGCCGTTTTCAGGCGAACACCGTTGATCTCGGTGCCGTCGGATGATTCGAAATCACGGAAATGGATCGATTCGTCGGTCGCGTCGATCGCCGCATGGCGTTCGCCCATCTCCGGTTCATCAATATCCAGGCCGCGACTGCCATGACCGATGATCAGCTGTTCGCCGACGCTGATGGTCTTGCCATAGTGCAATCCTGCAACGCCACGCAGAACCACCCGCGAGACTTCCGAAGAAACGTTGCCGGTGCGCGATGCAGGGGGGATTCGCCGATCGATCAGGTCATCGCTGTCGGGCTTGAGGGTAACCGCGATGGCATCGAGATTGATCACATCGCCGAGCCTGAGCAGGGCCTTCTCGACGATCGGCCTTGCATTCACGTGAATGCGCGCACCAGTATCGAGTACCTCCAGGATCATGCCGCGCTTGTCGACAACCAACCGGGCGTGCCAAGGCTTCACACCATTCGCTTCCAGCCGAATCGTGTTTTCCTGCGCCGATCCAATGCCGGTGACGCCGCTATCGACGAGCACATCAGCATGTTCCCCGTTGGAAAAGCTTAGTCGCATCGGTGCACGGATGATGAAGGTAGCGGCACTTTAGCAGGATGAGAGAAAGCTGACACCTGCCTGAATCCGTCTCGCTGCGATTCGCGGATCGAGGCATCCTGCGGCTTCACGGAATGTCCCCGAATGACAAGTCCGGAATCGGACCTTCAAACAGGAACGCTGCGACGCCCCGATATCCCTTTCGCGGGCTAGAGGAGTTTCTACGCTCCAGGTTCCTGGTGCATCATAGGGACTGTCGAGCAACGCGCTCAAGTTGGCGAACCGGAGAAAATGCATGGCGCGAATCGATATTCGCCGTAAACACCACCTTTCGATCAGCGACGCGCGCAAGGCCGTCAACAAGCTGGCCAAATCGATTGCCAAGGAATTCGACCTCCAGTGTGGCTGGGAGGGCAATACAATGTCGTTCTCGCGCGGTGGCGTCGATGGCCATATCGCCCTTGAAGGCGACGAGATACATGTCTACGCCGACCTCGGTTTTGTCATGGGCATGATGAAGCCAATGATCGAAAGCGAGATCAATCGGCATCTTGATGAGCAAATCAGCTGATGCTCGCAATCAAGGCAGCGCATAAACCACTGACAACGTCGCGGCGACCGCAGATCGGACTCGCAGTCGCCGGCGGGGGGCCGATCGGCGGGATATTCGAGATTGGCGCGTTGCGCGCCCTCGAAGATGCCATCGAAGGCCTCGACATGAATGCCCTCGATGTCTATGTCGGCATAAGCTCGGGCGCCTATATCGCGGCCAGCCTGGCCAATCGCCTGACCACGGCAGAACTGTGCCGCATCTTTATCACCGGCGATTCTGATCAATTCAGCTTCCGACCCGAGCAATTCATCCGACCCGCCATCCACGAGTATCTGCGGCGCTTGTCAGGGGCGCCGCGCCTGCTCCTCAGCGGACTTGCCGAGTTCGCCCGTCATCCTTTCAATCTGCGCGTCTCCGACAGCCTGCTCAAGATCGGCAGTTTGTTGCCCACCGGCTTGTTCGACAACGAGGCCATCGAACGCTTCTTGCGTGATGCGTTCACAGCGCACGGGCGCAGCAATGATTTTCGCGAGCTCAAGCGCAAGCTTGTCGTTGTCGCGGTGGAACTCGATAGCGGCCAGGCTGTTCACTTCGGCACCGAAGGCCATGACGATGTGCCGATTTCGCGCGCGATCGAGGCCAGCTCCGCCCTGCCCGGCCTGTATCCACCCGTGGCCATCAACGGCAAGTACTATGTCGACGGCGCTCTTCGGCATACTGTGCATGCGTCAGTCGCCATGGATGCTGGCGCCGATCTGGTCCTTGCGATCAATCCGCTGGTTCCCATCGATACTGCCCACGCCAAAGCGCTCGGCAAGAACTCGCCGATCAGCCTGATCGAAGGTGGCTTGCCGACCGTGTTGTCGCAAATGTTCCGCACCTTGCTGCAATCGCGCATGCAATCCAGCATTCCGAAATACGAACGCAAATACACGGCGTCGGATCTGCTCCTGATTGAGCCCGAAGATGACGACACCGACATGTTCTTCACCAATGTTTTCAGTTTCGTCCATCGTGAGCGACTGGCCGAGCATGCCTATCAATCAACATTGAATGACCTGCGCGTAAATCGACGCGCCCTTGGCCCGCTCCTCAAGCGGCATGGTCTGAAGCTGCGCAAAAGCGTGCTCGACGATCCACAACGAACCCTGCTTGGCAGTATCAAGAACAAACCGCCGCGGCGCTCGCAGGCGACATCGAAATTACATCGCGCCCTCGATGACCTCGATATGGCGATCGAACGCGGGCGTCCGCCAAAGGCGAAGCGCAAGTCATCATCCCGGGTTGGCAGCGCGAGCAAACGCGGAGCCTCCTCGTCGGCTCATTCCTGATTCGCAGTGATCGACTACTTGCTCTACGAACTGGGTTTATCATCTGCCAACGACCGGGCATTCGCGCCCAGCCCATTGAAGGAACTGCAATGTCCAAGCCGAAACTCAAATCCAAAGCCGCACCTGCTGCCAGCAAGCCCTCAGCACGCGCCGGCGGAAAAACGATCGTCGAGTCCGCCCAGCACATCTGGCTGGCAGGCCTCGGTGCTTTCGCCAAAGCCCAGGATGAGGGGACCCGGTTGTTTGAAGCGTTGGTCCGCGAAGGTGTCTCGCTCGAGCAGAAAACCCGCAAGTTGACGACCGGCAAGGCCGATGAGGCCCGCGGTGCCGTTGAAGCGGCTGTTGGCCAGGTCAAGGAGCGCAGCCAGGAAACCTGGGACAAGCTCGAAAAGGTCTTCGAAAGTCGCGTTTCGCGCGCGCTCAACCGCCTTGGCGTTCCGGGCAGCACCGAACTGAAGTCGCTGACTGCACGCGTCGAAGAGCTTTCCAGGGAAGTCCACAAACTCAACGCGAAGCCTGCCGCAAAGTCGGCGGCCAAGTCGGCCGCGCGTTCCGCTCCCGCCAAGAGTGGAGCAACTCGCTCGGTGAAGCGGGTCAAGGACGAACTGGCTGACGTTGCGCGCGAGCTTGAATCCGTGCAGCTCAAGCAGGTCCGTGAGAAGTCTGGCAAAGCCAAGGCGAGCAAGCCGGCGACAAAGAAGTCTACTGCGAAGAAGCCAGCAGCCAAGAAGCCAGCAGCGAAGAAAGCAGCCGCAAAGCGCTAATCCACACGTTTTAATGGTTTCATCGAAAACCCTCGCCATCCCGTGGCGAGGGTTTTTTCATGCCCGCGTTTCAACTGACCGTATTGCGAACTACCAGTGAACACCACGCATCAGTGCGGCAAAGGCGACCTGTTCCGAGGATGGTCCCTGCTGAATCTCCTGGCGCACTCCCTTGATGCCCTTGGCCGCCGATGAGTCCGGGAACAGGCGGAACGCCGTATTCATGACGATCTCGTATGCGCGCGGCGATACCGAGTAGAACAACTGGGCAAAGATACCGGTACGCGTGGCGACCCGGACGGGCCGCTCGATGATGGCACCGACGACCAGATCAGCCGCTTCTTCCGGGCTAAGCGTCGGTACCGAATCGTACATCTTGGTCGGCGCGATCATTGGCGTTTTCACCAGCGGCATGTTGATCGTGGTGAAGTTGATGCCCTGGTCCGAAAACTCGGCCTGGGCGCAACGCGAAAATGCATCGAGCGCTGCCTTCGACGAAACGTATGCCGAAAATCGCGGCGCATTGGTCAGTACGCCGATCGACGAGATATTAATGATATGTCCACGATGGCGCTCGGTCATCTTTGGCAGGAAACCCATGATCAGGCGCAGCGAGCCGAAATAGTTCAGCTGCATCGTGCGTTCAAAATCATGGAAGCGATCGTAGCTAGACGCAATCGCCCGGCGAATCGAGCGGCCCGCATTGTTGATCAGGATATCGACCCCGCCATGATCGCTGCTGACTTGCTTGATGAAGCTGTCGCAGGAGGCCAGGTCGGCAAGATCGACCTTGTAGGTATGGCAGCTGCCACCTGCAGCCTCTATCTCGGTTTTCGCAATGGCGAGCTCGTCTTCACCGCGAGCGCAGATGACCACCTTGGCACCTGCTGCAGCAACCTTGAGGGCGACCGCCTTGCCGATTCCGGAAGAGCCTCCGGTAATGACGACAACCTTGCGCCGGACCTTGCCCGACAGCGAATGATCAACGAACAGCGCAGGATCCAGGTGACGCTCCCAGTAATCCCAGAGTCGCCAGGCATAGGTTTGCAACTTGGGTAGCTTGATTTTCGATCCGCGCAGGGCGCGATCGGTCTCGCGCGTATCAAATCGCGTTGGATAATTGACGAACTTCATGACCTCGGCCGGGATACCGAAATCACGCATGAAGATACCGAGCATGCGTCGAACCGGGGGCATGTTGGAAAGGGCCTGGCGAATCGCGCTTGGAATGAAGGCAAACATTCGCGCATCGATGCGCATGCTCATTTTCGGCGCGTGCCCCGCATGCGCGAAAATGTTCAACACTTCACCGATACGCCGCGGCGCGGGATCAGTCAGATGAAAACAATGGTTGTCGAGCTTGGGCAAATGCGCGATGTGATCCATCGCCGCCGCTACCCAGTCAACCGGAACCAGGTTCAGGCGGCCACCTTCGATGCCGATCGTCGGCATCCACGGCGGAAGCATCTGACGCATTTTCTTGATCAGGCTGAAGAAATAGTATGGACCATCGATCTTGTCCATCTCGCCCGTCTGTGAGTTGCCGATGACGATCCCGGGACGGTAGATGCGGAACGGTCTCTTGCACTCCTTGCGCACGATACCTTCGGATTCATGCTTGGTGCGGAAATACACATTATCGAGTCCTTCGGCTTCCTCGAACATGTCCTCGCGGAACACCCCCGGATAGAGTCCGGCAGCAGCGATCGAACTGGTGTGGTGGAAACATCCGACCTTCAGCGCCTCGGCCAATTGCACGGCGTGCCGGGTACCATCGATATTCGCCGCGACCTGGCTGGCCTCGTCCGCAGCCAAATCATAGAGAGCGGCCAGATGGAAGAAATGGGTGATCTTGCCGGTCATGCTCTTGAGCTTGGCCGGGGTCACGCCGAGGCGAGGTTTTCCAAGATCACCGATGACTGCGACAAGGCGATCGCTGTCGGCGCCGAGGCGCTCTCGAAGTTCCTCGAATCGCGCCATCGACTCCTTGCGCACCAGGCAATGGATCTTGCCTTTTCGCAGCAACAGCTTTACGAGCAAGTGACGACCGATGAAGCCGGTTGCGCCGGTCACGAAATATGTCATTTCCCACTCCATTCCAGTTTGAAAAGGTCGCCCTGTGTGGATTGCAGTCAGCAATCACGAACGCCACCGTATGGACAGCATAATCGTCCATTGGAATCGTTACCATGAAACCTTGCAGCCATCGCGTTGACCGTCTGTCGGGTGCATGATAGAAAGTTCCAGCGCAGGGGGCGCGATCATTCAGGCCGAAAACCATGTCAGAGCTTCAAGCCAACTTCGAAAAAGCCGCTGAAGACATCAAGAAATTGAGCGAGCGTCCGGATAACGACACCTTGTTGAAGCTCTACGCTCTTTACAAGCAGGGTGCCGATGGTGATGTCTCGGGTCCGAAACCCGGCTTCTTCGATTTTGTCGGCACCGCCAAGTACGAGGCATGGGCCAAACTCGAAGGCATCGACCAGGACGCCGCCAAACAGAAATACATCGATCTGGTCGCCAAGCTCCGCGCCTGACCACCGCGCCACTTCGCACGGGAAACCCGATGGCGCGACAAACCCGCGAACTCATCCTTGAGACTGCCCTGGCCATGTTCAACAGCCAGGGCGAGCCGAATGTCACGACCAACCACATCGCCGACGAACTCGGCATCAGTCCCGGCAATCTCTACTACCACTATCGCAACAAGGACGACATCATCGGTCACCTGTTCGCGCGTTACGAACAGCGCATCGACGAGGCTTTGGTCGTTCCCGACGACCGTCTGCCGAACCTCGAGGACGTCTGGCTGCAATTGCATCTGATCTTCGAGTGCATGTGGGACTATCGCTTTGTCTACCGCGATCTGGTCGACATTCTCTCGCGCAACCGGAAACTGCGCCTGCATTTCGCACGCATCCTCAAGCGAGCCTCGGGCAACGCCGCAGGCGTCATGCGCGGTCTGGCTGCAGCGGGAATATTTCGCGCCAGTGCCGATGAAATCAACGCCACCGCCGAAAATATCGTCCTGGTCGCCACGTTCTGGCTCAATTTCGATGCTGTTCGAAATGGAAAAAATGAATCAGGGCAAATGGATATTGGCCGCGGCATCCACCAGGTCATGATGCTGATCGCCCCATTCCTGCGTGATTCCGAACGCCTGCACCTGAATACGCTGGCAGCGGCCTACTTGCGCTGAACGAACCAAAGAAAACGGCCGCACAAGGCGGCCGTCCACGTGATTTCGCTGGAATCGGAAACTTACTTGGCGGCGCGCAACTGACGCGACAGCTTGTCGACGCGAGCGATCAACGCATCGACGTCGGCCTTCGACGGAATTCCGGCGTAGGACATGAAGCGTCCGACGCCCTGCTCGAATTTCGCTTCGGCGTCGACGCGGATAGCCTTGACGCGTTGCTTGATCGGCTTCATGCGGCTGGCGACGACGGACTTGAGATCCTCTGACACCTTGCGGGCCAATTTTTCGCTGCTGGTCTGGAAGGATTTGCCTTCGACAACCATGCTTTCAAAAACGTCCGCGCCCTGCTTCTGCGCGATCGAGAATGCACCCAAGCCGGCCAGCCATACTTTCTGGGCCTTGTCGGCGGCGCTCATTTTCGATGCCTTTGTCTTGGCGGTCACTTTGGTCTGCTTGCTCATCTTGCGTCTCCTGATGTGGGGAAGTTCGCCGCGGATGGGCGATGAACGCATCATCGGCGATTACGCTTGAGCATTCACACTACTGCACAAATCAAACCGGCGGTTCACCAAGGGCGCGAATGCGCCGGCAAGTCCGCGCGTCCTACCAGTTCGGTCGGATCTGATTGTTTTCCTGCTTGCGGTCCCAGGCGCGCAACTCGTCGCGAATATGAGCGATTCCCTGGCGACCCAGCGTGCTTCGCTTCTCATCGAACAGGGTGGCATCGAGCAACTCGGCCAATCGCTGCGCCGTGGGCAGCATGGCTTCCCATGCATCGAGGGCGGGGAGCGGCCCAGGCAAGGCCATGAACAAGGTCAAACCCTGGGTATCCAGCGATTCGATTCGAGCCATGTCGAAATTGCCCGGTTTCAGCATATTGGCCATGCTGAAGACCGGCCCGTTCGCCGGCCTGCCCGCGTCCATTCGGTGGAAAATTCCTCGATCGCCGAATTCAAGCCCGGCCTTTTCCGCAGCGACGACCAGATCGCTTCCGGCGATCTGCTCCCCTTCGCGCGCGCAAATGAACAACGTGATGATGCGTTCGATCGGCGTGTCGGGACGCACACCCACCGGTATCCTCGGCGACCGGCCCGACTTCACTTTCGCGGAGGGCTTGCGGCGTGTTGCCGGGCTGTCAGCACCAAACTCGCCTAGCAGATCGAACTGCTCGCCAATATGGATTTCCTTATCCAGCTGATCGATTTCACCGTCTGCGGAAATCGTCGGTTCCACGCGCATCCCCGTGGCATCTCGAAAGACCGTGCGCTTGCCCTGCCCCGGTTTTCGTGGTCGTCCAAAATAATAGATCAGCGCCAGCACGATCAAGCCGACGATGAAGATGATCACGCGCATTTCGGTCGCGCTCATTGCCTGTTGCTCCATGCCAACTCCCAGCCCGAATTATTCGTGAATACGCGTGATGATTCTGCCGCCCACACTCCTATGCAGCTCCGGCGAGTTTAGCGGCTTCGGCAAGATCGACCTGAACCAGACGCGAAACACCTGGCTCGCGCATCGTTACACCACAAAGCTGAGTGGCCGCTTCCATGGTTGCCTTGTTGTGGGTCACGAAGATAAATTGCACGTTCTTGCTCATTTCGGTGACCAGGGCCGAAAAGCGCCCGACATTGGCTTCGTCGAGAGGCGCGTCGACCTCGTCGAGCAGGCAAAATGGGGCCGGATTGAGACGGAAGATCGAGAAAACCAGAGCGACTGCGGTCATTGCCTTCTCACCACCGGACAGTAGCGAGATCGAGGTCACGCGCTTGCCGGGCGGTCGCGCCATGATCGATACGCCGGTCGACAGCAAGTCGTCGCCAGTCAGTTCAAGGTAGGCCTGGCCACCGCCAAACAAACGCGGAAACAATTCCTGCACCCCCGTGTTGACACGATCGAACGTGTCCTTGAAGCGCAGTCTGGTCTCGCGGTCGATTTTTCGGATCGCCCCTTCGAGCGTTTCCAGCGCGGTGCCGAGATCAGTCAATTGCGCATCAAGATAAACCTTGCGTTGGGACTGCTCGTCGTACTCCTGGATCGCAGCGAGATTGACCGGCTCAAGGCGACGGATCTTCTGCTCGAGGTCGTCCAGGTCGCGCTGCCACTGATCAGCTTCGATCGCTTCGGGCAATTCGGCGAACAGGCTGTCGACATCGAAACCGGCTTCGACGATCGCCGATTCGAGCGACTGCGCTCGCAGTCGGCGTTCCTGCTCACTAAGGCGCAAGTTGCCCAATTGCTCGCGGCGCTCGTTGAGCGCGTCGGCGATGCGATTGCGCTCGACCTCGTACTTGCGCATCTCGGCATCACGCTCTTCGAGAAGCTTGCGCGCTTCTACCAATTGCTTGTCGACCAGCAAACGTTGATTGAGGCAACTCTGCCGCTCCGCTTCGAGTTCCGCCATCGGATCGCCGCTGGATTCGAGCTGTGCGGCAATCTCGACTCGTTTGGACTCGAGCTGTTCGAGTTGCGCCTGCATGCGTTGCAGGGATTGTTCGAGCGAAGTCAACGACGAACGCTTGGATTCGATCGACAACGCCGCCTGATGCTCTACATCGCGCGCCTCGCGCGCGTTCATGCGCGCCTCCTCGCGTGACTCGAGCAATTGCCTGCGGGCCGAATCCAGTTGCTGACGCTGTTGCTCAAGCTCGCCCATGCGCTCGACGGCCGTATCGAGCCGGCCCCGCGCTTCGCGAATCTGCTCGTGATCGGAATCGAGTTTGCTGATCAACTCGCCGAGTTCGGTATCGACACGAACAAGGCGTTCCTGAGCACTGTCCATGCGACCACGCTGGCTCTGCAACTGACCCGAGAGCTCGGCCAGACGACGATGACCGGCATGCGTCTCGCGCTGCGCATCATCGCGGTCACGCTCGGCTTCGATACGCGCCAGCCGTGAAACTTCCACCTGCGTTGCATGCTCCTCGATTTCGGCATCAAGCATTTCGATGCGCTTCCCGAGTTCGGCGATCTCGCGTTCGCGGGCGAGAACTCCCACTTGCGAACCCTGCGCTCGCGCGACCCGGGCGAAACCTTGGCCGACCCATTCGCCTTCGGCGGTAATTATCGACTCGTCTTTGGTCAGATTTGCGCTGCGTTGACGCAACTCATCGAGCGAACCTGCAGTGCGCACACGAGCGAGCAAGGCCAGCGCCGCGGCTGGTCCGCGTACATGTGCCGCAAGCGAACCAACTGCGGACGGTGTTGCATTCGTTTCCGCAGCCAGCAAGGTCAGGTCGGCCTCGGCCAACTGGCTCATTTCCGCGTGCAACGCCTGCGGGGAATCCACCAGCACCGCATCGAGCCATCCCTGCAATACGGTCTCGACGGCACGCTCCCAGCCGTTGTCGACCTCAAGCGCTTCGCCCAGTCGCCGCGGATTGCTGATTCCGAGGCGTTCGAGCCATTCTCTCGCCGCGCCGCCATCTTCACTCAACGCGGCGTGCTGCAACGCTTCCAGCGAGGCGAGACGTCCGCGGGCCTTTTCGAACTCGCTGCGCTTGCTGCTCAGTGAAGTCTGCAGATTGCGCTCATTCTCGACGATGCCTTCGAACGCCTGACGTTTCTCATCGAGCACGGCCGTCAATGACTCGACCTGCTCACGGAGGGTGGCTTGCTCGCCATTCAGAGTCTCAAGGGCTCGCGCCAGTTCAGCGAGATCGGCCGCCTTTTTCTCGGTTTCCAGGGTGTCGCGGCGACGATCCGCCTCGACGCATTGACGATCCAGATAGTCCAATCGGGTACGTTCGATTTCCGCGGCCTGGCCGACCTCGGAACTACTTTTTGTGTATACATCCCATTGTTCCTGCCATTCGGCCAGGCTCGCTTCGGCGAGGCTCAATACTTCGGCGGCTTTCTCCACCGCGTCGTGAAGGGCTTCGCGCTGAGGCGCGGAGTCACTCAAGGTCAAGCGCAGCGATTCGATCTGGCTGCAGTCGTTGGCTATATGTTCGGCCAGTTCAACATGGGCACGCTCGGTCTCCAGGCGCGATCGCTCCAGTTGCTCGGCAAGCACGCGGCTGTGCTGAATCTGCTGCTCGACGCGGGCGATCTCCGCGCCGACCTTGTAGACCTCGCCCTGAACTGCGTTGAGGGCTTCGCTCGCGCCGGTATGCGCTTCGCGAGTGGTTTCGATTTGCGCTTCACGCTGCCGTTGCTCGGCCAGTTGCTGCTCGATGCCGAGTTCGGCCTGACGCAAGGCGCCGGATTGCGAATCGAGATCTGCCCGTGCTTCGCGCAGGGTCACGGCCTTGAGTTCGG
This sequence comes from Lysobacterales bacterium, assembly GCA_038205505.1. Taxonomy (GTDB): domain Bacteria; phylum Pseudomonadota; class Gammaproteobacteria; order Xanthomonadales; family Rhodanobacteraceae; genus Dokdonella. The sequence goes on along the minus strand of JBBRBU010000045.1, from coordinate 14,150 downwards.
CCTCCTTTCGCTTGTGCTGGTTCTGGAATTCCTGCCAGCGCTCGGCCGCACGCGCCTGGCGCTTGAGGTGTTCGAGCTGCTTGTCGACTTCATCACGAACATCGGTGACGCGATCAAGGTTTTCGCGGGTCGCCTTGATCCGACTCTCGGTTTCCTTGCGTCGTTCCTTGTAGCGCGAGATCCCGGCCGCTTCCTCAAGATGCATGCGCAATTGTTCAGGGTCGGACTCGATGATCTGGCTGATCATGCCCTGTTCGATGATCGAGTAACTGCGCGGACCGAGGCCGGTGCCGAGGAACAAGTCCGTGATGTCACGGCGGCGGCAGCGCGTTCCATTGAGGAAGTATTGTGACTGTCCATCTCGGCTGACCAGGCGCTTGACCGAGATCTCGTTGTAATCGGCATATTCGCCGGTCACAGTGCCATCAGAGTTGTCGAACAGCAGTTCGACCACCGCTTGACCGACCGGCTTGCGAGCGCTCGATCCAGAAAAGATCACGTCGGTCAGCGAGTCGCCGCGCAGGCGACTGGCAGCACTCTCGCCCATGACCCAGCGGATCGCATCGATGATGTTCGACTTGCCGCAACCATTCGGGCCAACCACTGCAGACATGTTGGTTGGGAGATGCAAGGTCGTCGGATCGACAAAGGATTTGAAGCCCGACAATTTGATGGTAGACAGTCGCATGGAGCAGACGATTCCCTGTTCGGTCAGTTTGCGGGCTTTTTAGCCGGCGGCGCCTCGGAGGCGGGTGCAGAAATTTCGTTCGTTGGCGTTTCCGTCGTGACCTTGGCTTCATCACGCAGACGCACCAGACGCTGCTCACTCAACTGGGCGAGCAAAGTATCTCGAATGCTGTCCTTGAGCTGCTCGAAAGGCGGCGGCGAGAAAGGCGAGATCGCTCCGACATGGAGCACATGCCAACCGTACTGCGTTTTCACCGGAATCTTGCTGGTCTCGCCGGATTTCAATGCCTGCAATGCCTTGCCCAGCTCATCAGGCAACTGCGACGGCCGCACGCGCTGGAAAGCGCGCGCCTGCAATGCCTTCTTGCCCCAGGAGTCGAACACGTCCTTGAACGGCTGCTTCATTGCCTCGCCGGCCGCCTTGAGAGCATCGTCCTCGTTGTCGAATAGCAACTGGCTGAAGTCGTACTCCGATCGACCTGCCTTGGCGATCTGCTGCTGGTATTCGGTTTGCAACACGCTGTCATCGACTTGCGCGCTGCTGCGGAACTTGCCCAGCGTCGCGTTGGCGTTGCCCTGCAGGCGATTGAGCTCGACTTCCGCGGCAAACTTCGGATCCTTCGAAAAATCCTGCGCCCTGGCTTCCTGATCGAGCAGGATGTAGTCGGTCAACTCGGTCAGAGCCTGCGCTCGTTGCTCCGGTACGCCGAGATCGAGTTTGCGCTCCCTTGCCAGAATTTCGAGCAGCACCTGTGCGACCGGCTGCCCGTTCACTGTCTCCGCGATGGGCAGGTTCCCCGGCAATGCCGAATTCGTGGAAGTGCGACCACAGCCGACCAGCGCAGCAGCAACGGCCAGGGTCGTCAAGAGGTTTCGCGAGAGTGCAGTTGCCGTCATGTTGTTTCCTCGGAAGAACGTGCGTCGATTGCCAACGCGTGTATATCGGTTGTCATCAGCTCGCCCAGCGCCGCGTAGACCGCACGATGTCGAGCCAGTGGTTTGAGCCCGTCAAAAGCCGTGCTGACGATGTGTACACTGAAATGGCCGCGGCCATCGCGAGCACCCGCATGGCCGACATGGCGATGGCTGTCATCGCTGATCTCCAGCTTGGTCGTCTCGAATGCCTGTTCGAGACGCGAGCGAATTTCGGCCAAACGGTCGCTCACGGCAAGACCTTTCGGAACGGACGTATATCGACCTCGCGATAGACATCGGCGGCGACATACGGATCCGCATCAGCCCATTCGCGCGCTGCAGCCAGATCGCTGAATTCGGCGACGATCAGGCTGCCCGTGAAACCCGCCGGACCGGGATCTTCGGCATCGATGGCGGGAAACGGCCCGGCCAGGAGCAGCCGTCCGGCATCATGCAAGGCTTTCAGGCGCGCGAGATGGGCAGGCCTGGCAGCACCACGCTGGGCCAGGGATTCCACATTGTCGTGTCCGGTTATGGCGTACCACATGGTCATCGGTTCCGATTGGGGCGCGTATGTTAGCCCGGATGCTTCGCGAGGTCGCGGGGTATCGCAGGGAATCCTGGCGCAAATCTCCACCTCGAGCGTTCGCAAACCCCGTCATTTCGTCGCGCCGGTTCCCCACCGAAAGCAAGGCACACGAATTTTCCTCCAAACAAAGATGAGTCAATACGCTGGACTTCCGGTATCCATTGGGCTTAGGCTTACTGCCGTACCCGTGGGTTCAGCACTCTGCCAGTCGATTGATGGCGGCGAATCCGTTGCAGTCGTGTGCTTCCTTGAGCTTGCTGGGCGAGTGGTTCCCTACTCCGTCCGCTTCACTTCAGCAGGCGCTTCGAATTCCCCTCGGGCCAAAGACGCCAGCAATTCAGGCAATCCAACGCCGATTGCGGTTCGTGCCGGGGGAAGCCGGCAGCGACACGGTTTGAAGACAACTGCGATGGCCTCGATCCGGATTCCGAATCGCGTGTCAATTGATTCGCAGGATATCGGTGCATCGTCGCCGACCAGGCAATCGATCCGTCAGGCCATCCGGCAGGTCGACCTCTTTACTGCAAGATCTGCGCACGACCCACGCCGTGAGGCGTCGGGCAACCGGATCGGAAATGAACAACCCGACAGTCGAACCACAACTCCAGCAAGAAGAATCCGCCTCGGCGTTTCCGCAGGTGCCGCAGCAGCAGGAGATGCCGCTGGCCCTTGTGCGTGGCGAGCCGGTACTGCAAATGCCGCAGGATCTCTATATTCCTCCGGATGCGCTTGAGGTCATTCTCGATGCATTCGAAGGGCCGCTGGATCTGCTCCTTTATCTGATCCGACGCCAGAATCTCGATATCCTCGACATTCCGGTCGCCGAAATCACGCGCCAATACGTCGACTACATCGATATGATGCAGGAGTTGCGTCTTGAGCTGGCTGCCGAATATCTGGTCATGGCGGCGATCCTTGCCGAAATCAAATCGCGCCTGCTGTTACCGCGACCGCCCAGTGAAGAAGGCCTTGAGGAAGACCCGCGCGCCGAATTGATACGTCGCCTGCAGGAATACGAACGGTTCAAGAAAGTCGCTGCCGATATTGACGAATTGCCTCGCATCGAGCGCGATACGGCCGTCGTATCGGCTTACATGCCGGATCGCAACGTCATCCGCCTGCCGCCGCCGGTAGATCTGCGCGAATTGTTGCTGGCGCTCAAGGATGTCCTCAACCGCGCCGAATTGTTCAGCCACCACGCCATTCAGCGTGAGGCACTGTCCGTACGCAACCGCATGAGTGACGTGCTTCGCCTGCTCGGCAATGGTGAGTTTCACCGCTTCGAGACCCTGTTTGAGGTCAGTGAGGGACGTCACGGCATCATCGTGACCTTTCTCGCCATTCTTGAGCTGGCCAAAGAGCTGCTTGTCGACATCTCGCAAGGCGAAGCCCTTGCCCCGATCTACCTTAAATCATTGGCAGTCGCCGATTGAATACCTTGCACATGATCGAATTCGAACATCTCAAACGCATCGTCGAGGCAGCCCTGCTGGCTGCCGGCACACCGCAAACCCCCACCCAATTGCTGGCCTTGTTCGTCGAGAATGAAGCCACCAGCCATGACGAAATTGCGCGTGCGATTGAATCGCTGCAGGCCGACTGCGAGTCGCGCGGCATCGAATTGATCGAAGTTGCCTCCGGCTTTCGTTATCAGGTTCGCCAGGACGTGCATGCATGGGTTGCCCGGCTGTGGACCGAGCGGCCAAGCAAATACTCGCGTGCACTGCTCGAAACGATGGCCTTGATTGCCTATCGCCAACCGATCACTCGTGGCGAGATTGAGCAGATTCGCGGCGTTGCCGTTTCCACGCATATCATCAAGACCCTTGAAGAGCGCGAGTGGATCCGCGTCGTGGGACATCGCGACGCTCCCGGCAAACCTACGCTTTTTGGCAGCACACGCGGATTCCTCGACTACTTCAATCTGAAGTCTCTCGACGAGTTGCCTTCGCTCGACGAAATCCGCGACATCGACGACCTCGATCCGCAGTTATCCCTTGGACCGCCGACTTACGATCCATCGGAAAATTTGCTCGTCAATGATGCGGAAGTGCCCGACAAATCGGTCGCTACTCACGACGCCGATGAAACCGCCATCAAGGCTGACGACGCTGCAGAGACAGCGAAAAATACCGACGACACTGACGACGAGGCCAAGCCCCGTCGCACCCCCCACGCCGAAACCGGCGACTCAAACCCGATTCCGTCCGCATCCGAAGCCGATGCCGACACCACGGAGCAAGATGCATGACCTCACCCGTACGCAACGTACTTTCCCTCAAGAAATCCGCATCTGAAGACGGCGCGGCCACGCTCGAAGAGCGCCTGCACAAGGTGCTCGCAACGGCAGGCCTGGGTTCGCGGCGCATGCTCGAAGGTCGCATCGAGGCCGGCGAAGTCCAGGTCAACGGTACAGCTGCCAGCCTCGGCCTCAGCGTACATGCGGGCGATCGGGTCGAGATCGACGGCAAGCGTTTCGTCGTCATCAGCGACACCAGCGAGCACTCGCAGGTGATCGTCTACAACAAGCCCGAAGGCGTCATGACCACACGCGACGATCCGGACGGTCGGCCGACCGTGTTCGAGCATCTGCCGCGCCTCAAGGGCGCGCGCTGGATCGCCGTTGGTCGTCTTGATATCAACACCACGGGGTTGCTCCTGCTGACCACCGACGGCGCCCTGGCCAATGCGCTCATGCACCCGAGTTCGGAACTCGAGCGCGAATACATCTGTCGCGTGCATGGCGAGGTGCCGGACGAAGTCATCGAGCGCCTGCGCAGCGGTGTCGAACTGGAGGATGGCCCCGCCCACTTCGACGATATTGAAGTAATCAGTCGAGGCGGCAGCCATTCCTGGTTTCGCGTCGTGATTCGCGAAGGACGCAATCGCGAAGTCCGGCGCATGTGGGGAGCGGTCGGCTTGATGGTCAGTCGCCTCAAGCGTGTGCGCTACGCGAATGTCGAACTTCCGCGCCTGCTGAAACGCGAAAAGACTGCCGAACTGTCGGTCGAACAGGTCAAGTCGCTGCGCGATCTTTGCGGCGCGGCCGATGCCGAGCCGTGCCTGACTCTCGCTCCAGTTATCGGACAACGCCGCAGCACACCGACCGAATTCCGTCCGGATCCAAAATCACAGCAGGCCTGGACCAGCACGCGTACCGACGAGGCACGCGAATTCGCCCAATTCGATCGCATCCGCGACGACGGCTGGCGTGCGCCCTCTGCAAACAAAGGCAAGCGCTCGCGTGGCGGTGGTGGACCACGCCCTTCACGTCCGCAGTCGAAGGCTGCGAATAGCGCGGGTTCGCAGTACGTCGATCCCGGCCTGAATCCGGCCGTCTTGCGCACCTGGTTTCCGGATTCACCACTGCCCGGCGATCGCAAACGCAAACCCGCAGGACGCGGTGGCAATCCTGGCGGAATGCCTCGCGGCAACCCGAACTCGATTGCCAATCCGGCACACGGAAATCGTGCCCCGCACCAGGCCGATGTCAACGGCAATCGTCCAGCGCGCGGTAATCCCCGCGGTGATGATGCCGTCGGCAATCGCGCGCCGCGTGGCAATGCCAGTCAGGATGATGCGCGCGGAAATCGCGCCCCGCCAAAGGAAGGAAACGTATGGGCCAATCGCGGCAAGAAGCCGGGCGGTGGCGGTCAGGGCAATGCCTCACGTGGAAACAGCCAGCCGGGCAGTGCCCCGCGTGGAAACAGCCAGGCGAGCAGCGCCCCACGCGGAAACAGCCAGCCGGGCAATGCCTCTCGTGGAAACAGCCAGCCGGGCAATGCCAATCGCGGCAAACGTGGCAATGCCGGTGGCCAGGGTCCACGAGGCAACAGCGGCAATCGTCGCGGCCCCGGCTCGAACTCCTGAGTCAATCGCTGACTGGAAGCCCCGAATCGCCTCAGCTGTTCGCTCAGGAATCTCCTGCCTTGACGCTAGATCGCGAATTCGCCCGCGTTAGATGGATCCGCAAAACGCCGCAATAGTCCCACCTTCCAGTTGCACAACGAATTCCTCGTCCATGCGCGGACCTTGCGGCCCGGCTGATTTATGGCGCTGCCTGGCCCGCGCTCCGGTATACGAAAAGCGCAGCGGCACACCGCTGCCTTCCGTTCGGATGCGAGAATCCAACAAGCCTGGATCGGCACGACAAGCAAGCTGCGATGCGCGGGTTCGGCTATTGAAGCAATCGGCTGCGTACTTGGCGCGCCCTGGCGACAAGTTCTTCGGCGTGCTCGGCGATCGTGGAGGATGCTTCGGCAGCAGCCCGCAATGTCTGCGCCTCTTCGAGGACTGCCTTGATATCTGTGAACGCCCCCTCCATGGCGGCGTGTGCTTCCGCCAGTTGCTCGCGGAGTTTCACATTCGTTTCAGCATCGATAGCAAGATTTGCGTTGCCGTCGCGCAGTGCGGCGACAGTTGTTTCAACAAACGTCATGTCTCGGGGCAGGGATTGCTCTGCAATGACAGACTCTTCGCTGGCGTCCATGAATTCGCGTATCCGGCCTGATAACCTTTCCAGCACAAGGGCCGCATTCATCAGGTGCAATACCCGACTGGAAACGGTGCTGGACTTGGCAGTTGTCACGGCAATTTCCAAAAGTCTGAACTTCACGACGGGAAGTTGCGCTTGCGCATTCGACGCGAGATCGAAGGTGCGCAGAATCACCTCCTCGGCATCAGCGATTCGCTGGATTTCAACGCGCAATACTTTCCATTCTGATTGTCCATCCCAGGAGCGCTGAGCGTCCTGTCGACAAGCGTCAATGAGCGCAGCCGCCCCATCGATGGTGGCGGTCGCCTGCTGCAGTCCCCGAAACGAGGAATGGCTGCCCCGAATAGACAGGGCGGCCAGCTGAGCGAGCCTCGCCGACTCGACTTCGATGTCCACCCAATTTCCGATCAGGGCGGAATGAGATGTCGAGCAATTGTTGGGCGCTGCCGCGAAGGCGCTTGTGCAACCGACCATCACGACGGCCAGCAAACGAAGCAAATGCCATCGCCACACAAGTTTACGATTTCCGATGAAGAGGATTCGATGAAATGACATGGCGCGGGAAATTTCTGATTCCATAACGTTCTGCTCCAAAAAGGTCCAGGTGTGTGGCAATTCGATCGCTTCCCACAACGAGGTCAGCGGCCAGGCAGGCAACCGTTGCTCTTGTCAGTGAACGAAAAACGGCGACAAGATGTGCCAGGCTCGGGGACATCAAGTCGCCCAGTCAGCTGTTGCCAAACCGGCAATGCCGGGTACTGCTCCTGATCAACCGGATACAGGGTCGTCGGAGTTGGATTTGCCCTCTCGTTTCGGGCCCGCGGGTTTCCGCTTCTTGGGGCCCATGACATGTCGGACGGTCGGAAACGTCGCGGTGAACCGCGTTCCCGCGGACGCAGACGAGATGACATCAATCGACCCGCCATGGGCACCCACGATTTCACTGACGATATAGAGGCCGAGGCCGACGCTGCGCTTTTCCGTGTTCGATTTCGTGCCACGCACCATGGGCTTGAACAGGATCGGCAACACATCTGGCGGAATTGCGCTTCCCCCATTGTGTACTGCGATCTGGAAAGCATCTTGACCAATGCGCGAGGTGACCGTGACCGGTGCGCCGTTGCCATAGGCAACCGCATTTGATACGAGGTTGCCTATCACCTGCGAGAGCCGATCCGGATCGGCTCTGCATTTTCCTCGGCCAATCCGCTCGTGGATAATTTCCTGCCCGATGTACGCCACCGAGAGGTCATCGACATCGGCAGCCACGAGAGCATGCAGATCGATCGAGTTCGCATTGATACGAATTCCGTGACCGATCCTTGCAGCGGTGAAATCAAGCAGATCGGCAATCATGCGGTTGGCGCGACCGACTGAGCGATCAATGTTGAGCAGCACACGCTTGTCATCCTCGGCCAAACCTGCAGACTGAAGGAACTCCGCACCGAGCATGATCGTTGCCAGGGGATTGCGCAGATCATGGCTGACGATGCCGATCATCTGCTCGGCAAACAGGGCGCGATCTTCCGCAGCTGCGCGCTGCTGGCTGAGCTCACTGATGTCTTGCATCAGGCCGACCACATGTCCTATCTGACCATCATCGCCCTCGGCTAGCGCACGAGCCGTCGCCTGCACCGTGCGTTGCACGCCGTCGATGCCGTTGACGCGGAACACACAGCGGTAGACGCCGTCCGAGGTTGCCAACAGCTGCGCGAACTCCGCGATTGCGACCTCCAGATCGTCTGGCTCAATCGCCGCGCGCAATTGAGCGGCATCGATTGGGCAAGGTGCGTCGTGACCCATCAGCAAGGCTACACTCGGGGCCAGGCGACGTTCATGAGTTTCCGGATCGACATCCCACACATGCAACTGGGCGGCTTCAAGCGCCAGATGCAGACGGGCATTGGCCAGGTCCAGCGCCGCACGCGCTTGCGTCTGCTGCGCAAGATGCTCTTCGGCCTGCTTTCGCGCGCGCATCAATTCAATCTCGTAGACATGGCGATCGCGCGCGACAAACAAGGCAATCTCGTGATACACCGACCCCGAGTATTCGCGGGCCACTGCATTCACGACAATTGGAATCGAGTGACCCGCGGCGTGCACGAAATCGAGCTTGACCTCGGCAATCGAGCCCTGCATCTGCAGCAGCGGAGCCCAATGGGTCTGGTGGAAAATCCGGCAACCGATCGTCAGCAGCTCCTGGAATCTGCGAATTCCGACCAATGATTCTCGCTCGATGCCAATCAGATCGCAGAACGTCTTGTTGACGTGCGTGATCGTTCCATTGGCTTCGGCAACAAGGAGACCGCAAGCGGCGCGATCGAACAGCGTCTCCCAATCTGGCAATAACGGGCCATCACCTTTCGACACTACGTGGATCCAGAGTCGCGGCGAGGAACTCGTTGATCGAATCGATGCTGGCTGCCGGAGAACTCAAATGTGGGCAATGGCCCACATTGTCGATTATCCGCAATGTGCCGTTCGGCAAGGTTTGCTGCAGGAACTCGCCGACCGATAGCGGTGCGATGAAATCGTCGCTGCACTGAAGAACGAGCGACGGCGCGTCGAGGGACCCGACATCGATCCGATTGTCGGAAAGAAACGTGACGCGCGCGAAATGTGCGGCAATGGTCGGATCCGTTCGGCAAAAACTGTTGGTCAGCTCCTGGCCCAGTTCCGGCTGGCCAGGCGCACCCATGATGGCTGGCGCCATCGTGCTCGACCATCCGAGGTAGTTGCCTTCCAAAGCCTCCAGCAATCCGTCGATGTCAGCGCGGGTGAAGCCGCCGGTATAGTCACCTTCATTGATGTAACAAGGTGACGGCCCGAGCATGATGTGAGCAGCAAACAGATCCGGTTCCGCGACGCCCGCGAGCAGGCCAATCATCGCGCTGACCGAATGGCCGACAAAAATGACCGGATGCTCGGCGAATTCGTGAATAATCTCGAGCACGTCGGACGCGTGACCATGCAGGGTCGCGTACTTCTTGAAATCATAGGCGCTGAGATCAGACTCACCACTGCCGACGAGGTCGTAACAGATCGTCTGGTACCGCTTGCGAAATTCCGGCTCGAGGAATCGCCACATGTTCTGATCGCAACCGAAACCATGCGCGAAAACCATCGTGAACGGGCCTTCCCCATTGACGGTCACGCCATGGCGTTTGTGAACACTCATTTTGTTGAATCCCCTGCATCTGGACAGCGAATGCTGCCAGGATTGCGGTAAAGAATGCCCGTATCCCGTCGCTCTGGCAAATGCACGCGGCAGCGTCCGGGTTTGAGGAACGAGCCTCGATGAGGGTGCGAGGAATGCGCGAGATGGTTCGCTGCAATTCGGCTACGCAGCGTCATTCCCACAAGCAAGCCTGAAGAGGGGAAAGGTAGGGATAATTCCCCTGAGACTGAAATCAGGGTAACAAGCAGCCGTCCGAAATGCTGCAATAACCCCCTGCAGATCAGCCGCTGAGCAAAGGTCCGAAGAACGCGCTCTGCTCCTTGATCCCGCATTCAACGTGTCGAACCAAACAACCACCCTTCACTTTGACAACACGATTCCGACCCAACTGAAAACGGCGGAACTCGCGTTCCGCCGTTTCTATTTTCAATTCCTTGCAATTGGATCAGTCGAGCTTCAAGCCCTTCTTGTTGCTGTCCCGCCGCTTGCGCTCCTTGGCGGAGTACTCCGCTTCGCAGCCATTGCGCTCGACCATGACGCAGCTCAGGTAGTCGGTGACTTCGACCAGAACCGCGCGGATGGCCTTGCCGGCAGGTGTGTTCTTTTCCTGGGAGAGCGATCCACCAAAGCCGCCACGGAATACGCCGACGCTGACGCCGCCACCCGAGGTCCGACCTTCGACGGTACGCGAGAAATCCACTTCACCCGTCGTTGCGTTGACCACGCGGACATCGACAGCAATGTAGGCCTCGGATTTCTTGCCACCGAGCGAAATCCCCTTGAAGCTGAGTCCGCCACCGCTGCTGGCCGTATTCTCCTCATACGAGGTCACGGTTCCCATTACCAGGTATTCAGCGCCGGTCAGCTTGCCGATATCGGCACCGGTGCCGGAACGAACGCGCCCGGACGCAGCAAGATTCTGTTCTTCGAGGACTTTCTCGAGCTTTGCGCGTTCGACCACGCGAAAGCTGCCGGTACTCGACAATTCATTTGAGAGCATGCCGGAAAGCTCCCAGCCCACTCCGCCGCGCCACCAGCCGGCACCCGATTCGTTCTTGAATTCGGCTACGCCCACCGACGGTTTACCGCCTTGTGCCAGAGCTACGCCGGTGAAACCCATTCCTGCAATAGCCATTGCGGCTACGACGAGCAGTCTGTTCATTTTTCCTCTCCCGTTGACTATTCGAGCCTCTGAACTTACCGGTCCGTAGATCCCTGCGCCCCGGTTGATCACTACCTCACGGCGAGACATGATTCTGATCAGCTCCCTGCCGCGATCGACCGCCATTCTAGCAGCGGCCGAAGCGGAATTTGGTTGATGGCTGCCCGCTCGGAATCGACAATGCATCACAGGGCTTGTGTGATGGGGTTCACACCACGCAATCGAGTGCCAAATAACAAGATCGAAACCCCCGGTTAACCGGCATGACACACGGGAACCGTATCCTCGCATCCACCCTCCCCTGACGTCGAACGCCATGCAACATCATCGTCATACCGAAGCCAATATTCTCGGCTATCGTCTCGACCGGATCGAGGAATCGCAAACCCAGGCTTCACGCTATGAGGTCTGCTCACCCGAAGACGGCGCCCTCATCGCTCGCTTCGAAAATCGCCCTGAAGCCGAGCGATTCATCGTTCTGCGCGAATTGCGCACAGTGGCGATGCGGCCGAGAAATCCCGTCTACTGAGTAGCAAGCGGCGTTGCCAGCAACGACGCATCGGGTTCAATTCACATTTCCGGCATTGGAGCCCAATCCTTGAACGACATCAGCATCCTGCACAACCCGCGTTGCTCGAAATCCCGTGCGACGCTGGCCCTGTTGATGGAGCGTGGCATCGAGCCACGCGTCATCAATTACCTGATCGAGCCGCCCTCGATCAAGGAACTGGAAAGGATCCTGGGCTTGCTCGGACTCAGTGCTCGCGACTTGATGCGCAAGCAAGAGAGCGAGTATCGCGAACTCGGATTGGACTCGGCCAAGCTCAAGGAGAGCGATCTGATCGCAGCCATGCACGCCCACCCGAACCTGATCCAGCGACCAATCGTTCTGGCTAACGGCAAGGCGGCCCTGGGGCGTCCACCCGAAGCGATTCTGGTGATTCTTTGATCGGCGAATGCGCAGGTTCGAAAGGTCGAAGAAGCTCACCCGTGATCGGGTTCTTGCATTTCAGCAACGATTCAAGTCGACGGCTTGGGAACGGCAATGGTGAAATCATCGGCATCCATCCAGGCCGGGAAGCGTTCGCGGTGGGCGGCTAGCCGATCGGCATCAAGACTGACCGTAACGACCTGCTCCTGTGCACCGAGTTCAGCCATCGGCTGGCCGAGGAAATCGAGAACCGCGCTGTCACCGGCATAACCGATCTCATTGCCATCGACACCAACCCGATTGACGCCGATGCAGTAGCTGAGATTCTCGATGGCCCGGGCGCGCAGCAGGGTCGACCAGGCGTAGCGCCTTGGTGCCGGCCAATTGGCGACATACAGCACGACGTCGTAGTCGAGCTTGCCGGTATCGCGCTGTGCACGGTTGCGTGACCAGACCGGGAAACGCAGGTCGTAGCAGACCTGCGGACAGATCCGCCAGCCTTTGAGCTCGACAATCAGCCGTTCGCTTCCACCGGAATAGCGCTGGTGTTCGTTGGCCATGCGGAATAAATGGCGTTTGTCATAGACCTCGCGCGAACCATCCGGCCGTGCCCAGATCAGGCGATTGAGGCAGCGTTCGCCATCGCGGATGATCAGGCTTCCGGTGACCACCGTGCCGATCTCGGCACTGAGCGCGCTGAGCCAGCGCACACCTTCACCATCCATGTCTTCGGCGTTGCCCAGCGTCTCGTTGGTGAAACCACTGAGAAACGTTTCCGGCAGGATGATCAAATCCGTCTGATCGCCCAATCCGCGAACCAGCGAACCGTAGTACTCACGGTTTGCCGTCGCGTCATGCCAACGGGTTTCACCCTGGACCAGGGAAACGCGCAACGGGGATCGTTTCTCGGTCATGTCAAAGCTCGTTCAAGCGCTGAGCCGCAGCGCGCAGGATGTCATCTGATTTTGCAAAGCAGAAGCGCACCAGGCGCATCCCGGCGGGAGGCGATTCGTAGAATGCCGAGATCGGGATTGCGGCAACGCCCGCCTTGGCGACCAGCCACTCGCAAAAGCCAAGATCGTCCTTGTCGCTGATCGCTGAGTAATCGACGAGCTGGAAATAGGTTCCCGGCACCGGCAACAGCCGGAATTTCGACCCGGCCAGCAAGCCACGGAAAAACTCGCGACGCGCCTGATAGAAAGCGGGCAGCTCGAAATAATGCTCGGGCATCTTCTCCAGCACCTCGGCGAGGGCCACCTGGGCCGGCGTGAACGTGCAAAACGTCAGGTATTGATGCACCTTTCGGAACTCGGCGCTGAGCGCTTTCGGCGCGACGCAGTAGCCCACCTTCCAGCCGGTGCAGTGATAGGTTTTTCCGAACGAACTGACGACGAAGCTGCGCGCCGCCAGTTCGGCATGACGCAGTACGCTCTGATGCAGAGCGCCATCAAACACGATGTGTTCGTAGACCTCGTCGGACAGAACAATGATTTCGGTGTCACGCGTGATCTCGGCCAGAGTGTCGAGATCCGCAGCTCTGAAAACTGCTCCGGAGGGGTTGTGCGGCGAATTGACGATGATCATCCGCGTTCGCGACGTGATGGCATCGCGTACGCGCTGCCAGTCGACCGAAAAATCCCGTGAATCCAGAGGAATGTGAACCGCGACGCCACCGTTGAGTTCGATCGCCGGTTCGTAACTGTCGTAGCACGGATCAAGAACAATGACCTCGTCGCCGAGCCGGACGACCGCGGCGATCGCCGCGAACAGGGCTTCGGTCGCGCCCGACGTCACTGTCACTTCGGCTTCCGGATCGACCCTGCATTGGTAGAGCACTTCGCTCTTGCGAGCGATCTGCTCGCGCAAGGCCGGCCATCCAGTCGCTGGCGCGTATTGGTTCTTGCCCGCGTTCATGGCCTCGGTCAGCGCATCGCGCAGCGCCTGTGGGCCATCGAAATCTGGAAACCCCTGGCCAAGATTGACCGCATTGTGCTTTGCCGCGAGCTGGCTCATGACCGAAAAGATCGACGTACCGACGTTTGGCAATTTGGTTTCAATCTTCATCGCAACTCATTGGTTGAAAAGAAAAAACGGCGCGAGTCATGGACTCGCGCCGTTTTCAACGATAGCGCAGATCGTCGGCAAAGACGATCCATTGCGAACTGCTGATTGAGCCGATAAACACCAGCAAGA
>JBBRBU010000044.1:0-30383 GCA_038205505.1 Lysobacterales bacterium | reverse complement strand
GTCTCGACGGCCAGCCTGATCGTCGGTATCGCTGCAGCGAATGCAGGGCAGTCAACCATCGTGCTCGCCGGCATCGCGGGACTCGTTGGCGGCGCCTTGTCGATGGCGGCGGGTGAATATATTTCGGTAAGCTCGCAGGCGGATATCGAGAAGGCCGACCTTGCCATCGAGCGCGACGAGCTTGAACGCTATCCGGCGCATGAGCTGAAGGAGCTTGCCGGTATCTACGTGAAGCGTGGATTGACTCCGCAACTGGCCGCCGAAGTCGCCGAGCAACTGACCGCGCACGACGCGCTCGGGGCGCATGCGCGAGACGAACTAGGAATTACCCACGAGTTGCGCGCACGCCCGTTGCTCGCCGCATTGTCCTCTGCCGGGGCGTTTTCACTGGGAGCTGTCTTGCCCTTGCTGAGTGCCGTGCTTGCTCCGGCCGCGTACCGCGTACCGACCATCATGCTGTGTTCTCTGGTGTTCCTTGCCGCCCTCGGCGCCGGCGCTGCCAGAGCCGGTGGCGCACCTGTTCTGAAGGGAGCGCTGCGGGTGGTCTTCTGGAGTGCGCTGGCGATGGGACTCACGGCCTGGGTTGGCAGCTGGTTCGACGCTGCGGCACTGTAGACGCCAGTCCAGCGCATTGGTCAGATTTCATCGCTTGAAGTCAGCGACTTCCCGGATCGTTGTCACTCAACCGCATTCACCGTTGCGCATTTCCGTCCGGCGTGCGAGATCGGGCTCGTCGAATCATCACTTCGACGAGCCCTGCTGATCATTCTTCCGCGGTCTTCTCGAACGGCCGAAGAATCCAGCGGCAAAGCGCAGGCAGGAAGACGATGGCTGCGATCATGTTGACCACGAACATGAAAGTCAGCATGACGCCCATGTCGGCCTGGAATTTCAGATCCGAGAAGACCCAGGTGCCGACGCCAACGGCCAGGGTCAATGCGGTGTAGAAGATCGCGATACCGGTGGTCTTGAGTGAGGCGAAATAGGCTTCGGTCAGTGGTTTGCCGGCGAGCAGGGATTCGCGCATGCGCGCGAATATGTAAATGCCGTAATCGACACCGATGCCGACGCCGAGCGCGACCACGGTCAAGGTGTTGATCTTCATGCCGATGTCCAGATACACCATCAGGGCGTGGCCCAGCTCGGTCACGAGAACAAGCGGCAGGGTGATGCACAAGGCGGCACGTGGGCTGCGGAAACTGATCAGGCACATCAGGAAAACGGCCGCGTAAAGCATGTACAGGATCTGGCGCTTGACCGCACGCACTTCGTCGTTGATTGCAGCCATGACTCCGACATTGCCGGTCGCCAGGCGCAGGTTGACCTGGTTGAGGCTACCTTCGGGCGCCTCACCGCTGGCGGCTTCTTCGGCCAGTTTCTGGCGCAGATTGACCGTGGATCCAGCCCAGGCGTGGTTGTCATCGCGGAACTGCTTGATCGAGCCGATCACGCGATCGATCGTTGTCGCGCGATGATCGGTCAAGAAGGCCATGATCGGAATTGCGCTGCAATCCGCGTTGAGCAAACCGGTATCGGTCTCGAACCCCTGGGTGGCCAGCCGCAACGTGTCGGAATCCCGCGGCAATGAACGCCAACGGACGTTGCCTTCATTCCATCCCGCATTGACGATCTTGGCGGCCATCGGCAGCGTGATCACCTGGGCAACGCCTTCGACATTGCTCAGATGCCAGGCAAACCGGTCGATCAATTCCATGACCGGATAGCTGTTGGTGCACGCCGACGGTGGACCCTCGGCAATGACGTTGAGGATATCGACGCCGAGCGCGAATTTGTCGCTGATCAACACGGCGTCCTGGTTGTAGCGTGCCTCCGGTCGAAGTTCGGCCACGCCTTTCTGCGCGTCGCCGATCATCACCTGCTCACCGAAACGCTCGGCCGTAAACCAGATCGCGACGCCGATGATCAGGATGATTGCAGCCGGAACCGGCTTGCTGAACTTGGCCAGGAAGGTCCAGATCTTGTCGAACTGGGTCAATTGGCGCAGACGATACGCGCGCTTGCGTGGCAGGTTGCGCAACTTTGTGTAAGAAAGCAGAACCGGCAACAGGACCAGATCGGTAAGGATGGTCAGGGCGACACCGATGGTGGCGGTAATCGCCAGCTCAAAGATGATTCTGATCGGAATGACGAGGATAGCGGCAAAGCCAATGCAGCCGGCGATCAATGCGACCGAACCTGGGACCAGCAAGGCGCGGAAGGCGTCGCGTGCGGCAGTTTCGGGATCGAGGCCTTCACGCTTGCTCAGTTCCTCGGGCGTACCTTCCTCGAGGCCACCGAAGAAAATCTCGCCGCGGAAACGGTTGATCATCTGCTCGCCGTGACTGACCGCAATGGCGAATATCAGGAATGGCGTGAGCATGTTCATCGGATCGATGCCGAAACCGAGCAGGCGCAATGCGCCAAGCATCCACACCACCGAAACCAGCGCACACAAGACCGTCAGCGAAGCGAGCTTGACCGAGGACGAGTAGATGAACAGCAACAACCAGGTGAAAGCGATGGTCATGCCGAAGAACCAGATTACCGAGCGCGCACCGTCAGTGATGTCGCCGACCATCTTTGCAAAGCCGATGATCGCGACCGTGGTGTTCTCGTTCTCGTACTTGGCCCGTATTTCATCGAGCTGGACGGCGATCTTATTGTAGTCGACCTTGACCCCTTTCTCGGGGTTTTCCGGGACCAGGTCGACCCAGACCATGCCGCCGGAAAAATCCTTGGCTACAAGGCGACCGACGATACTGGCCTTCTCCATGTTCGCCTTGATCCTGGCGAATTGCTCTGGTTGGGCTTCGAAGCCCTCGACGTTGGGCGTGAAATCAGGCGGGATCACGTTTCCGCCGGCGAATCCGTCCTCGACGACTTCGACAAAGCGTACGTTGGGCGTGAAGATCGATCGCACGCGCGCTTCGTCGACACTGTCGATGCCCTTGGCGTCCTGGGTGATCTTCTCCATCGTCTGGAAGAACGGCAAATTGAACATGTCGCCGTTCTTGTCCAGCACCGCGATGAGGACGCGATTGGCTCCGCCGAATTCCTGCTCGTAATCGAGGAAGGTCTTCATGTACTCGTGGTTGAGCGGGATCTGCTTCTTGAATCCCGCGTCGACACGCAGCTGCGCAGCGAAGAACGTGAGCACGACCGTGACGATCGCAAACAGGATCAATACGATCGGGCGATTGCCGAAAACCAGTTTTTCGGCGATGCGATGAAATGCGTCGGGTGACTTGTTGCTGCTGCTTGGTGCGCTCATTACGTCCCCGTTACTTGGACTGGAATCGGCTGACGCCGTTTTCGCCGACGATCAGCCACTCGTTGTCGGCGCCGCTCGGCATCACATTGGCGATGGCCCCGGCCGTCGTATCCGTTGACAGGGACAACGGCTGACTTGCTGAAGCGCGGTGAAGGACCAGGCCATTGGCTCCGCCAATGACAACTCCACCATCGGTCAGGGCTGCTCCGCCCATCAGGCTGAGCTCGGTTTCGGTGGGGACTTCGGTCCAGTTCTCACCAAGATCATTGGATTCGAAAACATGTCCGCGCAATCCGAACGCGAGCACATGCTCAGCTTCGAATCCGACGACGCCGAACATCGAACCATCGTAGGGAAGTTGTGATCGAATCCACGATTCGCCTCCATCACGGGAGCGAAAGATCGCTCCACGCTCTCCCACGATGATGAATCCGCCACTGGCGGTGCGTGCGATGGCGTTGAGATGGGCATCTTCTTCCATGCCAATGGCGAGCTCGTCGGCACTGAACACGGAGCTTTCCATATCGTTGTCATCATGCGCGGCCTGTTCAGCGCCGGCCTTGGCCTCGGCAGCGGCCTCCTGGCCGTTGTCGACGGTATTGATGCGCGAGCCATCCCAGGTCTTGCCGCCATCTTGCGTGGTCAGGAACAGGCTATAGGCGCCAATCACGAAACCGTGATTGGCGTCGGTGAAGAGGACATCGAGCAGGGGCGCACCCTGACGGATATCATTCGCATCGACCCCCTCGGCCGGTTGCCCTCGCGGATCGCGCCGCTGGATTTGCCAGTGTTCTCCGGCATCAGCGCTATACAGGATTACCCCATCATGGCCAACCACCCAGACATGGCTGGCAACTGAAGCAACTGCGGTGAACGTGCTGCGCAATGGCACGCTTTCCGATTGCCTCCACTCGCGTCCATCCGTGGAAATAAGTACATGTCCGCGCTCGCCGACGGCGATAAAGCGATCGCCACTTTTCGTGATGTCGAGGAGCAGGCTCTTGGCCGCCTGCGGCATTACTTCAACCGTTTGATCAAGTGGATCGGCAGCTAGGACCTCCGTGCCGACGCTTTTGGGCTCCTGCGCGCTGGCCGTCTGGACGACGGTAAAGGCGAGGAGTGCCGCGAGAACGGCCAGGGTTCGCTGCATGCTGGTTACCTGATTGTTTCGATGACGATTGATGCCTCTGAATCCGAGCCGAAATCGCCGCTCCGCAGTAACGGAGCGGCGACGCTTGGAGGCGCGTTACTGGATGCCGCGCTGACGCAGTGACTGTGGCGAGAACATGTCCGGCGTTGTCTGGAAGGAGAAATCGTACATTTCTTCCTGATTGTCCAGACCGACGGCAATGTAACGGCCCGATTTCAGATCGTGATGATTCTCAAGGGTCGACCAGAACACCGGCACTTCGTAGTAGTTGACGCTCGGGGCCTCGGAGTAGCGCCAAATTTCGCCCTTGCTGTCATAGTGATCGGTGATCAGGATCTGCCAGCTGTCTTCATCGAGATAGAAGGTCCGGCGTGGATTGATATGACGCTTGCCCGCCTTGAGCGTTGCTTCGACGACGTAGACCCGGTGCAGCTCATAACGCAGATAATCGGGATCGATGAAGCCCGGCTTGATCATGTCCTCGACCTTGCTCTTGTCGCTATGCGCCTTGTACGAGTTGTACGGCACGTACATCTCGCGCTTGCCGACGAGCTTCCAGTCGAAACGATCGAGCGCACCATTGAACATGTCGGTCATGTCGGTGGTACGAAGATTGTCTGCCGCGGTACCGGGATTGTCATAGGCGATGTTCGGCGCGCGACGCACACGGCGCTGGCCGGGGTTGTAGACCCACGCCTGACGCTGTCCAATCTCGGAGTTCAGCGTTTCGTGGACGAGCAGCACCTGACCGGCAAGACGCGGTGGTGAAACGACTTCCTGGTAGAAATAGATCAGGATGTTGTTGATTTCAGCGAGGGTCGCGCCCTGCCGATAGTACAACCCGAGCAGTTCTTCCTTGATCTTGACCATCACATACTTGCCGCTGGCCGTTACCGGCGCCTGGTCGGACCAGCGCCGCGCGGATACGCCCTTGTACTTGAGCTTGTGGTTCCAGATCGCCTGCATGCCGGCCTTGGCCGGATCCTTGTCGAGGATCGGGAACGGAATGCCTTCGGCCACCTTGGCCACGCCGTCGCCTTCTCCGGTCAGTTCACCGGTCAGCGCGTTCTTCATCGTCATCTCGTAAGTACGCTGCGGATTGGAGGCCGAGCGACGACTTGGAAATACAATCATGCGCCAATCAGGATACTTCGCGAACATGGCTTTCTGGCCGACTGAAAGCTTGTCGCCATAGTCCTTGAAGTTTTTCGCGGTTATCGTGAACACGGACTTGTCCGCCGCGAACGGATCCGGGTGGTGCATGCCGACCTTGTAGCCGGCCGGTGGCTGGGTAATTCCGCCGCTCCAGGCCGGAATGCTGCCATCAGCATTGCCGGTCCGCTCGGCTCCAATCGGAGTCAAATCCGTGCCGGTGACGCCAAGCTTCCTGGCCTCATCGGCGCTGACCTTGGCCATCGCGACATTGGCCAACATGGCCGTCGCGATGAAGGTTGCGAGTCCTGCTTTCTTGATCAGTGACATGGGGCGTCCTCTTAGAACGAGTAACGGGCCGAAACTTGCACGAAGTCTCGGTCGTGGATCAGGTTGAACGAACCGGCACCGAAGAAATTGGTGTAGGCGACATCAAATATCCATTTGCTCAGATAGTTCGCTTCCGCGCCAATCGAGATCGACTTGCGATCTTCGACAAAACTGCCACCCGGTCCAGGCGTGGTGCCGTTGACGTCGTGATAGAACGCGATTCGCGGCGCCACGCTCATCGCCGTGCCCCAGACGTTTTCATAAGTCGCCTTGGCGGCAAGACGATAGCCCCACGAGAATCGGGTCGGGAAACCCCCCACCTGGGTGATCGGATTGCGTCCGACGCCGGAGGTAACATCGCCGCCGCCGCCAGTATCGGTACCGTCTCCATTGAAGCGGAGGTTGTTCGGCAGGTCGACATTGTTGAAGCCGATTTCGCCAACCAGGGCAAGCTGATCGGAGCGGAACCAGTTACCCGGCCCAAGCACCTTGGTTGCGGTGAATTGCAACTGGCTCGTCTTGTGTCGTTCGTAGCCCTGGATCTCCTCACCCGGAGCGTACTGACCCAACTGGCTGTTGAAGCGCAAATAGGGTTGCTGGATGACGGCATTCAGCGGCGACAGACCGGCGAACAACAACTCGACGTCATCAACCTGATAAGGCTGGTTCGGTCGATAGCTCAACTCGCCCTGCAAGGCAATACCACTGCCCTCAAGCAATGTATTGAAGCTCAGGCCGAACAGGTGGATGTCTTCCGGATACTCGGTGAAATAGGAACCCGAGGTTACCGAAGAGTTGGTTACGGCAACGCCGCTGATCAGTGGAACGCGGCTGTGGTAGTTCATTGCATAGAAACCGAACTCGGTATTGTTCAGACTCTCCGACAGATAGCGCAAAGCGAAACCACCCTGCCCTTCGTCCTTTGCCAGGCGCGTTTTGGTGCGTGGAAAGGCGGCGCTGCAGCCAGCGGCAACCAGGGACGGCGGCAAGCCTGTATCGCTGGCCGCGAAGTTGCCCTGCAGACAAACCTCGTCAAACAAATCGGTATTGATGACGGGCTGCGGCACCGTACCGAAGTTCAGCATCACGTAACGGCCACCGATGACGGCAAAGTCGTTGGTAGAGAAGAACGTCCCGACTGGATCGGGGTCAGTAGTCTGGAAATCGAGCAGGTAGAACGCTTCAGCGGAGAAATTGTCGGTGAGGTTGTAGGAACCCCAGAGCATGTTGACCGGAAGGAAAGCTTGCTTGAGCTCCGAGCCGGCGACGCGCAACTTTGAGACATCGACCGGATTGATCGAGTTGATGCCGCCCTGGATGAAGGTGCTCTCACCCCAGCTGACCACCTGACGACCGAAGCGGACCGCACCCTGACGATCGGCTATCTGGAAATTGTGAAAGACGAAGGCATCCAGAATGCGCGATTGCGTGCCGACGCGAGTCTTGGCGGCATGCGAAAGATTGTCGCGATCATTGTTCTCGAAATCATAGAAACCCGTGGCACGTATGAACGCGCCCCAGTCCGGACCGTAACGCAAGCTGATTTCGACGTTGGCAGTAACCGCATTCGAGATCGGCGACCATTTCTCGTAAGCCAGATTGCCATCGTCACCATTGACCGAATAGCGGCCCTGCGCGGCACGCTGAGCCGGGCTTCCAAGGCCGAGCCCACTGACCAGCGGATTGAACTGGGCCTTGCCGATGAGATCGTCAGAAGCATCCTCGGTGCGCCAGCCGATACCGTAACCGAGGGTCGTGTTGACGGTGCCGTTGAAACCGTCCTGATCACCGAACTGGAATGCCTGCGCCTGACTGGCGAAGCCCGCCAATGCAACGGCAAGGGACAGTGATAGGGTTGAAAGAGCCGGATGACGCGTGCGCGAACCGGTCTGGATAGTTTTGCAAGTCTTCATATTTGACTCCAGTGCCGGTCGGTTATTGCGTACGAATTACGGAAGGATTGCTGATCTGCACGGCGGTACCCTGACTGATCAGCAGGCTTGCCATTTCACCCTGCATTTCCGCCGTTACTGCGGGCGAGGCTACCGGGCTCAACAAGGAGCCGTGGTCACCCGCCGTGAAACGTACCGCGCCCCGGATTCCGGTCGCTGATTGCGTGGTTTGCGTGATCGAGCTGAGGCCGAGGATGCGAATCAATGGCTCGGTACCGGACAGCGGAGCACCGGCCACGGAGTTCGGGATGACCTGATCCGGTGGTGAAGTTGCGCTGCCGACGACTTCCTGAATCAGCAGTCGCTTGGATGCGAGCAGGCTGTTGTTGGCGGGCAAGGCCCAGTTGATCGGATCGGCCGAATCAATAACAGTTTGCGCGGCACCGAAGAACGCGGAGTAGTCCGGCGTTCCGGGCGAAAGGCCGAGCTGAGCCAGACCGGCGCGGATGCGTGGACCAAACGTCGGCGAGGCTTCAAGCAGATTGGCGATGCCACCGCCGGGCACGTTCAGCACGGCGACCCGGGTATCCGGCTGGACGCCCATGAAAACCGTTCCGATGATGCCGCCGAGCGACTGGCCGACAAAGCTGATCCGGGCACCGTCGAAATCGGTTCCGCTGGTGCTGTAACGCGCCGAGGGAATATCGCGGGCCAGAACCAGGAGATCGGCGACCGCCTGACGGATATTGTCACGCGAAGTCAGCAGGCTTGGCAGGTTGATGAAGTAGCTTCCCGAAGAATCGATCACGCCGTCCCCTCCAGACGCGCCGGTGGTGTTGTTGGTCAGATCGAGATTGAAGGTTCGCTCCCGCGCACCGAGTCCGGCAAAGGCCGGGTTGCCCGCGTTGAGCGGATTCTGTGCACTGGTAATGCCATGCAGCGGCGCATCGATGGCGATGACCGCGAAACCCTGTGAGGCCAGCGTTCCGGCAACCGCGAGCATGTCGCTTCGATCGCGCGTGATGCCGTGCTGGTAGATCACGATCGGCCAGCCGGCGGCAGGCTTGGTCTTGCCGGATGCGGCATTCGGAATCGTCAGCAGCAGCGGTACGCGCTGGGTCGAGTTGGCGATCGGCAATGGATTGGCAAAGGTGACGAAGGTCGAAGTTGGATTGAGCATGCCGGCGAATGGCGGCACGTAGGCACCGGGTGCCGCACGCCAGAATCCTGACAACGGCGCGGCTGGTGCGGCGGCTGTCGGCGCATTGAGGTAGTAAGGCAGATCAATGGCACCGACATAGATATCGGCGATCGGCGGCAGCGACGGGCTGACCATCGAAAGGTTCATTCCAGTCGGTGCGATCAGGGTTGACGTTGCGGGGGTCTGCGCAGTACGCGCCTGCACTGCACCAAGAACCGGCGTAATGCTCTGCGTGGTGGCAACCCAGGAAAGGACGATCTTGCTGCGCGTGACACCGGCAGCGGCAGCGGCGCCCTCCTGCGAATTGGTCAGCTGACGCAGTGGTTCGAGCGCGCAGGCGGTCGCGGTCGGCAGGAGTGGATCCGTAGACACGCCGCCTGTGCACAGTGGACTTGTGCGTTGAGTCAGGAAATAGGTCTGATCCGGAGTCGCGTCATTGCCTGCGCTGTCCGTAATGCCGTTTGTCAGCACGACCAGAAACGACGACAACTGCTGCAGAGGTTTGGTCGGAACAACGGCGAGGGTGCGGCCGGTGCTGTCCGAGCTTGCGAGCGCCACCACAAAATCGGCATTTGGTGCCAGTTCGCGCGTGACACCGGTAACGCCACCACCCGGGCCGCTCAGAGTCACCTGAAAGACGCGAACGGACGAGCCAGCGACGATGCTGCTCGGCCGCGGAGGAGCCGAGAACGCTGTCGTCATTGGTGCAACCGTACTGAATCCGTCGAGCGCATTCATCGCCACTTTCGGATCACCGAAATTGGTCGGATCGGCGACTGGAATATTGAGGGTCAGATCGGTGGTGCCCGAGAGCAGCAGATTGGTCGGAAACGGCACCACTCCTGTCGAAGGGCTGAATCGCGCCGTGATGATGGCGGTAACGGGCGACCCGTCATTGTTGAGGGCAACCGGCGTATCAACCGCTCGGGGACTATTGCTCCCACCGCCGCATGCGGCGAGGAACAGAGACGGCAGTAACGCTGCCGCGATCAATCGAACCTGCATTTGTATCCCCTATCTCGTGGAGTTTCAGCGACCTCATCTTAGGCCGTTCAAACGCTTGTTGGCAACGTCCGCTTAACGAAAAATCACCTGTCGCAACAATATGTTGCGGCGCACCATACGGTCGAGAATGGTGTACTCGCCGGTACTCATATCGACCCGGGGGCATTCCAGGTATCGGCATCGGGATGAAATGCCCGCGGCGCCCAGTCCAGCAGCCGCTGCGCATCATCATCCTCAGCGATCAAATCGGAGCTTAAACGGCGCACTGCCCCGCTGCCGATATCACGCCATCGTGGATTCAGATGGACCAGACCGAGCAAGCCATGCAAGGCAAACAGGGGTATCGGAAGCGGCAGGATCGGGACGGGCAAGGAGTGGCGGACACGATCTAGCATTGAAGAAAAGCTCAATCGCTCGCCGCCGCCGAGGTCGAATCTGCGACAAAGCGCCGCTTCCGACGCAAGCGCCGCCATGCACGCAACCGCAAGATCATCGACATGCACGGGTTGGCGCAATCCACGGGCCCCGGGTATTCGCGGGAACACACGCCAACGTCTGCCCATTCGCGCCAGCCGGGTCAGACTTCGGTCCTGGCCTGCGCCGTAAATCAGGGTCGGTCGCAAGATCGTCCATTGGATGCCTGTCGATTCTGCCGCGTCGATGAGACGAAGTTCGGCGACACGCAAGGTCTCAGCCAGTGCTCGCTCGGCGCGATCTTCCGAGTCGCGTTTGCTTTCGGCACTCATCGAGCCAAATGCAACGATGCGCGGGCGGCCGGCGAGCTCTGTCCTGGCCACCCATTCGGCAAAGCCATTCAATGGGCCGAGACTGAAAATCGCATCGATCACAGGCAGCTGAGGCATTGCGGCAAAGACATCACCGACCAACCAGGTCAGGTCAGCGCGCGTCGAGGTTCGCGCGATCCGGCTCAAGGCAAACACCTGATGATTCTTTTCCAGCAGGCGCGGGACCAAGGATCGACCAATTTGCCCGCTTGCACCAATGACCAGGATTCGCGAAACGGTCAACTCGATTCTCCCGCGTCGGTATCAACGTTTCGAGGTCGCCGTCGTAGCATTCGCCGTTATCGCGGCATTGATCGGCAGGCTGATGATCACGCTGGTTCCGCTGCCGGCTGCGGTTCGCACGTTGATCGAACCTCCATGCGCCTTGATGATGTCGTGAGCGATATTGAGGCCAAGGCCGAGTGCATTGCTACGCGTGGAGAAATAGGGCTCGAAGATCTCCGGCAGGACATCCTCGGCAACGCCTGTGCCGTTGTCCGCAATGCGAATTTCGACATTGCGCGTACCGCCTGCGCGCGTCGTCACCGCGATCCGGCCCTGCTCCGCGATGGCATCGCCAGCGTTTTCCAGAATGCGCGCGAAGGCGCTGCATATCTGCGCAGGCATGCAGGTTACTGGAGGCAGTACCGCGTACTCGCGCACAATCGCGATACGTTCGCCCCAGGTTGGCTTGATCAAACCCAACGCCGCATCGAGAGTCGCATTGATATCAGTCGGATCGAGACCTTCTGAATCCATCCGGGTCAATTGGCGAAGTCCCTGGATCATTGTCGAAGAACGACCCACTCCGGTGACCGCCTCGGCCAACAGCAATTTCGAATCGGTCAGGATTGCGCTTTTCTCGAGCTCGCGACGCGCCGTGAATAGTTGCCGACGCGCTTCTTCGACATGCTTGACCAGCTGATCGAGACCCTCCTTGTCTGCGCCGAAGATCATCTCGACCGGCTGCAGGCAATACTGCACGGCCGAATCGTAGTTCTTGACCAGTTGCCGATAGTCATCAAGTTGCGCGCTGACACCACTCAGGTTGCTGTGCGCGGAACCAAGCGGCTCATCCAGTTCTCGCGCGACGACTGCCGCCATCTTTGCGGCAACCGACATCGACATCGCCCGCAGCAGTCGATTCTCGGTGGCCTTGTGGGACTCCATCTGGTCGGCGACGTGAAGTCGCTCGTTGCGCAAGCGCTGGTTGGCGGCGCGCTCATCGCGCAATCGGACAATCAGATATCCAACTGCGCCAAAGGCGACCAGGGCAACCATCCAGCTGATCCACACCATCGGTTTCTACTCCTTGTTCCGACCCGCAGTATAGCGGCGCAAGGATCAGGCGAAAGACAACCAGAGCTCGATTGCGACGAAGGCTGACCAGGCGAGCAGGAGCACGACACCCTCTCGCGACGACAGCTCGCCATCGCTGCGCATCATCGGGTAGACCGCCAGGGCGATGGCAAACAAGACCGGTAACTCAAGCCGCAACAACGATGGCGGAAGCGCCATCGGGTGGATGATGGCCAGACCGCCGAGCAGCAGCAGAATCGCCGACAACGCACCAAACAGGGCCTGGCCCAGGGCGAAATCACCGTGTCCGCGCCGCGTCGCGAGCAAGGCGGTCGGCGCCCCGGCGAGGGCACAAGCCGGCCCCGCAATGAGCAAGCCGATAATCAGGGGATTCAGATTCGTCGCGATGGCGACGCCTGAACTGCCAAGCAAGAGCCGCCACGCGCCAACTCCCAGCAGCACTGCGCCAACCAGCAGGCGCAGCAGTAGCAGGATCGATCCGAACGTCGGGGGAGGCGCGGTAAAAAAGGCCTTGGCTGCAATGCGTTCACGAGAGGCACCGCGAGCGATGACGAAAACAACGACAACGAAGCCAAGCAACAGGATGCCGCCATCGAGCGCCGAAAGTTCATGATCCCAACTCAGCCCCCAGACCAGCACCACGGCGACGACCAAGGCCGGATTGATCAAAGCGAGGACCTTTATCCGCGCCAGCAGCGGAGCAAGCAGGGCGGCGAGACCCAGCAGCAGGCCGAGTTCGGCGATCGCGGAACCGATCAGGCCGCCGAGGGCGAGACCCGTCTGGTCGATCAACACTGCCGCGACAACCAGAGCGAGCAGCGGGGCCAGTGCTGCCGTGATCGCTGCGGTCAACGAAAACAGGTAGGAGTCGTTGAATCTGCGTGCAAACAATCCCGAGACACCGTTGACCAGCGAGTCGGTGCCGAACAGCAACAGTACGATTCCGAGCAGGATGTTTCCGCCGTCAGCCCACATGGTGATTCTCCAATCTTCCGAATCGGGATTGCCATCAGTCTATCGCGGAAGTCGCGCGGGATTGCACGTGCCGGCTGGCTGCCAAGCCATACCTTCCGGACGCACGCCAGCGTGGCCCGAACATACCTTGCAGCGGGCGGATTGGATCCTGCCTTCCACGCTGCCAAGCTCGCCACTTTGTGCGAAGATCGGCGACCCGTTTGGCGGAGATCTTCCATGATCGCGCGCATCTGGCGAGGTATTACCCAAGCTGACCAGGCCGACGCCTATCTCGACTACCTGCGTGGGACCGGCTTGCGTGACTACGCGAAGACAGCCGGCAGTCGCGGCGTCAAGGTGCTCAAGCGCATCCAGGGCGAACATTGCGAAATCATGCTCGTCTCGCTGTGGGATTCGATGGAGTCGGTACGCGCGTTCGCTGGTGAAAACCCCGACCGCTCGGTTTACTACCCCGAAGACGAGCAATACCTGCTCGAAATGGAACCGCTGGTGCGCCACTACGAGGTCGTCGACGTCAGCCCCGAGGATCCCTCAGTCGAAGTCGCGGGGTCCGATTGGCAGATCCATAGCCCCTGATCAACGCCTGCGCAGCGATGACCAGTGGTAACCCCGCCCGCTTCAGAAACGAATCACCGAGCGGATTACCTTGCCCTCGTGCATGAGGTCGAAGGCGTGGTTGATCTGCTCCAACGGCAACACCTCGCTGATGAAATCGTCGATCTTGAGCTCGCCGGCCATTTAGCGATCCACGTAGCCCGGCAATTGCGAATGCCCCTTGACCCCGCCGAAGGCCGAACCGCGCCAGACCCTGCCGGTGACAATCTGGAACGGTCGGATCGAGATTTCCTGTCCGGCACCGGCTACGCCGATGATGATCGGTTCACCCCATCCCTTGGGGCAGCACTCCAGCGCCGAACGCATGACGTGGACATTGCCGATGCAGTCGAACGAGTAGTCGACGACGCCGTCGGCCAGCTCGACGATGACCTCCAGGATTGATGAAATCGGTGGCGCCGAGGGCCTTGGCCAACTTGGCCTTGCCCGGATTCCTGTCGATCGCGATGATCTGCCCGGTCTTGGCCATGACCGCGCCGTGGATCAACGACATGCCGATTCCGCCCAGCCCCCTGCAGGTCCTCCTGCTCTATTGAAAGCGGATTGCCCGCTTTCCATGCAACGGCGGCTCCGGTATTCATGGTGCGTCTCCAGGATGGAATCGAGCATCCCTTCAAAGCGGGCCGCAGAGCGCTACGGTAGCGAGCCTGCGAATAGCGCAACAAGCAAGGCCTGTAATTTCGCTTCGCGTTGCAACACGGATTCAATCGCTGCATCGTGACGGCCCTGATGCAGGCGCTCGCTCACAGGCGAGCTTTTGCTTTGATAGCGACGGTAAGCTCCCGCCTGAAGGCGCTCTGTCCGAACTTGAAGGAAATCCGTAAGAGCCCGTTCACGGGCGAACATCTGCTTGATCCTGCAAAAAGCTCGCCTGTAAACGCGCTCCTACAATTGACGGCACATTGTGTACCCCGCTTGAAAAGAGCCTTGAGCGGGCGCATTGCATGGAAATGACCAACCAAGGAATCCCATGAACCAGGTCTGTGAAATCCCCGGTGCCAACCTAGCCGTCGCGCGTGGCGATTTTCCGAATCCGGAGCGCGATATCGATCCGGCATCCGCAGCCGGCGAACAACATGCGGTGCTTGGAGGAGGGTGCTTCTGGTGCGTCGAGGCCGTGTTCAAGGAGATTGACGGCGTCAACTCGGTGACCTCGGGCTACAGCGGTGACGGCGCCGATAATGCCGACTACAAGTCCGTCTGCACCGGCTCGACCAACCATGCCGAGGTGGTCTCGATCCGCTTCGATCCGAAACGCACGAGTTTCGGCCAGTTGCTCAAGGTCTATTTTGCCGTTGCCCATGATCCTACCCAGAAGGATCGCCAAGGCGGAGATCAGGGTCGCCAGTATCGATCGGCGATTTTCAGCACCGATGCCGCGCAGAAAGAGGTGGCCGTTGCATATATCCGCCAGCTCGACAGTGCTGGCGTATTCAATGATCCAATCGTTACCGAAGTGGTTCCTTTGGAAGCCTTCCACGAGGCCGAGGCTTATCACCACAACTACGCCGAACTGCACCCGGAGCAGGGTTACATCGCTGCGGTCGCGGCTCCCAAGGTCGCCAAGCTTCGTCAGAAATTCGCCGACAAGTTGAAAGGGTCGTCCTCATGAGCACCTCTGCCGCTGGCTATGACATCACGCCGATCGAAGCGGCCGAGCGAGAGCGCCTCGCCGAAAAGCTCAGCCCCGATGAGCGCCGAATCCTGCTCGATCATGGTACCGAGCACCCGTTCTGCGGTGGTCTGCTCGACAACAAGGAGGATGGCCGCTACGTCTGCAAGCTGTGCGAGTTGCCGCTGTTCGGTTCCGCAGCCAAATTCGAATCAGGCACCGGATGGCCGAGTTTCTTCGCTCCTTTCGATTCGCAACATGTGCGCGAAATCCGCGACATCAGCCACGGCATGGTCCGCATCGAGATCCGTTGCGCGCGCTGCGACAGCCATCTTGGGCATGTCTTTCCGGATGGCCCAAAGCCAACCGGTCTGCGCTTCTGCCTGAATTCGGCGGCGATGAATTTCATTGTCGAACCGGATGCTTCCTGATAACGGCGCCGTATGTTGCTTTCAGTAGCCCACGATCAGGTACGCTAAGGGAATGAATGGTCTGATCGCAAAAAGCGGGTGATCGCCGTGCACCTGCCACGCATGCTGCTCGGCGCATGCTTGGCAATGCTTGTCGGCGTGCTGTCATCCCCATCGACAGGCGCACAGAGCACTGGCCCGAGTGCGATCCCCGGCCTCGCCGCACCGCAGGAGCAGGCACCTGCCACGCCCAAGGCCACGCCGCCGGAAAAAAAATCGTCTGAGCCCGACGCCGGCGCGAAACCGGTCAAGCCGGCAAAGAAGCCGAATCCGGAACCGAATAACGTCTGGCAGCGGATCACCTCCACAACCCATGACGTACTGGACTATTCCCTGTTTGAAGTCGGCGGTACGTCGATAACGCTCGGCGGCATCCTCTGGGTGCTCGGTATCCTGTTCGCCGCGTGGTTCGCCTCGCGCTGGCTGCAGCGCGGGTTGGAGCGCTACGGAAAACATCGCCCGGAAGTCAGTCGTCCAGCCCTGTATGCGCTCGGCCGCGTCCTCCACTATTTGTTGATTGCAATCGGTATCAGCGTCGCGCTGTCCGCTATCGGTCTTGACCTGACCAAGGTCGCCTTTTTCGCCAGCGCTCTCGGTGTCGGTATCGGTTTCGGGCTGCAGACCGTCGTCAACAATTTCATCTCGGGCCTGATCCTGCTGTTCGAACGCAGTCTCAAGATCGGTGATTTCGTCGAACTCGAATCCGGCGTTACCGGCGAAGTCACCGATATCAGCATTCGCGCGACGCGCGTGACCACCAATGACAACGTCGACATTCTCGTACCGAATTCCGAATTCGTGAATGGTCGCGTTACCAGCTGGACATTGCGCGAAACAGCACGCCGGATCAAGGTGAAATTTGGCGTTGCCTACGGCACCGACAAAGAGCTGGTGAAAAAGGCCGCTCTCGAAGCAGCCGATGCCGTACCGTTCACGTTTGCCAACGAGGGACCGCGTCGTTCACAGGTCTGGCTGGTCAACTTTGGAGACAGCAGCCTCGATTTCGAACTCGTCGTATGGCTGACGGCGGATGCCGTCAAGCGTCCCGGCGCGGTGCAGGCGGCCTATTACTGGGCGCTTGAGGATGCCCTCGCAAAATACGGCATCGAGATACCGTTTCCGCAACGCGATCTGCACTTGCGCAGCCTGTTCAGCGCCAGCGATGAGGATGCGAAAAAGCTCTGGAGCGGGGAGAAGAAGGCGAAAACTGACAAGAAACCCAAGAAATCGATGAGTGACAGCGAGCGTGAAAAGCTTTCGGGCAATGATGCCCTCGAAGATGCGCTGTCTTCCGAGCTGCCCGAGTCGAAAAAGGACCGAAGTGACAAGAAGCAGGAGCGCTAGCGCGACAGCATCTCGACACTTGTCACGCGACCATTGAGAAGATGCAGCACCCGCAGCATGTTTGAGTCACCGAAATCGTAGGTCCATTGCTCGCGCCGCTGTTCGCGCCAGTTCTCGATATTCGGTGCCTGCCGATAGACCACGCTGTCTTGCGCCTGGCGTCGCGCAGCCGGTACGCCACAACGGGCTACCAGTTCGCCGCTGTTCAAGCCGGTGAAGTTCATGTTCGCGCGGCAGCTGTCACCGATCTTGCGCACGCCGCGCCCGAGCGTTTGGCTGCGTTCAAGGTTGCCGTCGCGAAACACCAACTGCTGCATCAGCACACTCGGTCCGAAGTTGTAGTACCAGACGCTCCACTCGACTTCGCGTCGACGCTCGATCGGCGAATCTCGACCGATCACATCAACGCCTAACCAGCTTTCCGACCAGAACGGTTCGCCGCAGCGCTCGCGCACCTGAAAATCGCGGGCGCCATCGACGACTACGCGATTGCCGCAGCGCATGGCCTGCGCCGCTGGACTGCTCAGAATCAGCAACATGGCAATCAAGATGCAGATTCGTGACATCGGACCTCTCCATCGGGACATGCCGGATTGTCGCCGATTCGACGCGCGCATAGCTTGATATAGTCGTGAACCGAATCAACAGGAGATCTGGGCCTTGGCTATCTGGAAGCAGTCGATCGATCTCGATCGGATCAATTCGTGGAACAGGAACACCTTGGTCGAACATCTCGGCATGCGCGTGACCGAAGTCGGCGACGATCATGTGCGCGGCACCATGCCGGTTGACGAGCGAACCAAGCAACCATTCGGTCTGCTGCATGGTGGTGCCTCGGTGGCGCTGGCCGAATCATTGGGCAGTCTGGGCGCCAACCTCGTCCTCGAAACTGACAAGGAGATGGCGGTCGGCCTCGATATCAATGCCAATCATGTTCGTGCCGCGACCTCGGGCCTGGTCACCGGCACGGCGCGACCGCTGCATCTCGGTCGATCCACGCAGGTCTGGGAAATCCGCATCGTTGATGAGGGCGAACAACTGATCTGCATTTCGCGCCTGACCATGGCCGTGGTCCCGCGCCGTTCACCGAAAGCCGTCTGATCCGGTGGCTGACGATGAAGCCCCGTATGCCGGCCTCAGCCCGGATCTGATTCTCGATGCGGTGGCCGATGCCGGTTTTGAGCCGGATGGGCGCATGCTCGCGATGGGCAGCTACGAAAATCGCGTCTATCAGGTCGGCATCGAAGACGAAACACCGCTGATTGCCAAATTCTATCGGCCGCGCCGCTGGAGCGATGCGGCAATCGACGAGGAGCATGATTTCGCCCTTGAGCTGTTGGAAGCAGAACTGCCCGTCGTGGCTCCGCTGGTCATCGATGGCGACACCCTGCTTGATTTTGAAGGCTTCCGCTTCAGTCTCTATCCGCGCCAGGGCGGCCGCTCGCCTGAACTTGAATCCGGGGAAAACCTTGAGTGGATGGGACGCCTGCTCGCGCGCATCCATGGCGTCGGTTCGCGCGGAACTTTCCACGAGCGCGGCCGCATCGATGTCGATACGTTCGTGCGCGATCCGGCACAAGCCGTGCTTGCGTCCGACTTGTTACCGCACACGCTGCAGGCCCGCTATCGTGACGCCAGTGACGAACTTGCCGACCTACTGGATAAGCGACTCGAGACAATTGGACCTTTCCGGACGATCCGCTTGCACGGCGATTGTCATCGCGGCAATGTGCTGTGGACCGAAGCCGGGCCGCACTTTGTCGACCTCGACGATGCACGCATGGGTCCGGCCGTGCAGGATCTTTGGATGCTTGCGCCGTCGGCTTCCACACTCGCAGCGCTGCTCGAAGGCTATGCGGAATTCCGCGAATTCGATACCACCGAACTGGCCCTGATCGAACCCTTGCGCATCATGCGCCAGGTGCACTGGGCCGGCTGGGTCGCGATGCGCTGGCAGGATCCCGCCTTCCCGCTCGCCTTCGCCCAAGTCGGCGAAGCACGCTGGTGGGAGGAGCATTGCAATGATCTCGACGCAGCCATGGATCAGCTCGATGGATCAGCGAACTAAGACAAGGTCTTGTCAACTTCCATTCGTGGTGAGCTGAGCCTGTGCTGAGTCCGTCGAACGGAACCATGATCGGAAGTTGCTGCACCGGCTGCCCCGGCTCAACACGCTGGAACAACCATCGACAGACCCAGAGCCTGCACGGACAGAGATCCGGGAATGAACAACTGAGGTGTATCAGATCTTCATTAGAGCAATCGGTCCATTGATATCAGCGAGTATCCTTGTCGCTTCCGGTACGATGGCAACCCGATGAGCTCCGCTGCTGACAGAACCGATGGACCTCCGCGCAAGGACGTGATGCGACCCTTGCGCTATCTGCTGCGTGCTCCCTTGCTGCTCTTGCACATCGTGTTCGCCCTGCCATTGGCGGTCATCGCGTTGAATCCCTTGTTGGCAAGGCTTCCGGTTGGCCCGCGGCGATTCGATCAGTTCATGATCAGCTGGTGGTCGGGAACCCTCGTGCGCCTGTTCGGTTTTCGCATCCGCGCCTTCGGTCAGCCACTTCCAGGCGCGGTGATGTATGTCGCCAACCATTTGTCCTGGCTCGACATCGAGCTCATGCACAGCCAGCGTGCGATCAGTTTTGTGGCCAAGAGCGAAATCGCAAGGTGGCCGCTGGTAGGCTGGCTGGCGACCCGCGCCGGCACGATCTATCACCAGCGCGGCAGTTCCGATTCGATGGCGATGGTGATTGGTCGGGTGGTCGAGCGGCTGCGTGCCGGCGAACCGGTTGGCATTTTCCCCGAGGGCGGCACCGGCGCGGGCGACCGCGTACGCACGTTTCATGCGCGCATCTTCCAGGCCGCACTCGATGCCGACGTGCCGGTGCAGCCGGTGGCTCTGCGCTATGGCAATGACGGCAGGCAGGATTCTTCAATGCCGTTCGCTCCCGGCGAGAGTTTCTTTGCCAATATGTTGCGCATCCTTGGCAATCCTCCGATGGACGCCGAGGTGCATTTTCTCGAGGCAGTCGAATCGACGCCTGATGCACGACGACGCATGGCAGAGGAGAGTCGCGCTCGCATCCTGCGCGCACTCGACCATGCGGATTAGCCGCGACCCCTGTTCAGGCGTGTCACGCAATCATTTCCGCGCATGAACGCCACCGACTACCAACCGCCGCGCTTGTTGCGAAATCCGCATGTGCAATCCGTGCTCGCTTCGAGTGGCGTGCGTCGCCTGCTGTTCCGGCGCAGGCTCTCAACGCTTGTACGCGGTGCGACTGCGCATGTACTGGATTGCGGCGACGGCGTGCGCCTGCTCGGCCTGCATACCGAACAACGCAAGCTGACAAAGGCTCGCGGACTGGTCGTTCTCCTGCATGGCTGGGAAGGCAGCGTGCAATCGAGCTATCTGCTGCATACCGGATCGCGCCTGCTTGACGATGGCTATGACGTGTTCCGGCTCAATTTCCGTGATCACGGCGCGACCCATCACCTGAATCCCGAGTTGTTCCACTCCTGCCGCCTCGATGAGGTCGTCGGCGCGGTCGGCGCCGTGTCGAAGTTGTTTCCCGAATCGCCTCTCGGCATCGTCGGCTTCTCGCTCGGCGGTAATTTCGCATTGCGCGTGGCGTTGCGCGCACCCGCGGCGGGCATTCCACTGGTCTATGCGCTGGCTGTATGCCCGGCAATCAGTCCGAGCGACGCGATGGATGCAATCGAACGGGCGCCGTGGTTCTACGAGACCTATTTTCTGCGCAAGTGGCGGCGTTCCCTCTTGATCAAGCAACGCGCGTTTCCAGAAGCGCAAATGTTCGCGGCCGAAGACATGCGCGGCAGCCTGCGCGAATTGACTCGCGCGCTGGTACTCAGACACACCGGTTTCGAGTCGATCGAGGCCTACTTCGACGGCTATTCGATTGCTGCCGACCGACTCGCCGCAATGCGCGTGCCGGCGACCATCCTGACCTCGGCCGACGACCCGATCATTCCGATTGCCGAGTTCCGTGCACTGACCCTGCCGCCTTGTGTCGAACTCGATATCGCGCCGGCCGGTGGCCACTGCGGCTTCATTCGCAACCTCACGCTGGGCAGCTGGACCGAGGACTACATTTCCGATCGCATGCAGCGGAATCTATGCGCTGACGCTGGCGATATTGCCGCGGACGCGGCTTGCTGAAATTTGGTTTTCTGGCTTGCGGCGAGTATTGGCTCATCGATTGATTATTCGATGAGTCGAATGATGCGAGGTCAACGGGTGACGAATTTTCGTGGTCGCGATTCGCGTACATCGCTGCTTGACTAGGTTTCAGTCGCCAGATCACTTCAACTTGCTGGATTTCGGGCTATCGTCGGTCTTGCGACCTTCAACAGCCGGATGGCTCGTCACGTCACCCGATGATTTTTATGCGGCTGTCTACGCTTCTGCGTCGCGCGCTTTATTTGAGCAGAGTCACTGGGAACATGACTACGTAGAGGTTACGAGAGGAGGAGCGAAGCGAATCCCAGCAAGATCAATCCGCAGGCACCGTGCGCTCGCGCGCCCAATCGCGCAGCGCGCTGACGCGATCAGCCATCATCACCGACAGCGGCCGGGTCATCCTGGCCTCCTCGACCAGATGTCGGGTTGCCAATGCGATGTTCTCGGCGAGCGCCGCGTATAACGCGGCAACGACAAGTTGTTCGATCTCTGCACCCGAGAATCCCTCGCTGACCTCGACCACAGCGGCAAGATCGAAATCGGCCGATTTGAGCTCGCGTTTTTCGAGGTGGATACGCAACACCTCGGCGCGCACTTCGGCATTCGGCAGATCAACAAAGAAGATCTCGTCGAAGCGGCCCTTGCGCAGCAATTCGGCGGGTAGCGCCGAGACGTCATTGGCGGTGGCGACCAGGAAGACCTGACCTTTGTGTTCAGCCATCCAGGTCAGCAGATAGCCGAGCACGCGACGCGAGACGCCGTCATCATTGCCTTCGGTTGCCAGGGCCTTTTCGATTTCATCGAGCCAGAGCACGCAGGGCGAGAGCATTTCGGCATTCTTCAGGGCCGAGCGCAGGTTGCGTTCGGTTTCGCCATGATACTTGTTATACAATGTTCCAATGTCGAGTCGCAGCAGCGGCACGCCGAATCCACCCGCTACTGCCTTGGCTGCGAGCGATTTTCCGCATCCCTGAACGCCGAGCAAGAGGATTCCTTTCGGTGGATCGAGCTTGATTTTCCGGTTCTGCCCGGTGAAGGCCGGAACGCGTTGCTGGATCCAGCGTTTGAGCCGTACCAAACCGGCAATATCGGCGAAACGCGCGGTTTCGTATTCGAAGTGCAGCAGGTTGTCGCGATCAAGCAGTTCGAACTTGGCTCGGGCAAGATCCGGCAGGTCGGCGGGCCCGAGCGCGCCATCCGCATAGATCAGCTTGCGCACAATGCGGCGTGCGTCGCTCAGGGTCAGGCCAACGAGATTGCGCACGATCGTGCGTGCGGATTCGGCATCCACCTCGACGCGCCGACCGCTGTTTTCGCGTGAATAACTGAATGCCTCTTCGCGCACCAGGGCGGCGATCGCCTGGCTGTCGGGCAAGGCCATCTCGAAGCGCGTCGACATCGCGGCGAGATCGTCCGGCAACTCGAATTTCGAACCGACCAGGACCAGCGTGTGCTCGACACTGGATTGGCGCAGCACGATTTCGCGGATCAAGCGCAAGGTCATCGGATAGCGCAGATAGGGCTGGAAATCGAGCAGCAGGAAAACGCCGGGTTCGGTACGCTGCTTGATCGAAGTCAAGGTCATGGTGGCATCGGGAACCGAGTACTCAGCGTCGTCATCCATGTCGATGCGACGCAGGCCGTCGGTGATGCTCCAAGTGAACAGCGGACGCAGGGATTGCGAGATCGCATGTCGGAAACTCTCGATCACACGATTCTCTTCGACCGATTCGATGACCAGCAACGGCGTACGCGAGCGCAGTAGCGTGGTCAGGTCCTGATTGGCACCCATTGGTTCTGCATCATCCAGCCAACATGAAGCGCGAAAGCCTAACACGCCCGCATGCGGCATAATGGCGGTTTCCCTTGCACCGCGTGCGGTGCCACAAGACACTTAAAGACCATGCTCAGAGAAGCCATCGAACACCATCGCCAGGGCCGCTTGCCAGAGGCGGAAACCGCCTATCGTGAAGCCCTCGCCACCAATTCATCCGATAGCGACGCGCTGCGCGGGTTGGCCGCCGTGCGTCGTGCACGCGGCGATCTGGCGGAATGCACGCAGTTGATCAGCCGTGCGCAGGAACTCGCCCCGGATCAGCCGAAACTGCTGCAAATGCTGGGCTCGGCCCAGCTTGAATCCGGCAATATCGAGGCCGCACGCGACGCCTATGAGCGCGCCCTCGCACTCGACCCGAATTTCGCCGGCGCACATACGGCGTTGGGCCACATTGCGATGATGAAGGCCGACAACACCCTGGCCGAACAGTATTTCCGCACCGCCTTGCGCGTTGACGAGGATCCGCAAGCGCTCAGTGGACTCGGCATTCTCGCCTTGGGCAAGGGCGATGCCGAAGGCGCTCTGAAATACCTTACCCGCTCCGCCGATTTGGCTCCCGAGGATGCATCGATCGCATTCAACCTGGGCCGCGGCTTCGCTGCTCGCGGTATGGCCGCATTCGCCGAACAAGCGTTCCGAAATTCGCTGCGCCTCAATCCCGGCCTGCCGCATGCGAATAACGCACTGGGCCAGTTGCTGATCCAGGACAACCGGGTCGCCGAGTCCGAACCCTATTTTCGCGCCTTGACCGGTGTGCGTGGATTCGAACTGGCAACTGATCTTGGCCTCGGTGATGTCGCGCGCATGCAGGGGCGCTTTGAGGAGGCTGCCGAAGCCTATCAGCGCGCACTCAGCATCAAGCCCGATCATGAGCCCTGTTTCGAAGCCTTGCTCTGGTCGCTGGGCAAACTCGAGCGCGGCGCCGAGGTCATGGCCCTGCTCGATCAGCGCATCGCCGATTTTCCCGAACAACTGCGTTGGCGCGCCACCCGCGCCCGCATCCGCGCCAGCAGCTCGCGCTTTGTCGAAGCGGCGAATGAATGGCAGACACTGCTCGATCGCGACCCGCAAAACGCTGAAGCAGCCATCGAGCTGGCCTTGATGCGCGAGCGCAATGGCGAATACGAAGTGGCCGACAAGCTCGCCGAGGCGGCCGTTCTGCTGGCCCCCGCAGACCCTGCCTTGACCGCAATCCGTGCGCGTTCGCGCATGCGCAAGGACGACGATGCCGGAGCGCGCGCGCTGCTGGAAACGATTCCCCTAAGCAAGATCAATGAGGATCTGGCCCGCACCTGCATGAACCTCTACGGCCAATTGCATGACCGCGCAGGGGAGACGGAACAAGCCGTTGGCTACTTCCGCGAGGCGCAGAACGGCTTGCGCGGCATGCTGCCGAAACTTGAAACCTTGCCCGAGAACCTCGAAGCCTCGTTGGCCAACGCCGGCGGCGAACCCT
This sequence comes from Lysobacterales bacterium, assembly GCA_038205505.1. GTDB lineage: Bacteria > Pseudomonadota > Gammaproteobacteria > Xanthomonadales > Rhodanobacteraceae > Dokdonella. The sequence goes on along the minus strand of JBBRBU010000044.1, from coordinate 5,758 downwards.
GGAAGCATGCTCCGATCCTGCTGCTTGGTGCGCCGGGCAGTGGTGTCGAACGCATTGCCGCGCTGCTTGCCGACAACGAGGATGTGAACGTTTTGCGTGATCGCGTGCAGGGTTTGCGCAACGATTGCTTCGACGCCGCACCGGTCGACCTGAGCGTCGAGGAAACACCGGCCACCGACATCGAAGCCCATCGCGAGGCATATCTGTCCACGATGCGCGCACGCGGACTCGATCTCGACAAACCGCTGATCGACTGGATTCCGCGCTTCGATGCGCATTACCTGCTGGTTGCCAATCGGATAATGCCCGGCACCCGCGTCATTGTGGTCGACAATGATCCGCGTGATGCGCTGCTCAACTGGCTCGGTTTCGGCTGGCTTCCGCACGCGGGTCTCAACCACTTCGACACCTGCGTCGACTGGCTCGGCCGCGCCCTGACCCATCTGCGTATGGCCGCCAACGAGGGCAGCTTGCCGCATCTGGTCATCAATGCGGACAAGTTGCTTGCCGACCCGGCCGGAGCTGGCGCGGAACTCGCGCGCTTTGTCGGCGTCGATTCGCTGCAACCCGGCGAGCTCAGCCGACGCCTTGAACGCGGCCCGGGTGGACTGCCAAATCACTTTGCCGAAGGTCATTGGAAAGCCTACGAAGAAGTGCTTGGCGAGGCTTTCGCAAAGCTTTCGTCTTGATTCATTCCGGAGAACACCATGCATATCCGCAGCAAGAGTTTTGACGACATGCAGCCGATACCGGGCGAATTCGCGTTCGGCAAACCCGGCCCGAATGGAGAACCCTGTGTGTTCTCTGACAATCGCAATCCGCACCTGATCTGGAGCGACGTACCCGAGGGTGCCCGCTCGTTTGTGCTCACCTGCATCGACGTTGATGTGCCGAGCGTCGGCGACGACGTCAATCAGGTTGGCCGCAGCGTTCGCTCGAGCCTCCCGCGCGTCGAGTTCGTGCACTGGCTGATGATCGACATCCCGACCGAATTCCGCGAATTCGGCGCCGGTGCCTGCGCCGAAGGTGTCGTCGCGCATGGCAAACAGACAACGTTCGGGCCGCCGGGATCAAAGCAGGGCATCAACGATTTCACCAGCTGGTTCGCCGGCGATGTCGACATGCAGGGCGACTACACCGGCTACGACGGCCCTTGCCCGCCGTGGAATGACGAGCGCCTGCATCACTACCACTTCAGCGTTGCCGCCCTGGATGTCGCCTCCCTTGGACTCGATGGCCGTTTCGAAATCGGCGACGTGCGCAAGGCGATGGAAGGCCATGTGCTGGGCGAAGCTGAGGTCATTGGCACGTACACATTGAACGCCGCGCTGCGGCGCTGATTCAAATCCGGGATGCGTCGTGTGGAGTGTCTTCGCTTCGCGGCAGTCAGTTCCCGGGCATCAATAGCAACAACGCCGCGCCAAGCGCGATCCGGTACACCGCAAACGCATTGAATGTGTGCGTGCGGATATAGCCGAGCAACCATTTTACCGCGACAAAGGCGGTGATCGTGGCGGCGATGAAGCCGACTCCAACCGCAAGCCAGTCTTCTTGCAATCCGCCGCCCTTCCACTGCTTGAGGATTTCATAGCCGCTTGCCGCGAACATGGTCGGAATGCCGACCAGAAACGCGAATTCGGTGGCGGCCGCGCGGTTGTTGGTGCCGGCCAGCATGGCGATGAAGATGGTTGCCGCCGAACGCGAGGTGCCCGGGAAAATCGCCGCGGCGATCTGGGCGAGCCCGACCAGAATCGCGACCGTCCAGGTGATCCTTTCGCTCTCGGGTCGACGCGCGCTGATGAACTCTGCGGCAAAGATCCAGAAACCGCCGACGATCAACGCGATCGCGATCGGTGTGACCTTGTCCGGCAGTGAAAATCCAAGCCTGGCGACAATCAGTCCGAGCACCGCGGTGATGCCGAACGCGGCCATCAGCTTGAACAGGTAGTCGCGATTGGCCGCCTCGCGCCAGCCGGTCGCGAGTTCCCACAACCGCTTCCGGTAGATCAGAGTCACCGCGAGGATTGCGCCGGCCTGGATGACGATGTTGAACGTGTCCGAGCGCGCACCGAGCCAGTGCTGGGCGATCAGCAGATGGCCGGTGCTTGAAATCGGCAAGAACTCGGTGATGCCTTCGATAATGCCGAGCAGGATGACGTTGATCAGATCTGGCACGCCGGATTCCGACAAAAAGGGCGCGCAAGCATAAGTCAGAATCCGCCGGCGCGTCCTCCCGCAAACCTGTCGGTGTGATGATCGTGCGAGAATTGGCGCCTTCCCGGGCGCTCGACATCGCCCTGATCGCTTTCCGCAATTCCAAGGAGATCCCATGTCCATCGCCAATGTGCTCAAGCTGATCGAGGATCACGACGTCGAATTCATCGACTTGCGCTTCACCGATGTTCTCGGCAAGCAGCATCACGTGAGTTTCCCGGCGCATTCGGTTGACGAGTCGTTCTTCGAGGACGGCAAGATGTTCGATGGCTCCTCGATCGCGGGATGGAAGGGTATCAACGAGTCGGACATGGTCTTGATGCCGGATCCGGCGACGGCGGTGCTCGATCCGTTCATGGCCGATCCGACCCTGATTCTGATCTGCGACGTGCTCGAGCCGCACACGATGCAGGCTTATTCGCGCGACCCGCGCTCGCTCGCGCGGCGCGCCGAGGCGTACCTCAAATCCACCGGCATCGCCGATACCGCGTTCTTCGGCCCCGAGCCGGAATTCTTCGTATTTGATTCGGTCCGCTGGCAGAACGACATGGGCAAGACCTCGTTCGAGGTCAATTCGGAAGAAGCCGCATGGTCATCAAGCCAGCGCTTCGAGGCCGGCAACAGCGGCCACCGCCCTGGCGTGAAAGGCGGCTACTTCCCGGTGCCGCCGGTCGATTCGCTGCAGGATCTGCGCAGCGAGATGTGCAAGATCCTCGAACGCATGGGTCAGGTCGTCGAGGTCCATCACCACGAAGTCGCGACCGCCGGCCAGTGCGAAATCGGCACACGCTTCAACACCCTGGTGCACAAGGCCGATGAGTTGATCACGATGAAATACGTGATCCGCAATGTCGCCCATCAGTACGGCAAGACCGCAAGCTTCATGCCCAAGCCGCTGGTCGGCGACAACGGTTCCGGCATGCATGTGCATCAGTCGCTGGCCAAGGGCGGCACCAATCTCTTTGCCGGCGACCTTTACGGCGGACTCTCGCAGACTGCGCTCTGGTACATCGGCGGCATCTTCAAGCATGCGCGCGCAATCAATGCGTTCAGCAATTGCTCGACCAACAGCTACAAGCGCCTGGTGCCGGGATTCGAGGCGCCGGTCATGCTTGCATATTCGGCACGCAACCGTTCCGCAAGCTGCCGCATTCCGTTCGTCAACAATGCAAAAGGGCGTCGCATCGAGATGCGTTTCCCGGATCCGGTCAACAGCGGCTACTTGACCTTCTCGGCCCTGCTCATGGCCGGCCTCGATGGCATCCTCAACAAGATCGACCCGGGCGCACCGTCGGACAAGGATCTCTACGACCTGCCGCCGGAAGAGGAGAAGAACATTCCGCAGGTTTGTTCAAGCCTCGACCAGGCGCTCGAAGCCCTCAGCAAGGACCGCGCATTCCTGACTGCCGGCGGTGTGTTCTCGGACGATTTCATCGACGGTTATATCGATCTGAAAATGCAGGAAGTCACACGCTTCCGTGCGGCGACGCATCCGATCGAATATCAGATGTACTACTCGATCTGACCACGCGGATTTTCGCATGCCGTTGAAACGCCGGGGCGTCGCACAAAAGATTGCGTGGGACGTTGAGTTGGCAGAGTGATCGAGACAACCGAAAACTCGACAATCCGACTCGCATTCGAACGTTTGCGTGGGCTCGTTCCTGCCAGCGATGAACCAGCACTTGTCGATCGCATGCAGGCCGGATCAGCCTCCGCAGCCGATTGGGAGGCCGCGGGCGAACTGCTGTTGCGCAGCGATCCTCCAGCAGCAGCGGCCTTGCTGGAGATTGCTTGCCGGCAATGGCCTGAGTCGGTGGTACTGCACTATCTGTTTGGCAATGCCTCGCGCATGAGCGCACGATCCAGCGAGGCCGAAGTGGCGTTGCGCAAGGCGATTTCACTGGATCCCGCGCACGCCAACGCGAGTATTTCGCTGGCTCACTTGCTGCGTGAACAGGGTCGCATGAAGGCGTTGGCCGAGGTCATGCTGGCCTCCTGGCACCATTTGCCGCGCTCGCTGGAGAACGATCGGCGCGTGCTGTCATTCCTTTGCGAATGCGATCGATATGTCGAAGCGGATTCGCTGGTTGCGGCGATGCTCATTGCGCATCCGCGCGATGCGTTCCTGCTGCGTCGTGCCGGAAAGATTGCGATGATTCTCGGCCGCTTCGATGAGGCGCGCCAGCATCTACGTGCAAGCCTCGAAGTCGATGCCGGTCAGGCTGGCGCCTGGTTGCGGCTTGCCCTCGCTCATCGTTTCACGGATGCAGATGACACGGATTTTCAGCTTCTCGATGCAGCTTCGAAAAAGCCGGATCTGGACAACGAGGTCGCTACAGCGATTGGCTTCGGCCTCGGCAAGGCACTCGATGATCTCGGTCGATTCGAAGAAGCAGCGACGGTCCTTACCCGGGCCAATGCCGAATGGCGGCGTAGCCATCTTTGGGATGCTGGCGCCTGGCAGCAATTCGTCAATGCACAGGCGAGCAAACCCATTCCCGAACACACTGCCGTCGCGGGCGAAACCATACCGGTCTTCATCGTTGGTTTGCCCCGATCCGGCACTACCCTCGTCGAAAGTCTGCTCACCCGCGACCGCGAGGTGCGTGGTCGAGGCGAGCTGAACTGGATTGCCGCGCTGGCGCGCCAACTGGGGCCGAACCCTTCCGTTTCGATGCTCGCTTCCGCAGCAGAATTCTTTCTGAGCCAACTGTGCCAGGACGACGAGTCGCCGCGCTTCATCATCGACAAGAATCCGCTCAACTTTCGCCATCTCGGCTTGATCAGCGCGATGCTGCCGAATGCGAAAATCATCCATTGCAGGCGACATCGCCGCGATGTTGCACTGTCGCTGTGGAGCCAGCATTTCGCCCACGAGGATCTGGCCTGGACGTACGATTTCTCTGATATCGGCAACTATATGCGTGGTCATGATGCGCTGATGGCGCACTGGCAACGGACACTGCCACAGCCAGTCTTCCAGCTCGACTACGAAGCCCTGGTCGAGGATGCCGACGGCACGATCGTCGATGCGCGAAGTTTTCTTGGCCTCGAAGCGAAACCTGCGCAATCCGACTCCAGGCAAACCCTTTCGATCGCCACCGCCAGCGTCTGGCAGGCGCGCCAGAAAGTGCATTCCCGGTCTGTCGCCCGCTGGCGTGGTTATCAGGCCTGGCTGGCGGAACTGCTCGACATTCCAGAGCATTGAACCGCGCTGCTGCCGTCGAATGTGACGCAGTTGTCACTCGCACGGTGATCCAGCCGCGCGGAAATCCGGCCGCAAGCGGGCATCCTGAAGTCAAGGAAATCGACCAAGGAGGCTCCCATGTCCCGCACTGAACTCAATGCCTGTCCGTCCCCGATCACGCTGCAACGTATCGCAAGCGCGCGCTGGTCACCCTACGTCGCCGCCACCTGGCAGAACTGGAGCCGCGCGGCGCTGGTTGCTGACGGCGCCTGCGGCAATAGCCGCGCTGTCGATTGCGAGGCCTGTCGCGCCCTGCAAAGCATCACCACGCTGCAGTGGGGCGATAGCCTCGGC
>JBBRBU010000043.1:0-32225 GCA_038205505.1 Lysobacterales bacterium | reverse complement strand
AGGACGATTGTCGGGAGCGCGAAGTGCGATGTCAGAGGCGGGCTGACACCCCTCAGCCGTCTGGCGTCGGACTCGTTGCAGTCTGTTGAGCACAACTTTGGTCATTGGTTTATGGATTCTTCGTGCGATTGAGAGAAGGGAGTTACGTGAGTCGATGATGCCAAGAGCCCAAAGGCACTGGGCCCCTGCCTGCGCAGGGGCGACGGGCGATTGGAAGCGGGACCTTACACGGTCGCCCAACAACCCGCTCGACATCGACTAACGCGAAAAGGCCAAAGTCACTGGGCCCCTGCCTGCGCAGGGGCGACGGGCGATTTGAAGCGAGACCTTAAACAGTCGCCCTGAAACTCGCTCATCGTCCCTGCGCAAGGAGGGATCCGGCATGGTCGCCCAACAATCCGCTCGTCGTCCCTGCGAAGGCAGGGACCCAGTGACTCTGCTCAGATTTCCATCGCGGTGTGATGCGCTGGGCTCAAACGATGCATGAGAACTCGGGAGTGCTGCGATTCGAAAACGCGAAAACGCCCTAAGTCACTGGGCCCCTGCCTGCGCAGGGGCGACGGGCGATTTGAATCGGGACCTTACACAATCGCCCTGTATCCCGCTCGACAACGACTGACGCGAAAAGGCCGAAGTCACTGGGCCCCTGCCTTCGCAGGGGCGACGGGCAATTGGGATCGGGACCTTAAACAGTCGCCCTGAAACCCGCTCTTCGTCCCTGCGCAAGGAGGGATCCGGCATGGTCGCCCAACAATCCGCTCGTCGTCCCTGCGAAGGCAGGGACCCAGTGACTCTGCTCTGGTTTTCATCGCGGGGTGGCGCGCAGGGGCGACGGACAATCGGACTCAATTAGCGTGCTCGGTCGCTCTGCAGCCCTTTCGTCATCACGCCTTGCTCAGCGCGGCTGGCAGCAGGCCATCGACGAAGGCTTGCGCGTCGAATACGCGCAGATCCTCGATACCTTCGCCGAGGCCGATGTAGCGGATCGGCAGGCCGAATTCGCGAGCCAGCGCAAACACGACGCCGCCCTTGGCGGTGCCGTCGAGTTTGGTCACGACCAGGCCGGTGACGCCAATCGCTTCGCGGAAATGCTTGAGCTGGGCGATTGCGTTTTGTCCGGTTGTGCCGTCGATGACCATGAGTACTTCGTGCGGGGCGGCAGCATCGATCTTGGCCAGTACGCGACGAATCTTGGAAAGCTCATCCATCAATCCCGATTGCGTATGCAGGCGGCCGGCGGTGTCGGCAATCAACACATCGGCGCGGCGCGATCGCGCGGCTTGCAGGGCATCGAAGATGACGCTGGCCGAATCGGCGCCCGAGGCCTGGGCGATCACCGGCACATTGTTGCGCTGGCCCCACATCTGCAACTGTTCGACCGCAGCGGCGCGGAAGGTATCGCCAGCGGCGAGCATGACGCTGCGTTTGTCGTCGAGGAAGCGACGCGCGAGTTTGCCGATCGTGGTCGTCTTGCCGACGCCGTTGACGCCGACCATGAGGATGACGAAGGGCGATATCGCGCGGACATCGAGAGGCTGCTCGACCGGTTTGAGAATCTCGAGCAGGCGCTCGCGCAGGGCGCCGAGCAAGGCGTTGGCGTCGGCGAATTCGCGTTTGCCGACGCGCTTGCGCAGCCCTTCGACGATTTCAGAGGATGCGCTGACACCGACATCGGCCGTGATCAGGCAGGTTTCGAGTTCATCCAGCAGGTCGTCATCGAGAACGGGATTGCGTGCGAACAGTCCGCCCAGGCCCTTGGCGAAACCGCTACCGGAGAGGCGATCGCGCCAGCTGTCATTTGCGCCGCTGGACCGAGTAGAGCGATCCTGGATCTCGACGGTATCCCATTCGCTCAGGATTCTTTCAGCGACGACCTGCTCGGTTGGCATCTCTGCCAGCGGCGAGACTTCGATTTCCCGAACCTCGTTTACGTGCGCGTCGATGGCGTGCACCAGCGGCGTTTCAAAGGCCTCGGCCGGTTCGTCAGTTTTTTTCACCGCCTCGGAATCGGCAGTCGGCTTCGTTTTCCAGAACTTGAGCATTGCTGGGATGACACGCGATAAGGATGCGCGGCATGCTATCACTCCCTCGGCAGACTTCCGGATCCCGGTATTCGATGCGTTCAGCTCCGCGCAAAGTCGGCAAACTTCGCATCGTCGCCGGTGCACTGCGGGGCAGTCGCATTGATGTCGCCGATGCCGAAGGACTGCGTCCGACCAGCGATCGCGTTCGCGAAACGCTGTTCAACTGGTTGTCGCCGATGCTTGCCGGTTCGCGTTGCCTCGATCTGTTTGCGGGCAGCGGCGCGCTCGGCATAGAGGCGATCTCGCGTGGCGCGGCGGAATGCGTCTTCGTCGAGCGCGATCGCAATCTGGCGAAAAATCTCGGCGAAACCCTGCAGCGCCTGAAGATCGGGAATGCACGCGTGGTCAATGTCGATGCACTCGATTGGCTCGGTTCGGCAGCGCAGCCCTTTGACCTGGTGTTTCTTGATCCGCCATTTGCCGGAAACCTGTGGACCGAGGCGGCGCGGCGGCTCGAAGCCGGCGGCTGGCTCGCCGAGGATGCATGGATTCACGTCGAAGCGCCGGACGGCTTCGTGCCTGCAATGCCACCCGGCTGGAATCTGCACCGCGAATCGCGGGCCGGTGCGGTGCATTTCGCGCTCTATCGTCGTGATCCGGCGATTCGGCTAAGCTAGGGAAGGTCAGATCAACTTCCATTCGTGCCTGGCCGGTTGAATCGTGATCGGAAGTTGCTGCGCTAAATCAACAAGATGGAACCGTCCTTCGACGGGCTCAGGACAAACGACTGAGATTGATCAGACTTTCCCCTGACCCGAATATTTCACGAAGTCGCAGGAAAACGCCGTGTCAGCAGAAATCCAGGTGGGTTGATGTCCGTTCCTCCTTCTCGCGCCCGTGTTGCGGTTTATCCCGGCACCTTTGATCCGATCACCAATGGTCATATCGATCTGGTGATGCGGGCGGCGCCGCTGTTTGATCGGCTGGTGGTGGCGATCGCCGATAGTCAGAGCAAAGGGCCGTGCTTCACCCTCGATCAGCGCCTCGACATGGCTCGCAAGGCCCTCGATGGCGTGAAGAATGTCGAGATCCGCGGGTTCTCGACCTTGCTTGCGAGTTTCGTCAACGAAATCGAGGCGGGCGTGATCCTGCGTGGTTTGCGCGCGGTCTCGGATTTCGAGTACGAATTCCAGCTTGCCAGCATGAACCGCCACCTGATTCCGCAGGCCGAAACCATGTTCCTGACGCCGGCCGAGCAATACAGTTTCATCTCGTCATCGCTGGTGCGCGAAATCGCTCGACTCGGTGGCGATGTTTCCGGATTTGTACATCCGGTTGTCCAGCAGGCACTCGCGCAGCGCTGGGTGTAGCCGGACCATCGATGAAATACACACACCCTCAATGGTCCCTTGCATCGACACGCCTTTCTGCTCTACCGGCGATAGTGCGCGCTATTGCCTTGAACGCGAAGAGTCGCGTTGATCCAAGGAACTGCGCGATCATTGCGCGTATTCACGACGAGTCCAGGCAACAATTCATTCGATTTTCGACAGGAGCTTCCACCATGTTCAACAAGCGTCTCACCCTCATGATCATGGCCAGTGCGCTGGCTTTCGGCCTCACCGCCTGCAACAAGGAAGAAGCCGCCACCGACGAGACCGAGCAGGTCGCCGAAGTCGTCGCGATGCCGGCCGCGACCGCTCCGGCCTCCGAGTGGAAGAAGTATCTGGCTGCGGTGGTCATGCAAAACATGCAGGGCGTCAAGACCAATCGTCCGTACATGTATTTTGTCCCCGGTGGCGAAGAGGGCAAGGCGATCCTCGATCGCAGCAACCAGCTCGACAATGTCAGCGTAACGGTTTCGCGCGGTGTCCTGCCGGGCAACATGCTGGCCTTTGGCGGTCCCGACTCGAAGATTACCGCTGGCCTGATCGTCGATGCGTTTGAAAATGCGGGCGCAGGCACCTTCAAGGACGTCACCGTACTGTTCGTCGGCGCCCAGGCCGATTCGGATATGGTCAAGGAAAAGTTGGCCAGCTCCGGCGCGACCTATCGTTTCGCGGAAATGAAATAGGACCCTGCGGCGCGCGCTAGCTGCGCGCGCCGACTATTTGAAATGGCGCTCAAGATTACTGATCAATGCATCAACTGTGATGTCTGTGAACCGGTTTGTCCGAACACCGCGATAGCTCCGGGTTCCGAGATCTACGAAATCGCGCCGTCCAGTTGTACCGAATGCGTCGGCCACTTCGATGTGCCTCAGTGCATCGAGGTGTGCCCGGTCGAGTGCATCATTCTCGATCCCGACCATGCCGAATCGCCCGTTCAATTGCAGGCGAAATACGCCGCGTTGACGGCCAAGGAGAACGAATGAATCGCTATGGCCTCTTGCTTGTATCGGCCCTGTTGTCGCTCTCCTGCCAGGCAGAGGATCAGAGCATCGAGTCGGTACGGAAAGACGCGGCTGCCGCGCAGACGCCATCAGCCCGACCCGGCAAGGTAGCTGTTGCCAGCTCGCACCAGATCGCAACCGACGCCGGACTCGAAGTGCTGGCCAGGGGTGGCAACGCATTCGATGCGGCGATTGCCGTCGGCAGCACGCTTGCAGTGATCGAGCCACAGAGTTCCGGTCTTGGCGGCGGCGGATTCTTTCTGCTGCATCGTGCCGAGAGCGGCAAGAATGTCTTTCTCGATGCGCGTGAGCGTGCACCGGCGGAGAGCCGTAGCGAGCTGTGGGCCGATGCCGAGGGCAAGCTCGACAAGAACAAGTCGATCAACGGTCCGTTGTCGGCCGGTATCCCCGGCGAACCGGCCGCCTACGTCTGGCTCGCCGAGCACTACGGAAAGCTGCCGCTGAGTGCCTCGCTGGCACCGGCGATCCGCATCGCGCGCGAAGGATTTCCGGTCTATCCGCGTTTCCAGAACTCGATCGAGCGGCGCAAGGAAGTGATGACGCGCTGGCCGGCTTCGGTTGCCCTGTACATGGTCAATGGCGCGGCACCGACGCAAGGATCGGTCTGGAAAAATCCCGATATCGCGAAGACGCTTGAGCGCATCGCAGAAAAGGGCAATGACGGTTTCTACAAGGGCGAGCTTGCCGCCAGCATGGTTGATGCCGTGCGCGCAGCCGGAGGCATCTGGAGCCTCGAAGATCTTGCCGCTTACACGGTCAGGGAGCGCGAGCCGATCACCCTGGATTATCGTGGCTGGCACATTGTGACCGCGCCGCCGCCATCCTCTGGCGGTGTTGCGCTTGCCGAGATGTTCAACATCCTCTCGGGTTACGACCTGACCAAGTTCAATCGTGTGCATCGCATTCATTTCAATCTCGAGGCGATGCGTCGCGCCTATCGCGATCGCGCCGAATATCTGGGCGATCCCGATTACGTGAAGATGCCGATCGCCGAATTGCTCAGCCCGTTGTATGCCGCCGGCTTGCGCGCCTCGATTCATCCTGACAAGGCGACACCGAGCGACATGTTGCCCGGCTACATGCCGCCGACCGAATCCGAACACACCACGCATTACTCGATCATCGACGCCGACGGCAATATGGCCTCGGTGACCAAGACCGTGAACCTGACCCTTGGATCGGGTTTCGTCGTCGCCGGAACAGGTTTCGTGCTCAACAACGAGATGGACGATTTCGCCTTGCTGCCGGGGCAGCCGAACTCATTCGGTCTGGTCGGTGGCGATGCCAATGCGCCGAAGCCCGGCCATCGTCCGCTGTCCTCGATGACGCCGAGTTTCGTCATCGGCAAGGATCGCGTCGGCGTCATCGGCACGCCCGGAGGCAGCCGCATCATCACGATGGTTTTCGAAGGCATCCAGGCATTCATCGACGGCGAACTGCCAAAGCAGGTGGTCGCCAATCCGCGCTACCACCACCAGTATCTGCCCGATGTGGTGTCGGCCGAACCGAATGTGTTCACTCGCGATGAGAACAAGGCATTGCAGGCGATGGGCTATATCGTCAACGATGCCGAGCGCACCTGGGGTCTGATGAACATGGTCAGTTGGGATCGCAAGACCAACACCTTGCACGCGGGTTCCGACCCGCGCGAAGAAATGAGCAGTGGCAAGGTGCAATAGCCCGATGAAACTCTGGTCGATCCTCGGTAATTCGCAGCGCCTCGATGGTGGCGCGATGTTCGGCAACGCACCGAAAGCGGTTTGGCAGAAATGGATCGCGGCCGATGAATCGAACGCGATTCCGCTCGCCTGTCGAACCTTGCTGGCTGAAGATCTCGCCGGCAAGACCGTGCTTTTCGAAACCGGCATCGGTGCGTTCTTCGAGCCAAAACTGCGCGCGCGCTATGGCGTTGTCGAGGAAAACCACGTGCTGCTCGATTCGCTGAAAGCGGCCGGCTTCGAACACACGGATATCGACGTCGTCGTGCTTTCGCACCTGCATTTCGACCACGCCGGCGGCTTGCTCGCCGCATGGAAGGAAGGCGCGCAATCCGAGCTGTTGTTTCCGAATGCGACCTTCGTTGTTGGTGCCGAGCACTGGCAGCGCGCGATTCTTCCGCATGAGCGCGATCGCGCCTCTTTCATTGCCGAGTTGCCGCAGTTGCTGATCGACAGCGGACGCCTCGAACTGGTCGACGGCGCACACTCGAAGGTTCTTGGCGACGCCGTGCGCTTCGAGATATCGAACGGCCACACACCCGGCCTCATGCTGGCGGAGATTGTCGCGCCCGACGGTGGCGTCGTGTTCTGCGCCGACCTGATCCCCGGACGGCCCTGGGTCCACTTGCCGATCACGATGGGCTATGACCGCTATCCGGAAATGCTGATCGACGAGAAAAAGGCGTTCCTCGCCGACAAGCTTGAGCGCAACGTCAAACTGTTCTTCACCCATGACAGCGACTGTGCGCTGGCTGCAGTACAGCGCGATGACAAGGGGCGCTACAGCACCCGCGATGAGCTGCCACAATTGGCCGCATGGCAACTGACCGCCTGACCCGGCCGCCATTCCATCCAAATCATGAGGATCCAACAATGCGCAAACTCATCCTGTTGTCACTGCTGATCAGTACCGCCGCCTTTGCCGACGCGAATGCGGGCAAGCACGAGAAGAAATTTGTTGCCGCCACCGTGGTCGAGAAAACCGATGCGGGCTCCGTGTACGGCGCGCATTTGCCAACGCCCATGCCTGCTGCCGTCAGTCTCGATTCCGCCGTCGCCAATGCCGACCAACATGCCGGCAAGCCGGCGGCGTTCAGTGGCCGCATCACCGAGGTCTGCCAGGACATGGGTTGCTGGGTGGTCTTGAGTGGCGAGAACGGCAAGTTCGCACGCGTTTCGATGCACGATCACGGGTTCGGCGTTCCAAAGAACAGCACCGGCCCGGCGATTGTCTACGGCACGCTCAGCAAAAAGACATTGAGTGCAGAAGAAGTCGAGCACCTGACCAAGGATGGCGCTAAATCGGCACAATCCAGCGAATGGCAGATCGACGCATTGTCGGTGATCATCGCGGACGCGAGTTGAATCGGAGGCACCGCTGATGCGCCTCGCTAAACGCCAGATCATCGGCCTGCTTTTCGTCCTCGCCGTGCTGATCGCGAGCATTGTTGCTATCGATCAACGCGGCGGCTGGAGCCGATTCATGCAGGCGCCCGCGCCAAAACAAGTCGCGGTTTCGGTCTCCAATAGTGCGATCGATCCCGACAACGAGGGGCGTCTGGTCAGTGTCCAAGGCCAGTTACTCGCAGACCGGCCACCCGAAGACTCGGAATTCGGTCTGACTGCCGGCGAAAGCATCGTGCTGGCGCGTGAGGTCGAGATGTACCAGTGGCTGGAGGATTGCATCGACGGCATTTGTACGCAGCGTTCGGCATGGTCGGACAAATGGATCGACTCATCGAAATTCAGCGAGCCGGGCGGACACCGCAATCCGGACCGGTTTCCAGTCGAATCCGCTCGCTTCGTTGGACAAGGCATCCATCTGGGAGCCTTCAAGCCGGATATAGAGCTGCTCATTGCAGCCGTCGGACTAAAACCGCGAACGATCCACGCAGATGAGTTATCAGCGAATCTTGCGGCCAGTTTCAGCATCTCGGGCAACGAGTTGCTTTCGGGCAGCGATCCGCTGCACCCTGCCGTCGGCGATCTGCGCATCCGCTACAGGGAGGTGCCGAGTGCGCCGACAACCCTGATCGGAATCCAGCAATCGATGCGCCTGGTTCAAACAGTCCGCTCGCCTACGCCTTGAGGAATCAATGATGCATATCACGGGAATCTATGCGGCCCTCGGTGCGCTTCTGATCGTCTTGCTGTCGTCGCGAGTGATCTGGATGCGCATCTCGTCCAGGACCGGCATCGGCGATGGTGGCAATCACGACCTGGCCAAGTGCATCCGGGTCCACGCGAACGCGGTGGAATATCTGCCGCTCGGACTGATCCTGCTGTTCCTGGTCGAGTGGAACCAGACCCTGCCGCTGCTTGTGCATTGTTTCGGTATCGCGCTGATTGTCGGACGCATCCTGCACGCGATCGGTCTGTCCCGATCCTCCGGCTCAAGCCCGCCACGTCTTATCGGCATGCTGCTGACCTTGCTGACAATCCTGGCCATGGCGGTCTTGCTGCTCTGGCAGACGATGGTGATGACAACCGTTTGACGCCACTGGACGATTGAGGCTCAGCGCCCGCGCATCAGCTCGTCGTGCTCGAGGAAATAGAGGCCGGCAAACATTTTCGGGTCAACCGAATAGCCAGCGGACATCTTCTCGACCAACCAGCGTGCCGCGTGTTCGCGCGGAACCTCGTGCACGGTGATGTTCTCGGTTTCGTCGCCACCGCCTGCGTGGACCCGGCTGAGATCGCGCGCACGAACGAAAGCGAGAATTTCGTTGCTCATGCCGGCTGAGGTCGGCCCGGCCATGATGAAATCGATTTTCGCTGCGGCATAGCCGGTTTCTTCGATCAACTCGCGGTGTGCGGCCTGAATCGCATCTTCGGCCGCGCTTTCGGGAACATCACCGACCAGGCCGGCCGGCATCTCGATGGTCATGCATTCCAGCGCCGGCCGGAATTGCTCGACAAAGAGGATCTTGTCCTCGGGCGTAACGGCAATGATCATGACGCCCCCACCCGGGTTGGTGCGTTCGGCATATTCCCAGCGTCCGCGCCGCTTGAGGCGCAGCCAGGTTCCGTTGCAAAGCGTGACTGTTTCGTTCATCGTTGTCGGCTCCATGAAACTTTTGCGGTCAGACGGGGGTCTTCTTCGCCTTCTATCCCGCTAGCATCCAAGGTTGTACTGATGAATATCAAGCGATTGCTTTTCTGTCTCGCGACATTGTTGTGCGTGCAGGCCGCCATGGCCGCTGCGCCTGCGACGAACGCACCGGGCCAACGGGATGCGACGACGTTTACCGAAAAAGACATCAACGAGATCACTTCCCTCGTCGTGCTGCGCCGCATGCTGGCCGGTTACGAGAAGCTTGATGACCAGAGACGCCTAGCCTGGACACTCTCGCGTCTCAGCGAGCTCAATCCCGATTCGGGTGACCTGCGCATGGCGCTCGCCCTGACCTACGCCAAGCTCGGCGACAAGTCCAAAACCTACGATCTGCTGCTGAAAATGAAGGCGCAGGGCTACGGCGTCGACCTCCAGGATGATCCCCGATTCAAGAACGTCACCGGCACCGAAGCCTGGGATTACGTGGTCGAGAATCTGCAATCCAACCTCAAGCCATTCGGCGAAGGCAAGGTCGCATTCGAACTGCCCAAGGGCGATACCTTGTTCGAATCGATTGCCTGGGATCCGAAACGCAAGCAGTTCCTCGTTGGTAGCGTCCGCGAAGGCAAGATCTATTTGTCCGGCAAGGACGGAAAACTCAAGGAGTTTATCTCGCCGGCCGACGGCAGTGGCCTGTGGAGCGTCTACGCAATGGCCGTAGATTCGGAACGAGACCTGCTTTACGTCACCTCGTCTTCGGCGCTGTACTTCAAGGGTTTCCGCGAAGAGGACTTCAACAAGACCGGAGTCTTCAAATTCAAGCTCTCGACCGGCAAGCTGCTAGACAAGGTCTTGATGCCGACTGATCAGGGCACGCATACGCTTTCGAGCATTACGGTTGGCAAGAACGGCAAGGTGTTCGTCGCGGATGGCCTGCGCAATGAAATCTACACGGTCGAAGACGACAAGCTGACGCTTCTGGTCGCCAACCCCAACCTCACGAGTATTCGCGGATTGGCCGCCAGCGATGATGGCAATACCCTTTATTTCGCCGATTATTCATTGGGATTGTTCGGTGCCGATCTCAAGGAAGGCAAGGGATTTCCGGTGGCTCATGACACCGCGAACCTGGTCCTTGGCGGTATCGATGGCCTTTACTGGTACAACGGAACGCTGATCGCGATCGAGAACGGTATGTGGCCGCAGCGTGTCATCCGTCTCCGCCTCGGCGAGGATGGAAAGAGCATCACCAAGATGATGCCGCTCGATGTCGCGAATCCGGCATTCGAACTTCCAACCACCGGCACGGTTGCCGGCGACGAGCTCTATTTCATCGCCAACAGCCAGAAGGCGCTGTATGGGAAGTACGGTGATCTCACTGACAAGGCTGCGCTGCAGCCGGTCAGGATCTTTCGCAGCAACCTCAAATTCGCATGGAACGAGAACGGAATCGGAGTAGGCGGCCAGCAGCCGGCGCGCGAGGCGACTGCGGAAGAACGTCTGCAGATACTCAAGCAAGGCTCGAAGGGTCAGGATAATCCCAAGCCTGCGCCTGTGGAAAAGAAAAACGACTGAGCTTTTTTCCGTCAGAAAACACCCGGCTAATCCGGGTGTTTTCTTTTGTGGTGCCGGCCGATGCCTCGATCAGGCTTGCGCGGCGATCTGGCGCAGTGCGTTTTCGAAGACCTCCACCGGCTGACCACCGGAGATCAGATGCTTGTCGTTGATGATCACGGCCGGAACCGAGTTGATGCCGCTGTTGGTGTAGTGCTGTTCCTGATTTCGCACTTCGTCGGCGAATTTACCGGATGCGAGAATCTGAGCGGCTCGCTGCGGATCGAGGCCGCACTCGCCAGCAATGCGAGCCAGCTCTACATGCGATGAAACATCGACCCCATCGGTGAAATAGGCGCGCAGCAAGGCATGTTTGAGAGCGAGTCCGGTGGCAACGCCCTCCAGCGCAGCCCAGTGCAGCAGGCGGTGGGCATCGAAAGTGTTGTAGATGCGGTCTCGGGCCGTAAAAGTGAAACCCAGCGCCGCGCCGCGCGCGCGGATTGCTTCGCGGTTGGCCGCCAGTTGCTCTGCGGTCGAGCCGTATTTGCGGGTCAGATGCTCGCCGGTGTCCTCGCCTTCGGCCGCCATTTGCGGGTTCAGCTCGAACGGCTGAAAATGCAGGTCGACCTTGATCTCGTCGCCGACGCGATCGATCGCCTGCTCAAGTGCCTTGAGGCCAATCGCACACCAAGGGCATGAGATGTCGGAAACGAAGTCGATTCGGATTTGAGTTGTCATGATTTGCGCTCACGTGTTCGGATGTCTGCCCGAAAACGTGCGGCTTCCTGCCGAACTATCAAGTCGATGCTGGATTCATCGAGGTGCCTGAACCCCGCACGTCGTCCCTGCGCAGGCAAGGAGCCTGCACGGCGCCGAGTTCAAGCAAATTGCGAAGCGTTGCGAGACTGGCTTGGCTTGATTGGAATTACAGCCAACATCTTTCCGGACAGCAATGCGCAATGTTCGATACGCCAGTCTATCGAGGACAATCCTTGCCACCCGACTGCCGTCGCCCCTGCGCAGGCAGGGGTCCAGCGCCTTTGCGTCATTGCGCATTTTCCAATCGCGGTATTCCCGCGACCCGACGAATCGTTTGAGTCAGGCGTGCCGACACGCGGTGGAAGTCAGAGCAGAAACACTCGGTCCCTGCCTGCGCAGGGGCGACGAGCGCTTGTGGGGCAAACGCCAATATTTCCGTCATTCAGGAGAATCAAAACGCCGCCTCGTCGCCACGTTCGCGAGCACGAGATGGATCGGCAACAGCAACAGGATCCAGGCGAGATTGGCTTGCGGGAAATTTGACAGGATCTTGCTGAAAAGGCCGATTGCGGCGAGCAAGGCGATTGCCAGGGCGACGATTTGGGCGAATTGTGAAATCCGGCTCGGCAACCGCGCACTGCGCCACCAGGTTGGCAGCAGGAGCAGGCACAACGGGCTGAAAATCAGCAGATTCTCGTTGCGCCACGCCGATTGGTGCTCGGTGAAGCCCCAGAGTCCAAGCAGGATCAAACCGACCAGACCGCAGACGAGCGAAATGAGCAAGGCAAGCACGCTGAATGCGCGACGAGCGAGCGCAGAATCACGGCGCGAAGCCAGCAACAGCATCAATCCGCCAAGACCGAGTCCAATCGCGAGGAACGGCCAGCGCAGATCCGGTGGCAGGGCCGGAGGCGCTGGCAGGCGTGCCTTGACCAGCACTTCTTCCGACGTGACCAGCGCAAGCAGTTCGCCGCCGCCAACGTCGATCTGCATTTCGCGTATGTGGGCCATCAGCTCCATAGGCACGAAACTGTCCTTCCAGTAGGACAATCGCTGGTCGGCAAACGGGCCGAGACCCATGTCGATCACGCCCATCAGCAACGGATCGGGCGAGGTCAGTGCATCAGCCAGCATGCGATACGTGTATCCGCGTGAGGGCGAAGTCATGTTCTGCTTGAGCGCGCCACCCAGTGCTTTGTCTAGTGCATCGCGCACGCGTGTCGAACAGTTCGAGGTGAAATAATCGTAGCGGTAGTGGCGATTCTCGGGCAGTAGATTGATGTCGAGATAGGTTTTCAGTGCGCGTGCCTGATCCGGTGAAAAGCGCAGATTCTGGCGCGTGACCGAACGGCCTTCACTGGAGTACCAGGCAATCTCGTCAGCCGGGTCCTCGGCGGCGATCTGGTAAAGCATGCGGCCGCGCAGGAAGTTGAGGAAGAAATCCTCCTCGTCGAAATCGAACATGCCGTAGTTGTAGCTGACCGATTCGCCGCTGGCCGGATCGTGGATGACGATGGCGTTGTGGCCGAAGCGCTGCCAATAGATCTCGCCGGGGCCAAAGGTCAGCAGGCTGACCTCAAGGGCCGGCGCGGCGTTCGGCGCCGGCGCGTCGGATTGGGCAAGGGCAGGGCTGACCACGGCAATGACCGCCAGCCAGACGCCCCAGATGATCGTGCGGATCACGCTTCCTGGATCCGCACAGCCAGTTGTTGAAGACGACGACTGTCGCCCTTGGTCACCCGGAACAGGAAGCCGTCGAGCTGAAGCTCTTCGCCCGGTTGCGGCAAATGGCCGAATTCAGAGGCGATCATTGCCCCGATCGTGTCGAAATCCTCGACCGAAAAGCGTGTTTCGAAGCGGTCGTTGAAGTCCTCGATCGAGGTCAGGGCGTTGACCAGGAAGCGGCCATCGGCCTGCGGCTGGATCAGGTTCGGAGTCTCTTCCTCGTCGTGCTCGTCGTCGATGTCACCAACGATCTGCTCGAGAACGTCCTCGATCGTTACGAGGCCGCCGACACCGCCATATTCATCGACGACCACGGCCATGTGGTGGTGCGAGAGGCGGAATTCCTTGAGCAGGATATTCAGTCGCTTGGCTTCGGGAATCAGGGCGACCGGGCGCAACAGGGCGCGGATATCGTCACCACCGTTTTCGGCGAAACAGCGCAGCATGTCCTTGGCCAGCAGGATGCCGACGATCTCGTCGCGATCTTCGCCATGCACGGGAAAGCGCGAGTGGCCGGACTCGATCACGGTCGCGAGGACACTGCTCAATGACGCATCGGCAGCAATCGATACCATCTCGGAACGCGGAACCATGATATCGCCGACGGTCAGATCGGTAACCTTGATCGCACCTTCGATCATCGCCAGCGTGTGATTGGAAAGCAGACCGTTGGTCTGGGCGAGGCGCAATTCGTCGATCAGCTCCTCACGGCTGCTGACTTCGCCGGAGAGCGCGTGGGTAAGGCGTCCGAACCACGAACGCTGGGCGTTGCTACTGGGGGGTTCCTCGCTCATTTTCCATAAACACATGCCCGATCGGGCGGAACGGCGAAGTGTAGCAAAGTTGCTGCTCGATCCAGTGCCCGCGCCTTGTCTACCTGAACGGAGTCATTCGGTTTGACCGGGGAGGCGTCAGCCGCTATCATCGCGCGCCCCATTTCAAGACTTTGGCCCATGGCCAGGCTGGATTGCGGGCTGTTCCCAGAATAACTACATAGGCAAATCAACAATGTACGCAGTCGTACTTATCTCCGGTAAGCAATACCGGGTGACCCAGGGCGAGACCCTGCGCGTCGAAAAACTCATCGGCGACATCGACAGCACGGTCGATTTCGACCAGGTGCTGATGGTCGGTTCCGGCGAAGGCGTCAGCATCGGAGCGCCGCTCGTCGCGGGCGCCCTGGTCGGCGCGAAGATCAAATCGCACGGTCGTGCCGACAAGATCCGCATCATCAAGTTCCGCCGCCGCAAGCATCACATGAAGCAGCAGGGACATCGTCAGCATTACACCGAAATCGAGATCACCGGCATCACGGGTGCATCCGACAAGAAAAAATCGACCAAGTCGACCAAGGAGTAAGTCATGGCACATAAGAAGGCAGGCGGCTCAACCCGCAACGGTCGCGACTCGAATCCGAAGTACCTCGGTGTGAAGTTGTATGGCGGCCAGACGTGCAACGCCGGCAACATCATCATCCGTCAGCGCGGCACCAAGTTCCGTCCGGGTACCGGCGTTGGCCTCGGCCGCGACCACACGATTTTCGCGATCGTCGATGGCGTTGTCGAATTCAAGACCAAGGGCGTCGACAAGCGCAAGCACGTCAGCGTGGTGCCGGTTTCGGCCAACTGACATCGTTTTGCCCGATTCGTGACAGAGCCCCGCCCTGTGCGGGGCTTTTCATTTGCATAGACTCGTCATTCGCAGGAAACGGCTGAAGCCGCTTCCTGCGAATCAACGCTGTTGCTGTACGCTTTTCCCATTCACGATTCTCCATTCTCAATTCCCGGCCGCAAACAATGCAATTCGTCGACGAAGCCACCATCAAGGTCCATGCCGGCAACGGCGGCAATGGTTGCGTCAGCTTCCGGCGCGAAAAATTCATCCCGTTCGGGGGGCCTGACGGCGGTGACGGTGCCGATGGCGGCAGCGTCTGGCTGGTCGCTGATGAGGGCTTGAATACGCTGGTCGATTTTCGTCACATGCGCAGTTTCAAGGCTGTGCGCGGCGAGAACGGCATGAGCCGGCAGATGGCAGGCAAGAGCGGTGAAGACACCATCATCCGGGTGCCGGTCGGCACCGTGGTATCGAGTGTCGAAACCGATGAGCAGATTGGCGATTTGACCGAAAACGGCCAGCGCCTGCTGGTTGCCCAGGGCGGCAGGGGCGGGCAGGGCAATATCCATTTCAAGAGCTCGACCAATCGCGCGCCACGCAAGGCCACGCAGGGCTCGCCGGGCGAAGAGCGCGGCCTGCGCCTCGAGCTCAAGGTGCTCGCCGATGTCGGCATGCTCGGTTTCCCGAATGCCGGCAAGTCGACCTTCATCCGCGCTGTATCGGCAGCGACACCGAAAGTCGCCGACTATCCATTCACGACCTTGCAGCCGTATCTCGGCGTAGTTCGCATCGAGACCGACAAGAGCTTCGTCATCGCCGATATTCCGGGCTTGATCGAAGGCGCCGCGGATGGCGCAGGGCTCGGCGTGCAGTTCCTCAAGCATGTCGCGCGTACGCGTCTGTTGCTGCACATGGTCGATATCGCGCCCCTCGATGGCGAAACCGACCCGGTCGAGCAGATCCGCGTGATCGAGAATGAGCTGAAGGGATTTGATCCCGAACTGCTCAAGCGCGAGCGCTGGCTGGTTTTCAACAAGCTTGACCTGATTCCAGAGGAGGATCGCGAGAAGATCGCCAAGGCAATGGTCAAGAAGCTCAAGTGGAAGCAGCCTTGGTATCTGGTTTCCGCGATCAGTCGCGAAAACACCTGGCCAATTTGCCTCGATATCCAGCGCTATTTCGACGAGCAACGCCGGGACGCCGCCGAAGCGGCGCTGGCTGCCGGTCAGGGCTGAACCATGTCAGGCGGGATTTGTCACCTCGTCGATACTTCACAGGCAGAAGCCCGGTGACTCTTTCCTGGACCGAAAAGGCACTGGATCCCTGCCTCGGCGCAGCCGAGCCTGCCCTGAGTTTGTCAAAGGGCAGGGGTGACGGGACATTCGCAAACCTCTCTTCATTCTTGCGACTTGCGGCCAAGCCTGAGAATTTCCCGTCTTCCCAGCCTAGGCAGGTACCCAGTGCGTTTGGCTTGAAACGGCCTCGCCACTTCATTTGCGAAAGGGCGACGGAGAGTCATGCGTGGCGTGAATCCTCGCTTGCGTCCGCCCAAAACCTGCATTCCCCAGCAACGAAAAAGCCGGCTTGCGCCGGCTTTTTGCGTCAAGCAACCGCGCAGGGATCAACCCAGGGCGCGGATGCTCGCGTTGAGGCGGCTTTTGTGTCGAGCTGCCTTGTTCTTGTGAATCAGGCCACGCGCAGCGTAGCGATCGACGATCGGCGCGGCAGCCTTGAACGCAGCTTCGGCTTCCGCCTTGTCCTTCGCGTCAATTGCCTTGATCACTTTCTTGAGGGCGGTGCGGACCATGGAACGGGCGCTGACGTTGCGCTGCCGAGCCTTTTCAGACTGACGTGCGCGCTTCTTCGCGGACTTGATGTTTGCCAAGGTAAAACTCCAAAAGCGGGGGGCGGAAAAAGGGGCGGAATTATGCCGATGAAGGCGCCCAGAGTCAAACGGTACCACCAATGAAGACGCCGAGTCTGCTTAGATCCTTGCTGACATTGAGCGGCGGCACGTTCATTTCGCGCATCCTCGGCCTGGTTCGCGAGATGGCGATTGCCTGGGCTTTCGGCGCTTCGGCCGCCACTGATGCATTCTGGGTGGCGTTCCGGATTCCCAATTTCATGCGTCGGCTGTTCGCCGAAGGCTCATTCTCGGTCGCCTTCGTTCCGGTGCTGACCGAGGTCAAGGAGACCCGATCGCATGAGGAACTCAAGGAACTGGTAGCGCGGACGGCCGGCACTCTCGGCACGATCCTCCTCGTGGTCGTCGCGATCGGAATTCTCGGAGCGGGTTGGTTTACCCGAGGCTTCGCGCCGGGTTCGATCGACGAACCGGCGAAATTTGCCCTGACCACCGATCTGCTGCGCCTGACCTTCCCGTTCCTGCTGTTTGTCTCGTTGACCGCGTTGGCCGGCGGAGTTCTCAACAGTTTCAACAAGTTCGCGCTGCCGGCGGTGACTCCGGTGATCCTCAACATCTGCATGATCGTCGGTGCGCTTTGGCTCTCGCCGCATCTCGAAGTACCGATCATGGCCATGGGTTGGGCGATTCTCGCGGCGGGAATCCTGCAGTTGCTGATTCAATTTCCGTCCTTGCGCAGGCTCGATTTGCTGAGCATGCCGCGCTGGGGCTGGCGCAACGCCGGGGTGCAGAAGATCCTGCGCCTGATGGTTCCGACTCTGTTTGGTTCGTCGGTCGCTCAGGTCAACTTGTTGCTCGATACCCTGATTGCGTCGTTCCTGATCACCGGGTCGCAAACCTGGCTCGCGCAGAGCGACCGACTTCTCGAGTTTCCGCTCGGCATTTTCGGTATCGCGTTGGGGACGGTGATCTTGCCGACCTTGTCGCGCCACCATGTCTCGACCGATCGCGAAGGCTTCTCCAAGGCGCTCGATTGGGGCTTGCGCTTGACCTTGCTGATTGCGATTCCGGCCATGCTCGCCCTGGTCCTGCTGGCCAAGCCGATCCTGTTTACCTTGTTCCAGCATGGCGAGTTCACGCCGCATGACGTCGAGATGGCTTCGATGTCCTTGTCGGCATTGGCCCTGGGCCTGCCCGCGTTCGCCCTGGTCAAGATTCTTGCTCCTGCCTTCTACGCACGTCAGAACACGAAGACGCCGGTGCGTGCCGGCATCATCTCGATGATCGCCAGCATGGTGTTGAACGTGATCTTCATCGTCGCCTTGCTGCTGCTCTGGAAAACACCGGCCACCTCGGAACTCGGCTGGCTGGAGCGGCTGTCGTCTGTCCCCGGCCTGCACATGGGGCTGGCTCTGGCCAGTGCTTGCGCGAGCTACGTCAATCTTTCCCTGCTCTGGCGCGCTCTCAAGCGCGAAAATGTCTATCAGGCACAGCCGGGTTGGTTCGGGCATGTGGCGCGCCTCGCTGGCGCCTGCGCCGTGATGGCGGCGGTGCTGTGGCTGGGACTCGAGTACTGGCCGGATTGGGCCCAAATTTCCGCCGCTTCGCGCGTGCTGCGTCTGATTGCGCTGGTGTTGGCGGGCGGTGGCAGTTTCCTGGTTACATTGTTTGCCAGCGGATTTCGTTTGCGCGATTTGCGCGGAATCTAGGCCCGCGCGCGCAACGCCTCGCGATCCCGCAACGCCATCTCCCGTAGGAGACGCTTCGGCGGCAAGCGTTTCGTCAATTGAAGCAATAGCTCGCCCTCGATCGGGCTCCTACAACGCCATGGGATCCGCGTGGCTTCTCGTAGAAGCCCCTTTTGGGGCGATCAAGATGCTCGGGAAAGCCGATCACCCCGGCAATGACCGACCTGTTCCGAAGGCGGCCTTGAAGACGACCGGTTCGATTGACGAACCTCGCAGTGACGGACTCACCCGTTATACTTGGGCCATGTTCCGTCTTGTTCGCGATAGCCTGGGTGCCTGTCTGGCGCCGCGAGGCAGTGTTGTCTGTATCGGTGCTTTCGATGGCGTGCATTGCGGCCATCGGGCGCTGCTCAAGCGCGTGCGCGAACGTGCCGATACGCTTGGCGTCGATGCCGTCGCGATCAGCTTCGAACCGATTCCGCGCGAGTTCTTTGCACGCTCGACACCAGTGCCAAGACTCGACGATGTGCGCGGCAAGATTCGTCAGGTCCGCCTGGCGGGCATCGATACTCTTCTTTTGCTGCGCTTCAATGCAGCTCTTGCCGCGATGCCGGCCAAGTCGTTTATCGAACAGATACTGGTTGATCGTCTGAGCGTGCGGGAAGTCTGGGTTGGTGCAGATTTTCGTTTCGGTCATGCGCGCAGCGGCGACATCGCTTTGCTCGGTGAAATGGGCGAGTCCCATGGCTTCCGGGCAGAGGTTTTATCCGAATTCACTTTGGGCGGCGAGCGCGTGCGCAGCAGCGCCGTCCGCGAATTGCTCGCCAATGGCGATTTCGTGGCGGCAGCGCATTTGCTCGGACGGCCATTCAAGATTGGCGGGCATGTCGTCTACGGCCAGCAACTCGGCCGCAAGCTCGGTTATCCGACCGCCAATATCCGTCTGGGCCGACGTACCTCGCCAATCAGCGGAATTTTCGCCGTGCGCGTCCATGGCGTGGCGGAACATTCATTGCCCGCGGTCGCCAGTCTCGGCGTGCGGCCGACAGTGAACGGCGTGGAGCCGCTGCTCGAAGCACATTTGTTCGATTTCGATGGCGATCTTTACGGTCGCCGCATCGAGGTCGAGTTCGTCGCCAAATTGCGCGACGAGGAAAAATTCAGCACGCTTGAAGCCATGGTCAAGCAGATCGATCTTGATGCGGCCGAGGCTCGCGCGTTGCTGGCAGCACCCCAATCCGATTCCCCACCCGATGCGGTTGCCATGAGCCAGCGCATCCGATCCAGCGGAGTTTTCGCGTGAGCAAGGATTACAAGAGCACCATCAACCTGCCGAAGACCGATTTCGCGATGAAGGCGAATCTGGCAGTGCGCGAACCGGCCATTCTTGCCGACTGGTATGCGAAGCACCGCTATGAGGAAATCCAGAAACGCACCGCTTCCCGAAAGCAGGCATTCATCCTGCACGACGGTCCCCCGTATGCAAATGGCGTGATTCACACCGGTCACGCCGTGAACAAGGTGCTCAAGGACATTGTCGTAAAGTCCAAGCTGCTGGCAGGATTCCGCTCGCCCTACGTCCCGGGCTGGGATTGCCACGGCCTGCCGATCGAGATCGCGGTCGAGAAGGAATTCGGCAAGGTCGGGCAAAAGCTTGATGCCACCCAGTTCCGCCAGAAGTGTCGCGAGTACGCGGCCAGACAGATCGACCTGCAACGCGCGGACTTCAAGCGTCTCGGCATTCTCGGTGACTGGGACCATCCCTATTTGACAATGGATTCGAAATTCGAAGCCGACATGCTGCGCGCGCTGGCGAGAATCTATGCCAACGGTCACGTCACGCGCGGCTTCAAGCCGGTGCATTGGTGCTTCGATTGTGGCTCGGCGCTGGCCGAGGCCGAGATCGAATATGCCGACAAGGTTTCCCCTGCGGTTGATGTCGCCTATGACGCGATTGATCCGAAAAGCCTGGCAGCGAAGTTCGGGGTCGAGGTCGATGACGGCACGATTGTTGCCGTTCCGATCTGGACGACCACGCCGTGGACCTTGCCTGCCAGTTTGGCAATTTCGCTGGGGCCTGATCTGGAATACGTGCTGGTTGAAGGCCCGGCCCGCGATGACAAGCGCGTTTTGTTGGTTGTCGCTTCGGCGCTAGCCTCCAAGGCGCTTGAGCGCTACGACGTCTCTGGAGTCAGTGTTTCCGCCGGAAGCAACTCCTGCATTGGCGCGGATCTGGAAGGCCTCAAGCTCAAGCATCCGTTTTACGACCGCGAGATTCCTCTCCTGCTCGGCGATCACGTCACGGCCGAAGACGGCACCGGTGCCGTGCATACCGCGCCCGGTCATGGCGTCGAGGACTTCACGGTCTCCAGGCAATACGGCTTGATCGAAAAGTACAGCGCATCCGAACTCAACCCGATCGGCGGCAATGGCGTCTATCTGCCCGGCACGCCGATCTTCGAAGGCCAGTTCATCTGGAAGGCGAACGATTCGATTACCGAACTCCTGCGCAGCAACGGCCATCTACTTGCACATTCAAAGCTCGAACACAGCTATCCGCATTGCTGGCGGCACAAGACTCCGGTCGCATTCCGCGCAACGCCGCAATGGTTCATCAGTATGGAAAAGGAAGGCCTGCGCGCGACCGCGCTGAAGGCGATCAAGGACGTGCGCTGGATCCCGACCTGGGGTGAGGAGCGCATCGCCGGCATGATTGCCGGCCGACCGGACTGGTGCATCTCGCGCCAGCGCACCTGGGGCGTTCCGATCGCGCTGTTCGTCGACAAGGTCAGCCAGCTTCCGCATCCGCGCAGCGTCGAACTGTTCGAGCAGGTGGCGCAGTTGGTTGAGCAGGACGGCATCGATGCCTGGTTCACGCTCGATACGAAGGACATCCTCGGTAGTGACGCGGATCAGTACGAAAAAGTTGTCGATGTCCTCGATGTCTGGTTCGACTCCGGCGTCACGCATTTCACCGTGCTCGACCAGCGCGAGAATTTGGCACGCAAGCCGGGTGACAAGGTCATGTATCTGGAAGGGTCGGATCAGCATCGAGGCTGGTTCCATTCTTCATTGCTGACGTCTTCCGCGATCCACGGCAAGGCACCCTACGACGAAGTGCTGACGCACGGTTTTACGGTCGACGTGAACGGCCGCAAGATGTCGAAGTCGCTCGGCAACGTGATCGCGCCGCAGAAGGTGGTCGATTCACTCGGTGCGGACGTATTGCGCCTGTGGATTGCATCGACCGACTACCGCAACGAGATGACGGTGGCCGACGAGATCTTCAAGCGCACGGCAGACGCCTATCGGCGCATCCGCAATACTGCACGCTTCCTGCTCGGCAACCTCGATGGTTTCGACCCGACCCTGAATCTTCTGCCGGTCGAGAAGTGCTTGTTGCTCGACCAATGGGCGGTGCAGCAGGCACATGACGTCCAGACAGCGGTGATCGCCGCCTACGAGCGCTACGACTTTTCCGAAATTGTCCAGCGTGTGCAGAATTTCTGTACCAATGAAATGGGTTCCTTGTACCTCGATATCACCAAGGATCGCCTGTACACGATGCCGACCGACAGCCACGGCCGTCGCAGCGCGCAAAGCGCGATGTTCCGCATTCTCGAAGGGCTGGTGCGTTGGCTCGCGCCGATCACGAGCTTCACCGCCGAGGAGATCTGGCCACTGTTGCCCGGCAAGCGCAGCGAGTCGGTGCTGTTCGAGACCTGGTACGACGGCCTCGATGCAACCCAGGCCTCGCCCGAACAACGCAAATCATGGAACGAGTTGCTGGAAATCCGTGAGACGACATCCAAAGTGCTTGAAGGCATGCGTGCCGCCGGCGCAATCGGTGCATCGTTGCAGGCAGAAGTCACCTTGTACCTTGATGCGGCGACACGCGAACGTCATGCCGCGATTGCCGACGAGCTGCGATTCTTTTTCATCACCTCAGAGTTGACGATTGCCGACATCGCTGAAAAATCCGCCGATGCGGTTCACGTCGAAGGTGTTGAAGCATGGGTCGTCGCGAAACCAAGTTCAGCTTCCAAGTGCGTGCGCTGCTGGCACTATCGCGCCGATGTCGGCACTCATGCCGATGATCTGGAGCTTTGCGGCCGCTGCATCGGCAATATCGAAGGGCAGGGCGAAACGCGGCGCTGGTTCTAATTTTCCGACCAACCTATGCAAATCGTAAGAGCCCCTTCAGGGACGAGCTTCGGTTCGACACGTTTCGCCGTGTACCATGCACGCCCCGAAGCCGAACCGACCTACCGGAATGCTTAACCGACCCAATGCACTGAGCTGGCTGCTGCTTTCCGCAGTCATCATTGTCGCCGACCAGATCAGCAAACTGATCGTGCTCGATCATTTCCAGTTGCATGAAACCCTGCCGGTGATCGAAGGCCTGTTCAATCTGACCCTTGCGTTCAACGAGGGCGCTGCTTTCAGCTTCCTCGCCGACGCTGGCGGCTGGCAGCGCTGGTTCTTTACCGGACTTGCGGTCGTAGTGACGACGATCCTCACTGTATGGTTGAAACGGACCGAGCGCCGAGACTGGCGTACGGCGCTGCCATTGGCCCTCGTTGTCGGCGGGGCGGTCGGCAATGTCATCGACCGGATCCGTCTTGGCCATGTCGTCGATTTCATCGACATCCATTACGGCAGCTGGTCCTGGCCCGCCTTCAATATCGCGGATTCCGCGATCTGCGTCGGTGCGGTCTTGTTGCTCGCTTTCGGCTTGTTCGCCAGCAAACCGGAAACTGCGCGACAATGACGGCCATGCAAGTCCTGCTCGCCAATCCCCGCGGATTCTGTGCCGGCGTCGATCGCGCCATCGAGATCGTCGAACGCGCCCTGGAGACCTTTGGCGCACCTATCTACGTGCGCCACGAAGTGGTACACAATCGATTTGTGGTCGACTCCTTGCGCAATCGAGGTGCCGTGTTCGTCGACGAGCTTGATGAAGTCCCCGACGACGCGACTGTGATTTTCAGTGCGCACGGGGTTTCTCAGGAGGTCCGCAACGAGGCTGCAATGCGCGGACTCAACGTATTCGATGCGACCTGTCCGCTGGTCACCAAGGTCCACATTGAAGTCACCCGACACGGCAAGGCCGGCCGAGATGTCGTCCTCATCGGCCATGCCGGTCATCCGGAAGTCGAAGGCACCATGGGTCAGTGGAGCGCCGCCAACAAGGGTCGCATCCATCTGGTCGAAACGCCTGAGTGCGTGGCCAGCCTGAAACCGTCCGATCCCGAGAAGCTGGCCTATGTCAGCCAGACCACGCTTTCGGTAGATGACACCCGTGCGGTCATCGAAACCTTGCGCATGCACTTTCCCAAGATTCTTGGTCCTCGGCACGACGATATCTGCTACGCCACGCAAAACCGTCAGGATGCCGTGCGCGAGCTTGGTCAACAGTGCGACATCGTCCTCGTCGTCGGCTCGCCCAACAGCTCCAACTCCAATCGCCTGCGCGAACTCGCTGAAAAACAGGGTGTTCCCGCCTACCTGATCGACGGCGCCGACGACATCCAGCGCGAATGGCTGGAAAGCGGCAACCGGGTCGGATTGACCGCCGGTGCCTCGGCCCCCGAAGGCCTGGTTCTCGACGTCATCGAAAGGCTCAAGTCGTGGGGCGCCGGAGAAGTCCGTGAACTGGAAGGCATCCGCGAGACCATGACGTTTGCCCTGCCGAAGGAACTGCGCATCAAGGTGGTTGGCTAAGTTTGGGGGGTGGGCGACGAAAGCGGCGCTACTTTTCGGCTGCTTTCACTGCGTATCAAAATGTTCGGCTGAGTTGGCATGCCAGGCGGCGCAATGGGTACGGCCCCTGTTTCGCGGGTTGCGATCGCGCCGCGTGAGAGCAATAGACAGAGGCGCCACCACGCAGCCTCACCGCTTGTCCGTCAATTCCTACCTCGCAAGAGCGGGGCGCTTGCGTTGACGTGCGGCCAGTCGCTACTTTCACCACATCCCAAAAGCCCGACTCCATCCAGGGGAAATCATGTCGGTACCATCATTCCAGGCTGCAACCAGCTTGTCTCGGCGCCGCCGGGGATTCACCCTCGTCGAGTTGGTGATTGTCATTGCAATAATCGCCATCGGTGCCGCACTTGCCCTGCCGGGCTTTCGCGAATTCAACATTCGCATGCAGGTCACCCAATTGACCAACGATCTCGTCCACGACCTCAATATGGCACGGGCGGAATCGGTCAAGCGTGGCGCGGAGGTCGTCGTCAAAGCGAATACCAACTGGCGAAGTGGTTGGGCAGTCAAAGTCGGGGCGGTAGAAATAAGGACCCACCCTGCAATAGATATTCGATACGACATCAAGACCAAATCCACGGGTGGCGGGGCGGATGACGTCATTTCTTTCCTGCCGACCGGCAGCCTGGTCGGCGCGACCTCTTTCGACTTCAACATCTGTCGACCCTCTGCCAATGCAGACGACGCACAGTCAAGGCGTATTTCCGTACTCGGCAGCGGCCTGATAACGAGCCGACGCGATGTTTCGGGTTCTCCGGCAGGGGGTTGCTGATGAAAATCCCCTCTTTGCTGGCTGCAAAACGACTCGACCGCGGATTCACGCTGCTTGAGGTGCTGATTGCTCTGCTCATTTTCAGTCTTGGACTGCTCGGCATGGCAGGTCTGATGGTTCTTTCAGTGAAAACCAATCAGAGCGCGTTTTTGCGTACTCAAGCGACCTTTCTCGCGCAGGCGATGATGGATCGCATGAGGGCGAATACCGGGCAGATTCCAGCCTACGCCATCACCTATCCAGCTGCGGGTGTTGATCCGTGCGCAGCGGGAGCCGCGTGCGGACCTGCTGCTATCGCGGCTCACGATATCGCGATCTGGAGCACTCAGCTCACCGACTCGCTGCCGAATGCGTCTGCCGCGATTGTCTGCAACGGCGCCCTGCTCGGTACCGGCATCCAATTGGGGGCGTCGCCGTATAACGGTCAGTGCACGATGACCATGCAGTGGAGCGAATCAACGCTTGCGCGCAGCAGCACCGGCGCCCCGGCAACCCAGACTTTTGCCTGGGTCTTCCAGCCCTGAGGATCGGCACGAATGAAAGACGTCACTGCAACGTTTCAACAACTTGAACCGATCGGTGCGGCGATTGCCGGTCGATCGGTCGCTTTGCACGATTCCACCCGGCGCACCAGCATCGATTCAGGAGATGGATTTCCGCGGCAACGACAAGCCGGCTTCACCCTGCTTGAAATCATGATTGCGTTGACCCTGGGTTTGCTGCTCAGCGTTGGCATTCTGAGCCTGTTCGCCGGCACCAGCCAGACCAATCGGGTGCAGGACGGTCTGGCCAGGCTGCAGGAGAATGGCCGTTATGCGGTTGCGCGCATCGAGTCCGATCTTCGGATGAGTCGCGGTCAATTTTGCAGCAACAGTTCCGGCAATGCCTCGACAACGGGTAGCGTTGCTTCGTGGGGCGGGCGCGGCCCCATGGTATTTGCAGCCAACCTTGGCTTGCCTGATGCCGGCGCCAACAATGTCAGTATTGATGCGACCGGAAATCTGAGCAACGCGACAGCTGCGGCACCCTATGTTCTGAATCCACGCTTTTTCATGCAGGGCTATCGTTGTGTCGCGGGCGCATGTACGCCCGCGTTGCCGACCGGCGGCGGCCAGGTTCCGGCAGACGGGCTAGCCGCGGGATCGCGGGTTCCCAACAGCGACGTGTTGACGATCCGCTATCAGCGCGGCACCGGCTGGCCGATGGTCGTCAATGGCAATTGCAGTTCAGGAGGCTCGATCACAGTGAGTCCGCAGACTGGCGACGATCCGGTCGTTTTTGCAGCTGGCGCAGGTCTCGCGCTGGTTACAGACTGCCAAAATCCAAGCATTCTCCCCGTCTCCGGCGTGTCCGGAAACGTGATCAGTCTCGGTGCCACATTGGGTGGATCGCCCACATGCAACGCAACGGCATTGCGCGATGTTCGCGTTTTCAACTTTTCCGAGGGTTTCGCCACCGTTACCTACTACCTCGGCTTCCGCGACGACGACAATCCGGATGCGCAGACCAATAGCCCTGCTGCAAAGCGGCTGATTCCGACGCTGATTCGGCGTGAAAACGGAGTCGATCAAGAACTCGTGCAAGGTGTCGAACGACTTGATTTCAGGTACGGCGTGCAGGATCTCAACGGCAATACCCGATTCCTCAATGCCGCTCAGGTTGACAATCGGAATGGAGCAACGATTGCCTGTCCGAACAAGGCTGAGGGCGTTTTCCCGAATCCAACTGACCCTACGGTCGCCGAACCAGGCTGCTTGTGGCGATCGGTCCGCGTGATTGAAACGCATCTCTTGCTGAATACCGTGAGCGACATCTACGACCTCGACGCCACCAGCCGCACTTATCGATACACTTTTGATGCGACCGGCGGCGCTGCGGGTTCTGCAGTTGACCAAAACACGCTGCCATCGGGACTCACTCTGTCGCCCATGCTGCGCCGCGAGTTCATCGCGCAGACCGCCAGTCGCAACTACATTCCCTGAGTGGAAGAAGAGCCAATGACTTCATCAGCACCTCATGTTTTTCGCTTCTCAAGCAACCAGCGCGGCGCTGTATTGTTTGTCGCCCTGATCTTTCTGATCCTGCTGACCTTGCTTGCGTTGACGGCCACGAGCACGTCCATCCTGCAGGAGAAAATGACCGGCGGCACGCGCAACCGGCAACTCAGCCTCGTCGGCGCTGAAAGCGTCTTGCGTGGGGGAGAGGCGTCCCTTTGGCAGTTGAGCTACGTGGGAAGTCAGCCACTGCCTCCTTGTATCGATGACAGTGCATCTGTGTACTGTGCGTATCGGCCCTTGCCCACCGGCTTGCTCAGGGACAACGTCCAACGTTTCCGCAGCGAGAAAAAATGGGAACCGGTGACACCGCTCAGTGGCTGGTTTCCGTACGCCTATTCAATGACAGGCCTTACCGGCAGCTCCGAAACCGCCGAGCTGGGTAAAGAACCGCGCTTCATCATCGAAGATTTGGGGCCGGCGGTTCCGCCTGGCGCCGGACAACAGCTTGGCACCCGTGACCGCGAACTCACCTCCTCGGTGGGCAGGCACGAGTGGTATCGAATAACGGCGCGCAGTACAGGCGGTAGTGATTCCGTCGTGCGCGTGGCCGAAAGCGTCTTTTCGGCAATTGATCTCACAAACACCGGCTTCAATGCGGCCCCTGCCGGGCCATGAGTCGTATCGCGAGGTATCTCAGAATGAACGCAATTACATTCAGAAGCAGCGTGCACTTGAGCCTGTTGTCGGCCGCGATTTCATTCGTCGCCGGTGCGGGTGCGGTGCAGGCGTCTCCCGCAAAGGGAACGGTCGATTTGTTGGCGACACCGCCCGAATTGACCACCACCGTGGATCCCAATGTTGTTGTCACTTTCGATGATTCAGGCTCGATGATGGCGACCTCGATGCCGGATTCACTCAGTGGCAGCTTTGGAAACATCTACTATTTCTCACCCCGTACCAATCTGATCTATTTTGATCCGACCAGGAACTATCCGCCGCCGCTCAAAGCCGACGGATCCTCATTTCCGAATGCTTCCTACAATGATGCCTGGCGCGATGGCTTGTGTGCCAATGCGCCGGGGAGCTATTGCTACGGTTCGGCGAATAAGGTGGATTTATCTAATAAGTTCTATGTGGGTTTCAGCAAGATTACGAGTACTGGCGACGCGCCGAATGCAACGGCAGGCAATAGCATCAGTGAGGCCGTGCGTGGTGGGAAAAAAGATGAATTCAATGGCGGCTTCTACTACACCTGTCCAACTGCCTTTTCCAACGCGGGTTGCACCGCAACTTACGTCAACAATGAGTCGGCCGCTGTTCAGCAGGAGTTTGCCAACTGGTATTCCTACTACCGCGCGCGCAACTTGCTCTCGCGCACTGCGTTGACAAGGGCGTTTGGCAGCATCAGTGGTGATGTTCGTCTGGCTTGGCAAACAATCAACTCGGACTTTACTGTTGCGCCGCCCCGGCTTCGCGATCGCGAGATCAAGAAGAGTGTGGGAGCGTGGCGCGACAACTTCTACAACTGGATTTACAATACCGTCAGCACCGGAAGCACGCCGAATCGTCGCGCGATGATCGAAGCCGGCAAGTTTTTCGAGCGCGGTCTGAGCCAGGATGACATGAATCCCTACTGGGAGTTCACGCCCGATGGTCCGGATCTTGGCCAGAATCTGTCCTGCCGGAAAAACTTCAACATGCAGGTGACCGACGGCTACTGGAACGAGGGCGATCCCGCCCTCCCTGCGGTATTCGTCGACGGCCAGACCTCTCTCCCTCTTCCGGATAGTCGTGCTTTTTCAACCACTGACCCTGAGAGCAAGATTATCTGGGATGTCCAGGGCGTCAAATATAAGTCCTCGATGGCCAATATTGCATTCAACTACTGGGCCAGGGATCTTCAGCCCACTCTCAACAACAACGTAACGCCATATATTCCCGACAAATCGACCGGAATTACCGGAGTGACGCCGCTTCTGTCCGGCCAGAATCCGCTGGACAACAAGGAGATCTACTGGAACCCGGTGAATGATCCGGCATCCTGGCAGCATCTTTCGCAGTTCATGGTGACCTTGGGAGTTGCGGGCACGTTGGCCTATCCGGCTGATTTGGACGCACTGCGCAAAGGGACTACCACGACTGCGGGATCTGTCGGTTGGCCGAGACCGTCCAATAACGCGCAGCCGGGCGTTGATGACACCTGGCATGCGGCGGTGAACGGTCGAGGATCGTATTTCAGCGCGAGCAATCCGCAACAGCTGGTGCAGACACTGACCGACATCCTGGCGGCGATTCTTGCGCAAAGCGCTGCATCGACACCGATAACGATTTCCTTGCCACTGATTACCGCTGGTACCACCGGATATGCGGCGAGCTATCAGAGCTCGGACTGGTCCGGATCAGTTACACGCCACAATCTGGATTCGAGCTCCGAGCCGATCGTTCCTGCGGTTTGGGATGCTGCCTGTCTGTTGACCGGTGGACAGTGTTTGACAACTGGTACGTCCGTCGCTCAGGCGCTGGCACCAGCGGCGCGGAAGATCATCACTTCCGAGGGAAAGCCAGGCACAGGCAAGGCATTCCGTTGGCCCGCGCTGTCTGCGCAACAAAAGCTCAGACTCAGCGTCGACCCTTCAAGCATCAATTTGACCGCCATCCCTCCAGCGCTTCCGTTTACTTTTGATGGCCTTGGTCTCGAACGAGTTGAGTATCTGCGTGGTGATCGAACGCGGGAGACTGCAGGATTGCCGCGCTTTCGCACCCGTAGCTCATTGATGGGTGCGGTTATCAAGGGTGAGCCGGTCTACGTGTCATCGCCAATCAGTGGATTCCGCGACATCTTTCCGGCCGGCACGCCGGAACAGATCGCCAATGTCGCCGGGGACTCGTATGCGAAGTTTCAGTTCAACAATCGTTCGCGTAGTCCCAACGTATATGTAGGTGCCAACGATGGCATGCTGCACGCATTCTCTGCGTCTTCAGGCATCGAGCAATGGGCCTACGTGCCCAATGCAATCATAGAAAATCTTCGCCTCACCAAATCAACCAGCCAGTCAGCAGGCCTTGTGCCAACCGTGGATGACGCGCCCCAGCAGATTGACGCATTCATCGATGGGCAATGGAGAACATATCTGGTCGGCTCGCTCCGCCTCGGTGGGCGCGGCGTTTATGCGCTGGATGTCTCCGTTCCGAGTCCGGCAAGTGAAGGCGCTGCGGCAAGCGTTGTTCCGAAATGGGAATTTACCGACCGGGCACCCGCCACCGGTGGTGGCACGGACTGTCAGCCAGGCGCACGATTCTGCTCATCCCTTGGTTACACCTATGACTCGGTCAGTATCGCGCGGCTCGAATATCAGAACAAATGGGCGGCTATCGTCTCCAGTGGATATTTTCCGGAGGATATTTCGGATCCAGCGAGCAGTGACCCCGCGGCCAAGCGCACGTCGCTGCTCGTCATTGATCTTGAGACAGGCCAGCTGATCAAGGAAATCCTCACGCCAGCGCCCACCACCGGATTGAGCTACGGCCTCTCAACCGCCACCATTTACGATTTTGGTTCCGATCAGATTGACGACATTGCCGTCGCCGGTGACCTTGCCGGTAACCTGTGGCGATTTGATCTGACCGGCGATCCATCGACGTGGAAGGCGGACTTGATGTTTACCTCCTATGGCAATGGCGTTGCGGTTGGCGATCAGCCGATTTCCTTCAACCCCACGGCCATGCGCGATCCCGTGAATCGGGCCCCGATCTTCATTTTTGGAACTGGCAAGTATCTGGGCAAGCCCGATCGGACCAACAGCATTCCGCAGCAGTCTTATTATGGTGTGCGGGATTACGGCACGTGCAGGTCGGGAAGCCCGGCATGTACGATCTATCCCATCACGCCCGCAAATCTGGAAGAGCAGGTGATGACCCAGACACCCGCGACGGGCACTGATGGCAAGGTCTATCAGATTCGCAAGATCAACAAGACGACCACGCCGTTGGCAGATAAAAAAGGCTGGAAGATACGGCTCGGAAGCGGCGCGAATCCCAATGCCGGAATGACTGCAACGAGCGGTGAGCGCGCGCAACGTCGAGCATTCCCGTTCTATTCCGCAAACCTGGCCATGTTGTTCACCCTGGTTCCAAGGAATCAGGATCCCTGTTCTCCAGGTAATGATTACGGTTTCGTCATCGTTGATGCCGCGACAGGTTCGTTCAGCCAGAACAACGGACCTGCAGCGACGTCAGCCGACGTTGGCATTCTCTTGCCTACCCAACGCCCAATCGGCTCGCCGGTAGTGCCGCCCGGTGGCGGTCAGGTCGAGATCCCGGGTATCGACAAGGCGACATTGCCGGTAGCCGTCGCCAACGCGGTGGAAAAAGCCCTCGCGGGAGCTGATGACATCTGGCACCGAAGCGCATGGCGAGAGCTGTTGAATATTTTCTAGACGGCAAGTCCTGGTCCAGCCAAACTGAAGTCTCCGGCCCAGCACTGCAGGGTGCTGCCGGAGCGAAATTTCCGGAGGTGTTTAGATGTTTCGGCATACAACAGGTAGAGGGTTCACCCTCATAGAGTTGATGATTGTCGTAGCAATCATGGCTATCCTCGCTGTGATCGCGCTGCCGAGCTACAACCGCTATGTGGAGCGTACTCGCCGAGCCGACGGCCGCGAGGCGCTGCTCCGGGTTGCAACTGCACAAGAGCGGTTCTATACGAATCGCAATCGATACTCGACAGGTATCGTGGCGGATCTCGGGGCGTCCATAAACTCCGAGAGCGGCTACTACGGGATCACTGCAGCGTTTGATGCCGGCAACAATCAAACCTATGTTTTGACCGCAACACCAAAATCGCCACAGGACAAGGATTCCTGCAAGGAGTTGACGATCAACAACACAGGGTTCAAGGCCGCGCCCAGCGATACAGGCACCAACGGAGCTTGCTGGTAGTTGCTGGCGGCAAAGAAATGCTCAATCCAACCGGGCATGAGTCTGTTTGTATGACTTTCGGAGCATGGTCGCCTTCGGTCCTGAGGCATCTCCGAGTTTGATCGAACCCAGTGCGGTTTTCCCGATAATCCAGAAACCTTGTTCGGCAGGGATCGAATCTCTATAATCCGCGTCCCTTCTGTGCCGGAATAGCTCAGTTGGTAGAGCGCGTCATTCGTAATGATGAGGTCGTAGGTTCGATTCCTATTTCCGGCACCACTCTTTCAGCTTCTTGGGCGGTTAGCTCAGTGGTAGAGCATTGCCTTCACACGGCAAGGGTCGCAGGTTCGAACCCTGCA
>JBBRBU010000042.1:0-32810 GCA_038205505.1 Lysobacterales bacterium | reverse complement strand
AAGCACGCAACTACATCGCGCGCCTGAATGCCGATGGCAGCGTCGACGTATCTTTCAATCCCAATGCCAACAGCGCGATCTATGCGTTATCGGCGCAGCCGGACGGAAAACTGCTGGTCACTGGCGACTTCACGAGCATCGATGGGCAAGCACGAAGCAGGCTTGCCCGATTGAACGCGGATGGCAGTCTCGACGCCGCGTACGTTCCGAATGTCGTCGGATCGATTGCCGTGCTCGCGCCCCAGGCTGACGGAAAACTGTTGCTGGGCGGCAACTTCACCACGGTCAATGGTCAGCTTCGCAGTCGACTGGCATTGTTGAACGCCGACGGCAGTCTCGACTTCACATTCAATCCGGGCGCCAACCAGGCGGTCAACGCATTGGCCCTGAAGGTGGATGGAAAACTGGTTGTTGGTGGCAGTTTCAGCACTCTGGGTGGGCAGCCACGAAGCAACCTGGCACGCCTGAGCGCGCCGCAAATGGTCACAGACTCGCTGCAGTTCATTGGTTATTCGAAAGGCGGCAATGTGGTCCGCTGGATCCGATCCGAAAGCACTCCGGAGCTCGCCCGGCCACCAAAGCTGGAATCGTCGACCAATGGAAGTACCTACGCTTTGGTCGGCACCATGCAGCGCATTGCCGGCGGCTGGAGTTACATCGGTTACGTCGCGCCACAAACCGAGCTGTTCTATCTGCGCGCAACCGGCGCAGCCAGTTCAGGCCTGTACAACGGTTCGGGCAGCCTCATCCAGAACACGCGACAGGCTTCCATGATCGGCAACGACGGTATCTTCAACAACGGATTCGAGTGATCGGGAAAAACGCGGTTGCAACACCCGCGTTCGATGATCCGTTGTCACCTGGGCTCAAGGGCGTGTGACGCTGCCATGGATGGATTCGGGGCCACGATCCGATGGTTGGAGCCATGCGCAACAGCGACCATGGCCTTCGACTCACGACATTATCCGGCTACTCCGCCTACAGTAGGGGATCCCGCGACCGTCCTATGTCCGGGCACAGCGCAATCAACCAGGGACCCCCACATGAGAATCAAAGTCGACCACTTCGGCGCCATGCTCGCGTTCGTGACACTGCTTGCCGCCTGTTCGCAACCCGCTCCTCCACCATCCACGGCTGCAGCGACGCCGGCGCCGCACCAGGAAAACGTGCAACAACAGTTCTTCGATGCCATCGCCCGCCACTGCGGCGAAGCCTTCGCCGGCAAGCTGGTCTCCACGGATGCTGCGGATGCGGACATGGCCGGACAAGCCATGGTCATGCACATCAGCACCTGCTCGGCGAACGAGATTCGCATCCCGTTCCATGTCGGCGACAATCGTTCACGCACCTGGGTGCTGACCCGAGCCGGAAAAGGATTGCGACTGAAACATGATCATCGCCATGAGGACGGCAGCGAAGATGTGATCACCCAATATGGTGGTGACACGGTCGTCGCGGGCAGCTCGACGCGGCAGGAGTTTCCAGTCGATTCGGAGTCGATCGCCTTGTTCACCGCCAACAAGATGAAGGTTTCGACGATCAATGTCTGGGCCGTCGAAATCAATGCCGAGCGATTTGCCTATGAACTCCGACGCGAGGGCCGCTGGTTCCGTGTCGAGTTCGATCTGACTCGACCGGTCGCTACGCCAGCTTCGGTCTGGGGTGCGTGAATAGGAATTCATATCGTCGTCATCGTTGAATGCCGGTTACCGACATGATTCAACAAGCAACCACGGATCACCGACCCATGAATCTGCGAATGTCCTTTATCGGCGTCGTTCTTGTCATTGCCGGACTGACCAACCCGATCCAGGCCAGCGTTACTGAAGAAGTCGCAGTCGCGAGCCCTCGAGCGATGACGATCGAGCGGCTCTACAGCCTGCCGTCGATCATCGGCACGGCGCCGGAGAGTCCGACATGGTCGCCCGACAGTCGTCAGCTGGCCTTTCTCTGGAATGACGAAGGCATGCCGTTTCGCGATATCTGGCTGACCGACAGCCGCGGCGGAAAACCGGTCCGCGTCACGCGCATGCCGCAGCTGGAATATCCATCTGATCCCGGTACTGATACGGCCAAGCTCGAACAGGCGGCACGTTTCGAAACCGACCACGGCATCTCCGAGCTGGTCTGGGCGCCCGACGGCCGCCATCTGGTTTTCGCGTTGCATGGCACGCTCTATCAAGTGCTGCCGGGGAAAGTCGCCGAACAGCTCTCGAAAGATGGTGTCTCGGGCGGTGATCTCGCGACGTTGGCACAAGCCAAGGCCATCGCGTTCCGATCCGCCGGGGGGTTGTGGATCGCCGCATTCAAGGCCGGCAAGCTGACAACGCGCACGATCCATTCGCCCGGTCGCAAGGATGTTCGTGTCGAGTCCTTTGCGTGGTCTGGCGATGGCAAGCGCCTTGCCTTCATTGAGGCCGATCTATCCAAGGTGCCGACGCGTGGCATCCCCGATTATCTCGGTGAAGAGACGCGCATGGTCGAGGTCAAGCGACCGTTTCCCGGCGAGCCTTCGCCAGCGCGCCGACTCGGTGTCATCGCGGCCAGCGGTGGCGAGGTGACGTGGATGGATCTTGGCGACGATCCCCTCGATCCGATCTTCGATGTGCGCTGGTCGCCCGACAATCGGCACCTGCTCGTCGACAAGAGCGATCTCTACATCAAGCAGCGGCAACTGTTGATCCTCGAGCCCGGCAATGGCGAATCGCGACTTCTGCTGCAGGAATCAGACCCGAACAACGTGACCGCCGAATGGTGGGCCGACTGGGCGCCCGATGGAAAAGGCATCTACTTCATTTCGGATCGCGACAACGACTACCACGTCTACTACCAGGCGCTGGCCGGCGGCGAGCCGACGGCGATCACTGCCGGCAATTGGGCCGTCTTTTCGGCCAGCATTTCAACGACCGCCGATGCGCTGTTCGTCGTCAGCAACGAACGCAACACCGAGTCGCGCCGACTCCACCGCATTGCACTTTCGGGAGGCGAGGCGCAACTGGTGACTGCATCCGAGGGCGCGCATCATGCTTCGGTCTCGCCGGACGGCCAGCTGATCGCCGACCTCTACTCGAATGACATCACGCCACCGGATCTCTATCTGCAGTCAACCGCGCCGGCGCAGGGAAAGCGTCGCCAACTCACGCACTCGCCCTTGCCGGAGTTCAAAAGCTACCGCTGGATCGCGCCGAGGTATGTCGTCTTCCATGCCCTCAACGACAACACGCCGGTTCAAGCGCGCCTGACCCTGCCGCCGGAATTCGACCCGAACAAGACACATCCAGCCATCCTCGGCTCGGTCTACAGCAACTCGGTTCACAACGAGTGGGGTGGTCGCGTCTACCATCCAACCTGGGGACTCGACCAGATCCTGGCCCAGCAAGGCTACGTGATCATGAACGTCGATTTCGGCGGGAGTTCGGGTCACGGCAAGGCCTTTCGCCAGCGCATTCGCGAGGACTACGGCGGCGTTGATGTCGATGACCTTTACAGCGCGACGCGCTATCTGATCAATGAGTTCCAGGTCGATCCGAAGCGCATCGGCATCTGGGGCAGCAGCTACGGCGGTCTGCTCACGACCATGTCGATGTTCCGATATCCGGATGCGTACGCTGCCGGCGTGGCCGGTGCGCCGGCGACGAATGTGTTCCACGCGATGACCGGCGAGATGCAGACGATGATGGCACCGCAGGATCACGCCGCGCAGTACGAGAAATCCTCGGCCTACCTGCGCTCAGGTGACCTCAAGGGCCATCTCATGCTGATCCACGGCATGCGTGACTGGATTGTTTTGTACAAGGATACGTTGACACTGGTCGAACGCCTGATCCTGCAGGGCAAGAGCGTTGATCTTGTCACCTTGCCGAACGCAGGGCACGGCTGGGATACCGAAGGTCTCGCCCAGACCCGATTCGCATTCCGCAAATTGATCGATCACTTCAAACGCTATCTCGGTGCTGCTGAGTGAAGTCTTTTCCAAGATCTGCCGCGCGCTTTTGCCATCCACCTTCGAGTCGAACGCCTGATAACGCGGGCGCTGTCATTGTGCGGCAGAAGGCATTCGCAACCGTTCAAGGTTGAAGCCGTCGATCAGGCGGTTGATCGCCGAATGCGCGGTGATCGCCCTGTTTTCCTGCGCCTGAATCGCGGGCACAAAAAACCCTGCCGCCAATGAAGGCCGGCAGGGTTTTGTGGAGAGGCGAAATCAGAACTTGTAGGTGACGCCGAGCAGATACTGGCGGCCGTATTCTTCGGAGCGCTTGGTCAGGCCACTGTCGTTGAAGAACTCACGATACGGCTCGTTGGTCACGTTGTTGACCTGCAGCAGGATCGTAGCGCCTCGCAGGGCCGTTTCGTCGCCAAACGTGTAGCCGGTCTGGAAATCGATAACCGATTCGCCGTCGATATAGACCAGCGCGCGGTCGGCACCGAATCCCTGCACTTCGCCGAGAAAGTCCGAACGCGAATGCTGGCTGACTCGCGCCTGGAATCCGTGCTTCTCGTAGTAGAACGAGAGGTTGCTGACTTCCTTCGAGAGTCCGGCAATCGGTTCACTTGGTCCGTCAGGCCCGAGTCGCTTGATCGCGCTTCTCGTGTCGGAATAGTTCGCGCTGAAGCCGAAGCCCTCGAGTGCCGGCGTTAACAGGTCGAACGGGATCGACAACGCAAGCTCATAACCCTTGATGCCGCCACCCGAGCCGTTGGCCGGGCGAGAATAGCTGCCGATCG
Organism: Lysobacterales bacterium; assembly: GCA_038205505.1. Classification (GTDB taxonomy): domain Bacteria; phylum Pseudomonadota; class Gammaproteobacteria; order Xanthomonadales; family Rhodanobacteraceae; genus Dokdonella. Next base: position 28,085 of record JBBRBU010000042.1, on the reverse strand, counting down.
GGTTCGGAGTTGGCCCGACATAGCCATCCGGAATCGGCAGGCCGCTTGCATCGAATCCTGTGGTCTGATCGTAGACGTAGGACTTCAGGTCCTTGTAGAAATAGGCGACGCTGAAGTAGCCGGTCTTGGCGAAATAGTGTTCCCAGGACAGATCGAACGCGTTGGCAATCCAGGGCTTCAGTTCGGGGTTGCCGCCATTGCGTGACCAGCGCCCGAAGTTCTCGCCGGAGAAGGCCAGGCTCGTATTGTTGTTGGCACGCATCTGGTCGAGACGTGGCCGCGCGGCTTGCCTTCCGAGACCGAGTCGAACCGTATTCTCCGCCGGCAACAGGAAGGCAAGATTCAGGCTCGGCAGATAGTCGGTGTAGCTCGCATTGCCCGAGAACGGTAGCGCATTGCCCGCATCGCCCTGCAGAACCTGGAATCCGTCGGAGCTCTGGTCTACCGAGACCGCCTGCACACCGACGTTGCCGCGCACCGGTATCGAGCCCACTTCGGAATTGATATTCAACTGGAAGTAGCCGGTCGTGACTTTTTCATTGACCGACCATTGCTTGTTGACGATGTCGGCATTGATGTTGTCGCGCAGCGTATAGAACTGTGCGAGTACCGGATTGATGCGGTAACTGATGCTGCCCGGAACGCCGGCAAAACCGAGGTTGACCGGCGAAATCAGAAAATTCGCGGGAATCGTGGTTTCGTCGTTGATCAGATCGAGGAAGGCTTCCGGCACGCTGCGGCTTTTCTCGCGATCCGAATAATTGAGACCGAACTCGAGGCTTGAGAAGGGGCCGCCGTCAAACGCGCGTTCGGCACTGGCACGGAACGAGGTCAGCTCATCTTTCACCTGTGGTGTCTTGATGTAGCCGTCCTGGCCCCAGCCGCCCGGATCGGTCAGCACGATGACGTTCGGATCGGCGTAGTTGAGTCCGTAGTTGAAGGTCGGGAAGCCGGTTGGATCAAGCTGGAAGTCGACCGTATCGGTGACGCCGGCACGCGCACCGGCATACATCTCGAGGATGCTCTCGTGCCGATCAGCCTGCGAATGACTGACATCGACGTCTGCCGACCACAAGTCGGTAATCGTGAAGTGGTTGTTCCAGCCGATCGCGAAGAGCTTGTCATTGCCCTCGTTGAGATCGTTGCGCAGGACCGGGCGGACGCCATTGAAAGTGCCTGAGGTGACGATGCCATTCTGCACGACAGGATTCTGCAAGGTCGCACCGGACCAGGCGAGGCCGGTCTCCATGAAGCGGGTCGTTTCGGCCTTGTCGAATTTCGAGTAGTAGACATCGAGCATGGTCGTGTAGTGGTCGCTGGCGTTGAACTCGAGTACGCCCATCAGGCCCTGGCGTACCGAATCGCGCGAAGTTCCCTGAAGCTTGGCTCCACCGATCACGTAGTTGCCGGCGCTGTCGGTCGGGTAGCCCCAGGATTCCCAGCGATTGGACTGTTCAGTTCTGTCAAGACGCGCATAGCCAAGCGCGATGCCGAGCTTGTCGTCCATGAACTGATCGACATAGAACGCGCTGACGCGACTGCCCAAATCGCCGGAATCAGAATTGACCTTGCCGAGTGAGTTTTTTTCACCGCGCGCATTGAGTGAAACCACGCGTTCCTGAAACGAGAGCGGGCGCACCGTGCGCAGATCGACCGTTCCGGACAGGCCCTGGCCGACCAGCGAGGCATCCGGGGTCTTGTAGACGACCACCTGGTTGATCAGCTCGGCCGGAAACTGATCGTATTCGATGGTGCGGTTGTCACCGACACTGACCTGCTCGCGACCGTTGAGCAGGGTCGTGCCGTAGTCGCCGGCAAGTCCGCGGATGCTGACCGTCGATGAGCGTCCTGCGACGCGCTGGGTGGCGAGACCGGGCAGGCGCGCGAGTGAATCGGCGATCGACACGTCTGGGAGCTTGCCGAGATCCTCGGAGGAAATCACTTCGACAATCGAGTTCGATTCGCGCTTGACCTCGATCGCACTCTCGATGGCGGCGCGGATGCCGGATACGCGCACGGTCTCCAGCGTTTTCGAATTTTCTTCTTCTGCTTTTTTCGCCGCTTTCGCCGCCGCTTCGGCATCCGCCGAAGTTTGATCAATCACGTCATCCGTGCTCTGGGCACGTGCCGAAAATGCGGTTGCCATGATCGCTGAAACAAGAGCGACGCTCAGCATGTTGCGCTTCAAATACAGCATCTCTTTCCCCCAAACTCCAGAATTCGTACAGGTGCCAGACGGGGGTTGCATTGGGCCCCAACCGGTCGCGTGCGCTGTCCAACGAAGCTTCCCCCCAGCGCCGGATGATGGTATCCCCAGCCTTTCCGGCGTGGCGATTCTTGCATACGTATTCATGCTCATTTGTCGTTCGGATGTCACGATCGGCCGTGGGATAGTGCGGCTGTCTGTGGTCCTCACCACGGCACCGGAGCTGGCCCGAGCGCGCATGTCATGGCGACCACCGAGCCTGGCCAGTCGGTCTCATTGACGGAAGGATTGCCATGTCCAATTACCATCCGCTTCGATCACATCGTCTGTTCCTGACAGTGCTGGGTCTGACCTGGGCCTGCGGCGCTTCCGCGACCGCTCCCTGCGACCGCGGACCGCAGCAAATTGCCTCGCCGGACTGGCGCGATCAGATCATGTACCTGGCAATGATCGACCGCTTCGATGACGGCGACAGCCGCAACAATGACCAGGGTGCCGGCGAGTACGATCCCGCTGATGAAGCGCGCTACAGCGGTGGCGACCTCGCTGGCGTGACGCGCCGAATCGACTACATCCGCGGACTCGGCGCGACCGCCCTGTGGATCACCCCGCCAGTCGCCAACCAGTGGTGGGATGAAAAGGTTGGTTACGGCGGATACCACGGCTACTGGGCCGAGAACTTCCGCAAAGTCGACGCGCACTTCGGCAATCTGGAGGACTACAAGCTCCTGTCGCGCTGCCTGCATGCCGATGGCATGTACCTCGTCCAGGACATCGTGGTGAACCACGTCGGCAACTTCTTCCGTTACGACGGGGACATCGATGCCGATGATTCGACCCGCAACTTCCATCTCAACGTCGATGCCAAATCGCACAGCGCGCCGACCCAGTTTCCGTTTTCGCTGAACGATCCGCGCCGGGCCGAGGATCGCAAGGCCGCGATCTACCACTGGACGCCGCGCATCCGTGATTTCAACAATCGTGCCCAGCAACTCGACTGGCAGCTCGCCGAACTCGATGACATCAACACCGAGAGTCCGCTCGTGCGCAAGGCGCTGCGCGAGAGTTATGGCTTCTGGATCCGCGAGGTCGGTGTGGATGCCTATCGGGTGGATACCGCGTTCTATGTGCCGGCCGACTACTTCGATGATTTCCTGCATGCGCGCGACGCCAAGGCGCCCGGAATACTTCGTGTCGCGGGCGCGACCGGGCACAAGGATTTCCATTTGTTCGGCGAGGGATTCGGTATCGATACGCCGTATGCCGATACCCAGGCACGCCGGATCGACAGCTACATGCGCGACCCCAAGGGCCGCCAGCTGCTGCCCGCAATGATCAACTTTCCGCTCTACGGCAGCACCCTCGACGTGTTCGCCAAGGGCCGGCCCAGCGACGTGCTGGCGCATCGCATCCGCAACATGATGGAGATTCACGCCGACCCGCATCGCATGCCGAGTTTCGTCGACAACCACGACGTGGAGCGTTTTCTAGCCGGCGGCAGCGAAGCCGGACTGCGCCAGTCACTGTTGCTGATCATGACCCTGCCCGGCATTCCGGTAATCTACTACGGCACCGAACAGGGCTTCAGCAAACAGCGCGCCGCGATGTTCGCGAGCGGCGTCGATTCGGGCGGGCGCGACCATTTCAATGTCGATGCGCCGCTGTACCGCTACCTGCGACAGGTCACCGACCTGCGTAAACAGCATCGCGTCCTTTCGCGCGGCACGCCGACCGTGCTTGCTGCCAATGCGGCGTCGGCCGGGGCGCTCGCCTACCGCATGCACGAAGGCAAGGACACAATGCTGGTCGTGTTCAACTCGGCCGAACACGCGAGTCTGCTCGCCGATCTCGACACCGGGCTCGTGGCAGGTACGCGGCTTGAGCCCGTGTTTTCGATCCTCGGCGCGGCCAGCCCGCTGGTCGTCGGCAGCAAGGGCCGCCTCAACCTTCGCCTCGCCGCGCGCAGCGGGCAGGTCTGGAAAGCCGTGTCGGCTGTCTCCGCAGCGCCGACCTCGACGATGGCCGAGACCTCCCTGCGCATCGATATGCTCGAATCGGCAACCGTCGCCGACGACCTGAAACTGAGCGGAACCGCCCAGGGCGTCGACGAATTTCAGCTCGTCATCGACGGCAATCTCAACCGTGCGCAGACGGTAGCCGTGGGCGAAGACGGACGCTGGCGCGCGACGCTCGATACCGCCGATCTCATCGACCCCGCGATCGAGCACGGCGTCGTCGCCTGGTCGGAAGCGGCGTCGGCGAGCTCGGCAAGCACCGCGTTCCGGGTTGATCGACAGTGGAAACTGCAGATCGACAGCGACGACCCTGCCGGCGACGACCATGGCCCGAGCGGCCACTATGTCTATCCTGCCGATCCGTTCTGGAATGCACACCACCCGCTCGATCTGCGCGGTGTGCGCGTTCTGACCTCAGGCAACTCATTGCGCGTGGTCGTGCGCATGCACGAGCTGGTCGCCGAATGGAATCCGGTCAACGATTTCGACCACCTCGCGGTGACCCTGTTCCTGCAATTGCCGGACAGCAAAGGCGGCGTCGCGACGATGCCCTTGCAGAACGCCAGCCTGCCCGATGGCATGCGTTGGAACTACCGTCTGCGCGCAGGCGGCTGGAGCAACAGCTTGTTCAGCGCGGTCGGCGCATCGGCCTTGAACGAGGGCACCCAGGTCTCTCCGGTGGCCAACTTGAAAGTCGACCGCGCCGCCAACAGCCTGAGCTTCACGTTTCCGGCCTCGGCCATCGGCAATCCGAAGTCGCTTTCCGGAGCGCGCGTTCTGGTCACGACCTGGGACTACGACGGTGGCTACCGCCCGCTGCAAGGCGAACCCGACCACCACCGTTTCGGTGGCGCCGAAGGCGAGGGCGACCCATTGATCATGGATGCCAGCACTGTGATCACCGTGCCCTGAGAAGTCGCACAATCAGATGGCCGCGCGCCGGCAGACGAAGAATCCATTCCAGGTCAGCCGGCCGCGTTGCGGATCGACACTCAGGCGTTCCGGCGAATGGATGTCGCTGGCGTGAAACACACTGCCACCGTCGTAGAAGATCAAGCGGTTCCACTTCGCTTCGATCACCGCCGTCTTTTCGAACCAGTCGTTCGAGGCGACCGGATACGACGGCGCGATTCCGTACTTGCTGGTGAATTCGGCTCTAGTGAGCTGACCCGATTCATGAATCAGCACGGCGGTTTCACGTTCGCCTCGGCGCGGCGCGAAAAATGCCGTGCCGCCCATTGCCGGCTCGCGGAACAGATAGAGTACCGAGGCTGCAATGCAGCGATCCGCTGCAATCTCGAGGCGATCACGATGGCAGATCCACTGGCGCGGCTCGAGTTCGTCGACCTTGCGCGTGGCCATCGCGAGCCGGCTGTACATGCGCAGCGTGCGCCGAGCGCCGAGGCGCTTGCGGATGTGCTCGCCGAAATAGGCATCAAGCTTCGCCGACAACGCATCGGGCATGCGCAATTCGACACCGGGATACGCGTTGAATTCTGCCTCCGCGAATGACCCACGGTGCTCGCTTGCCAGCGCTACCCAGCGTTCGGGATCGCTCAGTGCATCGTCGATGACGAGGCACTCGGCACCGGGCGCTATCGCGATGGACTGGATGGTCGGATTCGAATTGAACATGGGTGCATGGTCAATGGCCGCCGATTTCCGTGCAAGCCGCGCGATTCAAATTGCGAAGGCTCGCTTCGGGCGGTCGCCGGAACTTGAAAATACGAACGCCCCGGCCGAGGGAGGCGGCGGGGGCGCAAGGTCGAGCCTGCGGTCAATCCGCTCGACAGGACTTGAATCGGGATTTACTTCGGCATCAGCACGGTGTCGATCACGTGGATCACGCCGTTGGACGCCTGGATGTCGGCTGCCGTGACGGTTGCAGTGTCGACATTAACGGTGTCGCCCATGACCTTGATCGTGACCGACTGACCATTCAAGGTCTTCGCGCTATCGAGCTTGACCACATCCTTGGCTTCGACCTTGCCAGCGACCACATGGTAGGTAAGGATCGCGGTCAGCTTGGCCTTGTCCTTGAGCAGGCCTTCCACCGTTCCTTCCGGAAGCTTGGCGAACGCGGCATCGGTCGGCGCGAATACCGTGAACGGGCCTGGGCCTTTCAGCGTGTCGACAAGACCGGCGGCTTCGAGTGCGGTGGCGAGGGTAGTGAAAGAACCTGCGGCGACCGCAGTGTCGACGATGTCCTTCTTGGCAGTTTTGTCCATGCCGCCGGCGGTGGCGGCAAGCGGGGCGGCTACGATGGCGGCTGCGATAACGAGGGAAACGAGGTTCATGGTATTGCTCCAGTGGGGTGGGTGAAGAAAACTCTGCGTCCAGGCGTTGTCCAGGTATTGGACTGCTTCGAACTGGTTTGTACGATATATGTCCAACTATTTGATGTCAAGCCCCGGTATTTATCTGGACAGAGCGGTCAATTATCTGGACAAATTGTTGGCAGGTTCCTACCATGACGCATGCATGAGAACCGCACGCCGCCCCTGCACTCCGTTCGCGTCGTTGCCCGGCGCACCGGCCTGACCCCCGATCTCTTGCGCGCCTGGGAAAAGCGCTACGGAGCGGTACATCCAACGCGCACCGAGGGTGGCCAGCGCAACTATTCCGATGCCGACATCGAACGCCTGCGGCTGCTGGTCAGCGCGACGGGAGCGGGCCGGCAGATCGGTCAAGTGGCCCGATTGGCGAATGAGGAGCTTCGCGAAATAGTGGCTGCGGACGCGCGTGCGGCTCCGGCTTCGCCGCCTCCGGCAGAGGATGAAGCAGCCGTCAGCGACTATCTGCTGCAAGCTCTTTCCGCCGCCGAGCGCTTCGACAGCGCGACACTGGAGTCGACCTTGCGCGCGGCGGCGCTGCGCCTGCCATCAGAGCAGATGCTCGATCGTGTGATCGGACCGCTGCTCAAGGCTATCGGCACGGGCTGGCACGATGGCCGGTTTCCCCCGGCCAAGGGTCATCTGGCGACAACCGTCGTCCGTCGCGTGCTGACCTGGATGACCGACTATTCGACGCCGCGCGAAGATGCTCCCGCCATCGTCGTCGCGACGCCGGCCTTCCAGATGCACGACCTTGGCGCAATGCTGGCCGCGACCGCTGCTGCCAGCAACGGTTGGCGCGTGACCTACCTCGGCGCGAGCCTGCCGGCGGAAGAACTCGTTCGCGCTGCCAAGCTGGCCAATGCCGATTCGGTGGCCCTGTCGATCGTCCACCCGATTGATGACATCCGTATCGACCGGGAATTGCGCGAGCTGCGCGCGATGCTGCCTGCACAGACGGCCCTCGTGGTCGGCGGTGCAGGTGCAATGGCATACGCCGACGTGCTGACCGAGATCGGCGCTGAGCGCATGGGATCAATCGCCGCATTGCGAACCTGGTTGCAGGGGCGCAGCGAGCTGCATTCATCGAGGGCTGCGCCCGCGATACGAAGCAGCGTCGAATAGCGTGGCCCTGCCAGAATGCGTACGGAAAGTGCTGTGCTGCGCAGTGGCGCTTGATACCGCGGGGATCAGTTTTTCACTGCGATCCGCGACGTAGTCGACAGCCATTTAGTCATCGTGAGAGAAAAATGCAAAACCGGAAAACGCTCGCCGAACAATTTCGCTCCCTGCATGTCGCCGGGAAACCGCTGGTCCTGTTCAACATCTGGGATGTCGGATCGGCGAAGGCCGTCGCCGCTGGCGGCGCCCCCGCGATTGCCACCGGCAGCTGGTCGGTAGCGATGGCCACTGGCTATGACGATGGAGAGCACGTTCCGTTCGAGTTCGTCCTTGCCAACCTGAAACGGATAACCGCGGCGACTGGATTGCCGGTCTCGATCGATCTCGAAAGCGGCTACGGTGAGAAGCCCGCCGATGTCGCTCGGACGATCGCGCGCGTCATCGAGGTTGGCGCGGTCGGCTGCAACATCGAGGACAGCTTTCCGGAAAACGGCACGCTGCGCGAGCCGGCCGACAACGCACGCAGGATCGCCAGCGCACGCGCCGCCGCCGAATCCGCCGGCATCCCATTCTTCATCAATGCGCGCACCGATGATTTCATGCAGGCGCCGCGTGAAATTCACAACCTGCCGCTGCTGCGCTCTGCTCTGGAGCGCGGTCGAGCCTACGCCGGTGCGGGTGCGGACGGCCTGTTCATCCCCGGACTCGTCGATCCTGGATTGATCGAGCGCGCAGCCAGGGAGTCACCGCTGCCGCTCAATGTCATGCGCAGCGCGAGCGCCCCGCCTCTCTCGCAACTGGCATCGCTCGGCGTTGCCCGTGTGAGCCATGGGCCGGGACCGTACCGGGCGATGATGAAGGCACTTGAAGAGGCCAGTCGCGAGGCGATCGGCTAGAGAACGTCGCAGCCGAAACGAGGCGACCGCTGATTCGTTATTGCGCTTTTGACATTGCTGCCTGCTTCGTCGGACGTGCGAGCAGGAACGTCATCGGGATCGCGAGGCGCTCGGACCAGGATTTCTCGCTGTGTTCGGCACCCTCGAACACGCGCGTCATGAAATCCGCATCACGGAAACCCTTCTTGCGCATCAGCGCGTCGACCAGGATTTGTCGATCGGCGTAGCTTTCATCGAGCGTTCGTGTGCCGTGATCAAAATAGATACGGTGACTGCCGGCCTTCGGGAATGTCGTCTCGATGTAGGCAAGGATCGCTGCCGGCACCGGGTTGTCGGGGCTGTCACCGACCCTGCCTGGCCAGTGCGTGGACAGGCAGGCAGCACCGCCAAATACCTGCGGATACTCGGCCATCGCGTACACCGAAATCAGCGCGCCGAGGCTCGAGCCCATCAGCAGCGTGTCCTCGCGGCGCGGGCTGGTGGCGAAATGCCCGTCGACATAAGGCTTAAGTTCGCGCACCAGAAAGCGCAGGTAGCGATCGGAATAGACCGGTCCGGAAAACAGCTTTTGGCCCGCCCCGTAGGTCATCGTGAGCAGTTCCTCGCGATGTTTTTCGGGCAGTGATTCCAGCGGCTTCTGTGGAAAGTATTCGTCCGCGCGTGCGTCACCGCCATTCAAGATGCCGACGATGATGAAGGGCCGCAGCTTGGCCGATGCCATCAATTTACCGGCGACCTCGTCGGCCTTCCATTCCTGGTGGTTCCAGGTGGTTGCCGCATCGAACAGCATCTGCCCGTCATGCATGTAGAGCACGGCGTACGGCGCGGCTTTCGGATAGCCGTCGGGCAGCCAGACATCCACATTGCGCGGCGGGATTTCCTTCGAAGCGAAATCGGCGAGGCGCTCGATGCGGCCCGAGGCGACCTTGGGCAGGTCGGCTGCGTGCATGGATTCGCAGACGAGCAGCAGGCCGAGGACACAGGCAAACAGGGTTTTGGGGATTTGCATGAAGTCTGATCAACCGCTCTCTGTTGGTAATTTCTGCATGATCGATCGCTGATCAGCGCTGTCCACGATCGTGCTCAGGACTTCTTCGCCGCTTTTGGCGTGAAGCGAATGGCCTGGCCGCCCCCGGCGGCGAGACGGATGGTCAGCGTATCGGCACTGCTGACCACGCGTTTCTCGCGGACGAATGAAAAGGGTTTGGACTGCCAATTCGCATCCTCGCCGTCACGATAGATCTCGGCGTCATAGGTTCGCGCGGGATCGAGAAACGACAGCGGTACCGACAACACGCGACCGTTCTCGTCGGTCAGGCTGCCGAGGAACCAGTCTTCGCTCAAGCGATCCTTGCGCGCAATCGTCACGTAGTCGCCGATTTCTCCATTCAGCACATGCGTCTCGGACCAGTCAACCGCGACATCCTTGATGAACTGGAACGCGTCGGCATGCTTGGCGTAGTTCTCCGGCAGGTCGGCGGCCATCTGGATCGGGCTGTAGAGCACGACGTACAGCGCAAGTTGTTTGGCCAAGGTGGTCTGCACGGCCTGGCCGCGACCCTCGAGGCTGAGGATGCCCGGCGTAAAATCCATCGGCCCGGCCAGCATGCGCGTGAAGACGAGATTGACTTCATGCTCGGGCGGATTCGGCGGATTGCCCCACGCGGCATATTCCATTCCACGCGCGCCTTCGCGCGAGACCCAGTTCGGGTAGGTTCGGCGCAATCCGGTGTCCTTGATCGGCTCGTGCGGATTGAAGGCGATTTGCCGTTTGGCCGCTTCCTCGACCACATGCAGGTGATGTTGCGACATCCACTGACCATCGTGCCATTCGCGGCGGACCACGCCATCGCCATCGTTGCGCTCGATCTGGCCGGCATCGGCGACGTAGCCGGACTTGACCACATCGATGCCGAGTCGCGCATAGAGGTCGAGCGCGGCATCGAGCTGCTTCTCGTAGTGGCTGACCGCGCCACCGGTTTCATGATGACCGATCAGGTGCACACCCTTCGTCTTCGCGTAGCTGGCCAGACCCTCGAGATCGAAGTCGGCGGTCGGCGTGCTGAAATCGAAATCATTGCCGTTGCCAAACCACTGTCCATCCCAGCCCTCGTTCCAGCCTTCGACGAGCACGCCGCGGAAACCGTTGTTCGCGGCGAAGTCGATGTAGCGTCTTGTATTGGCTGTTGTAGCGCCGTGCTTCGGCCCGGTCGCCCAGGTCGAATTCTCGAGATGCAGTTCCCACCACACGCCGACGTACTTGGCTGGCTTGAACCAGCTGACGTCACCGAGCTTGTTCGGCTCGTTGAGATTGAGTTCGAGATTCGATTCATAGAGGGCGGCGGCACTGTCGGTGATGACCAGGGTCCGCCATGGCGTCACGAACGGCGCCTGGCGGCGCACCTTCCAGCCTTCCGACGCGGGTGCCAGCTGCGCTCTGAAGCGCTGTCCCCCGACCCGGCGCAACCACATTCCCGAATAGTCGACGAGGGCGGCCTCGTGCAGGGCGATGTGCAAGCCGTCGTCGCTGCGCAGCGTCATCGGTGTATGCGCCTGGCCGACCTCATCGATCGGAGTCTTGTTGTAGAGATATTCGTAACGGTTCCACTCGCCGCCGGGAATCCACCAGGCGGTGCCTTTCGGCGCGACCGCGAACTCGGTCAGCTCGTCATCGATGATTACGTCGCCGAGGTTTTCCTGTTCGGGAAATTCGTAGCGGAAGCCGACCCCGTCGTCATAGACCCGAAACACGACATCGAGGCTGCGCTTGAGCTTGACCTGCTCGGTGAAACGCGCGCGCAGCTCATTGAAATGGTTGCGCACGAAGCGGCTCTCGCCCCAGGGTTGTTCCCAGCTTTCATCGACGCTGCGCGCGGACTGCGAGGCCAGCGCGAAATTGCGTTCGAGCTTCTCGGTGTTGCGCAACAGGAAACCAAGCCGCGACGGCATGATGACCGGATTGCCGAAGCGCGTGACCGTGTAGGCAATGCGGCCTTCGTCCAGGCTCAGCTCCACATGCAGCACCTTGCCCGGCGAGTCGATCGAAGCGACGACTTGCATCGGTTCGGCGATAGCCGATGTCGACGGGACAAGAAGTGAGAACAACATCAATGCGACCAGCTTTTGCATAGCCAACTCCCGCGGATCAAATTCCTTCAATCGAAGGTTGCGGCGTCTATCGACGCGTATCTACATCGACCACCCTCATCCGCCCTCCGGGCACCTTCTCCCGCCAGCGGGAGAAGGACACCAAGAGCGGCTCTCGCGAGGCTTTCCTTCTCAAGCCAGCGGGAGAAGGTGCCGTAGGCGGATGAGGGTGGGCTCTTGATTCTGCTTCAAGTTCCTTCTCCCGCTCGCGGGAGAAGGTCCCGCAGGGGGATGAGGGTTCGCTTGTGATCTCAATGACTCTGACATCAACCCGCCCGGCAGTACTTGGCGATGAAGTCGGCGTGCATCGGCATCGCGGCCGCGGCGCGATCAAGCACGGATCGCGTGCCTTCGACCATCTGCTCGATTTCCGCCTCGCTCAACATGTCGACCATCGGGTGGTAGCGCTCGGGGACGATGCCCTGGCCGATCATGACCTGCAGCCAGGCGACTTCGGTGAACAGTTCCTCGTTCTCGCGGAAGATCCGCGCGCTGCTGCGGAACAGATCGATCTTGTGCGCCAGCGTGTCCGGAATCGACATGTCGCGGCAGCGTTGCCAGAACGGATCATCGCGCTGGTTGGACTTGTAGTGCAGGATCAGAAAATCCCGGCTGCGTTCGAACTCGAACCGGGCCTGGGCGTTGAAGGCCTCGATCGTCGCGGTGTCGAAATGGCGATCCGGGAATAGCGCGACCAGCCTGGAGATGCCGGACTGGATGAAATGAATGCTGGTCGACTCGATCGGCTCGAGGAATCCGCTCGACAGGCCAATCGCCACGCAATTGCGATTCCAGAACTTGCGGCGCATGCCGGTGGTGAAGCGCAGCGGTCGCGGATCGGCCAGGGCCTTGCCATCGAGACTGTCGAGCAGGATCGAAGCCGCCTCGTCGTCGTCGATGTAATCGCTGCAATAGACATGACCGTTGCCGATGCGATGCTGAAGCGGAATGCGCCATTGCCAGCCGGCCTTGCGTGCGGTTGCGCGCGTGTATGGCGTTGGATCGGGCACGCTTTCGCAGGGCACGGCCATGGCCCGATTGCATGGCAGCCAATGGCTCCAATCCTCGAAGCCGGTTTTCAGCGCCTGCTCGATCAGCACGCCGCGGAACCCCGAGCAGTCGATGAAGAGTTCGCCCTCGATGCGCTCGCCACTGTCGAGCACGACGGCGTCGATGAATCCATCGTCGGCACGCAATATCGTATCGACGATCTTGCCTTCGGTGCGCACGACGCCGAGCTTCTCGCTGAAACCGCGCAGGTAGCGCGCATACAGGCCGGCATCGAAATGGAAGGCGTGGTAGATGTTGGTCAACGGCGAATTCGGCTGGCCGGTGCCACGCATGAAGCGGCCGAGGCGGGCGGCGACCTGGTTGAAGGTGTAACTGCCGAGGTCGGCGACCTTTCCGTCTTTGTGCAGCTTGAGCCAGTACTGGTAGAACTGGACGAGGCCGAGGTCGCGCCCACCGACCGCGCCGAACGCGTGCATGTAGCGATGACCGGGTCGCAGCCAGTCGACGAATTCGACGCCGAGCTTGAAGGTCGCCTGGGTCGCGCGCATGAATTCGTCTTCGTCGATGCCGAGCGTGGCATTGAACAGGCGGATCTGAGGGATGGTTGCCTCGCCGACGCCGACGATGCCGATTTCGTCGGACTCGACCAGGCGAATCGAGACGCTCTTGCCAAGCAACTTCGACAATGTGGCGGCGGTCATCCAGCCGGCCGTGCCGCCACCGACGATGACGACCTTGTGGATGCGGGAGTCTTCGCTGTTCACGGGATCTCCTGTTCGATGCGATGCGCGATGGTGAGGACCATTTTCATTCGATCACAAACACGACGGCGCTGCGTGCCGGAACGTGGAAACGACCCCTGGACCTGGCATAGGTCGCTTCGCTGCGCACGCGCGCATCGGCCGCTTCCTCGCGGCGCTGCAGCGGATGCAGCGCCCACGCCTTGTCGGCCTGGCCATCGGCACCGAAGTCGACCGCGTGCACATCGACATTGATGAACAGCATCAGCTCCTGAAAATTCGCGCCCTCGAGATCGCGGCCATCGAGGTGCTCGACGATCAGGGTCGCGATCTGATCCGGGCCGGTATTGAGAAAACGCAAACGCTTTTCGACTGCTTGCGCGCTGCGCAGGCGGAACACAGTCGAACTGGCACGCAGGCGCAACAGATCGAAGAAGGCATCGCGCGTCCAGCGGATAGTGTCGGCGTCCGGCTTGAGGGCGGGATTCGCCAGCAAGGGTCGCAGCAAAGTCCAGTCCTTGCCGTTGTCGGCTGCGGGCGGCAAGCCACGGCCGAATCCGTTGTCGCGGAAGGTCCAATCGATCCGATTGAACCAGTCGCCCGAATCGTAGCTGTTGCGATCGAGCGACTTGCTGCGCAAACCTTCCATGCCGGCGTGGTAGTAGGCGATGCCCTGGCTGAAGGCATTGATGGCGGCGGCGAGGATCTGAACGCGAGCGCGATCGCTCACCGATGTCTGCAGCGGCAGCTTGAGCACATTGATGTCGAACAGGGTCGGGTTGTCGTGGTTCTCGACGTAGTTGACGACCTCGCCCGGTTCGCTGGCATAACCGGCCGGATGGCCGTCGTAGTCGATCCTCGAGAGCGACACGTTCTCGCCGGACGCCGTCTGCATGGTGAAATCGCGCAGCGTGCCGGCCAGGCCGACGCGCACGAGGTCAGCGGTGCGCAACAGGTCCGCACGCGTGGCGGTATCGCCGGCGTGTCCATTCGGCGCGTAGAACTGGCCGTTGACGTATCCCTGGCGCGCAAACAATGCCTCGCCACTGTCGCAACAGCCGCCACCGCGTACCGCGTCGCGGGCGCGGTCGCTGAACGTGGCGATGCCACTGCCGTTGAGCGAGGCTTGCGAGGCTTGCACGAAGCGCGCGCCGTCGGCGACCTCGCCGAAATTCCAGCCTTCGCCGAGCAGTACCACATGCTCGCCGCGTGCAGCGTCCGCCGCTGTCTGCACGGTCTCCATCTCCGCCCTCGGCTGGTGGCCCATCAGGTCGAAACGAAACGAATCGATATGGTAATCACGCGCCCAGGTCGCGACCGAATCACGCATGAGCTTCGCCATCATGCGGTTTTCCGTCGCGGTGTTTTCGCAGCAGGTCGAGCGCTCGATCGCGCCGCGCGCATCGAGACGATGGTAGTAACCCGGCACGATGCGATCGAGCACGGATTTCTCATCCTGCCCGGACGCGCTGGTGTGGTTGTAGACGACATCCATGCCGACGCGCAAACCGGCTTCATGCAGGGCCTGCACCATGCGCCGGAATTCGCGCACGCGCACGCGGCCATCGTCGGCATTGCTGGCGTAGCTGCCTTCGGGCGCGGTGTAGTGCAACGGTTCGTAGCCCCAGTTGTAGCAGTCGCGTTCGTGACTCTCGGCGATCAGCGCCTGTTGCGCTTCGCTGTCGGCTGCGCCCCTGGGTGCGGGCATGGCGCAATCTGATTCCGGAATCGTGGCGATATCGAATACCGGCAACAGATGCACATCGGTCATGCCGGCAGTGGCCAGTGCACGCAGGTGACGCATGCCGTTCGATGCGCGATCGGTGAAGGCGAGGTACTTGCCGCGGTGGGCGGCGGCAACACTGCCATCGTTGACCGAGAAATCACGCAGATGCAGTTCGTAGATCTGCATGTCGGTGACGGCTTCGATCGGTGCCGGGCTGCGGTCACCGTCCCAGTCCGCGGGCTTTGTGTCGGCGGCATCGAGCGAACCGATCCAGCTGCGCCGCGAATCGGCATTCAAACTCAAGCTGTAGGGATCGGTAACCCGGTTGCGCACGATGCCGATGCCGCGCACGAACACGTCGACGAGGTAGATGGCGTACTGGTTGACGTGGTCGCCACTGAGTGTCGCCGTCCAGATACCGGTGTCGGCATCCCGCTGCATCGGCCCCAGCGTTGCCGCAATCGACTCGGCGTTTTCGAACACACACACCGATACGTTGCGCGCCGTCGGTGCCCACAGGCGCAGTCGAGCCAGGGTGGCTGTCGCCGTGATGCCGAGATCGCTCGCCTGCGCAGCATTGGCGTATAAATCGTCCAGAGCACCGGCCAGTTGCACGGCGGTCGCGTCGAGGACCCGGCCCGCCGCGTCTTCCTCGGTGACAAAAACCTGACCGCGCAGCATGCCGGCGATGCGCCCGCGGTCGCCCGCGCGCGCGCCGAGATCAATGCCGGCATCCGTCCACGCAAAGCGTGCCGTGATCTCGGCCGCAGGTGATTGCGCGACGACTTCAAGATCGAGTGCGTCATCCGCGCCCGCGACAACCTTGCCGCGTTCGACCTCGAGGTCGGCCTTGCCGGAAAAGTAGAGGCGGTAGCGTGCGCCGAGCGGCTTGCCGGGCCAGCGCAACATGGTGCCGGTCAGCCACAGCGCACGTGCATCTTTGAACTGCGTTTCTCGTTGCTTGTGCAGCACGACATGGGTGGCAGCTGCCGTGCAATTGGCGATGGTCGCCGCAGGCGGCGGCGCCGCGAAAGCGCACGACGCCGCGACCAACGCAAGCATGCCGACTAGCGATGCGCCGCGGTGAAACGAAGCCCTCATCGGCCCGCCGCTGCGCCGGCGACCACAACGCGTCCGCCGATCAGGCGATTGACCAGCAGGATCACGAGCATGGTCATCGCCAGCGTGATCGCCATCAGGTGGATGTAGTGCAATGGCGACCAGACGAAGGTGAACACGGCGTACAGCGTCGCCCCAAAGGCGATGCCGATCTTTACCGCCATCGCGTTGATGCCGCGCATGAACACCGCGGCGATGAAGGCGGCCAGCACCGGCATCGAGTAGAGCCCGTTGAGCTGCTGCAGGGTGGCGACGATGCTTTGTGCGTGCTCATAGAGCGGCACCATGGCGACACCGACGATGGCGAACAGGGTGGCCACGCGCTGGCCGATCTTCTTGACGTCGGCGTGTGCATTGACCAGCGGCACATGAATGTCACAGGTATAAAGCGCGGCGGCCGAGTTGAGGCAGGAATTGAAGCTCGACAGCACCGCGCCGACGATCATCGCGGCGAATGCGCCCGACAACCACGGCGGCAGCACGTCGCCGACGAGCCTGCCATAGGCGACGTCGCCGACGTCGCCGTAAAGCTTGTAGGCGATGACGCCCGGAAACACCACGATCAACGGAATCAGCAGTTTCATGCCAGCCGCCGCGTAGATGCCCTTCTGCGCCTCGCGCATCGTCTTCGCCGCCATCGCGCGCTGGGCGATGACCATGTTCGTGCCCCAATAGAAGATGTGGATAAAGAACATGCCGGTGAGCAGGGTAGACCAGGGGATCGCCGAGCTGTCGTCACCGATCAATGAAAGGCGTTCGATCGGCACACCACTGAGATCCCAGTTCACTGCGACCAGCGCGAACACGGTCACGATCAATCCCATGACGACCAGACCGATGCCGTTGAAGGTATCCGAGATCGCGATCGCACGCAGGCCGCCGAAGGCGGCGTAAGCCAGTCCACCGGTCGCAAACGCGGTCGCGATGGCGATGATCGGAACGTCCATCTGAAACATCGACTTCATGAAAACCGAGCCGGTATAGAGCACCACCGGCAGCAGGATGAACATGTAGCCGAGCATGAACAGCAGCGAGACCAGGCGACGCAGACCGGGATCGCCGAGGCGGCGCTCGAGCAGTTCGGTGGTCGTCGTGCAGTTGTACTTGTAGTACATCGGCACGAGCACATGGGCGAGCACAAGCAGGCCGGCAATCGCGCCGAACTCCCACCACGCCACCAGCAAGGTCTGCGCGCCATTCATGCCGACGATCTGCTCGGCGCTGATGTTGGTCAGCAGCAGCGAGCCGGCGACGAAGGGCCAGCTGAGGCCGCCACCGGCGAGGAAGTAGTCGCGCGAGGCATCCGCGCTGCGCACCGAGCGGCGACAGAACCACCAGGTCAACAACGCGACGAGGGTAGTCAAGGCCGTGAACACGGCGATCTGGATAAAGCCTGTATCCACCGGCATGCCCTCCCGAGGCGATGATCAATCGTTCGCCCGTAACGGCGGTCGAGGCCTGCACGCTAATCCGATTCGGGCGCCGGAAGTTCGACCCGGTCGCATGAATACGTATGCACAAACCACCGGCTGACGGTGAGCTCGGCGTTAAGCTGCCTACTCCCGGCCCTGGCCGAAAAAAACCCTGCGCGGAAAACGCGCCAGAGGATCGGATCGACTGAATGAGCATGCAACCCTGGTGGCGCGGAGCCGTCATCTATCAGATCTACCCGCGCAGTTTCCAGGATACCAATGGGGACGGAGTCGGCGACCTGGTCGGCATCATCGAGCGCCTCGACTATGTCGCCGGCCTCGGCGTCGATGCGATTTGGGTTTCCCCGTTCTTCAAGTCGCCGATGGCCGACTTTGGCTATGACATTGCCGACTATCGCGATGTCGATCCGCTGTTCGGCACGCTCGCCGATTTCGACCGCCTGGTCAAAAAGGCTCACGGACTCGGTCTCAAGGTCGTCATCGACCAGGTGCTCAGCCATACCTCGATCGAGCATCCATGGTTCCTCGAAAGCCGCGAGAGCCGCGACAACCCGAAGGCCGACTGGTACGTCTGGGCCGACGCGCGCGACGATGGCTCGCCGCCGAACAACTGGCTGTCGATCTTCGGCGGCGTCGCCTGGCAATGGGAACCCCGTCGGCGTCAGTATTTCCTGCACAACTTCCTGGCCTCGCAGCCGGACCTGAATTTCCACACTCCCGAAGTTGGTCGTGCCGCCCTCGACAACGTGAAGTTCTGGCTCGACCGCGGTGTGGATGGTCTGCGCCTGGATGCGATCAACTTCTGCTTCCACGATGCGCAACTACGCAACAATCCACCCAAGCCGGAATCCCGTCGCGTCGGTCGCGGCTTCAGTCCGGACAATCCCTACGCGTTCCAGTACCACTACTTCAACAATACCCAGCCCGAGAACATCGGTTTCATCCGCGAGTTGCGCGAGTTGCTCGATCAATACCCCGACGTCGCCGCGCTCGGCGAGATTTCCTCCGAGGATTCGTTGGCGACGATGGCCGAGTACACCGGTCCTGACCGCCTGCACATGGGCTACAGTTTCGAACTGCTGACCGACGAATTTTCGACCCGTCACATCCGCGAAACCGTGCAGGATCTCGAATCGAAGATGACCGAAGGCTGGCCGTGCTGGTCAATCTCGAACCACGACGTGCAACGCGTGGCGAGCCGATGGGGTGGCGCCGACGCACCCTTGCACCTGGCCAGTCTGCTCAGTGCAATGGTCTGTTCACTGCGCGGTTCGGTCTGCATCTTCCAGGGCGAGGAGCTCGGCCTGACCGAGGCCGACCTGCCGTTCGAGTTGCTGCAGGATCCCTACGGCATCGCGTTCTGGCCGAACTACAAGGGGCGCGACGGCTGCCGTACGCCGATGCCGTGGACGAATACCGAAGGCGGTGGTTTTTCCGGGGCCCGGCCATGGTTGCCGATCCCCGACTCGCACCGCCATCGCAGCGTGCAGGATCAGGATGCCGACCCCGGCTCGCCGCTGCAGCGCTTCCGTACCTTCATGCGATGGCGCAAGCAGCATCCCGCCCTGGTTCTGGGCGCGGTCAGCATGCTCGCCGTGCCAGAGCCGGTGCTGGCGCTGGAACGCAGACTCGACGGAATCCGCATTCGCGCCTGGTTCAATACCGGCAACGAACCTTGCGTCGTCTCGGTTGGTGACTCGAGTGCATTTCGCACGATCAACGGGCATGGCCTGATCGCCGGGGAGCTCGGCGAATCGCGCGTGCAGCTGCCGGCATTCGGTGTCTTGTTCGCGTCGACCGGTTGATTCAGCGCGCACGCGCCGAGCGGCCGCAAGGCGGGTCGCAAGCCTCCAATCGAGTCGCCAGCAGTGGCACAATGCTGCAGCGCGACAACTGCAATCGTATTCAGGCCGCAGGTGCAACATTGCCGCGCTAGTCTGTCCGCAATCCAATGGAATCCACCCATGACCGGCACTTCGGCCAACCTGCTGACGATTTTCGGCGCAACCGGCGACCTCGCCCAGCGCATGCTGCTGCCCTCCCTCTACGGCCTGCAACGCGACGGCCTGCTGCCGAAAGATCTGCGCATCCTTGGCACTGCGCGCAGCGATCTCGACACACAGACGTTTCGCGACACGGTAGCTGCGACCATCGAACAGCGAGTGGAGGCCGACCAACGCGATGAGCGCAGCCTGCGCGAGCTGCTCGAACGGATCGACTATTGTCCCGCGTCGATCGACGATGACACTTCGATGACCATGCTCGCCGATGCCATCGTCAAGGCCCGCAATGGCGATGTCGTCTATCACCTGAGCACAGCGCCGCGCTTCTACGCACCGATCTGCGCAGCACTCGGCAGTCGTGGACTCGGCGGCGCCGGTACGCGCGTTTTGCTGGAAAAACCGATTGGCAGCGACCTCGCTTCATCGATTGCGATCAACGACGGCGTGACTCGCGTATTCGACGAGGATCGCGTCTTCCGCGTCGATCACTATCTCGGCAAGGAAGGTGTGCAGAACCTGATCTCGCTGCGTTTCGGCAATGCCCTGTTCGAACCGTTGTGGAATTCACTGCACATCGAGCAGGTGCAGATCACGGTTGCCGAGACGGTCGGCGTCGAAGGTCGCGGCGGCTATTACGACGAATCCGGCGCCATGCGCGACATGTTGCAGAATCATTTGTTGCAACTGCTTTGCCTGACCGCGATGGAGCCGCCCGCGCATTTTGATCCGAGCGCGGTGCGCAACGAAAAACTCAAGGTGTTGCGCTCGTTGCGCCTGATCGGGCGCAATGAAGTCGGCACTGAAAGCGTCGCCGGGCAGTACACGGCCGGTGCCGTCGACGGCGTGGCCGTACCGGGCTATCTCAGCGATCTCGGCCACGACAGCAGTACCGAGACCTTTGTCGCGTTGCGTGCCCACATCGACAACTGGCGCTGGTCCGGCGTGCCGTTCTACCTGCGCACCGGCAAGCGCATGCCGCGCCGTTGTACCGAGATCTACATCCAGTTCCGCGCCGTGCCGCATTCAATCTTCGCCAACAGCGGCGTACGCGTGGAACCAAACGCGATGATCATCCTGCTGCAGCCCGAGGAGCGCATTCAGATGACCTTGATGCACAAGACGCCCGGACTGGACCGCAAAGGCCTGCGTCTTTCCCAGGTCGCACTCGATCTCGATGTTGACGAGCAATTCGCCGCGCATCGCCGACGCCTCTCCTATGAGCGTCTCTATCTCGATGCGATCGAAGGCAACGGCACCTTGTTCGTGCGCCGCGACGAAATCGAGGCGGCCTGGCACTGGGTCGATGCGATCTACGACGGCTGGAAGCATGCCGGTAGTACACCGAAACCCTATCCTGCCGGTACCTGGGGTCCGAGCGGTGCGGTGGCGATGATCGAGCGTCACAACCACAGCTGGCGCGAGTAGGCGCCCATGACCTGGACCGAAACCGGGCATAGCGATGCCGACGCACTTGCCGTCGCTCTGGCGGCGCGGCTTGCCACGGCAACCGAGGATGCGCTTCGCGAACGTGATGCCGCGATTCTGGCCCTGGCCGGCGGACGCACCGCACCCCCGGTCTTGCGTCGATTCGCCGGTGCAGCGCGCGACTGGAACCGACTGACGATCCTTCCCAGCGACGAACGCTGGGTCGATACCGATCACGTCGACTGCAACTTGCGTCAGCTGCGCGAATCGTTTGTCGGCGTTGACGGCATTCACTGGTTGCCGCTGGTTCCGGACCATCCGGCCGGGCCGGCCGATGCCGCGTTTGCGGAATCCGCCCTCGCCACACTCGCGGGCCCGATCGATGTGAGCCTGCTTGGCATGGGCGCGGACGGCCATTTCGCCTCGCTGTTTCCGGGCGCAACCAATCTCGGCGCGGCGCTCGATCCGCACGGTCGTGCATCCGCGGTAGCCATCACGCCCGAACCGATGCCGACTTCGGGCCCCCACGCGCGCGTCAGCCTGAGCCTTGCATGCCTGCTGCGCAGCCGCCATGTCATCCTCGCGATCACCGGGTCCGACAAGCGCGCCGTGCTTGATCGCGCGATGGCCGAGAATGAACCCGCGCGCCTGCCGGTCGCGGCACTCCTGCACGCGCCGGGCACGATCGTCGAGATCCACTGGAGTCCCTGATGAGCCTGCATCCCGTTGTCGAACGTGTCACTACGCGCATTGCCGAACGCAGTCGTGGTCTGCGTGACGATTATCTGTCGCGCATGGACGCCGGGCGCAACAGCAATCCGGCGCGCGCGCGACTGAGCTGCGGCAATCTCGCGCATGGCTTCGCCGCCTCCGGCGACGACAAACCGCTGTTGCGTGGTGCGCGTGCCGGCAACATCGGCATCGTCACCGCCTACAACGACATGCTCTCGGCACACCAGCCGATGGAGCAGTACCCGAGCCTGATTCGGGCCGCCGCGCGCGCCGCAGGCGGAGCCGCCCAGGTGGCCGGTGGCGTGCCGGCGATGTGCGATGGCGTCACCCAGGGCCGCGACGGCATGGAACTGTCATTGTTCTCGCGCGACACGATTGCGTTGGCCACGGCGGTTTCGCTGTCACACGACATGTTCGATGCCGCCCTGCTGCTCGGTGTCTGCGACAAGATCGTTCCGGGCCTGCTGATCGGTGCGCTGAGCTTCGGTCACCTGCCAGTGCTGTTCGTGCCGGCCGGACCGATGACCTCGGGTTTGCCGAACAAGGAAAAGGCCGCTGTCCGCCAACGCTATGCCGAAGGCAAGGCGAGTCGCGAGGAACTGCTCGATGCCGAATCGAAGTCCTACCACGGACCCGGCACCTGCACCTTCTACGGCACCGCCAACTCGAATCAGATGCTGCTCGAAGTGATGGGCCTGATGATGCCGGGCGCGGCCTTCGTCAACCCCGGTACGACCCTGCGCGATGCATTGACCGTGGCCGCGACCGAGCGCGCCCTGCAGATCACCGCACTCGGTGCCGACTACACGCCATTGGCGAAAACCCTCGACGAAAAAGCCATCGTCAATGCCATGGTCGGTCTCGCTGCCACCGGAGGTTCGACCAATCACGCGATTCACCTGGTCGCGATTGCGCGCGCCGCCGGATTGCGCATCGACTGGGACGATCTCGACGAGCTTTCGCGGGCCACGCCGCTGCTGGCGCGCATCTATCCAAACGGCGGCGCCGACGTCAATCATTTCCAGGCCGCCGGCGGGCTCGGTTTCACGATCCGCGAGCTGCTCGATGCCGGCCTGCTGCATCCCGATATCCACTGCGTGCACGGCGGCGACCTTTACGCGCAGGCGCAGGAACCGGGGCTTGATGATCTGAAACTGCGCTGGAGCCAACCACCCGCGCAATCGCTCGACGCCGACGTGCTGCGCACGGTCGCCGAACCGTTCGATGCCGAAGGCGGGCTGCGCCGGCTGTCGGGCAATCTCGGTCGCGCCGTGGTCAAGGTTTCGGCGGTCGCTGTCGAGCATCGTTCGATCAATGCGCCGGCGCGCATCTTCGAATCACAGGACGCGATGCTCGACGCGTTCAAGGCCGGATCGCTGAGCGGTGATTTCGTCGCCGTGATTCGCGCCCAGGGTCCGCGTGCCAATGGCATGCCCGAACTGCACAAGCTCACGCCGACACTCGGCGTATTGCAGGATCGAGGCCAGCGCGTCGCTCTGCTCACCGACGGGCGCATGTCGGGCGCCTCGGGCAAGGTGCTCGCGGCGATCCACGTCGTCCCCGAAGCAATCGACGGCGGCGCGCTGGCCCGCTTGCACGACGGCGATCCGATCGTGATCGACGCCGAAGCGGGTCGCCTGGATGTGCTTGTCGACGAAACAACCCTGGCCATGCGCGAGCCTGCGGTGTTCAATCTCGCCCCCAGCCACCACGGCCTCGGCCGCGAACTGTTCGGGCTCATGCGCCGGGCCGTCGGCAGCGCCGAGCAAGGCGCCTGCAGCCTGTTCGTGGAAGGCTGAGCGTTGGTCAACCTCAAGCACCCCGCACAATCGCCACGGGAGAATCATCAAGTTGGCTGACTCGATTCGATCCAGTGAAAGCGAACTTGCCCTGATTGCCGATATCGGCGGCACCAATGCGCGCTTTGCATTGACCGATCTGGTCTCGCCGCACATTGAAATCATCGAGCCGCACACACTTGCTGGCGCCGATTTCGCCAGCCTGCAGCATGCCGCCGGACATTACCTTTCGATGGTCGGCGCAAAGCCGCGCCGTGCTGCATTCGCGGTCGCATCGCCGGTCGATCAGGACGAAATCCGCCTGACCAATCGCGCCTGGTCGTTCAGCCGCACCGAGCTGCAGCGCACGCTCGGTCTCGACCAGTTGCGCATGCTCAACGATTTCGGCGCGGTCGCATGGGCGGTCCCGGCGCTCGGCCCGGCCGACCGCGTTCACTTGCATGGGCCGACCCATGCGTCGATGCGCGGACCGGTCAGTGTGATTGGCCCGGGTACGGGTTTCGGCGTCGGCCTGCTGGTTGGTTCCGATGCGAAGGGCTGGCAGGCCGTCGAGACCGAAGGCGGCCATGTCAGCTTCGCGCCGATTGGCGATGAAGAACATGTCGTTGCACGCTGGCTCGACGCGCGCTTCGGTCGCGCATCGACCGAGCGCGTGCTCAGTGGCGATGGCCTCTCGCACATTGCCGCGGCGATTGGCGGTACCCATGGCGGACCACGTGACGGGCATACCGTGTCATTGCGCGATCCTGCGGAAATCGTCGCCGCCGCACTCGACGGACATGACGTCGTTGCTCGACGCACGCTGGCCCGATTCTGTTCGGTCCTCGGCAGCGTCGCCGGCGACACCGCATTGATCCACGGCGCGCGCACGGTCGTGATCGCCGGTGGCATCGTGCCGCGCTTTATTCCATTCCTGCGCAGCAGCGCATTTCGTGAACGCTTTCTCGCCAAGGGGCGTTTTTCAACTTACCTCGAGGCCGTGACGATCGAGGTCGTCGTGCATTCGCATACCGGCTTGCTCGGCGCCGCCGTCGCCTTGCGCCAGACACCTGAAGGATAGAGCCGCCATGTCACGATGGACCCCCGATTCCCGCGCCGCCCGCGTCGATGAAATACTGGCCAAGGCGCCAGTCCTGCCTGTGCTCAGCATCGAACACGTCGATGATGCGGTGCCGCTGGCGCGCGCCCTCGTCGACGCCGGCCTGCCCGTACTCGAAATCACCTTGCGCAGTCCAGTTGCGATTGAAGCCATTCGACGCATCGCCGCCGAGGTACCCGGCGCGCTGGTCGGCGCCGGCACCGTCCTTGACGCAACTTCTTTGCGCGCAGTTATGGATGCCGGCGCACTCTTCGCGATTGCACCGGGCGCAACCGAAGCGCTCTATGCGGCGGCGGCCGAGGCCGATATACCGCTGCTTCCGGCGATCGTCACGGCCAGCGAACTGATGCGCGGCCTCGAACACGGACACCAACGTTTCAAGTTTTTTCCGGCCGCCTCATCCGGTGGCGTGGATGCCTTGCGCGCTTTTTCCGGTCCGTTTGCACAGGTGCGATTCTGCCCGACCGGCGGCATCGATGCACGGAGCGCGCCGGCCTATCTGGCCCTGCCAAACGTGATCACGGTGGGGGGCTCGTGGATGGTTCCGCGCTCGGCGCTCGAGGCGCGCGACTGGGCCACGATCGAGCGCCTTTCAAGTCAATGCGTGAACCTCGCCAGGCGGCCATGAGCCAGGCCGGCCCGGCGGCATGACCTGCGCCAACGACGATCCCGGGCAGGACGGACACCGCTTGCAATGCATTTATGCTGCACTGCAGAACGCCCTGCCGGACACGATCCGGTAAAAAGGTGGCTCCGCGTCCGCCACCAGTGTCCGAGCCTTGAGCACGAAAGGAAAAGCCACCTCGTTCGATATCGCCTATGAGGCTGGCGTCTCGCAATCGACTGTGTCGCGCGCGCTGAGCGGCAGCACGTTGGTCAATTTCGACACACGCCGCAAGATCCAGGCGATCGCCAAGCAGCTCAACTACAAGGTCGACAAGAACGCCTCATGCCTGCGCCGCCAGCAGTCGGTGACGCTGGCCCTGCTGCTGTTCGAGGATCCGACACCGGACGATTCGCTGATCAATCCGTTTTTCCTTTCGATGCTCGGTTCGATCACGCGCGCCTGCGCGCGCCAGGG
Organism: Lysobacterales bacterium; assembly: GCA_038205505.1. GTDB lineage: Bacteria > Pseudomonadota > Gammaproteobacteria > Xanthomonadales > Rhodanobacteraceae > Dokdonella. The sequence continues at coordinate 2,198 of JBBRBU010000042.1, read as the reverse complement.
TTACGACCTGCTGATTTCGTTCCAGCAGTTTTCCAACGACTGGCATGCCGACTACCAGGACAGCCACAAGGCCGACGGCCTGATCCTGCTCGGATACGGCGACTATCGGGTCGCGCGCAGCACATTGCAGAAGCTGGCGGATCAGAACACTCATTTCGTGCGCTGGGGCGCGGTTGTCGATGGCCAGCCCGGTCTTTCCGTGGGTTGCGACAACCGCAGTGGCGGTCTCGCAGTGACCGAACACCTGCTCGGCCTCGGCCGGCGCCGCATCGCGTTTCTCGGCGACATCGGTGAGCAATGCCCCGAGTTCCGCGATCGCTATCTCGGCCATTGCGCCGCGTTGGACGCCGCCGGCATCGAGACAGATCCCGACCTGCAGATCGACGCGCTCGATTCGACCGAACAGGTCGGCCATTCCGCAATCGGCGAATGGGTCGGACGCGGCATCGCGTTCGATGCAATCTTCGCCGCCAGCGACTTGCTTGCGATCGGTGCGATCAATGCGCTCGGCGAGGCTGGCATCGACGTTCCCGCACAGATTTCGGTGGTCGGTTTCGACGATATTCCGATGGCCCGCTACAACCACCTGCCACTGACCACGGTGCAGCAGGACACCAAGCTTGCCGGTGAGGTTCTGGTCAGGCGACTGCTGCAGCAGATCCGCGGCGAGCCGGCCGTGAGTGAAATGCTGCCGACGCGCGTCGTCATCCGCCGTTCGTGCGGCGCTCGCGTCCCTGCATGAGCTGGTCGAGCCGCGCTCGCAGCTGCGGCAGCGTCACCGGCGCATCGAGCACCCAGACGGCGGCATCATGCGGTGCAACCTCGAAGCGATGCGATGACACCGTGGTCACCGTCAATGGTGCCTCGCTCTTGTCCAGCGCGCTGTCCCAGACACCCGGCTGCAAGCGTTCACCAAGGTCGAATATTTCCGCCTGATCGCCCTTGTTGAGCAGAACCAGCGCCGTCTGCGCCTTGCCGTCATGCTCGAAGACCCGATAGAAAGCGGCGCGGTTGCCGGCCAGCTCGAGATCCAGTTGCAAGCCGCGCTGCAAGGCGACCGAGGCGGCGCGTACCTTGGCGATGCGCGTGAGCTGGCGGCGAATCGGATGCTCGCGCGCCGCGGCAATACCTTCGACGCCGAAATAATTGCGATTGCCGTGGTGCTCGACATGGCCGCGCATGAAACCTGATTCCGAGCCGTAGTAAACCACCGGGATTCCGCGCGCGGTAAACAGCCAGTTGTGCGCATCAATGAAGCCCGCGTCGCTGCCGTTGAAACGCGCCATGTCGTGGTTGTCGTAGAACGTGGTGAGCTCGTAGGGATTCTGGAACGGACCGTTTTCGAGTTCGAGCGCGGTGCCAAGCGCGGCGAAATCGCCATGCGGCTTCTCGAAGGTATCGGCAATCGCCTTTTTCATCGGAAAGTCGAGCACGCTGTAGCGGCCATTCGTATCCCAGGTGTAGGGAGCGATCTCTGCCGCGTCGTAGCTGAAGGCCTCGCCGAACATGAAGAAGCCCGGATGCTTCGCGCGGATTCGATCGGCAAACGTCTTCCAGAATGCTTCCGGCTGGTGCGCGATCGTGTCGACGCGGAACGCGGCGGCGCCCTGGTCGATCCATTGCAGGTAGGCGCTGCTCAGATACTCCATGACCTCGGCATTGTCGGGATTGAAATCGCCGAGTTGGGCAAGATTGGGTTTCGTGTTGTACCAGCGCTGCAACGCATGATTCGCAGGGTCGAGCTGGTCCGGCGGCAGGTTGTCGTGATCGGCGAGCAGGGTGCCAGAGGCATCGAAGACCTGGCCGAATCCCGGTTGTTTCTTCGCCATCGACCAAGCCGGCGAGCTGTGATTGGCGACGATGTCGAGAACGGTCTTGAGGCCCTTCGCCGCCAGCTCGCGGGTCAGGTCAGAGAACTGTAGTCCCGCACTCGGAAGGTGTTCATCGACGCGGAAGAAGTTCATGCCCCAGTAGCCGTGATAGCCGGACTTGCCGCGATCGGTCAGGAATGAGGTACAGGTGACTTCGTCGCCGCCGCTGAAAGCTTCGTCGGGGTTGTCGACGATTGGTGTGATCCAGACTGCACTGAAACCCATCTCGCGGATGTAGTCGGCATTGTCGAGCAGGCCGCGGAAATCGCCGCCGAGGTAACCGAGGTTGGCGACAACCCCATCCGGGCATTGCAGCGGAATGTCGAA
>JBBRBU010000041.1:0-33602 GCA_038205505.1 Lysobacterales bacterium | reverse complement strand
GCCGAGCACGCCGCCGCGCTCGCTGATCGCCTCGAATTCCTTGTAGACGGCTTCTTCGACGATGCCGGTCAGCTTGTCGACGATGAAACTGCCCTGCCAAGGGTTCTCGTTGAAGTTGAGGCCGAGTTCCTTGTTGATGATCATCTGGATGGCGACAGCGCGTCGCACGCTCTCCTCGGTCGGCGTGGTGATCGCCTCGTCGTAAGCATTGGTGTGCAACGAGTTGCAGTTGTCGAACAGCGCGTAAAGTGCCTGCAGCGTGGTGCGGATGTCGTTGAACTGGATCTCCTGCGCATGCAGCGAGCGGCCCGAAGTCTGGATGTGGTACTTCATCATCTGGCTGCGCTCATTGGCGCCGTAGCGTTCACGCATCGCACGTGCCCAGATGCGCCGGGCGACGCGGCCAATGACGGTGTACTCGGGATCCATTCCATTGGAAAAGAAGAAGCTCAGGTTTGGCGCGAAGTCGTCGATGCGCATGCCACGCGCAAGGTAGTACTCGACGATCGTGAACCCGTTGCTCAGGGTAAAAGCGAGCTGGCTGATCGGGTTCGCTCCGGCTTCGGCAATGTGATAACCGGAGATCGAAACCGAATAGAAGTTGCGTACTTTCTGGTTGACGAAATACTGCTGGATGTCGCCCATCATGCGCAGGGCGAATTCGGTCGAGAAGATGCAGGTGTTCTGCGCCTGGTCTTCTTTCAGGATGTCGGCCTGCACTGTGCCTCGTACCGATCGCAGCGTTTCCGACTTGATCCTCGCGTAGGTCTCGGCATCAACGAGTTGATCGCCGCAAATGCCAAGCAGGGCGAGGCCGAGGCCATCATTGGTCGGCGGCAGCTCGCCCGAATAGACCGGGCGCTCGCGACCATCGAAGAACTTGGCGATTTTCTTTTCGGCAACGGCCCAGCGCTTGTCATCTTGCTTGAGATACAGCTCGACCTGCTGGTCGATCGCGGTATTCATGAACATCGACAGGATGATCGGCGCGGGCCCGTTGATCGTCATCGAAACCGACGTGGTCGGTTCGCACAGGTTGAAGCCCGAGTAGAGCTTCTTCATGTCATCGAGAGTCGGCACGTTGACGCCTGAATTGCCGACCTTGCCGTAGATGTCAGGGCGCGGCGCCGGATCTTCACCGTAGAGCGTGACTGAATCGAATGCGGTCGAAAGGCGCGCGGCGGGCTGACCGACACTGAGATAGTGGAAACGACGATTGGTGCGTTCGGGCGTGCCTTCGCCTGCGAACATTCGGATCGGATCCTCGCCAGTGCGGCGATAGGGATAAACCCCGCCGGTGTAAGGATAGCTGCCTGGCAGGTTTTCCTTCTGCAGGAATACGAGCAGTTCGCTCCAGGACTTGTACGTCGGTGCAGCGATCTTCGGTATCTTCTGGTGCGACAGCGATTCGCTGTAGTTCTCGACCTTGATCGTCTTGCCGCGCACTTCGTATTCAGTGACCTCATCGGTGATTGATTTCAGGCGATCAGGCCAGCCGCGCAGAAGGCGCAGCGAATCCGTGCTGAGCGACTGGATGGCGTCGTTGTAGCGTTGGCGCAGGAGTGCCGGGATTGGGGATTGGGGATTGGGGGTTCGGAAGAGCGCGTCATCGAACATGCCGAGTACGGGCGGCAATTCCGGGTCTTCGAGTTCACGAAGTGCTTTCCACAGCGATTGTGCGCGGTCGGCAATGTCGGATTGCTTCTCGATTTCGCTGTTGATGCCCCTGCCCTGTTCGGCGATCTCGGCGAGGTAACGGACCCGAGCGCCAGGAATCAGCACCGTGGCCCTTGGCTCCTTCAATGAGGTATCGAGGTCCGGCTTCCAATCGATTCCCGATTCTCCTTTCCCTATTCCCAACTTGTTCCGCAACAAGCGGCACAAATTCACAAACATCCAGGTGATGCCCGGATCATTGAACTGGCTGGCGATGGTCGGATAGACCGGCACCTCGTCGTCCTTGAGCTCGAACTTGACGCGATTGCGCTTCCACTGCTTGCGCACGTCGCGCAGCGCATCTTCGGCACCGCGCTTGTCGAACTTGTTGAGCACGATCAGCTCGGCGAAATCGACCATGTCGATTTTCTCGAGCTGGCTGGCCGCACCGTAGTCGCTGGTCATCACATACATCGGAAAGTCGACCAGATCGACGATCTCCGAATCAGACTGTCCGATGCCTGCCGTCTCGACGATGACCAGATCGTAACCCTGCCCCTTGAGAAAGCCGACGCAATCCTTGAGCACGATACTGGTTGCCGCGTGTTGGCGACGCGTGGCCATCGAGCGCATGAAGACGCGATGGCTGCGCAGGGCATTCATGCGGATACGATCGCCAAGCAAGGCACCGCCCGATCGACGACGCGTCGGATCGACGGCAAGAACGGCGATGCGCATCTTCGGGAACGCATGCAGGAAGCGCAGCAACAATTCGTCGACGACGCTGGATTTGCCGGCACCGCCGGTGCCTGTGATCCCGACGACTGGCGGCGTCGGACGGGACTCGAGAGTCGAAATCCGGGATTCCGGAGAGCCGGCTGCCCAATGCTTGCGCAAATTCACGAGTTCGGCTTCGGAGTAGTCACCGTTTTCAATAGCCGTAAGCACTCGACCCACTGCAATTTCGTCATCGATGTCGACTGCAGCGCCAGATTGTGGCTTGGCCGAATCTCGATTCCCTGGCGCCGATTTCCGCGCTGCGCCAGCGCGCGCAACCACATCCTCGATCATCGCCACGAGTCCGAGGTGCATGCCGTCGTTGGGGTGATAGATGCGCTCGACGCCGTAGGCCTGCAGTTCGCGGATTTCCTCGGGGGTGATTGTGCCGCCGCCGCCGCCGAACACACGGATGTGCGCGGCACCACGCTCCTTTAGCATGTCGATCATGTACTTGAAGTACTCGACATGGCCGCCCTGGTAGGAGGACAGCGCGATCGCGTCGGCATCTTCCTGCAGCGCGGCACGGACGACATCTTCGACCGCGCGATTGTGTCCGAGATGGATCACTTCGGCGCCCTGTGACTGGATCAGTCGGCGCATGATGTTGATCGCGGCATCGTGACCATCAAACAGACTGGCAGCGGTCACGAAACGCAGCGGCACCTCATCATGGGAGGCGTCATTCGCAGGCAGGCTTTCGGCAGTCGTACTCATGGAAATCATGGATTGGGTCGAGGGAAAGTGATTCTACCGCGTCAACCCGCTCTCTCGCAGGGAACGCCTGGTCCCGCCCCGCACGCCGATTCTTCTTCCCGGAACGGGCCATTCCCTGAATGCCCAAGCTGCGCTATGTCGATTGCAATACCTGTTCGATCGGCAATGGGATCGAGTAGAGGAAGCCCTGCCCGACCTGACAACCCATTTCTATCAGCGCATCGCGTTGCGCCGTGGTCTCCACGCCTTCGGCGATGACCTGGACATCGAGAGATTTCGCCAGCGCGATGATCGCCTTGATGACAGCAGGGCTGCTGTCTTGCAGGGCAAGGTCGGAAACGAATGAGCGGTCGATCTTCAGTGAGTGAATCGGGAATCTATGCAGATAGCTCAGTGAAGAATAGCCGGTCCCGAAATCATCGAGTTGGACCAGGACACCCGCCTGACGCAGTCGCAAGAGAATGCTGCGCATCTGTTCGGGTTGGTCGAGCAAGGCCCCCTCGGTGACCTCGAGTCGTATCCTGGAGGGTTCCAAACCACTATTGAGAATGGTGCGCACGGCGATTTCATCGAATTCCGGGACGCGCAGGCGTCGCGCCGATACATTGATGGAAACGTATCGGGTCTCCGGCAGCCGGCATGCCTGATTGCAGGCCATCGTGAACATCTGCCAATCGATCTGTTCGAGGCAGCCATTCTCCTCGGCCGCAGCGAGGAAGTCCGCAGGTAGAAGCAATCCGCGAGTGGGATGGTTCCATCGCAACAAGGCTTCGTAACCGAGGATACGCCCATCGGACAGATCGACAATCGGCTGGAAATACGGCTCGAACTCGCGGCGCACCAGCGCACGGCGCAGGTCTCCCTCAAGGTCGAGCGCGCGCATGGCTTCGGCGCGCAGGCGTTCATCGAAGATCTCGTAACGTTGACGACCTTCGGCCTTGGCCCGGTACATTGCGGTATCCGCATCGCGGAGCAGTTCCTCGGCTCGCCGATAATGACCATCAGCGTAGGCAATGCCGATACTTGCTGAAGTGAACATCTCCTTGCCGCTGACACGAATCGGATCATTCAACGATTCGAGAATTCGGTTGGCGAGAGACACGGCAACCTCGGCGTCGGGCAGATCATCGACGAGCACGGCGAATTCATCGCCGCCAAGTCTCGCCACCACGAACGGGCCGCAGGTGCTCGCCAGGCGTGTGGCAACCTGCTTGAGCATTTCGTCACCCACCAGATGACCAACGCTGTCATTGACCACCTTGAATCGATCAAGATCGAGGAAAAGGACGGCGTAGCGCCGATCATCATTGCCCTGAAAATCCTGCATTGCCGATTCAAGATGCTGCAACAGCAACGAACGGTTGGGTAACCCGGTCAGCGAATCGTGAAATGCCTCATGGGTCAGGCGCGCCTCGATGCGTTGGCGCTCGCCGATTTGCCGGGTCAGGTCCCGATTGGCGAAAGCCAGCGCGCGAGTTCGCTCCACGACTCGCGCCTCCAGTTTCACATTGTCATGCACCAGTGATTCCTGAACGCGTTTGCGCTCGAGTCCATTGGCGATGTGATAGGCGACGAAGGTCAGCAACTCCTGGTCACGCGCAGTGAAAGGTGAATCCGACGAATAGCTCTGCACCGCTAGAACGCCGACTGCGACGTCGCCGCAGATCAACGGCACACCGAGCCAGTAGCTCGCGCGGGTGCCGAATCGCTGCACCTCTTGCGATTCCACCAGGCGGTCGAGCGACTCTCTGTCCGCGAGCAAGGCCCGACCCGTTCGTAGCACATACTCGGTCATGCCCTTGGCCATGGGTCGACGCGGACGAACCGGATTGATCTCGTCGACCGAATAAGGAAACTCGAGCTCACCCGAGTCTCCCGCGACCAGAGCGATATAGAAGTTCCGCGCGTTCAGCAGCCCCCCCACGATGCCGTGGACACTGGCGTAGAAATCGGCCATGGAGTCGGCTGCAGCGGCGCCCTCGGCAATGTCGAACAGGGCGCGTTGCAATCGTTCGCCGCGCTGGCGCTCGCTGACCTCCTGCTGCAACTCGCGAATTGCAGACGCGAGTTCGCGGGTTCGATCCACGACCCGACTTTCGAGTTCGTCTCGGGCCTGCTTGCGTTCGAGCGCGGTGAGGATGTGCTGCGCGACGTAGTTGAGGATGGCGCGATCCTCTTCAGAGTAGCGCGCCTCTGGCAGGTAACTCTGCACCACGATCGCACCGCGAATCGCTGCAGCCTCGCCGATCATGGGCACTCCAAGCCAGTCTTCGGACGCGGGACCAAGGGAATCGTCCCTGTTGACGCCCATCGCTTCACGCACCTGTTCCGATGGCCCCATCTGTGACTCGCCGCTGCGGATCATGGCCAGGGTCAAGCTGTTCGGGACCTCACTGGCGGCAATCTCGATACTCGGACTGAAGGTGCCTTGGTCGACTGAATCCACAAAGTACAAAAAGCGCAAGCTGTCTCGCTCGGGCTCGTACAGGGCGATAAAGAAGTTTTCCGCGTACATGAGCCAGCCAACGATCTCGTGAATGCCGTGCAACATCTCCGGCATGTCAAGATCGGAACTGGCCATGTTGGCGATTGCGAAAAGGGCGCGCTGCACATGCTCGGCGCGCTCAACCCGGCGCACCGATTGGGTCAGCGATTCATGCTGCAGGATGCGCTCCGCGACGAGTGCGAGATCGTTCAGAAAAGCGTTCCATTCAGCTCCCGAGCGAAGGCCGGAGTCATTCGTCGCCCTCCATGCCAATTCGGCGCGCATCCCGTTGGCAGCGCTGAACAGGGAAATCCGGCGGACATCCGTGCCATCGATGCCCTCGGGCGGATGGCAGCCAAAGGAACCGCTGGTGCCGTCGGCATGAACACGTTCAGTGTTCCACGAAACCATCGCTTCCTGAATCTCGAAACGGAGGCGTGCCTCATCTATCGACATCGCGGCGAACGAAGGCATGTCTGAGACACCCAACAGACGGCGAACGAAATGGTTCGTCGTCCCGCTCTCGCTGGCATCGCGATTTCTTTGTGCCGACGGCATGAACTCGATCAACCTTCCCCTGTTCGCGCGACTTCGAAGTCAGTCGCGCCAATCCGCATTCGGAACCATGAAGACGCACGATGGTCTGGCGCTGCCTTTTAACATGGACTGTCAGGTGAACTCTGAAGTACCTTCAAGGACGAAACCCTACACTAAGCGAATACACCGGGTATTGCACCGCCCCGAAACGCAGTCCTGCGCCAGAAGGAAGGCTCAATCATTCGATTCACTTGGTCAGCTCGTGACCGTGTCAGCGATTTCGGTAAACTCCTCGATCTGATCGAAGTTCATGTAACGATAGATTTTTTCGCCATTGGCATTGATCACGCCGATGTCGGCCATGTACTCGTCCTTGCTTGGAATTCGGCCGAGGCGCGAGCAAATTGCGGCCAGCTCGGCCGATCCCAGATAGACATTGGCATTCTTGCCTAGACGGTTCGGGAAATTGCGTGTGCTTGTCGAAAATACCGTGGCGCCCTCGCGGACCTGGGCCTGATTGCCCATGCACAGCGAACAACCCGGCATTTCCATGCGCGCGCCGGCCGTTCCAAACGTGCCGTAATGGCCTTCCTTGGTCAGCTCGGCTGCATCCATCTTGGTCGGTGGTGCGACCCACAGCTTGGTTGGAATATCACGCTTGCCCTCGAGCAACTTGGCGGCCGCACGAAAGTGGCCGATATTGGTCATGCACGAGCCAATGAAGACCTCGTCGATTACGGCGCCAGCCACATCTGACAGGGTTTTCACGTCGTCCGGGTCGTTCGGGCAGGCAACAACGGGCTCGTGTACATCGGCCAGGTCGATCTCGATCACCGCTGCATACTCGGCGTCGGCATCGGGCGCCATCAGCGTCGGATCGGCCAGCCACGCCTGCATCGCCGCAATACGGCGCTTGATGCTGCGCACATCCTTGTAACCCTGGGCAATCATCCACTTGAGCATGACGATGTTGCTGGTCATGTATTCGATGATCGGCGCCTTGTCGAGATGCACGGTGCATCCAGCGGCGGAGCGCTCGGCCGATGCATCGGACAACTCGAAGGCCTGTTCAACTTTGAGATTGGGCAATCCTTCGATTTCGAGGATGCGCCCCGAGAAGATGTTTTTCTTGCCCTTCTTCTCGACCGTCAGCAATCCGGCCTTGATCGCATACAGCGGGATAGCGTTGACCAGGTCGCGCAGCGTCACGCCAGGCTCCAGCTCGCCTTTGAAACGAACCAGCACGGATTCCGGCATATCGAGAGGCATGACACCGGTGGCAGCCGCGAATGCGACCAGGCCCGAACCGGCCGGGAACGAGATGCCGATCGGGAAACGTGTATGCGAATCGCCGCCGGTACCCACCGTATCGGGCAGCAACATGCGGTTGAGCCAGGAATGGATGATGCCGTCGCCCGGCCGCAGCGGAATGCCGCCGCGCGTGCTGATGAACTCGGGAAGATCATGATGCATGGTCACATCGACCGGCTTCGGATAAGCCGCCGTGTGGCAGAACGACTGCATGACCAGGTCAGCACTGAAACCGAGGCAGGCGAGGTCCTTGAGCTCGTCGCGAGTCATTGGACCGGTCGTATCCTGTGAGCCAACGGAGGTCATGCGCGGTTCGCAATACGTGCCCGGGCGGATGCCCTCGCCTTCTGGCAGACCGCAGGCACGACCGACCATTTTCTGCGCCAGGGTGAATCCCCTGCTGCTGACGGCCGGGTTTTCGGGCAGGCGGAACAGGGTCGAAAGGGGCAGGCCCAACGATTCACGCGCCCGCGCAGTCAAGCCGCGACCGATGATCAATGGAATACGGCCACCGGCGCGCACCTCATCGAAAAGCACTTCCGACTTGATCTTGAACTCGGCGATGAGCTTGCCTTCCTTGAATGCCTTGCCCTCATAGGGCCGCAGCTCGACGACATCACCCATTTCCATCTGGCTGACGTCGAGCTCGATCGGCAGAGCGCCGGCATCCTCCATCGTGTTGTAGAAAATCGGTGCAATCTTGTTGCCGAGGCAGACGCCGCCAAAACGCTTGTTTGGGATGAACGGAATGTCCTGGCCGGTAAACCAGAGCACCGAATTGGTTGCTGACTTGCGGCTCGATCCAGTGCCAACAACGTCGCCGACGTAGGCGATCAGATGGCCTTTCTGCTTGAGCGATTCGATAAAGGCAACCGGACCGCGCTTGCCGTCTTCCTCGGGGGTAATGCCGTCTCGCTTGTTCTTCAGCATCGCCAGTGCATGCAGCGGGATATCCGGTCGCGTGGTCGCGTCGGGCGCCGGCGAAAGATCATCGGTATTGGTTTCGCCGCTGACCTTGAGCACGGTGATGGTCAATGACTCGGGAACTTCCGGACGACTGGTGAACCATTCAGCATCAGCCCAGCTCTGCAATACGCTTCTGGCCTGCACGTTGCCCTTGTCGGCCTTGTCCTTGACGTCATGAAAGGCGTCGAACATGAGCAGGGTCTTCTTCAATGCATCAGCCGCGATCGGCGCGAGCGTGTTGTGATCGAGCAATTCAACCAGCGGAAGGATGTTGTAGCCACCGAGCATGGTGCCGAGTAATTCGGTCGCATGCTGCGGCGAAATCAGAGGGCAATCCTCGGTACCGAAGGCGATGGCGGCGAGATACGAGGCCTTGACCTTGGCCGCGTCATCGACCCCGGCCGGAACTCGATTGGTGATCAAGTCCAGCAAGAATTCGCGATCCTCCGAACTCGGCTGCTTGAGCAACTCGATCAACTGGGCAGTCTGCTGCGCCGATAGCGGCAAGGGCGGAATGCCGAGGGCAGCGCGTTCGGCAACGTGTTGGCGATAGAGGGTCAGCATGATCGAGAGGCGTCCAGTGGTCAGGCGGAGGGAAGCGCTCGGCGCAACGAAACAGCAAATTGCGAGGCGGCACGAAACAAGCATGAAATCGGTACATCCAGTCGGGAACTCTTGCGCTCCGACCGCTGCAGCCGCCAATTTTAGCCGTTTTACCCGTTTTCCCGCAACGAAAATCGCGACTTGCCGAGGCTGACGGAGGCTTGCAGTAAGTCGATTTCGGCCCCATATGCGAACGCGGCAGCGCCCACTTGCGACTCCGCGCGATAGGATACGCCGAGCGGACCGCGCTACTCGTCGAACTGACCACCCTGCAAGGAGAATCGCCATGAATGACAGCTTCTCGACCCATGACATGTTCAAGGTCAACGGCAAGGAGTACCGCTACGCGAGCCTTGCCAAGCTGGGCCAGCGGTTCGATCTGAAGAAACTGCCGTACTCGATGAAAATTCTGCTCGAAAACCTGCTTCGCCACGAAGACGGCATTGACGTCACCGAGCAGCAGATCGAGGCAGTCGCCAACTGGCAGGCAAATGCCAAGCCGGAAACCGAAATTGCCTTCATGCCGGCGCGCGTCGTTTTGCAGGATTTCACCGGCGTTCCCTGCGTCGTGGACCTCGCGGCGATGCGTGATGCCATGGTTGCTCTCGGCGGCGACCCGAGCCTGATCAATCCGCTCGCGCCGGTTGAGCTGGTCATTGATCATTCTGTCCAGGTCGATGTATTCGGCTCGGACGACGCAATCGAGAAAAACGTCGAGATCGAGTTCGAACGCAACCAGGAGCGTTACTCGTTTCTGCGCTGGGGCCAGAAGGCGCTGAACAATTTCAAGGTTGTTCCGCCACGTACCGGCATTGTTCACCAGGTCAATCTGGAACATCTGTCTCGCGTGGTCATGACCAGCGAGGTCGGTGGCGTCGAATGGGCCTATCCGGACACGGTTTTCGGTACCGATTCACATACCACGATGGTCAACGGCCTTGGCGTCCTCGGCTGGGGTGTCGGCGGCATCGAGGCGGAGGCTGCGATGCTCGGTCAGGCTTCCTCGATGTTGATCCCGCAAGTGGTCGGCTTCGAGCTGACCGGCAAGTTGCCGGAAGGCGCGACGGCGACTGATCTCGTCCTGACCGTGACCCAGATGCTGAGGAAACATGGAGTGGTCGGCAAGTTCGTCGAATTCCATGGCGCCGGCCTCAAGCACCTGCCACTGGCTGACCGCGCCACGATCGGCAACATGTCACCCGAGTATGGCGCGACCTGCGCGATCTTTCCGATCGATGCGGAATCGATCCGCTATCTGCACTTGTCAGGGCGCAGCGAGGAGCAGATTGGCCTGGTCGAAGCCTATGCCAGGGCCCAGGGCTTGTGGCATGACGACGACACTCCCGCGGCGGTTTTCTCGTCAACGCTGACGCTCGACATGGCTTCCGTCAAACCCTCGCTGGCTGGGCCGAAGCGGCCTCAGGATCGCGTCCTGCTCAGCGACATGAAGACCAGCTACCAAGAGTCGGTCAAGCAGCTGACCGAGGGGCGTCCGCACAAGGATCAGGAGGTCGCTCGCTTCAAGAATGAGGGTGGTAGCACGGCGGTCGGACACGATGAAAGTGCGTGCGAGCCGACCCATACCATTCCGGTTCCTGTCCCGTTGCGCGACGGAGCGGTCGTAATCGCGGCGATCACTTCGTGCACGAACACCTCGAACCCGGCCGTCATGCTCGGTGCCGGCCTGCTCGCGCGAAATGCCGTGGCGAAAGGCCTGAAACGGAAACCCTGGGTGAAGACGTCGCTGGCACCGGGGTCGCTGGTCGTTACCGATTACCTGAAGAAGGCCGGTCTGCTCGACGAACTCGAGAAACTCGATTTCTACCTCGTCGGCTACGGATGCACCACGTGTATTGGCAACTCCGGGCCGCTCGACGAGTCGGTCAGCAAGCAAATCCAGGCCGGAGATCTGGCAGTCGCCGCCGTCTTGTCCGGCAACCGGAATTTCGAAGGCCGCATCCATCCGGAAGTGAAAATGAATTATCTCGCTTCGCCGCCTCTAGTCGTCGCGTTTGCTCTGGCCGGAACGATCGATATTGATCTTTCCAGTGAGCCGCTCGGCACCGGCAGCGACGGCAAGCCGGTTTTCCTCAAGGACATCTGGCCATCCAACAAGGAAATCAGCGATCTGATCGCCAAGACCATCAGTCCGGAAATGTTCAAGAAGAATTACGCCGACGTTTTCAAGGGCGACAGTCGCTGGAACCAGATCAAGTCGCCCGAGGACAAGCTGTTCGACTGGGATAGCGATTCGACCTACATCAAGAACCCGCCCTACTTCGACGGCATGACCATGGAACTGAATACGTTCGAGGATATCCATGCCGCACGTTGCCTTGGCTTGTTCGGTCACTCGATCACGACCGATCACATTTCTCCGGCAGGCAATATCAAGAAAAGTTCGCCAGCCGGCAAATTCCTGATCGAACGCGGCGTCACGCCCGAGCACTTCAATTCCTACGGCTCGCGACGCGGAAATGACGACGTCATGGTGCGTGGAACCTTCGCCAACATCCGCATTCGCAACCAGATGCTCGATGGCGTCGAAGGCGGCTTCACCGAGCACGTTCCAAGCGGCGAGCAAATGACCATCTATGACGCCGCGATGCGCTACAAGGAGAGCAAGACCCCGCTGATCGTCATTGCCGGCAAGGAATACGGCAGTGGCTCTTCGCGCGATTGGGCGGCGAAGGGAACCTTGCTGCTCGGCGTCAAGGCAGTCATTGCCGAAAGCTATGAGCGCATCCACCGATCGAATCTGGTCGGCATGGGCGTGCTCCCGTGTCAGTTCAAGGTCGGCGAGAGTGCCGCGTCGATTGGACTGGATGGTCGCGAGTCATTCGAGATCATCGGTCTGGAAGATGGTGCCGCTCGGGAAGCCACGGTCATCGCCACAGCGAAAGATGGCGGCAAGTTGGAGTTCAAGATCGACATCCTGCTGGCGACACCCAAGGAACGGGAATTCTTCCGTCATGGCGGTATCCTGCCCTACGTGCTGCGCCAGTTGGCCAAATCCGGCAAGGCGGCGTAAGGCATCAGCCGAAGCAGCGCCGGGTGACTCTGTTGACACCCGGCGAGCGGGTAGCCGGGAGGTTTCGTGAGCTTGCACGAAATCGCCCCGCCTGCCTCCGTATTGCAGGCCCCGCTCCCGGAATTCGCGTCGCTTCGGACTAGAGCGAACGCCCCCACTGCGCATTGACGCAAAGCCAGTCGCCATCCTGCTTGCGCCATCCACTTTCAATCCGATACAGCGCACCGCGCTCGGGGATCCAGCGACCATTGCCACCCGAAACGGTTGCAGCCACCCTCACCGTCGCGCGGTTTCCTTCGAGTTCAATGTCGGTCGATGCCAAGGTCACTCCGATCCTTGAGTTGCCCAGGACCTGTGCTCGAAGCAGGTTATACAGACCGTTTCGATCAAGTTGCCCCTCGGCGCCAGTGAAATCTTCGGCGACATGCCGCATGAAATCAGCCGGCGTGCCCGACTCCATGGCGACTTGCATTTCCTCGAGTGCGGCACGAATCCGCTGCTCGTCGGATGGCCGCGTACAGGCTGAAAGCAGAAATGCCACTGCGATCATCGATAGCACGGAAAAAATTGCAAGTGACCTGCTTCGGCTATTTTCGATGCGGTTTTCCAAGCGTGGCTTGCCCATAATTCATCTCCTCCCATGGCGTATAACCGAGTCGGGGTTTCAACGTTATCGAGATTGACGCTGCAGCGCGCCTTGCTGCGACTTGATAGCCTGTGTTGGAATCATGCCCTACGCATCCGTACGGATTGACCGGAAACACCAATATCGGCCCCCGCTAGTCGGCAATGGCCAGGAGTGAAACATGTCCGAGATCAAGAATCGACCCTGGCTGGCCGGCTACCCCAACGGCGTTCCTGCCGAAATCGATCTGAATGAGTTTGAGTCAATCACGAGCCTGCTCGAATCGTGTTTTGAGCGATTCCGCCATCGGCCAGCATTCTCGAACATGGGCCGGACCATCAGCTATGGCGAACTCGACACGCTTAGCCAGCAATTCGCGAACTTTCTGGTCAGTGACCTGAAATGCGTCGAGGGTGATCGCATCGCGATGATGATGCCGAATGTTTTGCAGTATCCGATCGCGATAGCCGGAGCGCTGCGTGCGGGCATGATCGTGGTCAATACCAATCCGATGTACACCGCTCGCGAGCTGAAGCATCAGCTGGAAGACTCCGGTGCCAAGGCAATTCTGGTACTCGACAACTTCGCCCACACCGTTGCCAGCGTAGCTGCAGAAACACCGATCGAGCATGTCATCACGACAGGGATCGGTGACATGCTCGGCTTTCCGAAAGGAATGATCACCAATTTCGTGGTGCAGCATGTCAAGAAGATGGTTCCGGCCTTTTCGATCGACGGCGCGATCCGTTTCAACGAAGCATTGAGGCGCGGCTCTGCAAAGCCCGCGGCCAGGGCCGACCTCTCCTCTTCTGACATTGCGTTCCTTCAGTACACCGGCGGCACCACGGGAGTCGCCAAGGGCGCCATGCTGACTCACCGCAACATGATCGCAAACATGCAGCAGGCCAGTGCGTGGATAGGTTCGGGCCTGCGCGAAGGCGAAGAAGTAATTATTACCGCGTTGCCTCTTTATCACATTTTTGCACTGACTGCGAATTGCCTGACCTTCATGAAACTCGGCGGACTTAATATCCTGATAACGAACCCGCGCGACATGTCTGGTTTCGTCGCCGAACTGAGTCGGACTCGCTACACGGCAATTACCGGCGTCAACACCTTGTTCAATGGCCTGCTCAATACACCCGGGTTCGACAAGCTCGATTTTTCGAACTTGCGCATGACCCTCGGTGGCGGCATGGCTGTACAACGTGCCGTGGCCGAACGCTGGAAAACAGTGACCGGTTGCACGCTGGCTGAGGCCTACGGGCTCACCGAGACTTCGCCTGCCGTCTGCATCAACCCTCCCGATCTTGAAAATTTCAACGGTTCAATTGGATTGCCTATTTCGTCGACCGACGTCTGCATTCGCGACGACGACGGGAAAACTCTACCCGTCGGCGAAGTTGGCGAGCTCTGCGTTCGCGGTCCGCAAGTCATGAAAGGCTACTGGAATCGGCCTGAGGAAACCGCAAAGATGATCGATCCGGATGGCTGGTTGTATACCGGCGACATCGCCCGCATGGACGAGCAAGGCTTTTTCTATATCGTCGACCGCAAGAAGGACATGATTCTGGTCTCGGGGTTCAACGTCTACCCCAACGAGATCGAGGATGTTGTCGCATTGATGCCAGGCGTCCTCGAAGTTGCCGCGGTTGGCGTTCCGGATGACAAATCCGGCGAGGCGGTCAAGCTGGTCATCGTGAAAAAGGACCCATCCTTGAGTGAAGATGCGATCCGGGCACATTGTCGCGAGCAGTTGACCGGATACAAGCAACCCCGACATATCGAATTCCGGGAATTCCTGCCGAAGAGCAATGTCGGCAAAATCCTTCGGCGGGAGCTGCGAGACTCGAAATAGCGTCGCGATCGGAGTACGACGTTACTTTGGCGCCTGAGTGATCGGTCGATCAAGATCGTCGGCGTATTCGCCGAGCAATTCCCAAAGGGCTTGCTCCTTCTCTTCAGGAATGCTTGCATAGGTGAATGCCAACTGGGATTCCGTCAATCGGGTGATCGTGGCCTCCAGGTGAATGTGCAAATCATCACCTGCAAGCAAGTCGAGCATGCATCGTTCCCCGACCGCCCCGCCCCATTCAGCGGGGCGCGCCGTGAGCAGACCAGTCGCAGAGATATTTTCGAGCTCGGTCACCCAGGATAATGCCCCCATGCTGATCAGCACCATCGAGTGGGTCGGCATGCGCGCTTGGCGCAGGAGTTGATCCTTTCCATTCAAGCTCATTTCTACCCCTTGGCTTCTGATCGGGTACATCGACCCCTGCGCATCCCGGACCGTGCGGAGAACTCGAATCCTTCGAGTGCGCCCCACCACGTGCGTGCGATCACATTTGGCGGCGTACTTACCATGCCAAACTCGCAACAAATATTCACGCTGGCGATTGTCTCTGCCGAGACGCAGCAAACACAAGTGTGACGAGATTCACATCACGCGACGTTCTGTCTCCGCCTGCCTGTGAGGAATTTCGGCAAACGGGCATGTCGTCGGCCAATGTCCCAGGGGATCTCCTGTCTGGCTCGTGTGGCCACCTGTACCAACCCATATTGGCCTGGGTGTTCCATTTCCTTGCCATTCGGAAATGATCAGATCGGCCTGATGTCGACATCTATCGGGGTAAGCGCCCGGTGTCATTGGCAATTCTTCACCATACGAAATCCAGATATGCAAGAATTGAGCGGAGGGGCCCATAGAGCCCCTGCAGGTGGTGGCCAGTACCAGTGGCACTGCTTCAAGGGGCGCCCGAAAGGTTTGTCAGGAATTGGTCGGCAGGCGGGTTTCGGTCGCGCCAAATCGATCAAAGCGCATTCTTCCGAGCGAGCCTGCCCATGCAATGCGTTCCCGATCGATCCTGGATCCGTTGCTCATACATCACCGATGGCCGATGCTGCCTACTAAAAAGGTTATTACGTAATGAATCAACCCGATGCCAACGAATTGCTCACCATGCTGCAGAGGTTTCTTGCTGACAAGTTCGACATCCCGAATGAAAAAGCAACTGTCGGTGCCCCATTGCGCGATCTCGGGCTTGACTCAATGCTCGTGCTCGACGTGATCCTGGAAGCGGAAGATCACCTTGGCGTCAAGCTGGACGACCTCTCCATTCCTCGTGATGCGACCCTTGGGGATGTCGTTTCCTTGATCCAGCGCAACCTGGGCAAATGAAGATGAATGCTGAAAGTCAGGATGTCTTGATCACCGGCTTGGGCGTCATCACGCCCATTGGGCAATCCGTATCGGAGTTGCTCCGCAGCGTCCTCGACAATCGTTCAGGCATCCAGATGTGGGAGTCGCCCTCACTCTCGAAGAAGGTGCCGGCCGGTGTCATTGGACAGGATTTCGGAGACCGCTTCACCAAGCTTGAGCGACCGTACATGGACCGCTGCAGCCAGATTGCGATCCTTGCTGCCGAACAGGCCATGCAGGACGCCGGAATCGACCGGTTCGAATCGTATGCGCAACGCGCGGGCTTGTACTACGGCTCAGTTGGCGGCGGGGTACAGACCGAACATGAGTGGGTAAGGCAATTTCACGTCAACCATACCGAGGTCTCAAAGCCTTACACGATCATGGCAAGCATGTTGAACGCGGCGCCTGCCCTGATCTCGATACGCAACAAGATCCTCGGCCCGGTCATTACCAACAGCAGCGCGTGTTCGTCGTCCGGAGCCGCCATCGGTGAAGCCTGCAGGGCCATTCGCGATGGGCACCTGGATGTCGCTCTGGTTGGCGGTGCAGAGGCGGCACTCAGTCCAACGTTCATCTCCCTCTGGGGCGGACTGCGTGCATTGGCTGATGTTGATCCAGTAGACGTCACGCGCAGTTGCCGCCCCTTTTCAATCGATCGTAGTGGACTGGTCCTGAGCGAAGGTGCGGTCTTCCTGGTCATCGAATCACGCGCCCATGCCGAGCGGCGAGGCGCAACTTGCTACTGTCGACTATCGGGCTACGGGATCGCCTCCGACGGGCACCATATCGGCTCGCCGAATGCACTGGGACAGGCCGCAGCGCTGAGAGCAGCTCTGGCCGATGCCCAACTGGCGCCCGAGCAGATTGGCTATTACAACGCACACGCCACCGCCACTCGAGGCGGCGATCCAGTGGAAGTCGCAGCCATCCACAACGTCTTCGCCGCCTCAGCTGAGCAGCTTCCCGTGAGTTCTACCAAAGCCATCCACGGCCATCTTCTTGGTGCTGCCAGTGCCATCGAACTCGCAATTTGCGTGCTCGCAGTCTGTGGTTCCTTCCTCCCGGCAACCGCCCATCTGGACGAAGTCGACCCGGAATGCCAACTTCGACACGTTGCGCGGCAGCCCATTCTCGAGCACCCAATCGAGCACGCGCTTTCACTTTCTGCCGGGTTCGGCGGGACGAATGTGGCATTAGCCGTGTCGAAGGAGCACGATTTACCGGCGAGAACTCTTGTCCCGAGAGATCATGTCAACTGAAGGGCGCTTCATCATGAGGCGTTCTTGTCAAAAGGAGAGTGCCATGAGTGCCGTTCACGTCCTGCCGCAACAACCGTCCCCACGCCACATTGAGACCCGATTCGATGCCAATGCAAACAACACGCTCTGGATAACCTTGCCAGAGACGGTTGATGGAAGTGCGCCGTACTTCTCACCGGAATTGCTCCACGACTTGATGAGCCTTCTCCACCAGATGAAAGAGCGTGGCGTAAATTGGAGCTGGAATGGCTTCATGAAACCGGTCCACTACACGGTGATGAAATCGGCGCATCCGGATTTCTTCAGTCTTGGCGGCGACCTCGCCTATTTTCATGACTGCATCAACCGCCGCGACAGCGAAGCTCTTCGCAACTACTCGCTTAGCTGTGCCGACATGATCCACGAATGGTCAAGTTTGCTTGGCGCACAAGCCACGACGATTGCTCTGGTCCAGGGACGTGCCCTGGGTGGCGGGTTTGAGACTGCTCTCGCCGCCGACTTGATTGTTGCTGAAGAACACGCCGAATTCGGATTTCCCGAAATTCTGTTTGGCCTGTTTCCGTGCACCGGTGGTATGAGCCTCCTGGCGCAACGAATCGGCGCGCGTGCCGCCGAGCGTATGCTCGGGGACGGTCGTGTCTATTCGGCAACTGCGCTCAAGCAGTTGGGCGTCATCGATGAAGTTTGCCCCACGGGTGAAGGCGAGCGCTTTGTCGAGAAGCTCATCAACAACCATGCTCGCCAGCGCATGGCGCGCCTAATGCTGCAGCGAAGCCGTCACCGTATTGCCTCGCTCGATCGGAGTGAACTCCACGCGATCGTCGATGAGTGGACCGAAACAGCGATGAATCTGGAGCCTCAGCAATTGCGTGTAATGGAAGCGCTATTCAAGATGCAGCGCGGTCGTGCCGCGAGCAATTGATGGCAGATCGCAAAGCTCCACCTCTTCCCTGAGCGCAGCAACGGTGTCGCGAATCGATTCGTCGAGATCACTTGCCCAGCGATTTCTCTCACGCTCGAACTCGTCGCGAGGAGCCAGCATCAGCTTGCTTGCTAGGGCAAACAATCTCAGGGCGCCGACGTTTGCGCTGACGCCCTTGAGAGCGTGCGCTGCATCTCGCACCGACGCATAGTGGTCGTTGGAGATGGCTTCGATGATCTGATGCCCGCTGCGCAGGATGTCCTGCTCAGCCTCTTTCAGCAAGGTCGGGAAAAACTGTGGGCGAGAACTGACCGATTTCAGTTCATCGATTACTTCCCGATCGAGAGGGCTGACCGCGACTGCGGCGAGTGCCGGGCGAGACGGTCTACGTAGCGATTCAACCGGGAGAAATTGGGATGTCGGCGAAATCTCGATTTCGATCGTCTCGTCGAGGCGCGAGATTGCCTTGCGCAGCTTGGCTACCGAAACCGGCTTGTACAACAGACCCGCGCTGCCGGCGAATTCTCGCAACCTTGCAGCGGTTGCCTGAGTCGTATCAGCGGTCAGGAACAGCGCCGGTGACGGGTTTGTTCGGCCAAAATGATAGGTCTGCAGCAGCCTGACGCCATCCATGTCGCCGAGGTTGTAGTCGAGCAAGAGCAGATCGAACTCGGTTTCGACCAGCATATCCAGTGCTGCCATGCCAGTCGAACAGGTCGTGACGTCATGACCATCGATCTGCAACAGCTCCCGCAGCAACATCAAGTTGGTCTCATTGTCTTCAACAACAAGGATGCGTTTCGCGGTGATCTGCGAGACTTCGGGCGGGCCACTCTCGAGCACGAATTCGGCATCCGCGATGGCGACGCGGGCAAACTCGACATCGAACCAGAAACGACTGCCCTGGCCCGGTTCGCTCTCAAATTCCAGGTTGCCCCCCATGAGTTCCACGACTTGCCTGGAAATCGCGAGCCCGAGACCGGTTCCACCATAACGCCGGCTTGCACCCTGATTGACCTGGGCGAACGGCTCGAAAATCTCCGCGCGGAACGATTCGGGTATGCCGATGCCCGTATCGCAGACTTCGAAGCGCACCGAGTAGTGACTTTCGGTCGCAATCAACAATTTGGCATCGATCCTGACTGCACCAGAATCAGTGAACTTGACCGCATTGCCACCAAGGTTCATCAACACTCGACCCAGGTGATGGGCGTCGGACGCCACCCGATCGGTGATTTCCGGATCAAGAGTAATGGTGAAACCTATTCCTTTCTTGGTCGCCGTCGCGGCCAGAGCTTCATAGAGCAGATCGAGCTGATCTCCCAGATCAACCGGTTCCCTGTCGAGGGTCGCTGCCCGTGCTCCAAATTTGGCTTCATCGAGGAGATCGTTGATCTCGCGAAGCAGCTCATTGGACAGACTCAGAATCGTATCGGTGCGCTGAGTCACGCTGGTGTTCGCAGCCGCCTCAGCGGCGAGCAGTTCCGTGGCGGAAATTATCCCGGTCAGAGGTGTGCGCAACTCATGACTGACCTTGGCCAGCAGTTCGGATTTTGCCTTGCTCTCGCGTTCCGCGTGTTCGCGAGACTCGCGCAACGTCAAGATCAGTTTTCCCGCATACATGGGCACAGCGATCAAGGGCAACATCATGGCGACAAACAGGGTCGGATGCAGTTGCCAATACGGAACGCTGAGAAAGACGAGCATGAAGCCTGCGATGGAGGTCAGCTGGCACAAATGCATCAACGGTCGACCCGTACGGAAGCCGAACCCGAGGATCGTGAACAAATAGAACCCTACGATCAGACTGCCGAATTCGTTGGTTACAACCATCCACGCCGACAGCGCAAGCGGATCGATGACCGCAGTCGCAACCAGAATAAATCGTGCCGGCATCGACCCCTGATAGCGCGCCAGCCATTGCATGGCGACAACATAAACGCAGTAGGCGGCGGTCAAGACCATGAGCCGAACAGCGACATTCTCCGGAGATTTGAGATAGAGAAACGTCTCGATCAGCACGACCGGTATCGCAATATAGATTCGCAGCTTGGCTTGTTCGAGCAGGATCTGGCGCAATCCCGATTCGGTTCGGTCGATGGCACCTTCGACGATGTCGGCATTCATCGATCATCACCTCGCACGGGAAAATACCGATCCTTCTCAGCGACGAAGGGAATAGACGGCACGTCTGGTTCCGATTCGCCGAAGCGGGACATGTGGCTTCGAGAAAACGTGAGCTTCAAAATGCGAAAGTGGAACTCACAAGCCCATACCGGCCGACTCCAGTCTGGCACTCTGGATTTCGACGATGCGGGATTCATTGGCGAGCAATACCCTGACGCAATCCGGGTCAAACAAGGTCCCGGCGTGCTCGCGGAGATAAACAAATGCTTCGTCATTGCTCCATGCCCGTTTGTATGGGCGTTCCGTTGTCAAGGCATCGAATACATCAGCGATGGCTACAATTCGCGCGTTCAATGGGATTTGCTGGCCCTTGAGACCATCCGGGTAGCCACTCCCGTCCCAGCGTTCATGATGACGCAAAGCAATTTGCGCGCCAACCTGGACAAAATGACTCTGACTGTCACGAAGAATTTCGTATCCGATCAGCGGGTGCTTGCGCATCACGGTCATTTCCTCATCCGTCAAACTTCCGCGCTTGAGCAGGATCGAATCCGGAATGCCAATCTTTCCGATATCGTGCAACGGCGCTGACAGCGTGAGGATCCGAACGTCCTCTTCGGACATCCCCATTTCTTCGGCGATCAGCTCGCAGTAGCGCGCCATTCTCAACAAATGGACTCCGGTGCCGAAGTCCCTGAATTCGATGGCTTTTGCCAGACGAAACAGCATCTCACGTTCGCGCTGCTCGATTTCCTGGACACCTTCGAGCACCTTTTGCTCGAGCGAGCGAGCACGCTCCTTGACGGTTTCGCCCTGTCGACGTATTTGCAACAGGTTCTTGCAGCGCGATCGCAGCTCGCGAGGCCGCACCGGCTTGACGAGGAAATCGATTACGCCGGCATCAAGGGCGGCTTGGCGTACTGGCTCATCGCCAACCACGCTGATCAGGATTATCGGAATATCCCGGCGCGAAACCGGACGGCGGAAACGCCGGGCAAACTCGAGGCCATCCATTTCCGGCATGCGGTAGTCGAGCAGGAGCAGGTCTGCATTGTTGCTGTCCGACCAATGCAACGCATCGACCGGATTGCCAAAATCGCAAACCTGCACGACTGGACCAACTCCCTCGACTATGTGCCTGAGCATGGTCCGAGCGGATGGTTGATCATCGACAATCAGTACATTCATGTCGGCATCCTCCTGCAAATTTTCACAACGTCACCGGTCATTGCGCTGCAACAAAGGCGATTCGCAGCCGTGACAGCGGTTCCGAAAATTGGAGCAATTCTGCAAATTCCTGACCAGCAAAGGCTACCACATCAGCGCGCCTTCAATGCGTCAGGCGCGCGGCACGAAAGTGATTGAAATCGCGCGCTACCGGCCATTCCTTTTAATCATTCCATCGATGAACGTTGCGGTCGCATATACGGAAACAAGAGGACATCGCGAATGGAAGCCACATCGGCCAAAAGCATGACGAACCGATCGATGCCTATACCCAGGCCGCCAGTTGGCGGCAATCCGTATTCGAGTGCACGAATATAGTCCGCATCGAAATGCATGGCTTCATCGTCACCGGCATCAAGAGCATCTACCTGAGCCTGAAAGCGAGCCGCCTGATCCTCTGGATCATTCAACTCCGAGAAACCATTTGCAAGTTCCTTGCCGCCAATGAAGAGTTCAAACCTATCAGTTAACCCCGGTTCATCGTCGGCTTCACGCGCCAGCGGGGAGACCTCGACGGGATGAGCGGTGATAAACGTGGGTTGGATAAGGCTTGTTTCGACTGTTGCTTCGAAGATTTCAAGCAGGATCCTGCCCCAGCCGTAACCAGACTTTATGGCGATCTTGAGGCGTGCGCAATGACTGGCCATCACTTCGCGATCGCGCAGTTCTTCACGCTTGATTTCAGGATTATGTTCGAGCACGGCGTCGTCCATGCGCCAGCGCCGGAACGCCGGGCCGAGGTCTATCTCGCTACCTTCCCATGAAAGCAAGGTTTGCCCGCGAGTGGCGATGGCCGTGTCGCGAACCAGTGCTTCAGTGAGATCCATGATCTCGTGGTAGCTGGCATATGCCTGGTACAACTCAAGCATCGTAAACTCGGGATTGTGCCGGGTCGACACCCCCTCATTGCGGAAATTCCGGTTGATTTCATACACGCGCTCGAACCCCCCCACGACTAGTCGCTTGAGGTACAACTCCGGCGCGACTCGCAGATAAAGTTCCAGATCGAGCGCATTGTGGTGGGTCACGAACGGACGCGCCGTCGCCCCGCCGGGTATGAGGTGCATCATCGGCGTCTCGACCTCCATGAAACGCCTCGTACCTGATTCCAGCCATTGGCGCATGAAACCGATCGCCTTCGAGCGCAGCTCAAAGGCCTTGCGTGATTCCGGGGTGACGATCAAATCGACATAGCGCTGGCGGTAGCGTTGCTCGATATCGGCAAGACCATGCCACTTGTCCGGCAACGGCCGCAGTGACTTGGTCAGCAGTCGCAACGAATCCGTTCTGAGTGACAACTCGCCGGTGCGCGTGCGCATCAGCTCACCTTCTGCGCCGACAATGTCGCCGATATCCCAACCCTTGAATGCGTCGTAGGTATCGCCGAGGGTCGATCCCTGCAGGAACAACTGAATCTGCCCGCTCATGTCCTGGATCGTGACAAAACTGGCCTTGCCCATGATTCGACGCGCAAGAATCCGACCGGCCAGGCGCACGCGGCGCGATGCCGCGGACAGCCCTTCGGCATTCCAGACGTCGGTGTCAGCGAATTCCGCCTGCAGGTCACCGGCGAACGCGTCGACCCTGAAATCATTCGGATAAGCATTGCCTCGCTCGCGCAAGTGCTGGAGCTTGTCACGCCGCTCGGCAATCAGTTTGTTCTCGTCCGCCGGCTTGGGCGCTTCGGAATCGTTGTTGGCCTGGGTCTCGGGAGAAGAATCTGCCGTCATGGCTGTCGCTCGCTGGGGAATGTCAGGAATGCCGGTTGGCACGGGCGCGAAAACGGGAAACGCATCCGGCACAGCAAAGCCGTCGATCATAGCGCGAAAAGCAACCCAATTTCGCTCGATACTTCCACAAAATCATGGGCCTATACTCGAATTCTCGCAGCACTGAATGTTTCAGTTGCCTGACGGGAATTCAAGACTCATATCCGGGAGGGTGTTTCATGAGCAATCGCTATCAAAAGTCAGCGCTGAACGCGCTGCTCATCTCGATCCTGTTGATGGCTTGCACTGCGGTGGCATGGGCGCAAGACAGCAAGGATGCAAAGCCAGCCACCGAGGCACAGGGCACAGTTGCGACAGTCTGGAAGATCTGGCAAAAGGCCGGCCAGGAAGCGCAGTTCGAAGCGGCCATCAAGAAGTACGGAGCCTGGCGCAAATCGGCTGGCGAAAAGTTTGTCTGGCACATTTACCAACCCGTGGTTGGCAGTGATCTTGGCTACTTCATCATCCGCTCCGGCCCACATGCCTGGAAGGACATGGACAGCAACGAGGCATGGGAACTACAAGCCAAGGCCAGTGATGCCTTCAACACGACGGTCGGCCCGTATACGGAGCGTGCGGAACACTACTTTTCCGAGCTCGACACCAAGAACAGCAACTGGATCGAAAGTCCGGATTACAAGTATTTCGCGGTAACCAACTATTCGTTGAAATCAGGCACCTATGCTGAGCGCTCGGAAGCCATGGCCAAAATCACCAAGGCTGTCAAGGACGAGAAATGGCCCTACCCATACTCAATTTCCGACACCATCGGAGGCAGTGGCGGCATGAGCATTGTCACGCCGATGAAGAGCTATGCCGACATGGCCGATCCGGACCCTTCGCTGATGAAGATTCTGGCCAAGTCACTGGGATCGGAATCGGCCGCTGCGGATACCTTCAGGAAGTTCGGAAGCACGATCAAGAGCACCGATCACACGATTTTCCTCTATCGCCCCGACCTTTCAACGCCCGAGTGATCCGATGCGACGCCCCTCCCTTCAGTCAGGGAAGGGCGTTTCGGCTTTACGGAATCATGCGTCGCTGCGCCTCGCGCCGGCTTCGAGGCCTGACTTGAGACTGGCTTCGATGAATTCATCGAGATCGCCATCGAGCACTTTCTGCGTATCGGTGCGTTCGATGCCGGTGCGCAGGTCCTTGATCCGACTCTGATCGAGAACATAGTTGCGAATCTGACTGCCCCAGCCGATGTCCGACTTGGTCGCTTCCAGCGCATCCCGCTCGACATTGCGTTTCTGCACCTCTAGCTCATACAACTTGGCGCGCAGCATTTTCATTGCATTGTCGCGATTGGCATGCTGCGAGCGGCCGGTCTGACAGGCGACGACCACATTGGTCGGAACATGGGTAATACGCACGGCCGATTCGGTCTTGTTGACGTGCTGACCGCCAGCGCCGGAAGAACGATAAACGTCGGTCCTCAAATCGGCCGGATTGATCTCGATGTCGATGTTGTCGTCGACTTCGGGCGAAACAAAAACCGAAGTAAAGCTCGTATGCCGGCGATTGTCGGAATCGAACGGTGATTTCCGCACGAGTCGGTGCACACCGATCTCGGTTTTGAGCCAGCCATAGGCGTAGTCGCCTTCAACCTTGAACGTGGCGCTCTTGATACCGGCCACTTCGCCGGAGGAGACTTCCTGCAATTCGGCCTTCCAGCCCTTGTCTTCGGCCCAGCGCAGATACATGCGCAACAACATCTCGGCCCAATCCTGGGCCTCGGTGCCGCCTGCTCCGGCCTGGATATCGACGTAGGCATTCATGCCATCCATCTCGCCCGAGAACATGCGCTGGAATTCGAGCTTTTCCACGCGCAAGGCAATCGCTGCGACATCGGCCTCGACACCGGCAACCACCTCTTCGTCGGACTCCATCTGTCCGAGCTCGAGGAGTTCGCCGGAGTCCTTGAGACTCTGGCTCAGCTCGACGATGCCATTGACGACACGCTCAAGCTGGGCGCGCTCCTTGCCGAGATCCTGGGCACGCGTGGGATCATTCCAGATGTCGGGATTTTCCAGCTCGAGGTTGACCTCCTCGAGTCGCTCTGACTTGGTTTCGAAGTCAAAGATACCCCCGGAGCGAGTCAAGGCGCTCAGTCAGGTCTTCAATGCTGGTGCGAATTGGGTTGGTCTCGATCACAATATTGCTGCAGTGCAAGGCGGGCCGCGAAGAATAGCAAATCAGCAGGCTCGCCGGTTCGCACCCTCAATCTGTCACATCATGACGTTTCAACATGACGCAGGATCAGCTGCAGCGACTCGTGCCCGTTCCACTCATTGATTTCGAGTTGGTAGGCCGCGCGAAACGTCGGAGGCGGCGACGACCCCGGCTCGGCATTGAACAACATCGCGTCGATCACGCCAGTCTGGCCGCCCAGGCGCAGCCTGAGTTTCCAATGCTTCGAACCTACCAGGCGCCAGGAGTCAACTTCGAAGGCATTTTCGAAAATCGGTTCGGCAAAACCTTGCCCCCACGGCCCGGCGAAGCGCAGCTCGCGCGCGAGATCAAGCGTGAAGTCGGGCGCATCGAGCTCACCATCGGTGAGCAGGATTGGCTCGAACAACTCCGCAGCCGCGCGCTCACGCACCACGGCATCGAATTCGGCGGCAAACTCGCTGACAAATGACTGCTCCATGGTCAATCCCGCTGCCATCGCATGCCCGCCGAAACGAAGGATCATGCCGGGTTTGCGCGCATCGACTTCAGCGAGCATATCGCGCACATGGATTCCGCGAATCGAGCGTGCCGAGGCGCGCACTTCGGTACTGCCATCACCTGCTGGAGCGCAGGCAACCACGGGTCGATGCAGGCGATCCTTGAGTCTCGAAGCGACCAGGCCGACCACACCGGGGTGCCAGTCCTGCTCGAACAAGGTCAGTCCAAGCGGCAACTGATCCTGGCCCTGCGCCGCAATCCAGCGCGAGACCGCCGCGTCGCCCTGTTCGATCATGCTGGCCTGCAACTCGCGCCGCTCGGCGTTGATCGCCGAAAGTCGCTCGGCCAGCTCCAATGCCTCCTGCGCGTCGTCGGTGAGCAGGCATTCGATGCCCTGCGCCATGTCTTCGAGGCGCCCTGCCGCATTGATGCGTGGCGCAAGAGCGAATCCCAGGTCACTCGGAACGAGGCTGCGCACATCACGACCGGAAACCCGGGCCAGGGCCAGAATCCCCGCGCAGGCGCGTCCTGCGCGGATGCGTTTCATGCCGGCATCGATGAGCACGCGATTGTTGAAATCGAGAGGTACCAAGTCGGCGACCGTGCCGAGCGCAACCAAATCGAGCAGGCTGCCGAGATCCGGCTCGGCTCGGCCTTGATCGACAAACCAACCCCTTATCCGCAGGTGAGCGCGCAACGCGACCAGCAGACAGAACATCACGCCGACACCGGCCAGCGCCTTGCTTGGAAATCCATCGCCGGGCAGATTCGGATTTACCATCGCATTGGCCGCAGGCAGCAGCGGGCCGGGCAGATGATGATCGGTAACCAGGACATCGATGCCACGTGCCCGTGCGGCGGCCACGCCGGCCACGCTGGCTACGCCGTTGTCGACCGTGACAATCAGATCTGGCACAGGATCAACCAGCGTTGCAACGAGGGCCGTGGTCAGTCCGTAGCCATGCAGCTGCCGATTTGGCACGCGATAGCCCACTCGTTTTGCGCCAAGCAGGCGCAGGCCGCGAACCGCCACTGCAGTGCCGGTCGCGCCATCACAATCGAAATCCCCGACCACGATGATTTGCCGATTGTCGGCAATGGCCTCGGCAAGCAACCCGCAAGCAGCCTCGATGCCACCAAGGGCAGCGGGCGCGGCCATTGAAGCGAGCCGATGATCGAGTTGGCAGGCGTCCTCAATTCCACGCGCGGCATAAATTCGACGCAGCACCGGATGCATCTGATCTGGCCAGTCGACAGCAATGTGTGAAATGGGGCGGCGCTGGAGGCGTGTCAGCATCAGTTGCGCAGTTCGCTGATACGTCGCCAAAAGCGCAAACGGTGCCCAGGCTGGAATCGAAACCGTTCGCCTGAAGCAAACAGGAGCTCAAGCCCGGACAACCGACGTCGCCGAAAGCCTTCGTCGATCGCCAGCAACCGGGATTCGAGCGACTCATTGCGCAACTCGGTCAAATCGACAAGCAGATCGCCTTGCAAGGAATCGCAAAGCACTTCTTCGAGCACCTGTTGATCGAGCGCCTTGATCGGGATTCCGGCAATCGCTGCGAGGCCGCGAAGTTCAAGTCCTTCGCCAAGCACTTGCGCCAACGAACTACGCACCCAGTCTGGCAGCGTACCCGCTCCCCAGAACCACAGACTATTGACGCTGACCGCCCCGCGCTTCACACGCTGTGCATTGATCGGGTGGTTGTGCAGAATAATCTGGGCGTCGTTGAACAACTGGCGCCAGCGCTTGCCCGCCCCGCCTTGCGGCAAATGCAGCTTGAGGTCGTCGCCCATCGCTTCGTCGGGCGACGCACAATCCGGCAAACTGGAATCGACTTGAGCACGCAGATACCAGCGGTTCGGCAGCCGCGCATCGAATTCAAAACCGGCGTCACCAAATAACGGCATCAGCGCTTTGGCCAGCTCGGACGTTTCTTCCACCGTCAAACCGAGCTCGCCACAGGCGAGCATGCGCGCCGTCGCCATGTCGGCCCGCACATGGGCGGGGTCCGCCCTCAGCCATGCCGAACCGGCGGCATCCCCGACATCAACCTGACGAGCCAATGCCGCGGCAGGAAGCGACTTGGCGCTCCAATGGAATACCTCGCGGAGCGCGGCTTCAAAGCCGACCAGACCATTTTCACGGCGATCAGCACGCGCGCACCATCGACTAAGAATGCCTTCGGCAACGATCTCGGAAGCGACACAGCGCGACCAGCCGGGCAGCAGCAGACAGGCGCGGCTCATCGAATCAGACGGTGTAACGGACGGCAAGAATCTCGTAGTTGCGCGTGCCATTCGGCGCCTGGAACTCGAAGCTGTCGCCTTCACTCTTGCCGATCAGGGCGCGCGCGAACGGGGACATCACCGAAATCAACTTCTGCTTGATGTCCGCTTCCATGTCGCCGACGATCTGGTAGGTCACTTGCTCGCCGCTGTCCTCATCGGCGAGATCGACGGTTGCGCCAAAGACGATTTTCTTGCCGGCATTGAGCTTGGAAATGTCGATCACATCGGCATAACTCAGGCCCGCTTCAAGCTCCTTGATGCGACCTTCGGTGAATCCCTGCATCTCGCGCGCGGCATGATACTCGGCGTTTTCCTTGAGATCGCCGTGGGCGCGTGCTTCGGCGATCGCCTGGATGATGCGCGGGCGATCCTCCGATTTGAGACGGTCAAGTTCGGCGCGCAGGCGAATGGCGCCTTGCTGGGTCATCGGAGCTCGGTTCATGCGATCAATTCCCTGTGCAGTTCCTGCAGACTGTAGACGCTTTCGTTCTCGCGGAAATCCAGCGAGTGAAGCAAGGCGCGCGCGCCTGAAATGGTAGTCGAATAGGTCACGCGTTGCTGCAATGCCTGGCGCCTGATCGAGAACGAATCGGCAATCGCCTGCTTGCCTTCGGTCGTGTTGACGATAAACACGATTTCGCGATTCTTGATCAGGTCGACGATATGTGGACGACCCTCGATGACCTTGTTGATGCGCTCACATTCGATGCCGTGATCGCGCAGCCAGGCGCAGGTGCCGCTGGTCGCAACGAGGCTGAATCCGCGTCGCAGCAGATCCTCGGCCACCGGCACCAGACGCGGCTTGTCCGACTCACGTACTGACAGGAATGCCTTGCCGACCGACGGCGGCTGGATCCCGGCCGCCTCGTGGGCGCGGGCAAAAGCTTCGCCGAAGCTGCGCCCGACGCCCATGACTTCACCGGTCGAACGCATCTCGGGGCCGAGAATCGGATCGACATTCTGGAACTTGAGGAACGGGAAAATTGCTTCCTTGACCGAGTAGTAGTGCGGAACCAGTTCGCGGGTCATGCCCTGCTCAACAAGGCTCCGACCAACCATGCAGCGCGCCGCAATCTTGGCCAATGGAACACCAGTCGCCTTGGAAACGAAAGGCACCGTGCGCGAGGCCCGCGGATTGACCTCAAGCACGAAAATCGATTCGCCCTGGACTGCGAACTGCGTGTTCATCAAACCGATCACCTTGAGTTCGCGCGCCATCTGGCTGACCTGGTCGCGCAACCGATCCTGCAACTCGGCACTCAATGAATACGGCGGCAACGAGCAAGAGGAATCGCCCGAATGTACGCCGGCTTCCTCAATGTGTTCCATGACCCCGCCGATCAGGACATTGCCTTCGGCATCGGCGACCAGATCGACGTCAATCTCGGTGGCGTGATCGAGGAAGCGATCGAGCAGCACCGGGGACTCGTTGGACACCTTGACCGCATCGCGCACGTATCGCGCCAGATCCTCGTCATCGTGGACGATTTCCATTGCGCGCCCGCCAAGCACATAGCTTGGGCGCACCACCAACGGGTAACCGATCTCGCGGGCGAGAGCGAGTGCTTCGTCTGCATTGCGTGCGGTACGGTTCGGCGGCTGGGCCAGACCGAGTTTCGTGATCATCTTCTGGAAACGCTCGCGATCCTCGGCCAGATCGATCGAATCCGGCGAGGTGCCAATGATCGGAGCGCCAGCGGCTTCGAGTGCGCGAGCGAGCTTGAGCGGAGTCTGTCCACCGTACTGAACGATCACGCCCCTGGGTTTTTCCTTGTCGATGATTTCGAGCACGTCCTCGAGAGTCAGAGACTCGAAATAGAGTCGATCCGAAGTGTCATAGTCGGTGGAAACCGTCTCGGGATTGCAGTTGACCATGATCGTCTCGTAGCCATCCTCGCGCAGCGCGAGAGCGGCATGCACGCAGCAATAGTCGAACTCGATGCCCTGGCCGATGCGATTGGGGCCGCCACCAAGCACCATGATCTTGTTACGCGTTGTTGGCTCGGCCTCGCACTCTTCCTCGTAGGTCGAATAGAGATACGCGGTCGTCGTGGCGAACTCCGCAGCGCAGGAATCCACGCGCTTGTAGACCGGACGCACATTGAATGCCCAGCGCAAGTGGCGCACCGCGTTCTCGTCGGTATCGAGCAGTTCGGCCAGGCGCGAATCCGAAAAACCCTTGCGCTTGAGCGCGCGCATGCGCTCGGCGTCGATGGCTGGCAGTCCCTGATTCGAGACTTCGTTCTCGATCTCGATCAGCTCCTCGATCTGGGACAGGAACCACGGGTCGACATGAGTCAAATTGAAGATGTCGGGCAACGACAGACCGGCACGGAAACCATCGCCGATGTAGAGGATTCGCTCAGGTCCCGGCTCGCGCAGCTCGCGCTTGAGCGTGGTCATGCCGGTTTCGGTTGACGTATCGAGCTCCATTGGGCTGAAACCGTTCTTGCCGGTTTCGAGACCACGCAGGGCCTTCTGCAGCGACTCCTGAAATGTTCGTCCGATTGCCATCACTTCGCCGACCGATTTCATTTGTGTGGTCAGGCGTGAATCGGCGGCGGGAAATTTTTCGAATGCGAAGCGCGGAATCTTGGTGACGACATAATCGATGGACGGTTCGAATGAGGCTGGCGTCTGTCCACCGGTGATCTCGTTGCGCAATTCGTCCAGTGTGTAGCCGACTGCGAGCTTCGCCGCGACTTTGGCAATCGGGAATCCGGTTGCCTTTGAAGCCAATGCCGAGGAGCGCGATACGCGTGGATTCATCTCGATGACGACGACGCGGCCATCCTCGGGGTTGATGCCGAACTGCACATTGGAACCGCCGGTGTCGACGCCGATCTTGCGCAGAACCGCGAGCGAGGCATCGCGCAGCCGCTGATATTCCTTGTCGGTCAGAGTCTGGGCAGGTGCGACCGTGATCGAATCGCCGGTGTGTACGCCCATCGGATCAAGGTTTTCGATCGAACAGACGATGATGCAGTTGTCCGCCGTATCCCGGACGACCTCCATCTCGAATTCTTTCCAGCCGAGGACTGACTCCTCGACCAACACTTCGTTGGTTGGCGACAGCTCGAGACCGCGCTTGACGATCTCCTCGAATTCCTCGTGGTTGTAGGCAATGCCGCCACCCGAGCCTCCGAGCGTGAAGCTCGGTCGGATGATGGTCGGGTAGCCGACCTTGGTCTGTGCTTCGATGGCGGCTTCGAACGTGCGCACGACCTGCGCTTTGGGGCAATCAAGACCGATCTCGGCCATCGCGACACGGAACAACTCTCGATCTTCAGCCATGCGGATCGCCTCGCGCGATGCGCCAATCAACTCGACCCCGTATTTCTCGAGAATGCCGCGATCAGCGAGATCGAGCGAGCAGTTCAGCGCCGTCTGACCGCCCATGGTCGGCAACAACGCATCAGGCCGCTCTTTCGCAATGATTTTTTCGACCATGCGCGCATTGATCGGCTCGATATAGACCGCGTCCGCCGTTTCCGGGTCGGTCATGATCGTCGCCGGGTTCGAGTTGATCAGGACGACCCGGTAGCCTTCCGCCTTGAGCGCCTTGCAGGCTTGTGCGCCGGAGTAGTCGAACTCGCAGGCCTGGCCGATGACGATCGGCCCCGCGCCAATGACGAGAATCGTTTTTAGATCAGTTCTTTTTGGCACCAGGCTTGCCTTCGTGCGGAGAGGTTTCATTCGGGAACAACGGATCAGCCGGCCCGATTTCGAGCATCACCTTGCGGATCGTCGAACGCGGGACGCCAAGCTCGATCGAGCCATTCTCGGGACCGAGTTTCAAGGTCAGGCTGACCTTGGTGTAACGCAACAGGGTGCCGTTGCGAGTCGTGTCGTTGGTCGTCTGGATCAAAAGCTGACTGCCGATCCTGGATTCCAGGGTGGTGTACTCGACTTCGCGCAAACTGCCCTGGGCCGACCCGGCATCGACTGGTTTGTCGCTTCTGACAGGTTTCGCCGCATGCGCGGCGGACACCAGCAGGACAGCCAGCATCGTCAGCATCAGCCTCGGGATCAGAGTGGAATTATTCATGCGATTACGCCGCGACAACCGCGTGCGCCTCCATCAGTTGGATGAAACGATCGAACAAGGGAGCCACATCCTGCGGCCCGGGACTGGCTTCCGGGTGCCCCTGGAAGCCAAAGGCAGGTGCGTCGATCAACTCGATTCCCTGCAGTGAACCGTCGAACAAGGAACGATGCGTGGCCTTGACGCGATCTGGAAGGCTCGCTTCATCGATCGCGAAGCCATGGTTCTGACTGGAGATCATCACTCGCCCGGTGGCGAGATCGATGACTGGATGGTTGGCTCCATGGTGGCCAAACTTCATCTTCTGCGTTCGCGCACCAAGCGCGAGACCCAGCAACTGGTGGCCCAGGCAAATGCCGAAGATTGGCAGGCGCGCATCGACGAACTCGCGGATCGCGGCAATTGCATAGTCGCAAGGCTCCGGATCGCCGGGTCCGTTCGAGAGGAATACGCCATCTGGCTTCAGCGCGAGCACTTCGCTGGCGGGTGTCTGGGCGGGCACGACGGTGATCTCACAACCGCGATCGACAAGCAGGCGCAGGATGTTCTGCTTGACCCCGAAATCGTAGGCCACCACGCGAAACCGGGAATTCGTCGAACGCGACGTGCGCGAATCGAGGTCGTGGCTGCCAACCGACCAGGATCGGAATTCCCTGGCACTGACGATCTTGGCCAGATCCATGCCGGCCAGGCCCTCGAATCCACGTGCCGCTGCCAGAGCCGCCTCTTCGGAAATCTCGTCGCCGGCCATGATGCAGCCGCCCTGGGCTCCGCTTTCGCGCAGAATCCGGGTCAGGCGCCGTGTATCGATATCGGCAATGGCGACCACATTCTGGCGCCGGAGATAGCTGTCAAGCGATTCCTCGCTGCGCCAGTTGCTGGCGAGCCGAGGCAGGTCCCGGATCACGAGTCCGGCGACCTGGACGTGATCAGATTCCACATCCTCGGCGTTGCAGCCGGTATTGCCGATATGCGGATAGGTCAGGGTGACGATCTGACGGGCGTACGAGGGATCGGTCAGGATTTCCTGATAACCGGTCATCGCCGTGTTGAAAACCACTTCGCCGCGGGTACTGCCTTCTACGCCGATGGATCGGCCACGAAACAGACTACCGTCAGCGAGGGCAAGGATGGCTGGTTGAGACATTCGTTCGCCAGGTTGGTGGCCCTTGGATTTGCTGCATCCACGGCGTGGATGCAGCAAAACCAGCGGGCTGGAGGAAACCAGTCCGTGGTTGGGCAAATTGGGGTCTAGGCGAGGCGGAATGATAGGCACCGGGCGCTTGCCTGTCCACCTCGGAATTCAAACCTGAGATGCAAAGACGGATAGAATCCGCGGCAGAATTCTTCAAAACAAGGGTTCACCCTTGCACCTGCT
>JBBRBU010000040.1:0-36919 GCA_038205505.1 Lysobacterales bacterium | reverse complement strand
GCTACTGCCTATGTGTTCGACAATGGTAGCCTGATCCAGGCGACCTACGGCGGCGGTGCAGGTCGCAAGATCGACGCAGTCAGCGCACTGTTTGCTCATGACAACATCTTCAATGAGTTTGTTTTGGGTGGCGCTGGATCTGCGACAACCGATTGGGTCGTCACTTTCCCGACCAAGAACTTCTATGTCGATCGTCCGGCGCCCGCGCTGGCTCCGTTCGTCGAAGTGTTCAAGTCCTATGCTGGTAGTGGTGAGTCGAAGGTTCAGGTCGGCCTGTTCCCGTATGACCGCGAAGAAGGCAATCCGAGCGCTTGTACCGGTTCCGACAACGACAACCCGAACTGCGGCGTGTGCTTCTCGCCGTGTAACCCGGGTGAGACCACCGTTCCGGTCCTTCGTTACGAGGCTCAGGTCATCTCGTTCCAGACGGCTGCTGCCTTCTCTGCGAACCGCACCTCTCCGGTGCTGGGTTCACAGTTGGCGTCGAACGTCGATGTCCGTGCGGACTTCCTCAACGAGGGCTGGATGCGCGTAGCATTGAACCCGTCGTCGGAATCGCATCTCATGGCGGCTTCGTCGGAAGGCGAGGTGTTTGAAGGTCTGCCGGTCACCGGCTTTGCAATCACGAACTACGTGAATGGCAATGCTGCTCCCGGCAAGCTGGCCAACTACTCGGGTCTGTGGCGTCACAAGGGTTCGCGAGCCTGTTCGGTTCCGAGTCCGACAGCTCCGCTGGCTTGCTCATAATTGTGATCTAAGTCAGGTTCCATGTGATTCGAAAGCCCCGCGAAAGCGGGGCTTTCTTTTTTTTTAAGGTCTCAGGGTCTATCCTGTCCACCATCCACATGCGATTTGAGAGATTGTCAGTGATTGATTTCAAAATGAGTTATCCGATTGGCGTCCTGCTCCTTCTTGGTGCGGTCCTGTTCCCTGCCTCGTCAGCCTACTCGGCAGACTTTCAGGTGGCCGTTAAGCGGTTGTCGGTGCCGCAATGCACATTGACGGGTTCGATGCTCAATATCGATCCTTCGACAGGCAACGTTTCGATCGATCTCAGCACAGACCTCGCCTGTTATCCGGCGGTCGTCAATTCGATTGCGAATGGCGCAAGCCTGAGCATCAACGGGGCCACCACCGTCGGTGGGGGAACAACCGGCGCAGGTACGGTCAATGTCCAGCTCAATACCGGCTTGAGTGCAATCACGCCTGGCGTTAGCTGCGTTACCGATGGATTTACTTCCAACAACGTTTCCGTTTCAACGGGTTGGACGGGCACGCTCTGCGGCCCCAATTGCGGTGCCACCGTGACGCGATCTGTCGATGTGCAAAACACCTCGGCGACTCTAGATGGCAGCATCACGTTCAAAGCAAAATGCACTTATCAGGATCAAGCCAACGTCAACCTGACAACCGTACGGGCCAATATCCAATCGACCCCGGCCGTGTCCGTATTGCACGGAACGGCACCTCCTGCAAACTTCTGCCAAAGCGTTTCAGAGCTTTCGGATCCCAAGGGTCTGACCGATGGGATGCGCCAGACATCGGGAAATATTGTTGGCGGTACGCTTCCAGGGACCAATATTTCGTTCCTGAATTACGTCTCGGTATTCGGGGTAAGCTCCAATACGTACCCTTCTGGCAGCGGCGATACCGCAGGTTTCGGCTTTCCTGGACCCAATACAAGCACCATCTCGACCTTCATTACTCGGGACAGGTATGTTTCCATGCAGTTCCGCGCGCCTTCCAACCCAGTGTGGCTCGGCCGTACCGGCTATTACTCCTTTGTTGTCAACCCGCAAAATCTCGGGTTTAGCGCAGCAGTGGCCCCGTGCCCTGGTCAGTTCGAAAGCGATCCCTTGTTCCCGATTCCAACCAGCTGCAAGGGCGAAGCGCTGTTCCAGGACATCAACTGGGTCATTACCAGCGGATCGACGGTTGGTTGCAAGCTGGAACCTGGCAAGACCTATTATTTCAACATGATCCACGCGCCAGCCGGCAGTCCAAGTCAGGCAAGTTGCCCGAGTAGTTCGTGCAAGATCGAAATGCGCAACGCGCACAGTTTCTGATCCGACTGGCGATGCGTGTTGGCTGGACGAGCACGGAAAGGCAGGGTTGCCAGCGCTAGCGCTGGCAACCCTGCCTTGGCCGTCAGTCTCGGGATTTCCTTCGTGGTATTGGCCGAAAATGATTCGATTTACTGACGTGGCCGATGAGCATCGGCAGCTGTCTTGGAGCTTGGTGTCAGCCCGACAAGGCGCCTGTTTTTGATGTGTTTCCTGAAGCGGCTTCCTCGCCTTGCATGATTTCCCGGGTAGCGAATCGACAGCCTTGAAACTATTCGATCATTCGTTTGTCTGATCCTTGCTACTGGCGTGCGGTGCTATCGCACCAGTAAAGCCGACATCCGCCGTAACACGTAATGTTTCTACGTATCCACTTTAGTAATGGAGGTTCGGGACGTGCTGAAGATGTCTCTGCTTGAAGGGTGCATTGCACTTGTACTTGTTTCGCTTCTGATGTCGGAGTCAACGGCTGCTGAAACAGCTTTCCCTGCGCAAACGGTCGTAGCCAGC
Organism: Lysobacterales bacterium; assembly: GCA_038205505.1. GTDB lineage: Bacteria > Pseudomonadota > Gammaproteobacteria > Xanthomonadales > Rhodanobacteraceae > Dokdonella. The sequence continues at coordinate 34,346 of JBBRBU010000040.1, read as the reverse complement.
CGAGGAAGCGCAACCGTGACCATGCTTGATGTTGATGCGGCGCTGTTTGGCCTGCCAACGTCACAGCGCGCCAATTTCATGAATAGCCCCCAGCGTATTGAAGAGCTGATAGATCGACTGTTGATCAACCAGCAATTGGCCAATGAGGCGCGTATCGCGAAGCTCGACCAGGATCCGCAGTACCAGCGGGCTTTGCTACAGCAAGGCGACAGGATCCTGACAGAACAGCTCGCCATGAAGCTGCGTTCGGATTTGCCGATTGGTGATGTCGAACAGCTCGCCGAGGAGCGCTACAACGTCAATCCGGACGCTTACACAATCCCGGAGCGAGCCGACGTGCGGCATATCCTGATCGAGACCAAGGGGCGCAGCGATTCGGAAGCCAGGGCAATCGCGGAGTCTGTCCGTGAGAAAGCGCTAGCCGGCACCGATTTCATCGAACTCGTAAAAGAAAATTCAGACGATGGGTCCAAGCGAAGCAATGACGGCGAAATTCCCGATGGAGAAGCCGAGGGGCTCGTTCCTGAATTCGTCGCTGCCGTCAAACTGCTGAAGAAAAACGGCGAAATATCTCCCTTGGTCAAGACCCCCTTCGGTTATCACATCATCAAGCTGGAAAAGCGCTATCCGGCCCAACCTCAGACATACGAGCAGGTCAAGAAGCGCGTCGTCATCGAACTGGCCAACAGGATGCGTGACGAGCGCGTGAAGGAGCATATCGACCAACTCAAGAGCATGGAAATCGTGGCCAAGCCCGAAGTTGTTGCCTCGCTGAGGGAGCGCTATTTGCCAGATGGAGCCTCTCAATCACCAGTGGAGCCAGGCGAAAAATAGAGGTTACAGTGCCAAATCAAGTGCATTGAGGTAGTGAAGTGAACGCATCGACGGCTCTCGGCCTGCTCGATGCCAGGCTATTCGCACGGGGGTACTCGCAGGATCGCGGTTTTGAAATTGAAAGCCTGCGTGGAGCAGGCTTTCTGGCGCACGGCAGATTCAGTCCGGAGTGATGGCGCCCGGACTTGAGTTGTGAGCTGGTATCGCATCTCGCCAGCCGTCGGTGAAGGGATTGGTAGAAGAGCTTCGTTCATGACAGCCGCCGGTACGGCATGCGCAAGCCATCGGCTCCGAGCGCGCGAAAACGGGAAGGGGACAGAATGCGATGAGTCAACTCGCTCTCGCTGCACACTTCATCAAGCGCGAGCTGCGCGAACGCTACCGGGGAAGCATCACCGGCTTTGGCTGGGCCTTGCTGCAGCCCTTGCTTCAACTGGCTATTTACGCGTTTGTCTTCGTGCAAATCTTCAAGGCGCGCGTCCCCGGCGCCGGTGCGCCCGGTTATGTTCCCTTTCTGGTCGTGGGCATGTGGCCATGGATCGCATTCTCGGAAGCGGTGTTGCGGTCGACAACCGCAATCCAGGACAACGCCGCATTGATTGGCAAGGTTGCAATGCCGCGTGAGATCCTCGTACTGGCACCGACCAGTGCGAGTTTCGTCCTGCATATCAGCGGCTTTGTTGCCATTCTCTCGGCTTTGGCCATTTTCGGCCATGGGATCGAGATCCGCATGCTTCCTCTCGCGCTGTTGTTGTATATCCCGATGTTTGCCTACACGCTCGGGATTGCGCTGATCGTTTCCGCGATTCAGGTCTTCGTACGTGATCTCGTGCAGATTCTTGCGCAACTCCTCATGTTGATGATGTTCGCAGCGCCAATCTTCTATGATCGCGCCAATCTTCCTGAACGGTACCAGGGAGTTCTCGACCTCAATCCGTTCACGTTCTATGTCGAAGCCATGCGCAGCCTGCTACTCGGATATGGTGATTTTCCGTGGAACGGATTGTTGATTGCGACCCTCCTCGCAATGCTCTCGCTGGCGATCGGACATTGGTTGTTCCGCAGGCTTGATCCGCATTTCGAGGACTTCCTGTGACCGAGATCCTGATAACGGCACAGAATCTGGGCAAGGCGTATCCGAAAGCGCATCTCGCCGGTGATCGGCTGCGTGCACTATCGCGGCTCCTGCGTGGACGCCGTGATCCTGACGCGCAGTTCGTTGTAGAAGCGGTGGATCTCGGTATTCGTCGCGGAGAGTCAATCGCTATCATCGGCGAAAACGGCGCCGGCAAATCGACATTGCTGAAGCTCATTACAAGCGTGTTGACGCCAACCACGGGTAACGTGGAGGTCTTTGGAAGCATCGGCGCCTTGCTCGAGCTGGGCGCAGGGTTTCATCCTGATTACAGTGGTCGGGACAATATTTCCATGGCGGCGGCCCTTCACGGACTCAGCAGTGATGAGCTCGGTGCGCGCATGCAACAGATCATCGACTTCGCCGACATCGGAACGTATATCGACGAGCCGGTGAAACATTACTCTTCGGGTATGGTGGTGCGACTTGGTTTTGCGGTAATCGCATCACTGAAACCGGATCTGCTGATTACGGACGAGGTGCTCGCGGTCGGTGACGAATCGTTCCAGAAAAAATGCGTGCGCTGGATGGAGCAATATCTGCAGGATGGCGGCACCCTGTTGCTGGTTTCCCACAGCATGTATCACGCCCAGAAGCTCTGCAAACATGCGCTCTGGATGAGCCATGGCAGAGTCATGCAGTATGGCGATGTTTTCGATGTCACTCAGGCTTATCTTGCCTGGCACGAGCGCAAGCAGGCGGTCGACGTGCAACCGGCTGAAAGCAAGTCCGGAATCGAGTTCGAACTCGATGATTTCCAGGTCAATCGGACCGATGGCAATCAACCCGTCGTGATTTCCTTTGGCGATGGGCTCGCTCTGAGCACACGCATCCGCTCGCGCGAAGATCGCGTGCCTATCGTCATGTTCGGTATCACCCGGGTCGATGGCACACCAGTCTATGGTGTCAGTACCGACATGGAATCGGTCAACGTGTGCCGGGTTGAACGCGGCGAATATCGAATCGGGATTGAGTTCGATGCGCTCAACCTGCTGCCCGGCAGCTACCACTTGCGCGCCCATGCAATGGACAGCGAAGGCATGCGTCTGTTCGATACGTTGGAGCGACCATTGACCATTCGCGGAAAGTCGCGGGAATTCGGCATGGTTCGTCTCCAGCATCGCTGGAACACGGAAATCGGAGCAGGTCTTGACTGAGGGTCCCGAAAAGCTGGAGTTTACCGGCGAGCGCTTCACTCCCGAATGCTTGCGCGAGATCTGGTACGAACATTGGCACCGCTATGCATTCGCAATGGAATTTGCCAGCGACAAGCAAATACTCGATGCCGCGTGCGGCGAGGGTTATGGCACCAACTTGCTGGCCGGTATCGCAACCCGCGTTGTTGGCGTGGATATTTCCGCGCAGGCCATCGAGCATGCGCGAACACGCTACGGAGCGAGGCCCAACGTCGAATTTCATCTCGGCGATGCCGCCGCCCTCGATTTTCCTGACCACAGTTTTGATGTCGTCGTTTCCTTCGAGACGCTCGAACATCTTTCCGCCCAACAAGATCTGATAGCCGGTTTCCGGCGGGTCCTCGCTCCTGGCGGCATCCTGCTGATCTCCTCGCCCGACAAGCGGACCTACAGCGAACTTGCAGGGTTCCGCAACGAATTCCATGTGCGTGAGCTCTATCGCGAGGAATTGCTCGACCTTTTGCGCCCACATTTCCGACACGTGCGCCTGTATGGACAAAAGCTCCTGTTCCAGTCAGTCATGTGGTCGATGGAAGGGGAGGGGGAGGGCGCCGTCGCGCACACGGCGGCTGCCGACGGAACGGTTTCTTCCGGTCTCGAGTACGCTCCGTTGTACTACGTGGCGATCTGCTCGAATCAGCCGTTGCCGCTCTCCCTCGCGAAGGTGTCACTGTTCGGTGACCGGGAAGAATCGGTCTATTCCCATTACAATGGCGAGATTCGCAAGAACATGGGCGCCGGTGCACGCATCGCCGAACTCGAAGCCGAAGTCGAACGGCTGCGCAACTCGACTCCGAAATAGACTCATCACGATGGCCGCATTTGGCGACCTCGATGACGCAACCCGGTAAACCGATGACAACCACACCAGAATTCCAGATCAACTACGGCACTTCGAACTTTACTGGGCAGGCACCACGCCCAGCCTCCGATGCGCCTCTGTACGCTGCAATCGACGCCATGGTCGCGCCTCTGTCGAGCGACGAGTACGCGTTCATCGCGCGCGATTCCGGCCAGCGCCACGTTCTCAGCCATCATGTCCTGCAAACACTCGATCAATGCCGTGAGTTTCGCAGCATTGAGGAGCACATCGCGCGCGTGGCATCCGTGGTGCCGGGATTGACACAGCACGATCGGATCCGCAAGGGTCTCGAGGGCCTCGCATCGACCGGATTGCTCGTATCCGATCATGATTTCCTCGCCGGATTGGAGCGCGCCCCCGATGCGGAGTCGCGTGGGCTTCACGCAATCTATATTCGCGCTTGCGATCGACCACAACAGCTGCGCCTGCTGCTCGACTCGCTGGCCAACTATGAGCGTCGCTTCCGGGTGGCTCGCAGCATCGTCCTGCTCGATGATTCCATTGAAGAATCCAATCGGGATACCAATCGCGACCTGTTGCGCGAGTTCGCGCGGGCCGTCGGCAACCCGGTCAGCTATATCGGCCCTGCGGAGCGTGCAAAGCTGCGCCAGCGGTTGCTCAAGGCCGTACCGAAGGCGCAGGACAGTCTTGAATGGCTACTCGATCGCGGGCCTCGTACGCGTCGTGGCGGCGGCGGACGTTCGTGGAACCTGGCCCTGCTGCTCTCAGCCGGACGCATGTTCGCCTTGCTCGACGAGGATTTCCGCCTGCCTCTGCATCGACACGGCGACGTGCGGCCAGGATTGGAGCCGAACCCGGCTGTTGCGGCATCTGCGCGCTTCTACCGTCGCCTTGAGGACGCCCTCGATGCCGGCGAAGAGGAGAGTCTTGATCCATTCGAGCAGCATCTCGGTGTCTGCGGAGATCGGCTCGGATCGGCACTGACCCAGGATGCTTATCGTCTCGATCGCGAGAGCTTGCGCGGAATCAATCTCGGCCGCCTTGAACACCTGCGTGGGGATGCGCGCATCATCAATACGCTGAACGGGACGTGTGGCGCTTCCGGCACCGAAAGCGCACTTTGGTTGTACCAGCTCGATGCCGATAGCCGGGCGGAATTCTGGGCCGATCGCGAAACGTATCTGCGCAACATCGAGGCGCAGAGCTTGTGGTACGGGTGCCTGCGAGCGAAACCTGCGACCAATGCGCATTTCACTCCCTTCGTGTTCGACAATCGTCAGATGTTGCCGTGCACGAATCCGGATGGCCGTGGCGAAGATGGCTTGGCCAGCGCGGCAACGCGATTCTGCCATCCCGAGGCGCTGGTCATGCACTTGCCAACTGCGATTGGCCACGCTCAGGAGTCCCAGCGCAAGCGCTCGGAAGTGACCATGGCCGCGCATACGCCTCGCTTCAATCATTTCCTGCGTGACTACGTGATCAACCACAGCGGAACGGCCAAAGCTTCCGATTCGGGTCATCGACTCGGCTTGCTCGGATCGATCACCGAGGATCTCGCGGCTGCTGATGACAAGACATTGATTTCATCACTTGAGGAATATCTGGGCTTTGTTCGCGCAGATGTCGTCGAACGATTGCAGAATCAGTTTGAACTGCTCGACGATGCGCCGGTTTACTGGCAGGCAGATGTGCGCTCAATCGTGCGCAACAACGGCAACGCCCTGCTCAAGCAGGGTGCGCCGAGGCTGGCCGACTGGGCCGAGGATCTCGATGCCGCAGGCTGCGCGCGTGAAGCGCGGGCAGAATTGACCGACATGGCCCTGGCGTGGCGCAACTGGCCGGCGTTGTGGCAGTTCTCCCGTGAACAGGGCGACCGCTTGATCAGCGGATTCTGATCACTAGAGGATTGGACCTTGCGCGAAACCATCGAGCCTGGGTTGACCAGCGTCATCGTGGTCACCGCAAACAGCGGCCCGCTGAGCGTTGAGTGTGTCGAAAGGGTCCTGGCCTCGCGAGTTGCGGTCGAGCTGCTCGTTTTGGACAATGCTTCGGTCGACGGTCAGATCGAGGCGATCGAATCACGTTTCGGCGATGATTCTCGCCTGCGGATCTTGCGCAATCAAAGCAATATTGGTTTCGGTCCGGCCTGCAACCGGGCGGCATGCGAAGCTATTGGCGACTGGCTGCTGATCCTCAACCCGGATTGCCTGCTCGAGCCCGACACAATTGTCCGCCTCCGCGCGGTGGCTTCGACAAGAGCGCAAGCCGGCCTGTTCGGCGTCTGCGTTATCGACCCTCATGGTGCAGGTGAGAAAGCCAGCCGACGTCGCGACCCGAGTCTGCGCCGGGCGCTGAACACGATCAGCGGTCTTTCGCGCTTCGAGGGTCGCTGGCCCGCATTGGCTGGGATCGAGATGCCGAAGCGCAGCATCGAAACAGAGTTGGAGCCAGTCGATGCCGTTTCCGGGGCATGCCTCTTTGTGCGCGCTGAAGTCTTTGATGCGATTGGTGGATTCGACGAGGGGTACTTCCTCCACTGCGAAGATCTCGATCTGTGCCGGCGTATCCGCGAGGCTGGTTTCGAGGTTGTCCATGTAGCGTCAATAGAACTGCGCCATGAGCAAGGCAGCTCGAGTCGGCGACGGCCGCTGTTTGTTTCGTGGCACAAGCATCGTGGCATGTGGCGATACTTCATGAAATTTGATCCGGCCGCGAGGAATCCCGCGGTCCGCGCTCTGGTTTGGGGCGGAATCTGGGCGCACTACCTGTTGCGGGCTCCGCTCGAGCGATGGCGCCAGACGCGTCGGCAGTCGATTGTCATCCAGGACAAGTAGGGAGTGCACCAGCTACTGCGATTGCTTCGAAGCGAAGGATCCCGTTCGACTGACCGCCTGAAGCGCGAAATCGCCAATCAAGGTTCGCTCTTGTCGATGAAGTTGGATTCGTAGAGCAGGCTTTCGATGGCGGATTCCTGGCCGGGTCCAAATTCGAAACCGAGATCCTCGTTGCCGTCGCGGACGCAACTCGAGTCGATCGGAATGACGGTTTCCTGGTCGAAGATGAAATAGATGCGACATTCGTTGCCACCGCCGTCGCCCCATTGTGTCGGACGTCCGAGGCAGGCGCCGCCCTGTGAAAGATCACGAACCTCACTTAGCCAGCCCTGACCCTCTCGTGTGATCAGGGCTGCCGAGAATATCGGCAGGCGAGGAGAGTGGCGCTTTTCGTCGGTGCTCATGGATTTCAAGATAGCCGTCGCGCCGGTCGGGGCGCAAGCAAAGGCAATGCCGTTGACGATATTTCACCAATGCCTTTCGTTTGGCTGCATCTGCCCTCACGCCTCACGCCTTACGCCCCATGCCTGAGCACCTGCATCGGTGGCGTCCGAGCGATCCGACGCGTGCCGGCCAGACCGGCCAGCATCACCGCTATCGCGGAGATGCCTGAAATCAGGAGCAACTGCGGGATTGGCGGCCAGTAGTCGGCCATGCGAAACACATTGCGAGCGAGCGCAATCCCTGTCCCGCCAGCGCCGAATGCAGCGACCGCGCCAGCGAGCAGTCCAAGCACCGCGAACTCTCCGAGCACCGCGATATTCAACTGGCGGCTGTTCGCGCCCAATGTGCGCAACAAGGCAATCTCGAACCGGCGCTCATCCGCGGTCGCCGCCAACGCGGCGAGCAAGACAAGAATCCCGGCGACCAGGCTGAAGCCGAGAACCCAGGTCACTGCAGCCGACACGCGATTGATGATGTCGCGCACGCGATCGAGGATCGCGTTGACATCGATCAGCGACAGGTTCGGCATCTCCCGCGACAAGCTCGACAACTGCGCTTCGGAGGGAACATGAAAGCTTGAAATCAGGCTGTGCGGCAGACTCTCGCCGTGCGAAGGATCGAGCATGAGGAAGAAATTGACGCGAAACGAATCCCAGTCGACTTCGCGAACGCTGCTGATCGTTGCTGTGATCTCCTGGTCTCCGAAGCGCAGGCTCATGCTGTCGCCGAGACCGACTCCGAACATGTCGACCCAGCTTTTGTCAATCGATACTTCTGCAGTCTTTGCATTGCTGCGGGGCCAGCTACCTTCGATGACACGATTCGAGGGTGGCAAGTCCTCGCTCCATGACACCCGCACTTCGCCATCAACCCGATTGCCGGCACGCGAACCCTCCTCGTAGTCGGAAGTCTGGAGCGGTTTGCCATTGATCGCGACGAGCTTTCCCGCCGCCAGTGGCAACACGCTCAAGTTGTCGGCCCCCAGCGCCTGCAAGCGTTCCTCGAAATCAGCGCGCTGATTCGCTTGCAGGTTGAGGACGAAGTAGTTGGGAGTATCGGCAGGTAGATCCGCACGCCAGCGATCGAGCAACGATGGTCCGACCACGGCGAGCAGATTGAGCGCCGTCAGGCTGAGCGCGAACGCGCCAACCTGGATCAGGGTCAAGCCACGTCGCCGACTCAAATTGGCCAATCCAAAACGAAGCGTGCCCGGAATTCGTCTCGAACTGACTCGCAAGGCCTTCAGCAACAATAGGGTCACAATGACGGTCACAAGGGCGACAGCAGCGAGGCCGGCGGCAAGAACGCCGGCCAATTGCGTCGATCCGCTCTCGACGAGGATGAGGATTCCGCCGACGAGGAGTGGCAAGGCGTAGAGCGCGTCGAAACGGCGCAATCGCGTTTGCAGATCGCGCCTGAAAACGCGCATCGGTTCGATATCGCGCAAGCGCAATAGCGGCGGCAAGGCAAAGCCAAGCAGAACCGCTACACCAATCACGAACGCTGATATCGCCGGGCCGAAGGTCAGAACCGGGGTTGCGCCACCAAGCATCTGGCTGGCGAAAAGGAAGGCTACCTGTTGCAGGCCAAGGCCAATCAACGCGCCGATGGCGCAGGCGGGAAGCGCGAGCAGGACCAGTTCAAGAACCAGCGCGAGTACGATTTCACTGCGACTGGCTCCGAGACAGCGCAGCACGGCCACTTCCTCGGTCTTGCGCCGCGCAAAGCGTTGCGCGGCGAGGGCAACTGCAATGCCGGCGAGCAAGGCGGCAAGCAGAGCCGCCAGGCGCAGGAAATTCTCGCCTCGTTCGAATGAATTGCGCAGGTTGGCCTGGGCGTCGGCGACGGTGGTCAGACGTGCGCTGGAGGGCAAGTTGGCCTTGGCCCAGTCGCCAAAGTGGGCAGTCGAATCCGCCTCGCCGGAAACCAGCACTCGATAAGTCGCCCGGCTGCCCTCGCCGAGCAGGCCGCTGGCATCCGCATCATCGCGATTCATGAGCAAGGTTGGCGCGAACTGGAACACCGCCCCCCCCGGCGCGCTGACGATTTCGCCGCTGATGCGCAGATCACGTCCTCCGAGCTGAAGGGCTTCGCCGACGTGGGCGGTCAGGGCATTGAGCACGGCACGATCCGCGTAAACCTCGCCCGAAGCGGGTGCAGATGCGAAACGCCGCTTTCCATCGGCATCGCTGACGATCAGCTTTCCACGCAGAGGGAATGATGAGTCGACCGCTCGAACTTCGCTGAACTGGCTGTTCTCGCCGGCAAACACGACGCTTGAGAATTCGACGCTGCTGCTGCTGGCCAGACCAAGTTCTTTGGCCTTTGAGGTAAAACTCGCCGGCAGTGCCGTGCGTCTGGCACTAACGCCGAGATCACCACCGAGTAGTTCGGCGGCTGAACCCAGGATGGCGTTTTCGACCCGTGAAGCCAGCGTGCCCACGGCGGTCAAGGCCGCGACGGCCAGCACCAACGCAGCCGCCAATGTCGCCAGTTCGCCGTGGCGAAATTCGCGTCTCAGACTGCGCGAAGCAAACAGCAGTGGCTTCATGCATCTTCCTCGATCACCCGGCCATCGCGCAAGCGCAGGCTGCGTTCGCACCGCGAAGCGAGGCTGAGATCATGACTGACCAACACAAGCGTCGTTGCATGTTCGCGATTCAGGGCAAACAGCAAATCGCTGATGACCGCGCCGGTGCGCTGGTCGAGATTGCCGGTCGGTTCATCGGCAAACAGCAGTTGTGGCCCGTGCACGAACGCGCGGGCAAGGGCGACGCGTTGTTGCTCGCCACCGGACAACTGATGCGGGTAGTGATGCAGGCGCAAGCCGAGCCCGACATCGGCGAGCGCCCGGCTGGCGCACTCGCGGGCATCATCGCGACCTTCCAGCTCCAGTGGCAGCATCACGTTTTCTTCGGCATTGAGTGCCGGTAGCAGATGGAAGGACTGGAAGACGAAACCGACCATACGCCGTCGGACGCGCGCTCGAGCCTCCTCATCGAGTGAGTCAAGCGATTTGCCGGCGAGGGTCACGCTGCCCGAACTGGGGCGATCCAGACCGGCGAGCAAACCGAGCAAGGTGGTTTTGCCCGAACCTGAGGCGCCGACAATGGCGAGGCTGGCACCGCGTGCAACGTTCAAGCTGACCTCCTCGAGGATGACCAGGCGCCCATCAGGTCCATCGACGACTTTGCTAAGCTTCTCGGCACTGAGCACTGTTGTGGAATCGACATTCATGTTTCGGATTTTCCTCGTGGTCCTGCTGATGGGCCTGCAAGCGCCGGTTGCGCGGGCCGATGTTTCAACGGCGCCGATACTGATTCTCGGCGACTCGCTTTCAGCCGCTTATCGCATTGCCCCGGAGTCGGGATGGGTCAATTTGCTGCAAATTCACATGCGGGACCGCCATCCCGCACACTCGGTCGTCAACGCGTCGATCAGTGGCGAGACAACCGCTGGCGGGCTGGCCCGGATCGGCGAACTGCTGGTCGAGCAGAAACCCGGCATCCTTGTGCTCGAACTCGGTGCCAACGACGCATTGCGCGGTCTGCCGATAGCGACCCCACGCGAAAATCTGTCAAAAATCATTGCGCTCGCTCAAAAGGCCGGTGTCCGCGTCTTGTTGGTGGGAATCGAGATTCCGGTCAACTACGGACCGCAATATCGCGATGGCTTACGCATCATGTATCGGGATCTTGCAGCGGATTTCAACGTGCCATTGGTCCCGTTCCTGCTCGAAGGTGTTGCTCTCGACGACAAGTTGATGCAGGCAGACGGTTTGCACCCGACCGCTGCGGCTCAACCCAGGGTGCTTGAAAACGTATTGCCTTCCCTGGAGAAGGCGTTGGCAGAAAAGCCGCGAATCGGGATCCCGGATTAGGAGAGTCGGTGGATTTTCGATTGGGCGAAGCAGTGACCCACCTTGATCTGGCCGGTTGCAGCAGAAAGCTATCAGCCAGATGATCCCCGATCCCCGATTCCCGGCTCTCAGCGCTTCGGCGACTCCCGCACTGGCCGTTTGGCCAGTTTGCGTTGCAAGGTGCGTCGATGCAGGCCGAGACGCCGTGCGGCTTCCGAGATATTGCCCTCGCACTCATTGAGCACGCGTTGAATGTGCTCCCATTCAAGGCGCTTCAGCGGTGGTGGGGCATCAGGAAGATGGTTGGCGGTTGTGGGTTCCGCATCGGTATCGCCGAGCAGCGCATGCACGACCTGGTCTGCATCGACCGGCTTGGCCAGGTAATCATGGGCGCCGCGCTTGATAGCTTCGACCGCCGTCGCGATCGATGCGTAACCGGTCAGCAAAAGGATGCGGGCTCCAGGGAGCGATGCGGTCAGTTTTGGAATCAGGGCTAGGCCGCTTTCCGAACCGAGCTTGAGATCGAGGACGATATAGCGTGGCTGAAAATCGACGCAGCGGATCAGCGCTTCCCCGCCGTTCGTGGCGGTAGCCACTTCGAAACCGCGCGTAGCCAGCGCGCGGCCGAGCACATGCACGAAGATCTCATCGTCATCGATGAGCAGGACACGACCAAGGCTTTCAGCGTTCATGTCGGGGATTGTCCAGCGTAGCGAGTGGAAGACGCAAACGTTGCCGAATCCCGCCCTCTTCGACGTGAGACGCAATGAGAGTCCCGCCAAAGCGCTCGGCGGTCGCATTGGCCAGCGCCAGGCCAAGTCCGAGGCCGTTGCGCTTGGTCGTCTCAAAGCGCACGCCGAGACTAGGTTGGACTGATGCAACAAGACGTTTGCCGAAATCGCGCACATCCAGCTGCAGAGTGTCCTGATTGCCGCTGACGTTCATTTCTACCCGAGGATCGTCATTTGCGAGCGAGGCATCTGCGGCATTGTTGAGCAGGTTGACCAGCGCGTGATGCAGTGCCGGTACGACTGCGATCCGGCGTTTGCCAATGGCTTCATCGATGGCAATTCGCGCTTCGATTTCCGGGCGTAGCAATACAAACGAGTCGCGAGTCGACGTGCACAAGTCGGAGACCGTCATCCATTCGGAAATGCCCGCCAACTGGTTGCTGCCAACCTTGACCAGTTCCTTGAGGATGTCCCGGCAGCGATCGGCTTGACCGATCAGCAGATTGAAATCGCCTTGCAACGAGTCATTTGACGCGTTTTCGCGAGAGAGTTCGCCGAGCAGGGTACGTATTGTCGACAACGGTGTATTGAGTTCATGGGCCGTGCTTGCGGCTTGTGTCGCAATGGCCAGAATTCCCTCGTCACGCAGGGCGCGTTCCCGTTCCAGCTCTGCCTCCGCTTGCTGTGCTCGCAGGGCACGGGCGAGACGGGCAATGAAGAATCCCAACATGCCGGCGGTAATCGCGAAACTTATCGCCATGCCGGTCAGATGCAGCCCGAAACCGCCTGCCGAATTGCCGTCGCGAAACTCGGGTAGTGGCAGATGAAACTTCATCAAAAGCAGATAGGTACCCACCGAAAGCGTGGCGACGATGGCCACCGATCGCAATGGCAGGGCGGTGGCGGCGAGGGTGATCGGCATCACCAGCAAGGAGACAAAGGGATTGCTTGCTCCGCCGCTCGAGTAAAGCAGGTAACCAAGCACCAGGGTGTCAACGGCAATGTGAACAACCGGCTCCCAGGCTCCGGTGCGCGCACGATGGTTCAGTCGCCAGAAGGTGATCAGACTGAAAATACCGAGCACGCCGACTCCGGCAAGCAGGGACGTGACAGGAATCGACAGCTTCAATACCCCGGCAACGAATATGATCGTCAGGGTCTGTCCGCCGATGGCGCAGAGTCGCAGCCATGCAAGCGTCGAAACCAGTTGGCGCGGACCATGTGGCCAGATTCGACCATCGTGATGAATCAAGACCGGCTCCTGCCAAAAGGTTTCGACCCAAGCATATCAGGCCGAATCAACCCGAATGGCTGTTGACAGGCCGCTGGATCCAGGTTGCTAAAAGATGGCGATACCAAGCATCAAACCAAGCAGGGCAAGGACCAGCAATACCAGGAAAATGCCGAAAATGATCTTGGCGATTCCGGCACTGGCACCGGAGACTCCAGTGAATCCGAGTGCGCCCGCGATCAGTGAAATCACTCCGAAGATGATGGCTAGCTTGAGCATGGGGATACCTCAGTGGTAGTGGACAAAAGGAGTGGCAGAACCCGTTCCAGATCGGGGATCAACCATGGCTTTGCTTGGTTTTCTTCATCGCACGCATGTCGTTGTGGTCTCGCGTGACTTGAGGTAGGTGGCGTTGTGCGATTTCGCGCACACCAGCATCGTCTGTTTCCTCTACCGCCTTGCGGAACGAGGCGAGAATGCGGTCTTCGAATTCCTCAAGCTGCTCGATGTAGGCCGCATCCTCATCACTCGCAAATAACGTGCGCACTTCGGCGTAAAGCTTGCGCAGTGTTCCGCTGAAAGTTCCGCCGCTGGCGGCATCGTCTCCGCGACTAACGAGCTGGCCGGACAAATCAGATGCAATGGCGGCCTTGGTCTGCGCCATGCGCCGGAAAACCGCAGCAAGGTCCGCGTGGACATCGCGGGCGGCTTCCTCGTAGAACGCCCTGCCGTCGTTGAGGACTTCCATCAAATCGTTGAGCGTTACGGATTCCTCGTGCTGGGTCATGGAGCGGCTCCTTGCATTATCCGAGGTTGTGCTCGCCCTTTCACGGAGTCAGTCATCGACGGCGAGAGCGTCAATAGCGTGCCACGCCGAAGCCCGTTTTTTGTCGTCGTGCGCGTAGCTGTTCAGGCGGTGGACAAGAAGACCTCGGCTTCTGTTCAGTGACAAGTGGCGATATTAAAAAGGTAAATAGGAGGCATCACGGCTTGCTCGCCTTTCGCGGTGCGGCCTGCTGGCGTTTTTGATGACCGAAATTCCGGGTTTCGGGAATCCGTTGATGATGAACGAGTAGGGGATTCCAGGATTGCGCGTGCGCAGCGGTAGTTGGGATCGATTCAGCTTTTCGGCTGCCACTGTCGCAACAGCCGTTCGATCAGTAGCGCCATGCCTGCCGCAATCAGGGCTGAACAGGCGACATCGGAAAGAAAATGCCTGGCCATGTCGAGGCGTGCGGTGATGGCGAACAACGGGAAGGCGACCAGGACCATTTTCTGCCACAGGCGAGGCGCCGATGCAGCCAGCGGAAGGAACAAGCCGAAGAAGAATGCGCTGTGCCCGGAAGGGAAGGATCCGCCGCCGGCAAACCACAAGACCGACCAGTCCCCGGATTCGAGCAATTGCATCGGACGCAGTCGGCCGAATGTGTTCTTGCCGAGAATCATCAGGCCCAGCGTCGACGCCTGGACCAGGCCGGCCGATAAAATTGCCAGAGCGAGGCGCCGTGACAGTTGTGTGGTTCTGGATAAATAAACCGCGATCAGGCCGGTTGTTACGCAGATACTTGCGGCCAGCCAGTACCAGACGTGCACGCCGAATATCGTGTCGAGAATTTCCAGGCCGTCGACGAAAAACGGCAGGTTCTCGAACGAACTGGCATGGATCGCGAGTACGATTGGAGTATCGAGGAACAGCAAACCTGCGAGCATCAGGGTGGCGGCAATCAGGGCGCTGACAGCGAGAAAACGTCGACTCATTGGCACTCCGGAAATATTCGACGGGATGAGAGGCCCTGACTTTGGGTCAGGCAGGGCAGGACACTCTTTATGGCATCATAGCGTGCTGTTTTTCCAGCCCCATGAGCCGTTACATGCCCAGTACCGAACCGCGTGGACCGCGCCAGATTGCGCGAGCGATGATCTGGTCGTACAAGGGATTGCGTGCTGCCTGGACTCATGAAGCATCGTTTCGGCTCGAGGTTTACCTGAGCGTGATCCTGTTTCCCGCCGGTTTCTGGCTCGGGCAGGGTGCAATCGAGAAGTCGCTGCTTTGCGGCAGCCTGCTCCTCGTGCTTTCTGCCGAATTGCTCAATTCGGCGATAGAAGCGGTTGTCGACAAGGTCAGTCCCGAGTTCCACGAGCTCGCCGGTCGCGCCAAGGACATGGGTTCAGCCGCGGTTTTCCTGTTGATGCTCAATGTCGTGCTGTGCTGGGGGCTCGTGCTCTGGCAGAAATTCTCCTGAAGGTCGGCACTGATTGAATGTTGGAACTCCTGGCTGACCCCCATTTCTGGATTGCCCTTTTCACGCTGGCAACGCTGGAAATAGTCCTTGGTATCGACAATCTCGTGTTTGTCTCGATCGCGGTCAGCCGCCTCGCGCCGGAGCAGCGCCCACTGGCACGCAAGGTTGGTCTTGGCCTCGCTTGCCTCACCCGAATCACCTTGTTGTTGTTCCTTTCGTATCTCGCCGGTCTCGACGACAACCGCATGCGTTTGTTTTCGATCGGCGGTCAGGTGATCTCATTGCGTGATCTGATCATGGTCGGTGGTGGCTTGTTCCTGCTGGTCAAGGCGGTCATGGAGATTCACCAGGAACTTGAAGGCCCAGGTTCCGACAGCGTGGAAGGTCGCGTCTTTGCCTCGTTTTCCCTCGTCATCGTGCAAATTGCCGTGATCGATATTGTCTTTTCGCTCGATTCGGTGATTACAGCGATCGGTCTCGTCAACGAGATTGTCGTCATGGTCGCCGCAATCATCCTCGCGGTCGCGGTAATGATTCTGGCCTCGAATCCGGTAGGCGATTTCATCGATCGCCATCCGACCTTGCGCATGCTCGCGCTGGCATTCCTGATCCTCGTCGGAGTGGTCCTGATTGCCGATGGTCTCGAATTCCATATTCCGCGTGGCTATGTCTACTTCGCGATGGGTTTCTCGATCCTGGTCGAGTCACTCAATCTGTGGGTACGCAAGCGCGTGCCGAAGGCTTGAGCCTGCAACCGCGTAGAATGACGGCATCGCATCGTGAATCGGGAATTCCATTGACAGACAACATCCAGGTGCCGGCGTTGTACCTCAAGCGCGGCGAAGACACACGCTTGCGCGCGGGCCACTTGTGGGTCTTCTCGAATGAAGTCGATGTGGCGCGTTCGCCGCTGTCTGACTTCGAGCCCGGGCAGGCCTGCGCGATCGTCGACAGCCGCGACAAACCAATTGGGGTCGGCTACGTCAATCCGAATTCGCTGATTTGCGCGCGCCTGGTCAGTCGCGGACTCGAACATGCGCTCGACAAATCGTTGCTCGTGCACAAACTCAATATCGCACTGGCGTTGCGCGAAAGGATATACGACGAACCCTACTACCGGCTTGTGTTTGGCGAGTCGGATGGTTTGCCCGGATTGACAGTCGATCGCTTCGGTGACGTCATCGTTGCCCAGGCCACAACCGCGGGCATGGATCGACTCAAGGATGCAATTACCGAGGCCATCGTCAAGGTGATCAAGCCACGCCGGCTCTGGTGGAAGAATGATGCCTCGATTCGGGCGATGGAAAATTTGCCCGATCTTGTTGAACTTGCGGTCGGCGAGCCGAGCGATGAACCTGTGGTCGTTCGCGAGGCCGGACTCGAGTTTGAATGCGATCCCGTCGGTGGCCAGAAGACAGGCTGGTTCTACGACCAGCGCGGTAATCGGGATGGTCTTGAGCATCTGGTAAGGGGAAAGCGCGTACTCGACATGTTCAGCTATCTTGGGGGCTGGGGTTTGCGCGCGGCCGCGTATGGGGCCAGTGAAGTGGTTTGCGTCGATTCCTCGAAACCCGCTGTCGATGCAATCACGCGCAACATCGCACGCAACGGGTTTTCGGATCGGGTGACCGCCGTGCGTGCGGACGCATTCGATTATCTGAAGGCATTGCGCGAAAAGCGCGAACATTTCGATGTTGTGATTCTCGATCCACCGGCTTTCGTCAAGCGCAAAAAGGATCTGGCCGAAGGCCGCGTGGCCTATCGACGCCTCAACGAACTCGGCATGCAGGTGCTCGATCGCGACGGCATCCTGATCACGTGTTCATGCTCATATCACATGCCACGCAATGTTCTGCTCAGTGGCGTGCAACAGGCAGCGCGACATCTTGATCGGCAAGCGCAACTGCTCTGGAATCTGCAACAGGGTCCCGATCATCCAATCCATCCGGCGATTGTCGAAACCGAATATCTCAAGGGTTTCGTTCTGCGCGTCCTGCCCGCATGAGTGAAAGTCACTGGCATAATGCGGATTGAACCTCAGCACGTCACGAGCCCCAATTGCTCATGAACCACACATGCCTTCATTCGGTTCTTGAAGCCGCACGTCTCGTCGCGCATTCGAAGCAAACGTCGGCCTTCACCCTGGTTGCGACGCGCCGTGTGAATCCAGGCTCCTACGCGATCATCGTGCCTATCCATGTACAGACCGGGCTGGAAGCGAATCCATGCATTATTTCGTAGACATCGATCCCCTCGCGTTCTCGATCGGCCCATTGGCGGTGCACTGGTACGGCATCATGTACCTGATCGCGTTTGGTTCATTCTGGCTGCTCGGCGAGCGTCGCCGAAAGTTGGGACGACTACCAGTCGGCCCCAACGCCTTTTCCGATCTGGCCTTCTACGGCATGATCGGTGTGATCGTCGGTGGGCGTGTCGGTTACATGCTTTTCTACGGAACCGCCGATCTCATCGCCAATCCGCTGTCAATGTTCAAGATCTGGGAAGGCGGCATGTCCTTTCATGGTGGTCTGCTCGGCGTCGTGGCGGCGATGTGGTTGTGGTCAAGGCGCATCGGTTTGCACTTCTTTGATGTGACGGATTTTATTGCGCCGCTGGTACCGATCGGACTCGGCATGGGGCGCCTGGGTAATTTCATTGGCGGCGAGTTGTGGGGACGGCATACCGATGTTTCGTGGGGCATGATTTTTCCGCAGGCGATTGAAACAGCCGGGCATTCGATCGAACAGCTAAAGGCGATGGCGGCGGCAGGCCAGCTCGACGATCAGGTACGCCATCCTTCGCAGCTTTACCAGATGGCTCTTGAAGGAATCGTGTTGTTCAGCGTGCTCTACATCGTTTCAATGAAGCCACGGCCGCGATATCTGATCTCGGGATTGTTCGCGCTGCTCTATGGCTGTTCGCGCTTCGCCGTGGAATTTGTGCGCGAACCCGATGCCCAGCTCGGCTATCTGGCCTGGGGGTGGTTGACCATGGGTCAGATCCTGTCGCTGCCATTGATAGTCGTCGGAATTATCTGGATCCTCATGTCGCGCCGCGCGCCGATCCTGCAGCCGCGCGTCGTCGAGGATCCGCCGAAGGAAGCCGACTGATGCAGCAGTATCTTGATCTGCTCAAACATGTACTCGAGCACGGCACGCCGAAATCCGACCGCACCGGGACGGGCACGCATTCGGTGTTCGGTTGGCAAATGCGGTTTGATCTTGCTGCCGGGTTCCCGCTGGTCACGACCAAGAAGCTGCATCTGCGATCGATCATTCACGAATTGATCTGGTTCCTGCAGGGCGATACCAACATTGGCTATCTGAAAGACAATGGCGTCGGCATCTGGAACGAATGGGCCGATGCCGATGGCAACCTTGGACCGGTTTATGGCAAGCAGTGGCGATCCTGGCAATGCGCGGATGGCCGCTCGATTGATCAGATCGCCTGGCTTATCAAGGAGATCCAGAGCAATCCCGATTCGCGTCGGCTCGTCATCAGTGCCTGGAACGTCGGTGATCTCGAGGCGATGGCCTTGCAGCCTTGCCACACGATGTTCCAGTTTCATGTTGCCAACGGGAAACTGTCCTGCCAGCTCTACCAGCGTTCGGGCGATATTTTCCTCGGTGTACCGTTCAATATCGCGAGCTATGCCTTGCTGACACACATGGTTGCGCAGGTTTGCGGGCTGGCCGTTGGTGATTTCGTGCACACGCTCGGTGACGCACACCTGTATTTGAATCATTTCGATCAGGCCCGCGAACAACTATCACGCACGCCGCATGCCAAGCCGGTCCTGCAGTTGAATCCGGCGGTCACCTCGATCTTCGATTTCCGCTACGAAGACGTCCGCATCGACGGCTACGCCGCCGACAAGGCGATCAAGGCGCCGGTGGCGGTTTGATTGCGCTGATCGCCGCACTCGACCGCAATTTCGCGATCGGGCGAGACGGTGACATGCCCTGGCACCTGCCGCACGATCTCAAGCGATTCAAGCGGCTCACCCTCGGCAAGACCGTTCTGATGGGGCGCAAAACCGCCTTGTCGATCGGTCGTGCGCTGCCCGGACGAACCAATCTTGTAATGTCGCGAGGAGGCGGTGCACCGTACCCCGGTCAGATCATCGTTGATTCGATCGATGCCGCTCTCGGTCAAGCCGCCGACAACAATCTCATGGTGATCGGTGGCGGCGAAATCTACGCGATCACAATCGCACGCGCTGATCGTATGCATCTGACCTGGGTTGATACCGAGGCAGTAGCGGCAGATACCCATTTCCCGCGTTTCGACCCGGCGCAGTGGACGGTCGTCGTCGACGAATCCCATTCGGCCGACGACAAGCATGCGCTCGCATTTCGTTTTGTCGACTACTCACGAAACCTGGATCCCGCAGTCAAGGCATCCTGACTGGTCCGTTCCCAAGAGCTGGCCTCGTCCGTCCGTGCGCGCGGCTTCAGCCGCCACGTTCATTCACGCCTGATGGAACGAATTACCACCGTTTCAGATCATGCGGATCGCGCACCGCACGAATCCTAATCGACGGACTTGCCCTGCGGCGTAGGCCGATCGGATTTGATGACGACGTACTCGGGCTCCTCGACATCAATGCGCATCGCGGTCAGTGCGCCTCCCCAGACACAGCCGGTGTCAATCGCATGGACTCCCAGCCCGGAAAAGCGGCCGAGGGTCGACCAATGGCCAAAGACAATACGCATATCCCGGCGTTCGTGACCGGGAACGGAAAACCAGGGATAGACGCCGGGGCGTTGCGTCCCGGGCATGCCTTTCTCCGAAAACGCAATTCTGCCGCGCACATCACAGAAACGCATGCGGGTCAGAACGTTGATGCCGGCGCGCAGACGCTCGATTCCACGCAGGCGAGTTGACCAGGTATCCGGTTTGTTGCCGAACATCTGTCGCAACAGGCGCTTGTAGTCATTGGCTCGCAATTGCGATTCGATCTCGCGGGCGACGCTTTCGGCTCGGCCGACCGACCAGTTCGGGGCGAGGCCGGCATGGATCATCATCGTGCCCAATTCGCGATCTGCGTGCAGCAGAGGGCGGTGCCGCAGCCAGTCAAGCAATTCGTCGCGATCGGGCGCGACCAGTACGGCACGCAACTCCGGATTGACCCTTGCCTGATCCTTCTCGCTACGCGCGCCAACGGCGAGCAGGGAGAGGTCGTGGTTGCCAAGGGTGACTACGGTGCGCTCATTGAGTGATTTGACCAAGCGCAGCACCTCGAGCGACTGGCCGCCACGGTTGACGAGGTCACCGCAGAACCACAATGCGTCTTTCGACGGATCGTAGTTGAGCTTGTCGATCAAGCGCGCCAGTTCATCATGGCAGCCCTGGATATCGCCGATTGCCCAGACCGCCATGTCAGCGGCTCGCGAACATGCGTCGGGGACTCGACTCGAAGCCGGACATCAGTGCAGTGTCCGAGGAATGGAGAGCACGAATGAAGGGATATCCGCATCAAAGTGGGTGCCGTCCTCGGCGAGCATCTGGTAACTGCCACGCATGGTGCCGACCGAGCTTTCGAGGACGGCACCCGACGTATATTCGTAGCCTTCTCCAGGTCGCAGAGCGGGTTGCTCGCCGACGACGCCGTCACCCTGGATCTCGCGGATATCGCCGTTGCCTTCGGTGATAAACCAATGGCGACTGATCAGGCGAGCGCCCACGCTGCCGCGATTGTGGATCCTGATCGTGTACGAGAAGACGTAGCGGTTCTCCTGCGGTTTCGATTGCTCATCGATGAAGCAGGTCTCAACCGAAACGATAATGTCATGGGGCTTCTTGGCATTCATGAGTTGATTGTCGAGTAGTGGGTGATCCACGGCAACCCGTGGTCGATCGGGAACCCGATGCACGGCTGGATGGTGCCACTCGAGCGGCGGGTGCCTGGCAGTTCAAGCGGATCGGGATTGAGCGAGGAATTCGGCGAGCCGAACGAAGGATTGAGGAGAAATCTGCTCGGCGCGGGCACGCGGATCAATCTCGACGGTGCGGAGTTCGTCGGCGCTGGCGAAACCCTCAAGCGAGTTGGAGAGCGTCTTGCGACGTTGCCCGAACGCGGCGCGGACCAGCTGCGCGATCAAGCCCATGTGCTCGACTGGGCGTTGAGCTCGCGGCAATGGAGAAAGCCGGACGACGGCGGAATCGACCTTTGGTGGTGGCCGAAAAGCATGGGGCGGCACCGGCAACAAGGGCTCGACTCGACAGGCCAACTGCAGCATCACGCTGAGGCGGCCATAGACCTTGCTGCCCGGAGCAGCGGCCATGCGATCGACGACCTCCTTCTGCAACATGAAGACCATGTCCTCGATTGAATCGAGATGACCGATGCAATGAAAAAGGATCGGCGAGGAAATGTTGTAGGGCAAATTGCCAATGATGCGAAGTTTCTCGCCATCGCCGGCGAGCTCGCCAAGATCGACATTGAGCACATCGGCGTTGATGATTTCGACTTCGCCGATGCCTTCGCAGCGTGACCGGATTCTGGGCACCAGATCACGATCGAGTTCGATCAATGTCAGCTTGCCGGCCTTGCGCAGCATCGGCAGGGTGATCGCACCCTCGCCGGGACCGATCTCGACGATGCGCTGACCGGGCTTGGGCGCGAATGCCTGAACGATGCGCGAGATGATCTCCTCGTCGTGCAGGAAGTGCTGACCGAAACGCTTGCGCGTAACGTGGGGCGCATCGGCGAATCGTTCGGAAAATCGGGTCACGGCGACTGGCAACCATCGGGTAATGCAGCGAGGCCCGCTAGGTTACGCGAGAAGCTGATGATGTGCTTCGCTCTTGCCGAACCTTCAGCCAGCCTCTGGCGATTAGCCTGCAACGCGTCTTTGCGCAGGAAGGCTGGTAGCCCTTTCAAGCGGATGCAACGCCGCCGGCGAATGCCAGTGATGTGCTCCCGGATCAAGTCCGGATCAGGCGCTGTCCGATGTCCTCGGAGGTGCCGTCGAGTGCGAAGCACCCCACTAGGCAGGCTTGCGTATCCGCAGGGCGCCGGCAATCGTAAAATGCACGATCTTGATGCAGCATTCTGAGCTGACGACTGCGACCTTCTGGACTGAGACCTGCATGCCACTTCCTTCGCTGATCCGCCTGCTGCTGCTCGGAATGATCTGGGGCGCTTCGTTCCTCTTCCAGCGCATCACTGTCCCAGTCGTCGGCGCGCCGTTCACCGCGGCGATCCGCATCGTGCTTTCAGCGATCATGCTGGTCTTTGTTCTACGTCTGCTCGGGCGTTCACTCGATCTGCGCCGGCAGTGGCGAGCCTGGATGTTGCTGGGCACGATCAGCGCGGCGCTGCCATTCCTTTGTTTCGCCTATGCCGCACGCAGTCTGCCGGCGGGCTACATGGCGGTGATCAATGCAACCGTGCCGCTGCTCACCGTGGTCATGGCCTCGATCATGTTGCGCTCGAAGCCATCGTGGTCAAAGCGAATCGGTGTCGTGGTCGGACTGATCGGTGTGGGCGTGCTGGCGCGATACGGCAGCCTCGGCATGAACCAGCAGACCCTGATCGCGATTGGCCTGTGTTTCGTCGCCTCGGCCTTGTATGCCTACAGTTCGTTGTTCATTCGCCAGCGTCATGCAAGTGTCAATCCATTGGTACTGGCTGGCTCCAGTCAGCTCGGCGCGGCAATCGTGATTTTGCCGCTGGGACTGTGGAGCGTTCCGAGCACGTGGCCGGAGCCCGGCGTGATCGCAAGCCTGCTCGTGCTCGGCCTTGTCTGCACCGGTCTCGCCTATGTGCTCTATTTTCGTCTGATCAGTGATGTTGGCAGCGAGAAGGCGGTGACCAACACGTTCCTGGTGCCGGTATTCGCGCAGATCTGGGGAGCGTTGTTCCTGCATGAGCACCTGACAGTCGCCGGCGCGGTCGGCTTCGCCCTGGTCCTGCTCGCCATCGCCCTGGTGCTGGAATTTCATCCCTGGCGCCAGCGCAAGGTCTGACGGCTCAGCGCGCGGACGTGTTCCGCTGCTCAGCCAGTTCGATGGCGAGGGAGAGGGCGGCACGCAGGCTGCCCGCATCTGCGCGGCCCGTGCCGGCGAGATCCAGCGCCGTTCCATGATCTACCGAGGTACGTATCCAGGGCAGGCCGAGCGTGACATTGACGGCGTGCCCAAAACCGGCGTGCTTGAGCACGGGCAGCCCCTGATCGTGATACATCGCCAGCACGGCGTCGAAATTGTCGAGGTGTTTCGGCACAAAGGCGGTATCCGCCGGCATCGGGCCGATCAGGGTCAAGCCTTCGTCACGCAATTGTTCGAGGACCGGGGTGATTGTCTCGATCTCCTCGAAGCCCAAATGGCCGCCTTCACCCGCATGCGGATTCAGTCCGAGAACCGCAATCCGCGGAGCCTCGATGGCGAAACGCCGGCACAGATCCCGATGCAGGATGCGCAGCGTATTGAGGAGGCCGATTCGGGTGACTGCTGCGGGTACGGCTGACAAGGGCAGGTGGGTCGTGGCCAGGGCAACCCTCAGCGACCCGGCGACCAGCATCATCACCACCGCGCAGCCGGCACGTTCGGCGAAAAATTCGGTATGGCCCGAGAACGGCACACCGGCATAGTTGATCACGGCCTTGTGCAAGGGGGCGGTGACAACCGCGTCGAATTCACCGCTCTGCGCACCGACAGCTGCACGTTCGAGAACATCGAGAACGTGTCTGGCATTGCGCGGGTCGAGCCGACCGGCGATCGACGGCGCTGCCAATTCGATATCGATAACGGCGAGTTCTCCACTCGCGCGTCGACTCTGGCCGCGGATGTAGTCGACAAGCTTGATGTCGTGGCCGGCTGCCAGCGCACGTTCGGCGAGCAGCCCTTTATTGCCGATCACGACGAGGTCGGCAGCGAAATCATCTGCGATGAGACCAGCAATCAATTCCGGGCCGATGCCGGCAGGTTCGCCGGCAGTCAGCGCGATCCGTGGTCGATCAGCCAGCTTTTCCGGCAGCACTGTCGGCTCCCGGCAGGCGGATTTCGATATACGCTTCGGCGCGCATCTGGCGCAGAAAACTTCCGTATTCCTCTTCCGCCTTGCGTGTGCCAAGGGTCTGGCGCGCCTTGTTGCGTTCGGCTTCGTCGGTTTTGTCTTCGGTGCGGGTATCGAGGAGTTCAAGTACGTGCCAGCCGGCGTCGCTCTCGAATGGTTCGCTGATCTCCCCGGGTTTGAGGCTTTGCAGGACGCCGGCGATCTTGCCGCCGTATCCGTTCTGCACGAACCAGCCCATGTCACCGCCGAGATTGGCGGTTGCGGTGTCATTCGAATATTCCTTGGCCAGCTTGGCGAAGGTTTCGCCGGCGACGATTCGATCGCGCAAATCCCGAACCTTCTTTTCAGCCTGAGCCGCGCTGACGATCTCGGAGAGCCGGATAAGAATGTGGCGCGCGTGATACTCGGTGACCAGATCGGATGCGGGCTCGCGGCGTTCGATCAACTTGATGATGTGAAATCCGTTCGGGCCGCGAACAGGCGGAGCCACTTCGCCCGGCTGCAGCTTGTCGGCCAACTCGGAGAATGCGGTCGGTACTTCGTCGTAACCGCGCCAGCCAAGGTCGCCGCCATCGAGCGCGTTCTGAGCATCTGAATAGCGGATTGCCGCCGCTGCGAAATCCATGCCGTTGCGCAGCTGTTGGTTCACGTCATCGGCCTTGGCCTGTGCTGCGGCTATCTGATCGGCGCTGGCACCTTCCGGAAGAGTGATCTGGATGTGTCCAAGGTGCAGTTGTCCGCGCTTGACGCCACCACTCTTGAGCAGCAGGTCGATTTCGGTGTCGCTGACCTGGACGCGGCTCTGGATGACGCGCTGACGCAGTTTCTGGATCAGGGACTCTTCGCGCACATTGCCGCGAAACTGTTCCCATGACATGCCCTGCTGGGCGATCGCCTGACGCAACTGGTCAAGTTGCATCTTGTTCTGCGCGGCGATCTGGCCCAGCGTCTCGTCGACCTCGGCATCGGAAATCTTGATCCCGGTATCGTCGGCGCGGGCGATCTGAAGCTTGTTCATGATCATGCGTTCGAGTACCTGCCGCTCGAGTTCGGCGCGCGGCGGCAACTGTTGCGGATTGTTGGCGTACTGGGCGGTAACCAGACCAACCTGGCGATCCAGTTCGCTTTGCAGGATCACGTTGCTGTCGAGAACGGCGACGATGCCATCGAGCTTTTCAGTGGGCATCATCTGGGCCTGGGCGACGGGCGCGCCAAGGACGAATAGCAGGATCAGGGAAACTAGCAGCTTGTTCATGCGCATGGAGAGTCCGCAGGAGCCGGAAGGAAACGGGGCTGGATTGTAAGGGGATGCGATACCAACGGCGTTAACAAAAAGTACGCCGACTGACCGGATCCGGGGCGTTGGAGCCATCCCGGGAGCCGGAATCATCGATAGCCAAGAATAGCACGGCGCAGGAAATCACCGGTCTTCTGGCCGATCGAGCCGACGCCCTTGAATTCGACCTCGAAGTACAGGCCATTGCTCATGTCACGTTCGATGTTGTGCACATAGCGCCGCGCCAGCAGGCGCCAAGCGACGCAGCAACTGTCATGCTCGATACCGGCAAATACTTCCAGGGTCCTGCGATCGAACATCGAGTAGTTCCATCGTCCAACCAGTCGCCATGATGGATTCAGCGGGATCAGCACCGACGCGTCGGCTTGTTCGAGCAGATTTCTGCGGAAGCGGTAGGAAAGATTGAATACGCCCTCCTGGCCGAACCGGTTCTGGATGCCGACGGCAGAGAGATCGGTCTGGTCCGAGTTCGGATTCCACTGGTTCGAGAATGTCGCGCGCCAGCGGTCGTTGATGCGCAGGTCGAGTTCGCCGACATAGGTCGAGCCACTGAAGTCAGTATCGGTGCGACCCGGCAACTGCACGCGCTGATCATCGAAATAGCGTATCTGACCAATGCTTGCCGTGACACGGTCGGTGCCCGTGCTGTCTTCGATCAGGCGCGAGGTCAGGGCGATGGTCAGGTTATTCGCATCCATCTGGCGATCAGCACCGACGAAGCGGTTGCTGCGGAACAACTGGCCGAAGCTGAACGGTACCTCCTGAGTGTCGAACAGGGGCAGATTGTCCTGGTCGCGATATGGAACGCGCAGGTAGTAAAGCCGTGGCTCCAAAGTCTGGGTAAAGCCGCTGCCACCAAAATCCAGCGCGCGCTCGAAGCGCAGGCCGGCATCGACACTGGCGATCGGCGTGCCGCGATGCGGTGATTTGTCGGTGTCGCGATCAATCTGGTAGCTCGTGTAGCGAAAGCCGATTTCGGGGTGGACGAACCATGCCGCCGCCTCCATCGGATAGGAGAGATACGGATACAAGTCCAGGCGACGCGCGTCGACCGCATTGTCCTTCTGGAACGAGACGTACTCGGAGCGCAGCCCGGCTTCGAGGTCGCCCAGCAATGCATGGTCGGCATCGAAGGTTGCTCGCGGCAGGCGTCGATACGGTTCGACCGAGTTCGGCAGGGTCGGATCGGTGATCTGGTATTCATCGCCCCCGATCCGCGCCTTCCACCAACTGCCCTGGCCGTGCAAATACGCGCTAGACGGCAGCAGGGTGGTCGCGGCTATATCGAGACTGCGTCCGAAATCCTCGAAATAGCGATCGTCGGAGGCGCTGTTGATATTGACGCTCGCGCCCCAGTTGCTGTTGAAGCGGGTAACGTCATCCCAATGGATCAGGCTTCGACGGCGGTCGGTGTCGCGATCGTTCGGCAGCCACTCGGCTTCGACCGTGCCGCGGCTAGAGCCGGTCAGGTAGCGGAATTGACCGCCCATCATGAGGCCGCGCTGGGTCATCAAACGCGGCGTCAGCGTTGCATCGTAGTTCGGCGCGAGATTGAGGTAATACGGCGCGGAAATATCGATGCCGCGCTGATTGCTGTAGCCAATGGTCGGATAGAGGAAGCCTGACTTGCGCCGGTCATCGAGCGGAAAGCTCGCGTAGGGCAACCAGAAAACCGGCACGTCGCCGATGCGGAAGGTCATGTCTCGGGCGCGGCCGACGCCATTCGCCTGGTCGAGATCAATATGGTCGGCGCGGAATTCCCAGCCTGGTGAATCGAGCGGGCAGGTCGAGAATGTCGCCTGATCCAGCGTGGCGTGCTCGCTGTCGGCAACCTTCGCCGAGGCAGCTCGGCCATTTCCGCGTGAGGAAAGCAATTGATAGCGGACGTTGGTGACCGTGGCCTGGTTCGGATCAGTCGTGCCTCTGGCGTCGCTGGCCGACATCAGGATGTCGCGATCCTGGTAGCGAACACTGCCCTCGGCCGTCCATTGCGTCGAGGTCCGCGCGTAGGTAAATCGATCGGCGCGAATCAATTGATCGAGTTGCTGGATGCTGGCGTCGCCTTCGAGCACATAATTCTCACCGTCGCTCGAGTGGGTTTGATTGCCCTTGATCTCGGTGTCGGCCATGGTGCGCTCGCCGCTGGTCGGCAAGTCAGCAACGTAAAAATCCAGCAGATCACTTTTCTTGCACAACGACCAATCCAGGGCTGGTTTGTTGCACACCAGGGTGCCGATCGGGCAGGCCGGTGACGGTTCCAGCGCCCAGACGGGAGCGGACAGGATCAAGACGATGGCGGCAGGGATCGCGCGGCGGCGGGGAATGCGAAGGGTCGGAAGCAGCACGATGGTGGATTCGCCAAGGCTCAAGTTGGGCAAGTGTACTGCTTCACGCCATTCAACCCATACAGCGAGTCACTGGGCATTCGGCTGCAATGCTTCAGCGCCTAGGGGTGCCGGAGAATGCTTGCGCCCCGGGCCCTGTGCCTGACAAGGCGTTGACGTGGGCAATCGTCGACTCGTGAAGGGCTGTCAGGCTGTAGCCGCCTTCGAGCGACGAAACGACTCGACCTTGGCCATGTCGATCGGCGATCGCGACAAGCTGTTCGGTGACCCAGGCAAAATCCTCAGCATCGAGGTTGAGGTTGGCCAGCGGATCGAGTCGATGCGCATCGAACCCGGCCGAAATCATGATGAGTTGTGGCGCGAAGCGATCCAGTTCGGGAAGGATGCGCGAAGTGAACGCTTCGCGGAACTCGCTTGATCCCGAGGCCGCGGCCAATGGCACGTGGACGAGGTTGCCGGCACCGCGCTCTGATGCGGTGCCGGTGCCCGGATACAGTGGTGACTGGTGTGTCGATGCGTACATCACGCGCGGATCGGCGTGAAAGATATCAGCCGTGCCATTGCCGTGATGGACATCAAAATCGACGATCGCGACGCGCTCGATCGGCTGCGTTGCCAAAGCATGGGCGGCGCCGACTGCGACGTTGTTGAACAGGCAGAATCCCATGGGTGTGTCATGCGTAGCGTGATGTCCTGGCGGTCGCACTGCGCAGAAGGCGCGACGACCGGAGTCGGAAAACACGCCATCGACGGCAGCGCAAACGGCGCCGGCTGCGCACAGCGCGGCGTCGAGCGAACGCGGCGACATTGCAGTATCGGCATCGAGGAAAACCCGACCTTGTACAGGTGCAGCCAAAAACAGCGCATCGAGCATGGCCGGGAGGTGTACCCGCGCGAGTTGCTCCCTTGTCGCTTTTGGCGAGTCGAAACGCACGGTCGCCGCGCAACCCGTGTCATCAAGTGCGCGCAGTACCGCTTTCAAGCGCAATGGCGATTCGGGATGACCCGGTCCGGGTTCGTGCTCGAGGCAATCCGCATTCGTATAGACCGAGACCTTCATGCGTGGCTCCGGATCAGCGCTTGACACGCTCGTGTTGCCAGAGCACTTCGCCCTGAGCCGAAGCCCGCGCGAGTACGCGTGCAATCACGAACAGCAGATCGGATAGCCGATTGAGGTAGCGAATCGCTTCGCTGCGCACGGCTTCCTCGCGCGAAAGTTCGACAACGCCGCGTTCCGCGCGACGCGCGATCGTGCGCGCAAGATGGCACTGTGAAGCGGCCATGCCGCCACCGGGCAGGATGAATTCCTTGAGCACCGGCAAATCCTCGTTGAAGCCATCGAGTTCCATTTCGAGGCGGTCGATATCACTGTCATTGACCAGGGCCATGCCCGGAATGCACAGCTCGCCGCCGAGATTGAACAATTCGTGCTGGACGCGGATCAGCGTCTCGCGAACCTCGGCCGGAATTTCGCAGGCGAGAACGACACCGATCGAACTGTTCAGCTCATCGACATTGCCGTACGCACAGACGCGCAGTGAATCCTTGCCGACGCGCGATCCATCGCCGAGGCCGGTGCTGCCGTCGTCGCCGGTTCGCGTATAGATCCGGGAAAGCCGATTACCCACGCTGGCTTTGCGCGGCGTCTTGCTCGTCCGACAAGCGCAGCCAACGCGCGACGATGACATGGGCGGCAACGGCGACGCACAGATACATCGTGCTCGTGCTCAGATAGGGCGCATACCAATCGGCCATGTTCTGCATCCAGCCGTTCATGCTCGGCGAAGCCACACTGTCGCTGAGCCAATAGAAACTGCCATTGGAAATGATGAAGCAGAGGCTGACTGCGGCGACGAAACTCAAGCCAAGCTGGCCGAGTGCGCGCAGGCCGTGACCCCGCATCTGCGCGCGCAGAAAGCCGCCGCCGAAATACATCACCGCATACGCTGCAATCAGGAACCAGTACGCGGCCGACATGCAGTAGTGGCTCCAGAAACTCAGTCCCTGACTGCTGATAACCAAGAAATCGATCGCCACGGCAAGCGCCATCAGGGCCGGAAATGCCCAGCGCAGCGAGCCACGCAGATAGAAGCCAGCCACGAAAAAGACGGCCCACGAGGCATCTGGAAGCGCACTGAAGTGATTGATGCGCGTACCCGCCATGACAAGGGCAAGAACGATGAAGATGCCAAGGCGTTGAGGTTGCGAGAAGGTCATGTCGTCAATTCCGGGATTACTCAGTCGCTATCTTAGCCGATGCATCCCCTGGCCGGGCCAACAACGCCTTCGATTCAATCGGCCTCAAACCGGGTCGCGTTGATGTAACGCACGTCGAACTGACCGCTTGCATGGCGCAAGCACGAGACGCGAGACGTATCGATGCCGATTGCCTGGGCACGGCCGGGTGGGAGTCCCAGCGCATGGCAGAGCAAGGCGCGAATCGATCCGGCGTGGGCAATCGCAAGCACGCAATCGTCCTGGGCAGTAGAGCCGATCAAGGCTGCCAGCCAGGCACCGGTTCGGCGCAGCACATCGGCAAAACTTTCGCCATCCGGCGCCTCCTGGATGACCCAGTTGTCGAGCCAATGCCGGTAGCTGTCGGGCTCGGACTGCATGATCTCGTGCCAGTTTCGCCCGTTCCAGCGGCCATGATCGATCTCGCGCAGGCGCGGATCGATCAGGGGTTCAGTCGCAAACGCGGCTGCGAATACCTGGGCTGTTTGCTGGGCGCGACGCAAATCACTGCAAAACAGGAACCGGGGTGGCGGGCCATTCCAGGTTGCTGCCAGCTGCTGGACATCGGTGAAACCGCGCGTCGAGAGCGGAAGGTCGGCTTGGCCCAGGCAGAGCCCTGGGGCAAAGTCGGAGCTGCCATGGCGAACGAGAATCAGGTTCATGCATCGGGTGCATCGTGGGTTGGCTCGAAGCCTACCACTGGCCCGGGGAGATCAGCGACGCGAACGCCAATTGCCGTCAGCTTGGGCCTCGAAGCCTGTGCTTGCACGGACCATGCGGATGGAGCCCTGGCTGCGCTAGTCTTCTCCGCATCCCGGCCATCCGTCGTGGACAAACGGACAATCACGCGGTCACTGCTGCAAGGAATTTGCAATGAAGCCGGTCTCTGAGTCCATGAGCAGCCGTCAGCACCAGTTCGAGGCCCTTGTTCGTGGACACTCCACGGACTTGTACCGCTATGCGTTTTGGCTATGCGGTCAGGATGCCTTGGCCAAGGATCTGGTCCAGGACACGTTCCTGCGTGCCTGGCGTGCGCTCGACAAATTGCGCGAAGTTGGCGCGGCAAAGGCCTGGCTGATTACGATCCTGCGCCGTGAACATGCGCGATTGTTCGAGCGCAAGGCGATGCCGTCAGATGACATCGATGATCTTGACCTGCCGGATCCGCAAGCCACGCCGGAGCGGCGCGCTGAAGAATCCGTCCTGCGCGCGGCCATGGCCAAGCTGGATCCGAAATACAGGGAACCGCTTGTCCTGCAGGTCCTTGGTGGTCTCAGTTGTTCCGAAATTGCGGAACAGTTGGGCCTTGGTGAAGCGGCCGTGATGACCCAACTATTCCGGGCGCGGCAGAAGCTGAAAGGGCAACTGGGGTTCGAAGACCAGTCTGCCGAGGTGAGTGAACTATGAATTGCCTTGAATTCCGACGACGGCTCGGTAGCGAGCCGGCCAGCACACTGGGTTCCTTTGTCGCACATCGCGAAGAGTGTCCGCGCTGCGCTTCGGCGCACAGGGTGGCTGGTGAATTCGAAGACAGGATCCGCGGGGCGCTGCGCATTCCCGTGCCAGCCAATCTCGCTGATCGCGTAATCCTCGCGCAGACTACCGAGTCGCGTCAGGTGTTTCGCAATCGCAAGCGGAGTTTTGCAGCACTGATTGTTGCCGCGGCGGCGTCCATTGTGGTCGCGCTGGTTTCAATTCAGCGGCCGCAAGCCGGGATGCCGGCATTGGCCGGCCTCGTGGTAGCGCACTTGCACAAACATGTCGTCAACGCAGCAGATGCTCAGGATCAGATCCCGATGCACGATGTCATGGCAGCTTTCGCGGCTCGTGGCGTCACGCTCGCGTCGGTGCCGGAAGGTATCCACTATGTGCACGAATGTCCGGCAGGGCCGTACAAGAGTGTGCATATGGTCATGCCCGATCATGACGGGCCGGTCAGTGTCGTCTATGTCGTCGATAAACCATCGACCCAGGCCACTGACTTCAGCCATGACGGGATGCAGGGTAGGGAGGTTCCACTTGGTAAGGGGTCGCTGGTCATGCTGGCCAGAAGCGATGCGGATTTCGATGCCATCGAGGAGCATTGGAAACGCGCGATGGGCGAGGCTGTCGCCGATGTTGAAGCGATCATTCCCGGCAAGACTGAATCGGGCGAATCTTTCAGGCCGATGATTCACCGAACGACGATCGCAGCACCCTGAGTTGCCTTACTGTCAGCTTCCGGTCGAGCTGACTCGTTCGGTTCGCCTCGCTTTTTCCGACTGTATCAAGGAGATGGCCTGATGAAATCAATCGCTGCGTTGCTGATCGAATGGCGCCATCTCGTGGGCGTGAAATTCGCCTGACCTGGTCCGCCGGTAGCCCGGACAACGGCCGGCCGGGTATTGTTTTTGGTTGACCGGGGCAGGCTCGGTTTCATGCTCCAGCAGATCGAGAATCTCCACCGCTGGGGGCGAGCCGACTTCGCGGATCCTTGCACGATCCGTGTCGGCCCTCGAGTTCATCGGAAGACTCAAGCTGTTGCACGGTTTGTTCATGTGCATCTTTTCTGCAGCCTTGATCGTAACAATGAATGTGGCGAGCAACTCGGCGCTCTGGTTCAGGTCGATTCCCTGAACATCATGATCGGTCTGAGCGAGATCTGGCGATCTTCCTCAGGTTGAGCACGGCCGGTGCCGGAAGGCTTTCAATGAATCAACGATTGCAGCGCCACTTTGGATCGACTCGTTCCGACATGCGGATTCTGGTTTTCGCATATCGTGAAAGGAAGCACAATCGGACAGGGTCTAGTGTCATGCGTGTTCGCCCTGACGGTTGCATTGCCTTACTGATGTCGCAAGTCGATGCGCATCGAGGCGCATCGCAGTTTTGCTTGGTCATTCCACCAATCGCTTCACTCACATAATTCCTGGAGAACAAGAAATGAACAATATTACTACCGGTCTTTCCGGACTCAGCCTGGCTCTCGTCGCAGCAAGCTTGGCCAGTGTTTCAGTTCCTGCCAATGCGGCCGGAACGGCAGCGAAGGCCGAAGTCGGCCACTGCATGGGCGTCAACTCGTGCAAGGGCCACAACGACTGCAAGACGGCAGCAAATGCTTGCAAGGGCGAGGGCGGCTGCAAGGGCCAGGGCTTCGTCGCGACGACTTCGGACGCGTGTACCGCCATGGGTGGCAAGATGGATAGTGGTGCCAAGATGGCCATGGCCGATCATGCAGACAACGTAAAGTGCTACGGCGCGAACGCCTGCAAGGGCCACAATGATTGCAAGACAGCCGACAATGCCTGCAAGGGGCAAGGCAGCTGCAAGGGCCAGGGCTTCGTTTCGATTCCGGCCAGCACCTGCACTGATGTCGGCGGCACCGCAAAGTCGTAATGCTTGATAGCGCGCAAGTAGTGCGTGCGCCGGCGACCGGGGCCACAACCCCGGTCGTTCGGCCTTGGCATGGTTATGGACTTGGGCTACGCACCGAACACTTCGATTCCGTCCTGGACGAGAAGCCCGCGGTCGACTGGTTCGAGATCATCTCCGAGAATTTCATGGTCGCCGGCGGCAAGCCACGGCACTATCTCGATGCCATTCGCGCGCATTATCCGTTGGCCATGCATGGTGTATCGCTGTCGATCGGCAGTACCGATCCGCTGGATCTCGCTTATCTGCACGAACTCCGACAGCTCGCGAGAGATATTGAACCGATCTGGATATCCGACCATCTTTGCTGGACCGCGAATGGCGGCATCAACAGTCATGATCTGATGCCATTGCCCTATACCGAAGAAGCCATCGCGCATGTTGTTTCGCGCATCGGTCAGGTGCAGGAGTTCCTCGGTCGGGAAATCCTCATCGAAAATGTTTCCACCTATGTCAGTTTCGCCAACGCCGAGATGGAAGAAGCGGCGTTCCTGAGCGAGATCGCGCGCCGCAGCGGCTGTCGCATCTTGCTCGATGTCAACAACATCTATGTCAGTTCGCGCAATCACGGCTACGACGCTGATGCCTACGTCGCAGCCCTGC
Organism: Lysobacterales bacterium; assembly: GCA_038205505.1. Classification (GTDB taxonomy): domain Bacteria; phylum Pseudomonadota; class Gammaproteobacteria; order Xanthomonadales; family Rhodanobacteraceae; genus Dokdonella. The sequence continues at coordinate 103 of JBBRBU010000040.1, read as the reverse complement.
CGGCCGAGAAGATCTGGCAGATTCATCTGGCCGGACACAGCGATTATGGCGACTACGTGATCGACACTCACGATCATCCGGTGCGCGAAGAAGTCTGGGCACT
>JBBRBU010000039.1:0-37573 GCA_038205505.1 Lysobacterales bacterium | reverse complement strand
GCCAAAAATGATCTTGCCATCGTCTTGCACAGTCAGTGATATGACGACGCCATCGGTTGTTGCATAGAACTGATCATCGACGTCCGATGCGATTGCACCGGTCGACAGGATCAGTAGCGCCAAGCCTGTCAGCCATGAGTGATGGAATTTCCGCATGTCGCTGCTCCGCTCAAAGGTTGCGAGGAGCACGACGATGCATCGCGGAGAGACGGAAGTTCTTCAGTACCTCTCAAGGAGTTGTCAAGGAGTTGTCAAGTCTTTGACTCATATGGCGTTTTTCGATCTTTTGCAGCTGAATCGGCAGCGATTTAGCGCGGCGCGACGCCGTCAAACAACGGCTGAAACGGGTGATATCCGTGCACGCTACTGGCTCAATTGCCCACACCGGGATTCGGAACCGGCGGCTCCCTGAGTTATTCCGAATGACGCGGCATCATCCGAACCCGAAGCCCAGCGCGAATACTATTTGAAGTGACGACCCGCCCCAATCAAACGAAGCCAGCATGAAAGATGCCGCCATTGGCGCTTGGATAGGCGTTGCACGCGCCCTGGATCCGGCTACTCGATCCGCCCTGAAGGCCAGAGCAGCCACAGCGGATGCGCGCAAAAGGAACGGGGCGGTGTACCGCCGAGGCCAGCCGTGTAAAGCCAATGGCCAGAAATTTGCTGCATCCTACCGATCGTGCCGTAACGGCTGCCTTGGTTCGCCGAAACCCCCAACTTCGGCGGCAGTGCCAGTTCCGGAGCGCTATTGGAGCGGATCCAGCGGATCACGCTGCCGTTTGAGTAGCCGATGACACTCAGTCAATCGGCCAGCGGAGAAAAATGGAAGAACCGTGAAATTTACTGCGAGCCATTTCCTGTGACGGTCGAGGCCCACGATTTTCCTGTTTCAACGCGCACGCCTGAGGTTTTCGGAGATCGGTGGCCCCATGTCCGGCTGACTCACCCGATCGACACGAGATCACGAAACACCTTCGCAAGCGCGGCGACGCTATCCAGTGACGCCGGCTTTCGCTATGGTCGAGCCGAGTGCCGATTTGGCGCATACGAGGAACAGGGGGAAAGCAGATGAAACCTTTCGGCAGCAACGTGGCCTCCAGCCTGAGTCAGACTGATTTCGTCAATGTCGCAAGCGATGCTTTTGACAATGGCCAGACCATTGCACAGATGCTCATTGCATCCTGCAAACGCAACGCCGGTCGACCCGCGGCGAGTAACCTCGGTTGCAGTGTGAGCTATGCCGATATCGATCGGCTCAGTGCAGATTTCGCCGCCTTCCTGCGCCACGCACTCGGTCTCGAAGCCAGTGAACGCGTGGCGATCATGTTGCCGAACCTGCTGCAGTATCCGATCGCCCTGCTCGGGGTCTTGCGAGCCGACCTCATCGCCGTCCTGGTCAATCCGTTGTACACGGCGCGCGAACTGCATCATCAGCTCAAGGATTCCGGCGCGACCGTCCTCGTCGTGCTCGACAACTTCGGCGCGGTTGCGGTCGAGGCGCTGGCCGGTACCGAGGTCCGCCAGGTCATCACTACGCGCGTCGGCGACATGCTCGGCTGGCCGAAGTCGATGATCGTCGATTTCACCTTGAAACATGTGAAAAAGATGATTCCGCCGTTTGCCATCGCCGGGGCTGTGCGCTGGCCGAAGGCACTGACTCGCGGAGCGACTCTGCCGCGCGTGGCGTCCACTGCCCGCGCCAGCGACACCGCGCAATTGCAATATACCGGCGGCACCACGGGCTTGGCGAAAGCGGCCATCCTTCCGCACACCGCCATCGTCGCCAATGTTGCCGCCGCTGAGCAATGGCTTGGGCGCGCGCTCGATCGGGGCGAGGATTCCGTGCTGGTCTGCCTGCCGATCTATCACATCGCCGCGTACAGCAATCTGATCTTCAACCTGACCCACGGTTTCCATTCGGTCCTGATCACCAATCCGCGCGATATACCCGCGCTGGTCAAGACATTCGCAACATTGAAGCCTGCGTTCTTTTCGGGCGTGAACACCCTGTACGACGCCGTGCTCAACCATCCCGATTTTGCGTCGCTCGATTTCTCGAATCTCAAACTGTGCCTGCAAGGCGGAACCGCCCTGCGCAGCGGCACTGCCGAGCGCTGGCTCGCGGTCACCGGCCGACCGGTGATCGAGGGTTACGGACTGTCGGAGACTGCCGCGGCGATAACCTGGAATCGGATTGATGGCACCAATCCGGTCGGCTCGATCGGCATGGCCATAGCCGAGGTTGAAATCAGCCTGCGCGATGAGCAGGGCAAGGTCGTCGGCGTCGGCGAAGCCGGTGAGCTGTGCGCGCGTGGCCCGCAAATGACCCAGGCCTACTGGAACCAGCCGGAGGAGACGGCCAACGCATTCTTCGATGGCGACTGGTTCCGCACCGGCGATATCGCCCGCGCTGACGAGCACGGCTACTACTACGTCCTCGACCGACGCAAGGACATGATCCTGGTGTCGGGTTTCAATGTGTATCCAAATGAGGTTGAAGATGTCGTCGGGCAACACCCCGGCGTGCTTGAGGCCGCTGCCGTCGGCATGCCTGATGATAAAACCGGAGAAGCGGTACGTCTTGTCGTCGTTCGCAGCAAACCGGACTTGAGCGAGGAAGATCTGCGCGCTCACTGCAGGAAGAACCTGACCGGCTACAAGCAGCCCAAGGTGATCGAGTTCCGCGACAGCCTGCCGAAATCAGCGGTCGGCAAGATCCTGCGGCGTGAACTTCGCTAGGTAAAATCCGGCAGTCTCGGCCATTCAACAACCAAGGGCATTGGACTCCTGCCTGCGCAGGGGTGACGAGTGATGGGTAGTTGGCAGAGAGGGGTGCGGAAACGTATACAAACGTCACGCCATCACCCTTCAAGGAGGAGTCTTTACCCCGCGCTCTCCGTCTCCCCTGCGCAGGCAGGGGTCCAGCGACTCTGTTTTTGATCCAGGATATCGATTCAAGTCCTTGGCCTATGCCGCGCACTGCGGGTGCAGCGAACGGCGTCGGACCCCTTCGTCTCCGTTGTTCAAGATTGCAGCAACCAGCCTTCCTCGTCTCGTTCATCAAGCTCAGGACAGGCTCAACTCGGCACGAACGGAATTGGATTAAACCTTCAAGGGTTCTGTCTTCGCGTCGGAAAGAGCTGAACCACCGTGGCTGAGGGCAAGAGGTGATTACGCAACAAGTCGGCGGCGTAATGGAAATCGCGCCCAAGTTCCTTGCGTGAGAAAGGTGTTTCCAGCATGCGAAGTGCAACCTCCAAAGCCGTCTGGCCGTTGTATCCAAACTGTGTCCATGCCTCGAATTTCCTTTGGTTCATGGATGCGACCAGGCTGCGATTTCTGTTGCGCGTGTACACGGGCGGCTGCTCCCATGCTTCGAGTTCGCGACCTGACAACGCGTTGTTGATACCGCAAGCGGAAAAAAGCACAGCCAACTGTTCCGCGGCCCTGGTGTGCAGACGTTTCAGATCGGCTGCACGGCCTGGCAGGACAAGGATCGCGCCGGTGATGGCATTCATCACCACGACGAACGGCTCGCGGTCGATGAAATCGACATCGGCGCACCATTCTCCCAACGGATTGTCGCCCGCTGATGGCTCCTGCGCAGCAGGGGTCGGGCGTAGGCGCTTGAATAATTTCTGCGAACAGCGAACAACGGTCATTCCAGACTCTCAAGATCGCCGATGCAAATCGGATTGGCTTCAGCGCACTCCCGTTTGATGCTGGTTGCGCAATGCACGTCTGACAAGTTTGTTAGGAGCGGGCCCCACCTTACCAGTCACGCGACGTTTGAACACCGCCTGGATTACGAGAAAATGCGGGGTCCGGTCATTCAATCACGGTTGCGGCAACGCGGTAATCCCGCGCCTCGCCTTGTCATCCGCAACCATCTTGCGCACATCGGCGAGCAGCTTCCTGGCGTCATAGACGATGCCATCCTTGATCGTGTATTTGACGCCGCCGACGCGACTCAACGTGCCTTGCGCATCAAGCTTGATGTGACCGGTGCCGTACAGCGACTTGAGATTGGCCAGCGGATTTTCAGTCAGCACTGCGATATCGGCAAGCTTGCCCGGTTCGACCGAGCCTATGCGATCGTCTGCGCGCAGCACTTCGGCACCACTCAAGGTGGCCGATCGAATTACTTCGAGCGGATGGAAGCCGGCCTCGCGCAGCAGTTCGAGTTCCTGGATCGTGCCGAAGCCATAGAGCTGGTAGATGAACCCGGAATCCGAGCCGACCGTGACACGGCCGCCTCGATTCTTGTAGTCGTTGACGAAATCCATCCAGCGTTGGTAATTGCCGCGCCAGGCGACTTCGTCCTCGGTGCTCCAATCGAAGAAGAAACTGCCGTGATTATCCCGATTCGGTGTGTAGAACTGCCAAAGTGAAGGCAGCGTGTATTCGTCATGCCAGTCGGCGCGGCGTGCGCGCATGAGATCGCGCGCCGCCAGATAAATCGTGAAGGTCGGATCGATCGTGAAATCGAGCGAAAGCAGTTCCTCGATGACGGCCTCGTATTTCTCGCTACCCCGAGTCGCGGCCTGCGCCCACAGACGGCCGGCCTGGCCGAAGCGGTCGGCTTCGTTGTTGTAATTGTAGTCGGCCGGGTAGTCCTGCACGGTGCGGCCGTCGAACAGCGCCTCGGGCAGTCCGTACCAGTGTTCCATCGTGGTCAGGCCCCAACGCGCCGTGGTCAGTACGTTGACCCGCGCGACATCGAGCTGGGCATGGTGGCAGGCACTCTGCATGCCTTGCTTCTTGAGTTCGTCGAAAGCCGCTTCGAGAATGTCGGGGCGATAGCCGAAACACTTCATGCCAACCGCGCCCCTGGCCTTCATCTCGCGCACCCACTTGCGTGCCTCGTCGGGTTTGGTCATCGGCTCATCCTCGCGCCCCTGACCGAAAAACACGTAAGGAAAAATGCGCGGCGCAGTGATCTGGCTCGTAGCGCTGCGACGCTCCTCGCTGACGCACCAGTCGATACCGTTGCCGCAACCGGGATCGCGAATCGTGGTAATGCCGTGGCCCATCCACAGCTTGTAGACGTACTCGGCGGGGACTCCTTGTTCTTCGCCTCCGATATGACCGTGCAAGTCAATCAGCCCTGGCATGACATAGTGGCCAGTCAAATCCATTTCGCGACCATCGGCCTTCAGCTCGGGTCGATCACCGGGCTTGATCGACGATCCCGGCGCTCCGACCGAGCGCACCTCGACGATACGATTGCCCTCGATGACGACGTCGGCCGGCCCGAACGCCGGACTGCCGGTGCCGTTGATCACGGTGACGCCGCGCAAGATCAACTGCGAATAGGGACCATCACCTTCGGTACGCGTCGGCCCCGGCACCACAGCCGACGTCATGCCTCCGCTCTTCGACGAATCGGCTTTTGCGGCGCCAATCGCGGGCTCGCCGCTGCCAAGGGCGAACAGGGCCAGCATGACCAGTGAAAATCGCATGAGTTCCGCTCCGGGCGACAGGTGAAGAAACGCGATGATGCCTCAGGCCCGAGCTCAAATCATCCGGCGACGCGATGGGTGGGTGTCGATTGCCGCGTCAGAAGAGTTCCTGTTGGACCTTGCCAGGCTGGTCGCGATTTACTGTTGAGCAACAGATTTCGGCGGGACGCTCGACAACTTGTCACAATACGCAACCTCGCCGCGCTGCCGTGGACTCCTCCTCGTCATGACCCGGCTACCGGTATACCTGGACTCTACTTTTGAACGATTCGCGCAAACCGCTTATTTCGCGTCGCCCCTTCGAAGCGTTTGCGGCCCTGCGCGCCATGGCCGTTGAGGTGTTGAACGGCATCGTCCGGATGTCAACGACGCGCGCCAACTACTGGCTCGAATTCGCCTTCACCGGAAGTCTGGCTACGGCCTTGCTCGTGGCCGGCGTTGGTCTGCATCGCGGTTCCTGGCTGACCGCCTTCGTCACCGTGCTGGCCGGCTTGATTGCCTTCAGCTTCATTGAATATCTGTTTCATCGCTGGATATTTCATGGTCCGGATTCAATGTACAGGCGTGGTCATGATGCCCATCATCTGAATCCCGGCGGCTACGACGCATTGCCGTTTTTCCTGCCTTCGGCAATTCTGCTTGGCCTGACTGCCTTGTTCGCCTTGAGCTTGCCACGCAGCCTTGCCTGTCTGCTCGCTGGCGCGATCGCGTTTGCCTATGTCGCCTACGGCTTGAGCCATTTCATCATGCACGCACGACGATTTCGCCACGCGTGGTTGCGCGAATGGGCCGCGAACCATCACATCCACCACAACCATCCCGGGGCCAACTTTGGTGTCACCACCTCGCTTTGGGATCATCTGCTGCGCACTCGCTATCGGCGCCGCCCTCGACCGATGTGAATGCTGAATCGGGTGCAGCTCGAGCGCATGCCTTCAAGGATAAAAATGCCGCTGCCAAGAGCAGATGGCGCGCTTGATCCAGCGGCCGTAGCCTCCACGCGCTAAGTGCCCTCCAAATTATTGATCAGCAAGTTTCAGGCGCTGCGGGTTGTCCCAACGTTGGCTGCGGCCGACGAAATCCCAACATCCGTGTGCGGCTGCAATTGGACAGGCCGGAGATTGTGCAAGTGTGATTCAATGGAAGATGCCGGCCGGACCAGAAAACAAATCCTGGTCCGGAGCGACAATCAGGGGAGGACAGACACGCGATGCAATGCCCGAAGTGTGGAACCGAGCAAGCCGATGCCGCGCAGTGCGCGTCGTGCGGAATCTATGTCGCCAAGCATGAGGCGTATCTTGCGCTGAAGACCGCCGCTCGACCCAAGATCAATCGTAATGAGCGCAACAGCCTGACTGCGATCGGCATCTTCTTTGTCGGCATTGTCGTGTTGTTTGGCCTTGGCTGGCTTGCGTCTGGCCGGGACAAGGGCAGCCGCGAGCAGGCGACCAGCCCGACCCTCGTCGTGACAACCGATTCGACGTTCAATGACTTGGCCAACAAGCCAGTCCCGGGCAGCATCCGTGCGCGCCTCGAGGTAACTCATAGGCCAAAGAACGAGATTGAGCGCGCGCGCAATGCAACCGTGTTCATCCAGACCGAATGGGGTGCCTCGGGTTCGGGCTTCATCATCGACTCCGGTTGTCGCGTAGTCACCAATCGGCACGTGGTCGAGTTCAGCGAAGAGAAACTGCGCAGCGATGTCGCCTCTTCCAGAGAGATCCAGACTGCTTTCGTCGAGCAAAAGCAGAAATTGGCGGTCGAGATTCAGCGTCTGCAGGCGGCATTCCGACAAGCCCTGCAATCGGGCGCCTCCTCGACCGATCTGGCCAGGATTCGCGAGGCCCTCAAGCAGCGCGGTACCGAGTTTGATGGCCTCGCGGGCTTCTACCGATCGAGGATCGACAAAAAAATTCGTGACGAAACCTGGAAGTACAAGCACTCGCTGCTCAAGGTTTCGCTTGTTGACGGCGCCGAGTTTTCGGTGGGCGATGTCAGTATCTCCGAACGATACGATCTTGCCAGATTCACTCTCAACGCCGTTGATTGCCCGTTTCTTGTCGCGGCTGATCCGGACGATCTTGCCCAAGGAGGTCAGTTGTTCACGATCGGCAATCCGTCGGGATTGACCTACACCGTGACCTCGGGTGTGTTCTCGGGATTCCGCGAGGACAATGGCCGGGTTTTTCTGCAGACTGATGCACCAATCAACGCTGGCAACAGCGGCGGCCCCTTGATCGATCCGCAAGGACGCGTTGTCGGCATCAATACGATGGTGCTGAAGGATGCGCAAAACATCGGCTTCTCGATACCAGTCACGGCAATCGAACAGGCATTCTAATCAGCAAGGGCCGGATAATTTTCTTCCTCAATGCCTGCTGACGCAGGCATTCTCCAGCGTTTGCAGTGAATCAATCGATGGGGCCAATCGCTCGCACTTTTCCGCGGGTGGTAAAGTTGCGCACTGGAACCTGATCGCCAAAGGAAGATGAAAACCATGAGCAACAATGCACCCTATCCGATCGGCACACCCGGCGTTGCCTGGGGAGTTGCAGAGAAATCCGCATGGCTGGCGCAACAATCCGCCAAGCGCAGCTACAAGGACGAGGTGCTGAGCCTGATCGAGCGCCTGCGCGCGCGATTCGACGTGGAGCAATATGGACGACTCGACTATCACGCCGACAAATTCCCGTTGTTCGCAATCCGCAGCCGCGACTGGAATGTCGAACTTCCGATTGTTCTCGTCACCGGTGGTGTGCATGGCTATGAAACCAGTGGCGTACACGGCGCACTGCAATTCCTTGATCGGCACGCGACAGAGTACGCCGGTCGGGTCAACCTGATCGTCGCACCCTGCGTGAGTCCCTGGGCCTACGAGATGATCCATCGCTGGAACCGCGATGCGGTCGATCCGAATCGCTCGTTCAAACCCAACAGCCCGGCTCAGGAATCAGCCGCTCTGATGGAACTGGTTGCACCGATCGTCGACCACGCACTCGTACATATCGATCTGCATGAAACCACCAATACCGACGAGTCCGAATTCCGTCCTGCCCTCGCTGCACGCGACGGCATCGACTCCGAATCTGAAGAAATTCCGGATGGCTTCTATCTGGTCGACGATGCCGATAGCCCGCAGCCGGAGTTTCAGAAAGCGATCATCGACGCGGTTTCGAAGGTGACCCACATCGCACCTGCCGACGACAAGGGCGAAATCATCGGCTCGAAGGTTTTCTCACCGGGCGTGATCCGCTACGCATTCAAGCCACTCGGCCTTTGTGCAGGCGTCACCAACGCGCCATACACGACGACCACCGAGGTTTATCCGGACAGTCCCGACGCCACACCCGAGCAGTGCAACGCCGCGCAGGCGGCCGCGGTGTGCGCAGCCATTGATTTCGCGCTGGCGGATTCCGCAATGGCTTGATTGGAATGCGCGCGACAACGCCTTGCACCAGCGCAAGTGAGTGGCGCGACGGAAGCTGACACCATCGCGCCCGGACCTCGTTTTTTACAGTTGCTCAGTTGTCGAACCCGTCCTCGAAGATGAAATCGGAGACGATCTTGCGCACTGCACCGCTTGCTTCCGCGATATACACATTGCCGGCTTCGTCCTCGCCATAGCCATAGGCCGAACCCACACTCAAGGTCGTATTCTGCAACGTGGGCGACCACACCGTCCCCGGCGCAGCTGCCGTCGCGTACCACAGCGCGCCCGTGCATGCATCGCCGAAGAAATAGGTGCCGTTGAGGCTGGCGGAAGGACCTCGGTACACGAAACCTCCAGTAACCGAACAACCGGCAGAGTGGGAATACTCGATCACTGGCGCAACGGTATTCGTGATCGCCGGACAGGTGGTTCCACTCCCTGACGCATTGAAGTAATGGCGTCCTTCACAACGACTCCAGCCATGATCACTGCCGCCCACTCCGGCAGCCTGCACAGTGATTTCTTCATAGTTATTCTGGCCGACATCACCAATCACGATGTTGCCATTCGCCCGATCGAAGCTGAAACGCCACGGGTTGCGAAAGCCGTGCAGATAGATCTCGTTGCAGGTGTTGCTGGTGCCGACGTGCGGGTTGTCAGCCGGAATCGAGTACTCGGCCGGACTGATGCCGGATGATCCGCACATTTCGGCATCGACCGCGCCACCGCGCGTGTCGACATCAATGCGCAAGATCTTGCCGAGAAGAAAATACTGGGTTCCACTCGGGTTGGTGCCGCAGGAACCCTGATTGTTGTCCGCAGGCTTCTTCCACAGGCATTCGGCAAAGCCGTGCGGATTGTTCTGCGGGCCGCCATCGCCCACCGAGTAGTAGAGATAGCCATCGGGGCCGAAATGAATATCGCCACCGTTGTGGTTTGAGGCGAGATCGGGCACGCGGAGTACAATTGTCCCGGATGCATTGGCGACATCGGAAGCAAGCGTTGGCACTGTGTGCCGTGCGATAGCCTGATCGGGTGTCGAACCCAACCGGGCGTCCGCGTTTGGTCGCGTATAGGCCACGTAGAATTCGTCATTGTGCGGCAAGCCGACTTTGCCGAAGTTGGGATGAAAGGCCAGGCCAAGAAGCCCGCTCTCACTTGTCGTCGTGACTGTTTTGGTGAGAAACGGCGTGGGCAGAGCGACACCGTTTTTCACGACCCGAATCTGGCCGCCCTTTTGCACGATGAAGATGCGTCCGCTACCGTCATTCGGCGCGCGCACCGCGACAGGCTCCGAGTAGCTTCCGGGAACATTTTCCAGCGATAGACCAGGAATGGCCTGGGCAAACGCAATCCCGCTTCCCAGCATCACTCCCAGTAGCAGGCGGAGTGGAAGTCGATAGAAAGTCATGGTGAGGCTCCTTGTTGCGAATGCGACAGTGTTGCGCGAACGGAGATCACGAACCAACACCAGGGGATCATAGTGAGAACGCGTCGACGGAAACGCCCGAAAGCCCCGCGAGGTCGCGAAAGGTTACGTGCGCGAGGGTGAACAATGCGTTATCACGGTGGTGCCTTGCGCTTGAGCCGGATCAACGATGAGATATCGTCATCGCCATGCCCCTGCGCCATCAAGACCGCATAATCGGCAAGGGATTTTTCGATTACGCTGCGATCGGTACCGGCATCGCGGCTAAGTTCGCGGACGATCTTGAGATCCTTGTGCAGCAGGGCGAGCTTGAAACCGACCTTGAACTCATTGCGCAACATGGTCGCGCCGCGCTTGTCGAGGAACCAGTTGCCGGCGGCGCCGCTGAGCAGGGTCGAGATCAGCGTGTCGGCATCGAGACCGAGTGCATCGCCGAGGGCGAGCCCTTCGCAGACACCTTGCGCAATTCCGGCAACCAGCACCTGGTTGACCGCCTTGGTGTTCTGGCCTGCACCGATGCCGCCCATGTGATTGATGCGCGCTGCGTAGCATTCGAGCACGGGGCGCACGCGTTCAAGCACGCAGGCTTCGCCGCCGACCATGACCGACAACTTGCCGTTGCGTGCACCTTCGACTCCGCCTGATACCGGGGCGTCGATGAACTCGCCGCCGATGCTCAGCATGCGCTCGCGGGCCTCGCGCGCGGTCACCGAGGAAACCGTCGAATGATCGATGACAACCGTACCCGCTTGGGCATTGGCCGCAATCACTTCGACATCGGCCAGTACATCGGCGTCAGCCGGAACGCACAGGGCAATCACGTTGCAACGTGCGGCCAGCTCGGCCAGTGAGGCTGGCTCGTCGAGATCGAGTTCCGCCGCGATCGCCTTGGTATTGGCGGGTGTGCGCGTCCACACCGAAGCGAGCAACCCGGCCCGCGCCAGATGTCCGGCCATCGGTTGGCCCATCGCGCCGAGTCCGACAAAACCCGCTCTGATATCACTCATTCTGTCGTCTCGGCAAGATAGGTGTAAGCGGTCAGCCCGGCTTCGAGCGTGGCTTCGAGCGCTTTCGCCTCGTCGCCGGTGATGCCGACGGCGGCGATCTTGTCGCGATATTCGGCGCGCAGGGCGCTGAGGTCGTATCCGACGTAATCAAGCATGAGGTCGGTGGTGTCGCCACGGCGCTGATGACAGATCTCGTAGCCATCGCCTGTCAGCTTGACGCTCAATGCGTCGGTATCGCCGAACAGGTTGTGAATGTCGCCGAGCGTTTCCTGGTAAGCGCCGACCATGAACAAGCCGAGCAGATAGGTTTCGCCTTCAGCGGGAGCGTGCAGCGGCAGACTGACGTCGACGCCATCGGCATCGACGTAATGATCGATGCGGCCATCCGAATCGCAGGTCAGGTCGGCGATCACACCACGCCGATCCGGTTCGCGATCGAGGCCACTGATCGGCACGATCGGAAACACCTGTTTGATCGCCCAGATGTCCGGCGCCGACTCGAACACCGAGAAGTTGACGAAGTACTTGTCAACCAGGGTCTCATTGAGTTCATCGAGCACCTGCCGATGCGAGCGCTCGTCAGGCTTGAGAAGCGAACGCACGGCGTTGACAACCGCGTAATAGAGATCATCGAGCTGGGCACGATCTGCAAGCGAAAGCTGACCGAGTGCATACAGCGACTGGCCTTCGGCAAGGTGGTATTGCGCCTCGTGATACAGCTCGGTCGGCGGTCGCTTGCCGATATCGGCATGCACTTCGCGCAAGCGCCGGAGTACAGCTGGCTCGTCTTCGCGCGCAGCCGGCACCGAGCCTCGCGGCGACTCCTCGATTTCGCTGACATTGACCACGAGCACGGCATGATGCGCGGTCAACGCGCGCCCTGACTCGGTCAGCACATGCGGATGTGCGAGACCGTTCTCGGCGCAGGCTTCGGCCAGCACCCCGACCACGCTCGATGCGTATTGATCGAGGCCGTAGTTGATCGAGCACTCCGAGCGCGAACGCGTGCCTTCGTAGTCGACGCCGAGCCCGCCGCCGACATCCATGTACTGGATCGGCAGACCGAGTTGGGAAAGTTCGACGAAGTAGCGCACGGCCTCGCGCATGCCGCGGGCGATGTCGCGCACGTTCGACATCTGCGAGCCCATATGGAAATGCAGCAGCTTGAGGGTATGCGAAAGTCCGGCCGACTTGAGTTGCTCGATCAAGGTCAGCAATTGGCGCGGGGTGAGGCCAAACTTGGCCTTGTCGCCGCCTGAGTTCTGCCACTTGCCGGCGCCGAGGCTTTTCAGGCGCATGCGCACGCCGAGCAGTGGTTCGACGCCAAGCGATTTGGCTTCCTCGATCACGTAGCGCAGTTCTGAGGGTTTCTCGATGACGATGAAGATATCGAGTCCGAGTTTGCGCCCGATCAGGGCCAGACGAATGTATTCGCGATCCTTGTAGCCGTTGCAGATGACGATGCTGCCAAGTTTCGCCAGGGCCAGCACGGCCATCAATTCAGGTTTCGATCCTGCTTCAAGACCGAAGCCTTTGCCGCCACCGGCAGCAAGCTCACCGGCAACGTTCTTCTGCTGGTTGACCTTGATCGGATAGATCAATGTATAGCCGCCGGTGTAATCCCAATCCTTCATGGTCTTGGCAAAGGCGGCCTGCAGACGCGAGCGACGATCATCGAGAATGTCAGCGAATCGCACCAGCAGGGGCAGTCGCGAACCGCGCTGGCGCGCTGCATCGACGATGGCTGGAAGATTCAATGCGGGGCCATCGGCAGCGCGCGGCTTGACCTCCATGGCGCCGTCCGCACCGACGTCGAAATATCCCTCGCCCCAATTCGCGATGGCGTAGGTATGTCGGGCGGCGTCGATCGTCCACGATTTGGTCATCGGTCTCTCCGTATGAATGGGTTGTCGCGGCGCCAAGGCCGACCTGGACTCTTCATGAGTTTGCGCGATGATCGCGCAGGCCGTCGACTTCACGTGGCTCCAGGCGATAGTAAGCCCGGTCGCCGAAGGAGCGACATGCCGTATGGGTTACAGGGACAAGCGAAGGTCGGTCATTCATGAATAATTCGGGCTTGACGCATCAGATCCGCCGCTCGAAGGCCTCGATGCCGCGAGATCCAAACGGGACCGCCATTGTAACCGCGCATGCACATTCTGCGGGCTCGCCAATTGCATCGCTCCCGTGTGGCGATCGCCTGCGGGCCACGTGCAGCGCGCATCACGACACGCCATGGACGACACACGATCTCGTCCTGAATGGGCAAGATCGAGTCTCGTTCCGCCGCGAATCCGTCTGAAACGTTACAATCCGCCCATTGCGCATGTGTCTCGCGCAGACCCGTCAAATTCAAGGAACTCCGCATGTCCACGCCCGAGCAGAGCTGGTTCACCGAAGCCCACGAATCATCAGGCTCATCGATTGGCTTTCGCACCCGCGCCCGTCTGCACGCCGAGCAGACCCCGTACCAATCGATCGAGATCCATGATTCGACCGACTGGGGCAAGCTCATGGTCATCGATGGCTGCATGATGCTTACCACGCGCGACAATTTCTTCTATCACGAGATGATGGCGCACCCGGCGCTGTTCACGCACCCGCGCGCGCGTCGCGTTGTCATTATCGGAGGTGGCGACTGCGGCACTCTGCGCGAGGTGCTGCGTCACGAAGTCGTGGAGTCTGCGGTACAGGTCGAGATCGACGAACGCGTAACCCGCCTGGCCGAGAAGTACTTTCCCGAGCTTTGCGAAGCGAACAACGATCCGCGTGCGCAGTTGCTCTTTGACGACGGCATCAAATACATGGCCGAATGCGAACCGGATTCGGTCGATGTCGTCATCGTCGATTCGACCGATCCGGTTGGCCCGGCCGAAGGCCTGTTCAACGCCGCGTTCTACACGAGCTGCTTCAAGGCATTGCGCAGTGGCGGCATCTTCGTCCAGCAGAGTGAATCACCGCTGGCGCATATCGACTTGATCAAGTCGATGCGCTCGGCGATGCGAACCGCGGGATTCCAGGCCGTGCGCACACTGACCTTCCCGCAGCCGTGCTATCCGACCGGCTGGTGGAGCGCGACGCTGGCGCGCAAAGGTGCCGATCTTTCCGATTTCCGCGAGCGCGGTGCGCAGACCAAGCAATTTCCGACTCGCTACTACAACGCCGAAATCCACAAGGCCGCGCTGACCATGCCCGAGTTCATGCGCGAGGAACTCGGGGAGTAGGGAGGCCCCAACCGTGAATCGGCGTCACTGGCTCATTCTCTTGCTTGCCATGGCGCCGGTGACGGTCTGCGCGCAATCCTGGGTAACAGCGAATTTCCGTCACACGATTCCGCTCGCCGGGCGCGTGCAGCCAATCCAGATCAGTTTTGCCCACGACGGCCGTGTCTTCGTCGCCGAGAAAACCGGCGCGGTGTGGATGTACCAGAACCTGCTCGATGCTGCGCCCGTCCAGATCACCAACCTCGGCGTCAGCGTCCATCAGTACGAGGATCGTGGCCTGCTCGGCCTTGCACTTGATCCGCACTTCCCCGAGCGACCGTACTTGTACGTGCTGTATTCGTTCAACGGCGGCTTGTTCAACGACGCACCACCCCGCTGGCCGGCCACGGGCTGCCCGGACCCTGTTGCCGATTTCGCCGGTTGCGTGATCTCGGGCCGGCTCTCGCGCCTGACCCTGGTCGGCAGCGTGGTGACCAACGAACAGGTCCTGATCGAGGACTGGTACCAGCAGTATCCGAGCCATTCGATCGGCAGCGTGCGCTTCGGTTCGGACGGCTATTTGTACGTTGGCGGCGGTGATGGCGCGAGCTTCAGCGCTGCCGACTGGGGTCAGCGCGGCAACCCGACATGGCCCGACCTTCGCGCACCGAGGGATCAGGGTGGGGCGCTGCGTTCGCTGGGGCTTGAAGTCGAGAAACAATACGAAGATCAAGTCTGGTTGAATGGCACGATCGCGCGGGTCGATCCGCTCAGCGGTGCCGGCGCGCCGGGGAATCCGCTTTCCCAGGTCGAGGGCGCTTCGGACAACGCGCGCCGCATTCTTGCCTATGGCTTGCGCAATCCGTATCGGTTCACGATGCGACCCGGCACTTCCGAGATCTGGATCGGCGACGTTGGCTGGCGGAACTGGGAGGAGATCAACGTGATCGCGGATCCGACTGCTGGTTCGACCATGCGAAATTTCGGCTGGCCGTGTTTCGAGAACCGCATGCATGTCGACGCTTACAGTGCACGCCCGCTGTGCGCGGATCTCTACGCGAGCGGCGATAGTGGCGGGCGCACCCCGGTATCGGCACCTTTCTACGCCTATCAGCACACCAGCAACGAAGCGATTTCGGGAATCACGTTTTATTCGGGCAACGCGTGGCCAAGCGAGTATCGCAATGCGTTGTTCTTCGCCGACTATATCCGCAACAGCATCCGCGTCATCAAGGATGCTGATCAGGACGGTATTCCCGATCCGATCGCGGATGGCAGCGCCAGCTTGTTCGGCCAAGGCAACCTCGGCGTCGTTGAACTGACCCATGGACCTGGCAACGACCTGTTCTTCGTCGACATCAACAACGGCCGAATCGGCCGAATCTCGTGGGATGCCAATCCTGCACAACGCAATCTTGCCCCATCGGCGGCAATCGCACTCGGCGTCGACTCCTTCGCCGAGGGGCTGCCACGCAGCATCGCCTTTACCGCGGCGAACAGCATCGATCCCGAAGCCGCCGTCTTGACCTACGCATGGGATCTCGATGGAGACGGCGAATTCGACGATGCCAGCGGCGACGTCGCCAGCGCGGCCTATTCAGCCAACACTGCGCAACCCCTGCGAATCGAAGTCGGCGTGCGCGTCACCGACCCGGTCGGTGCAGGTGACCAGTCCCACATGACGATATTCGTCCTGCGTGACTCCTTGTTCGAAAACGACTTTGAAGCGACACGCTCTTTCGTCACCGGCGATTGATCGATGCGCCGGTGCTTCAACCCATCTTCGGTAAACGTGGCATGCCGTGGTGATCGCGTTCCTCGACAATCAGCGCCTGCGTATCGACCCGTGCCGAGCCCCGCCCCTGCAACGGTACGGCCGGCTGGTCGCGCAGGTTGCGCAAGGCATTGGCATAGCAACGATTGGCCAATGCCTCTTCGCCGGCACCGGCATGGCATTCGCCGAGGGTCTCCCAGGCAATCGGTGACTCGGTGATCTGCACGGCGCGATCCAGATACTGGATGCCCTTGCCCCAGAGCTTCTGGTCACGACAAAGACGACCAAGTGTCGTCAGCAGCGATGTGCTGTTCGGCGCGATCGAAAGCCAGGATTCGGCGTGCTTGGTCCGCGTGGCCAGTTCGGCCGGGCCAAGATCGCTGTAGGCGAGTGAGAGTGGATCGTTCCATTCGCGGCGCAAGGCCGATTCGATCTCGTCCATCGCGGCCAGGGTCTGGCCAAAATGAGCGGCGCGCCGCGCGAACGCAGCGATTATTTCCGGGACTTTTCGCTGGCTGCGGCTGACTGAACTCCACAGGCTGTTCAGCTTCGCCTGTGAAGGCGCCGCCGCCAGAGCAGCAATCAGGACCCGCCCTTCGAGCGCGGACAGCTTCTCTGCTGCCAGGGATTGGGTCTTGGCCAAGGCTGGCAAGGCATCCAGCGCTGCCTGTGTGTCGTTCTCGGCCAGCGCCGCCTCGACCAACATGTTCCAGCCGACCGGCGGCAACTTTCCGGTAGCTGCCTTGGGTTTTAGCAAGGCAAGCACATCCGCGTGGCGCCCGCGCTCGCTGAGGAATTTCGCACGCTGGGCGAGTGCGGCTGCCTCGACGTCGTGTGACGCCTCGTCGAGTGCACTTTGCGCCGCGGCGTCGTCGCCGCGCGAATGCGCAGCGCGTGCAATGGCCAGATACGCAGGACCGCGCACGGCGGGCTGCTTGGCCGCTTTGGCCAGTTGGCGCTCAGCCTGGAGATAGCGACCTTCGGCGAATGCGGCCATGCCATCGGCGAGATTTTCGCGTGCACGTTTGCGTTGTCCGCGAATCCAGGCGCGCGCCGGCCAGCGCAACAAGCGCCAGGCCAGACTGAGCACCGCCCATGCAAGGAGCATCGCAACAATGCTGAAAACAAGGGTCGTTTCGATCGAGGTGCCGCGCAAGCGGATCAACACATATCCCGGATCCTCAACCACCCATTGCCAACCGAATGCGGCGCCTGCAGCAACCACGAGCAGAAGCAGGATGCCAATCCAGATTCTCATGGCGACGGCTCTTGGGTTGGCAGCGGTTCCTGAATTGGTGAAGCAGCAGGATTTGCCGGCACCTGCAAGGGCCCGGTGGGTGCCGTCTCGCTTCTTGGCGGGGCGTTCATCGGTTGCGAGAGCGCCCGCGTCGTGCGCAGGTTGCGCAGTTCATTCAGCGCCGTCCCGAGTTCTGGCAAGGCGGGTGCAAGTGGAGTTGCAGCCAGCGTATCGAGCGAGGCCAGGGCCTCGCGCACGGCCGTGGAATCTACGTCAAAGATCGCCTCAAACCCTTTTCGCGCTCGCTTCATGGCCGCATCGAATCCTTCCTGGTCGCGCGCAAACAGCGCCGACTCGGCCGTTCGCAGATCGATTGCGATCAGCGAGCGGTTCAACTGTTCGTTGCGCACCGAAAGCGCGGCACCCGCATCGTCATGGCTGATACGCACGAACTGGTCAAGGATTTCGCGCAAGCGAGAGCGCTCCGCGTTTGCCGTTAACGCCTTGTTGGCCGGATTCGACTTCAATGGCAGATCGGTCAGCCCACCGCGCAGATTTGCCAGGGTGGTCAGTGTCGCGCGCGTTTGCATCGGCTTGGCCGCGTCGAGGGCCTGGATTTCTGCGCGGATGGTTTGGCGCACGCTGGCGAACAACGGATCCTCGGCCGCGGCGAGGGCACTGTCTGCTAGTCGATACGCGGCCAGCGCACCGCTCGCATCGCGGAACAAGGCAAGTCGCTCGCCGGCGAGTTGCAAGATGAATTCGGCCTCGTTGAGCGCCATCATGTCGCGATTGTTGATGCGCTGCTCGGCCAGGTTGGCCACGGCGTCTTCGAGCGCGCGGGAACGCTCGCCGAACGACAAGACCTCCTCGCGGATGCCGCGGTTCATCGATTCGGCATCGCTGTTGCGCGAACGCAGGCTCTCGACGTCACGACGAAGTTGTTGGTTGGCCTGGGTTAGATCGTTGATCTGCGCGGCCAGGGCGTCATTGCGTCCGCTGTCGCGCTCACGCGTCTGCCGATCGAAGTACCACCATGCGGCAGCCATAATGGCGACCAGAATGAGTAAAAATACAAGAATTCCCGCGCCGCGTCGACGGGGTTCCGTGGCGCCTTGTGTGTCCTTGGTTCGGCTGGCCGGCGCAGGCAGCTTCGCGGGAGTTTCGTTTTCCATGGCGTCCATGCTAGCCCAAGACGCCGGGTTGCGGCATCAGAATTCCCGGAGTCGCGCCGAGCCAGGACTAGAATCGGTGCCTGGACAGGACCAGGCATGCCGCCTCCAGCAGATCCGCAACCAGTGCCGAGCGGGCTTCATGAACGTCGCTGAAGCCGAGTTGATGCGCCTGTTCGGCGATTCTGGCGCTGCTGACGACGAGGGCTTCCTGCTGCCATCGCCTGCGCAGTTCCTGCGGAAGTGCTTCAAACAGATTGTTCAGAATCAAACTGCTGGATACCAGGCTGATCCAGGGACGGGTCGCGTCGGCGAGGGCTGAAAAGTGGCGCTCTCGAAGCGATGGCGGCTTGCGCTGATAGACGCCAATGCGATCGACGCGCGCTCCGCGTTTGCGCAAGCTTGGCGCGAGCAGGTCGCGTCCGCCCGGCGCATCAATGATCGCGATAGCTTGACCTTCTACATCCGCCAATGCGCGATCGGCAAGCAGGCCTTCGCTGTTCTGCGCACCTTGTGGGGCTATCGCGGCGATTCCGTGGCGAGCCAGGACACGCCGCGTACCCTCACCAACGGCCAACACAGCCGGCCAATCCGCAGCCGCATCGGTGCGGAGCAAGCGCACGCAGAATCGCACCGAATTCGGGCTCGTGAAAATCCAGCGATCGGCGGATTTTGCGGCCAACAATGCAGCCCTTGCGGCCGCGGTATCATCAACCAGGCTGACCTCGATTCCGGGCAACAGCACGACGTGGGCGCCGCTTGCTCGTGCCGCGCGTACGAGGGCAACCGCATCCTTGGGCGGTCGCGTGACGATGATGCTGGCACCGGCCAGCAATTGATCGGATGGATGCGTCGAACCAGGCATGATGTGGCCTACATACGGCAGCGCATGGATCATAGGCTGCTTGAATCGATCCGCACAGCACGCGCACACTCGCCGCCCCTTCATTGTCGAGTCCCGCATGACCTTACTCTCCAGCGATCCGAAGATTGCGACCGCATCATCCGACAATCTGCGAAAACGTGTCGAGGATCAGTTGCTCCTCGACATTCCGCTGGCTCGCGCCATGCAGCTCGGCATCAGCGCCTGGGACGGGCACATGCTGCGCATGAGCGCGCCACTGACGCCCAACGTCAACGACAAAGGCTGCGCATTCGGCGGCAGCCTGGTCAGCGCAATGACCTTGGCCTGCTGGGCGCTGATCAAGCTAGCTTCCGAGCAAGCCGGCGAGCCTTGCGACATCTATGTGCAAGACAGCACGGTGCGCTACCTGAGTCCGATCTGGAGCGACTTCGATGCACAAGCGCGATTGGCTGCCGATCAGTCCTGGGACACCTTCTTCAAGACCCTGGATTCTCGCGGCAGGGCACGGCTGTACGCTGATTGCGAGATCCGACTTGCCGATGGCACGATCGCGGCCAGTCTGAACGCCCGCTTTGTCGCGCTGCAGCCCGGCGCTACTGTCAACCGTGCCAATGCGGCACAATCGGAAGTCGCTCGCCCCAGCTGAGGAGTTGCCCGATGAATGCACATCGCTTTTCCAATCGTTGTCTGTCGATCGGACTATCCGGACTGGTGTTGCTCACGCTGGCTTTTCCGGTCCTGGCCAAGTCTCGCGAGAAGATTCTGACCGAAACCTTGCGTACCTATGCGGCTACGATCCGTTGGGGCTCCATTGAGCAGGCCGAGAGTTTCGTCGATCCCGCCTACCGCGCCGCGCACCCGCTGAGCCAGCTTGAACTCGATCGTTACAAGCAGGTTCGCATTACCAACTACAACGATACAGCGCCGGTTCCGGTCAATGAAGACGAAGTGAATCAGACCGTCGAAATCGGCATCGTCAATGTGCACACGCAAGAAGCGCGCGACATCGTCGACCGCCAGGTCTGGAAATACGACCGCAAGAACAAGGTCTGGCTGCTGAGCAGCGGCCTGCCGGATATCACCCGCAAAGAGTGAGCCGCACTGACGGGCAACCTGCGCCAGGCCAGGCCTGGCCTGGCTTCGAACATCGATTGCCGGACTGATTGACCGCGCGCGCGAACCAGGATTGCAGTGTGGATAAGGAACTTCTGATTCGCAATGCAATGCGAAGTCAGCAGGCCTGACTTGATCCGGGATACGCGCGTCCGCCCGTCGCAAGATCTCATCGTCCAGGAAGCGCCTCGAATCCCGGTACGCACTGGGCTCCACACACGAGATCAGTATCGCGCGTCGCCTACGCCTCACGCAGCATCGCTCACGCCAGCGGGGTTGGTGGCGCCCCCGCGTTCATGGCGATCGATGCTGCTCGACCGCTCGAATCTTGCGCGCGAATGGCAACTATCCGGCAAATGTCGGTTTTATACAGCGACAGATCCGAACGGATCTCTTGCACAAAACGAGGATACTGACATCGGCTGTTGAATGCGTGCCAATCGATCAGGCGGCGACGCCATAGCTGCGCAGCAAGGCATCCGGACTCGGCTCGCGGCCGCGGAATTCAATGAACGATTCCAGCGCGGGGCGGGATCCTCCGACCGCGAGAATTGCCTCACGCCAGGCCTTTCCGACCTCACGATTGAACACGCCTTCCTGCTCGAAGCGTTCAAAGGCATCGGCCGACAACACCTCTGCCCATAGATAGCTGTAGTAGCCCGCACCATAGCCGCCCGCGAAAATATGCGTGAAGGCATGCGGGAAGCGATGCCATTCCGGCGGCGCCAGCACCGAGACCTCGCGACGCACCTCGTCGAGCAACTGCATCGTCCTCGCGCCGCATTCCGGATCGAACTCGTGATGCAGGCGGAAATCAAACAGACCGAACTCGAGCTGGCGAACGAGGAACAGGCCGGACTGGAAATTACGCGCCGCCTGCATGCGCTCGAACAAGGCATCGGGCAATTGCTCGCCGGTTTTCCAGTGGCGCGCGATCAGATCGAGACCTTCGCGCTTCCAGGCGAAGTTTTCCATGAACTGGCTCGGTAGTTCGACCGCATCCCATTCCACCCCGCTAATGCCCGAAACGCCGGCGTAGTCGACTTCGGTCAGCATGTGGTGCAGGCCGTGACCAAACTCGTGGAACAAGGTAATGACATCGTCGTGGGTAAGCAGCGACGGCGTTGTTGCTGTCGGCGGGGCGAAATTGCAGACCAGGAAGGCAATCGGCAACTGCAGCGAATCGCCTCTGCGAAGGCGCGAGTTGCACACATCCATCCAGGCACCGCCGCGCTTGCCGGTGCGCGCGTACAAATCAACATAGCAGCCGGCAAAAACCATTCCGTTCGTATCGAGCAGATCGTAGTAGCGAGCGTCGGCGTGCCAGACATCGACATGCTCACGCAGGCGCACACCGACCCCGAGCACACGCTCGATCACGGCGAACAGGCCATCCATGACGGCAGGCAACGGGAAGTACGGCTTCAGTTCTTCCTCGTTCAATGCGTACTTGCGTTCACGCAGCTTCTCGGACGCATAGCCGACATCCCAGGGAGCAAGCTCCGTGATCTGCAGTTCATCGGCACAAAACGCGCGCAGTTCGGCCAAGTCGTTCTCGGCCATTGGTCGCGCCTTGGCGACGAAATCACGCAGGAAAGCAATCACCTGATCGGGTGATTGGGCCATCTTGGTCGTCAGTGATTCCTCGGCTGTGTTGGCAAAGCCGAGCAGCTGCGCCGATTCGTGGCGCAGGGCCATGATCTTCTCGATGCGCTGGCTGTTGTCGAACTTCCCGTCATCGGAGTTCTCCGACGCTCGCGTGCCAAATGCTCGATAGACGCGGGCGCGCAGCTCGCGGTCATTGGCATGGCTCAGCACCGCCTGCACGCTCGGCTGCTGGAGTGTGACCAACCAACCAGCCAATCCCTTTTCCTCGGCATAGGCGCGCAGCACCGCGCGGCCGGATTCGGGAATGCCGGCGATAACCGCCTCGTCGGTGATGTGTTCGCTCCAGGCATCGGTGGCATCGAGCACCGCTTCCTCGAACTCGGTCGACAGCGTCGCCAGCTCGCTGGAAATTTCGCGATAGCGCGAACGGGCCGGTTCTTCGAGGGCGACACCGGCGAGCTCGAAATCGCGCAGCTCGTGCGCGACCAGGGTTCGTGCCGCCAGCGGCAAGCTCGCGAACGCTTCCGATTTAGCGACCGCCTTGACTGCGGCATACAACTCGCGATTCTGGCCAAGCGCCGAGCTGAACTCGACGATCTTCTCCTGCGCCGCGGTATAGGCCTGGCGCAGCGCTTCGGAATCCTTGACCCCATGCAGATGACCAACCGGTGCCCAGGCACGGGAGAGTTTGTCTTCCAGTTGCTCGCAAACTCCGATCACATTCCCGAACGTGCGCGCTTCATTGGATGCCAGCAAGGCGTCGATGCCACTCTGATATTCGGCGAGGACGGCATCGATGGCCGCTTCAACGTGTTCGGGAAGAATTGCCGAGAAACGCGGCAGTCCGGTTGTTTCGAGCAGCGGATTGGTCATCTGGGTTCCATGGATGATGGGCGATGAAGATTCGTCGAGGTCGTGAACTTGGAGCGCGATTGGCGCAAAATCAAGCGCCGCCACCTTATCGACAGGATTGCATGGACAGCGTGGAATCGAGCCAGACCCGCGACATCTTGCGTGCGTTGCCGCTGTTCCGGCATCTCGATGACGCCGCATTGAACGAGCTCGACGAGGAATTGCAGTGGTTCGCCTTGCCCGGGGGCGCCTCGCTTTTCGAGCTGGGTGATCCCAGCGATGCGCTGTATGTGCTCAAGAGCGGCAGTGTTGGCGCGTTTCGCAATGACGAGAATGGCCACGCTCAGTTGGTCGGGGTGGTCGCGGCAGGTGAAACGGTCGGCGAAGTCGGCATGATTGTCGATATGCCGCGCAGCGCCGCCGTGCGCGCGTTGCGTGACTCCGAGCTGCTGCGCCTGTCGCGCAGCGATTTCGAGAAGCTGGTCAATCATCATCCGAAATCGATGCTGGCGATGGCACGGCTTGCCGTGCGTCGCCTGTCGGCCCGGGACGAGGACGGCGCAATGAGCTCGCCGCGCACGTTTGCCGTGTTGCGCCAGAATCCTGGTGTCGACGTGCACCGGTTTGCCGAGGAGCTGGTGCGCATGCTCGGCGCATTCGGTGCCTGCGTGATGATCGACAAAGAGACAGGCAGCGGCCACCTCAGCAGCTGGTTCAGCGAGATTGAGGTGAAAACCCGATTTGTCATCTACGTCGCCGACGCCGACGACGACTGGCAGGCATTGTGTGTGCGTCAGGCCGATTGCCTGCTGCTGCTCGCGAATGCCGCCGAAGAACCCGGCGAATGGCCACCGAGTGCGTGTGCCGACGCCTCAACGGCTTTGTCCCGGCCCAGGCATCTGATCCTGCTGCATCCCGGCAATCTGATCGATGGGGCAGCCCGTCGCTGGCTGACGAAGACGCCGATGATTCGTCACCACCATGTGCGCGATGCGCATGATGTCCGGCGCATTGCGCGGTTGCTGACCGGGCGCAGCCTGAGTCTTGTCCTTTCGGGTGGCGGCGCACGCGGCTTCGCCCAGATCGGCATCATCCGCGCCTTGCGCGAAGCGGGTCTCGAGATCGATTGCGTCGGTGGCACCAGCATCGGCGCAATCATAGGCGCCGGTGTCGCCCTCGAATGGTCCGACCAGGAGATGTTCGACAATTACAAGAAAAGTTTTGTAACCAGTCGGCCGCTTGGCGATTACACATTGCCGCTGGTCGCCTTGACACGCGGCAAGCGCGTTGCCCGATTGTTGCGCGACCAGTTTGGCCCGCGCGACATCACCGATCTGCCCTTGCCGTTTTTCTGCTGCTCTTCAAATCTGAGCACCGGCCAGCTCGACACTCACCGCGAGGGCCCACTGTGGCTGTGGCTACGCGCATCCTGTGCAATTCCCGGCGTACTGCCGCCGGTTTGTCATCACGGCGAGATCTATGTCGATGGCGCCGTGATCAACAATCTGCCGACCGATGTCATGAACGCATTCCAGCCCGGCGCGATGGCCGCTGTCGATATCGGTGCCGACGATGCCTTGCGCACCTGCATCGAGGAATTCGCAACTCCGCCCTGGTGGAAGCTCGTGTTCGATTTCAGTCGCGGCAAGCGACCGGGCATTTTCGATATCCTGATTCGTTCCGGCATGGTCAACGCCGAGCTGGCCAGCGCCGAACGTCGCCATCTGGTCAGCCTTCTGCTCGAGCCGCCGGTCAGCGACATCGGCCTGCTTGACTGGAAGGCTTACGAGCACGCTGTGGACGCAGGCTATCAATACGGCCTGCGTGTCATCGGCGGCCAGCGCGATCGCTTGCATGAGCAGACGCCATTGCGGGTGTGACCTCGCGCGTTGATGGTCGAATCAACACAAGCTGTCGGAAGCGCAATGAAATCGGCAAAAAGACACACCGCCTGCGATCACCGACGCACTCGGCGGATCCGAATTCGGGTCATCACGCAGTTGTCGCTGAGTCCTGATCAGGTTTGTTCGACGATCACTGCCGTACCGTAGCAAAGTACCTCGGCCAGTCCAGGCATCACGTCGGTCGCGTCATAGCGCATGCCGATAATCGCATTGGCGCCGAGCGAGCGAGCCTGTTTCAACATCAACTGGTAAGTATCCGCGCGCGTCTGTTCGCACAGCGAGGTGTAAATCGTGATATTGCCACCAAACAAGGTTTGCAGACCGCCGATGAAATTGCCGACGACCGATCGCGAACGAACGGTCAGGCCACGCACGACACCCAGGCTGCGCACAACTCGATAGCCGGGCAACTCCAGCGCAGTCGTCACCATTGCATTGCCAAGCGCGTCTGGTTTGGGAGCTTCACGCGCAGCGCTGGTTCGACTCAGATTGATGGTTTCCATGCTGTGCTTTCTCCCAGGTGTCGGCTCGCGCGCGAATAACGAATCAACTTGATCGGGAACTTCAATCGGCAATCGTCACGCCTTTCCAGAACGCGACCCGGTCCTTGATCTGCATCGCCGCATCGCGGGGCTGTGGATAGAACCAGGCGGCATCGTTGTTGTTCCGTCCATTCGCCGAAATCGAATAGTAGTGAGCTTCGCCCTTCCACGGGCAATGCGTGCGCGTGCTGCTTGATGAAAAATGCTCTCGCTTGAGCGATGTTGGCGGAAAATAGTGATTGTTCTCGACGATGATCGTGTCGTCACTCTCTGCCAGCACCGTGCCGTTCCAGATTGCCTTCATCATTTCTCCTGCGCAGTTGTGGCGACTTCATCTGCCATGCCTGGTTTGTCCAGGTCGGCAGGATTCAGGCGCTTGGCGGCCCCTTGAGCTCGACGACATTGCCATCTGGATCATGCAGGTAGATCGACGGCCCATTTCCCTCGGCACCGTATCGCGACTGCACCTCTCCGGCTTCGATCCCGAACGCGTCGAGATGCGAACGGATCGCAGCCTCGTCGAACGGATCAACGCGAACACAGAAGTGGTCGAGATTGCGTGCTTCCTTGCCGGGAGCAGAGCCGCCTTCGCGGCCGAGCACCCCATCAACCGGTACCAGATCGATGATGCTGCGCCCCGCGCGCAACTGGATCAGCCCGATCGAGTCGAGCCGACGCTCGATCGTGCAACCCAGCACCTCGCAATAGAAGTGCTGCATCGCATCGGCGTCGCGGACGCGCAGGACAAGATGATCGATTTCACGAATCCGGATCATGAGTGCGGTTCTCCGCGGTTTCCCGCCCGGATCTCTACAGGTCCGGGCTCAAAATCAGACCTGTCCATTGTCGATGCTCAGCTTGATTGATTCTTCTCCCGGCGGCCACCGAAGCAGTTCCCTGTTCGGGAGAGAGGGACTTTCGACGGCTGAGCCTCGACATCTACCAGTAGATCAGTTGCAGGCAAACGGCAGCAGGTCGCTCGCCATGCTCGATTCGCATCGCCAGTTGCCGCCGCCCTGATACGTCCACTCGATGCGCTCGATGCGCGCGGCGAATGGAATATCCGACGACGAGGAAAGCCGGATCGTCACCGTGCATTGCGGCGAGATGCCGCCAAGCTGGATTGCTTCGATCCAGCTGTTGCTGGAGTTGCGGTCTTCGGTTGGGCAATCGCCACCGCCGTCAGCGATGCCGGCCACTTCCGATTGGGTCGAGGTCGCAACCATGAACACGGCGCTGAGACCGGCACCGATCGCGGCCTTCTCGTTCTCGTCGACGCCCGAGCTGGCGGGTTCGTTGTCGCTCGACATCGAGCTACTGCTGGAGTCGTCGCTGTCGCTGCTGTCCGGAAACGACATGCTCGAACTACTGGACATGGAGGAGTTCGGAATGCCCATGTTCATCGCGCCCATCATCATGCTCATGACATAGCCCCAGCTCGCGATCATGATGAGAATTCCGAGG
Source organism: Lysobacterales bacterium (assembly GCA_038205505.1). Lineage (GTDB taxonomy): Bacteria > Pseudomonadota > Gammaproteobacteria > Xanthomonadales > Rhodanobacteraceae > Dokdonella. Next base: position 10,508 of record JBBRBU010000039.1, on the reverse strand, counting down.
ATCGGCAGACAGTTCAGGACCCAGCCATACCAAGGCATTTTCGGTCGCTCGACTGGCAGCGGCTTGCCCGGCTCGACATCCTTGAAGACCACGCAGCAGCCGGCCATCATGTCGTGCAATGCCTGCTTGCGCCCGGTGAATCCGGCCATCAAATAGCCGATGTTCATGATCATGCCGGAGATGATCTTGCCGAAGAATCGACCCGTCGCGCGCCCGAAACCAATGCGCTGGCCCTTGTCGTCGGTGACCTTGATGCCCATCACGCGTTTGCCGATGGTGGCCTGCCCAGGACCACTCTCAAGCTTGGCGTAGTAAAGCCAGATGCCGACGATCAGCAGGACATAGCCGAGGAAGATGATCAGACCGGCGATGCCGCCGCGATCCCCGGCGATCAGGCTGGCGGTGACGATGCCCAGCAGACCCAGTACCACGACCATGCCGATCGACAGAATGAACGAATCGACCACATAGGCCGCGCATCGACGCCAGAAACCGGCGTGGACAATGCCGCCTTCCGGAAGCAGGTCGCCGGGCGCGGTGCTCGTTGCAGCAGCAACGCCGGGCGTGGCGACCGACATGCGCATGTCCGGAGTCGCCGACGCGGCCGCGGCAGGCTTTGGTTTCGGCGTCTGCGCCGGCGCGCCGATTGGTGCCGTTGTCGAATCGGGACGCAGCACATTGAACGCGACGGTCGCCTGCTGGTCGATATCGGTCGCCGGCGATGACGGGATCAGAAACGGTTTCCAATCCGAGCTGCCCACCACGGCGACACTGATGCTGGAGGGCCAGACACCGCTGCGCACGCGATCGTCGACGAAGGAATGAGGCACCGGTCCGCACGGCTTGCCATCGACCAGCACAAACAGGTTGTCCTGATCACCAACCTCGTGCAGCTCGGTGACCGCACCGGTGGCATTGGCGCCTTGCTGCAAGCGCTGCAGCTTGCCCAGATCATCACTTTCCTTGATCGAGATCGGAGCGCGCGAGAGCAGGTCGGCCTTGAGGCGATCGGGCTCCATGCGGAAATAGGCGGCCAGTGCAGGCCAGACGGTGCCGGCATCGAAACCGGATTGCGTCTCTCCGGTAAGGACCAGAGCATGCTTGATGGGTTCCATTGTGTCCCTTCCCGTTCGTGATTCGTTCGTGGTTCAAGATGGCAGATGCGACCGCCACCCGATTAAAGCTCAAGTATCGCCGCCGAAACCGGCGGATGCACGTTTCAGGCGTCAGATCATGGTCGACAGCTGACCGGGAGGACCTTTGGCGTGATGGTCGAGCTGCAGTTCCAGCCCTCATCCTCGGAATACTGCCACTCGACCGCCTGGCCGCGGATCGCGGACGGCGTCGTCGGGGCCGATGAAAAACTCAGGGTGACGACGCAGGCGGGAGCACTACCGCTGACGCGAATCACATTGATCAACGGATTCTCATTGGCAGGTACGGGCACGGCGCAGGTGCCGCTGCCAATGACTGCTTCGCTGACCGCGAGTTTGACCCTGTCAGCCCCGACCATCGCACTGGCGACCTTGGCCCGCAGCGCATAGTCCTGATAGGCCGGCAGAGCGATGGCAGCAACAATAGCAATCGGAAACACGAACAGGAGCAGGCCGTTTGCAACCCAGCCATACCAGGGCATCGGCGGCCGCACAGTCGGCAGTGGCTCGCCGGGTCGGACCGTGTCGAAAACCACGCAGGTGTCGGCGATCAGATCGTGCAGGGCTTGCTTGCGGGATGTCCAGCCTGCAAGTGCGTAGCCGATATACAGAGTGATATAGGAAATCGCGCCGGCAAAGTAGCGACCACTCGCCTGGCCCAGGCTCAACCGCTGGCCCCTGCCGTCGGTGGCAATGATGCCCATCGCGCGTTTGCCAAGCGTCGCCTGCGCGGGAGAGCTTTCCATCATCGCGAAATACGCCCAGCGCCCTGCGAAATAGATCAAGTATCCGAGGATCGGAATCAACATCACGATCACGGATGGAATGAACAAAACCAGATTGTCGATCAGCCAGGCCGCGCAACGGCGCCAGAAACCTGCGTGGATGGCATCGCCGGCAGGCAGAGGCACCGATGGCTCCCTGCGACTGGCAATGGTGTCGGCGACTCTTGCAATCTTCGCTGCCACGGTGTCGGCTTCGGCCTCTGCGTTGGCCTGCGCATCGACGTCGATGTCGATCGGTACGAAAGCGGCTGTGCCCAGCGCTGAACCGGTCCCGCTCGGCTCGAAGACTCGCCAATCCGAACTTCCTACCGCAGCGGCTTTGAGGTCGCTCGGCCAACGCCCCTCACGCAGGCGCTTTTCAATGTAGGCACGAGGCAGCGGACCGCGCGGCGTGTTCTCGATCAAGATGAAATAGCTGCCACCGACAAGGGTCACGATTTCACTCGCCGCACCCACATTCGCAAGGCCGGACCTGCGCCGCTCGAGGTCGGCGAGGTCATCGGATTCCTTGATCGTCATCGGCGCGCGCGCCAGCACTGTGCTGTCGAGCCGGGCCTGGTCGATGCGAAAAAATTCGGCGACCGCTTTCCAGACGCCGGCACTCTCGAATCCTGGCAGCAATTCTCCGCTCAAGACCAACGCGTGTTTGTTCGACTCCATGATCCCCTTCCCCCGTCAGGCTGCAATAAATCTACACCAAGGTCAGATCATCCTCGCGTTTTCGGCTCAACGCTCGAGGATGGCAGTTACACCCATGCCGCCCGCTGTACAGATCGAGATCAGTCCACGCCCCGAGCCCTTTTGTTCGAGCAATTTGGCCAGAGTGGCGACAATACGGCCGCCAGTCGCGGCGAACGGATGGCCGAGGGCGAGGCTCGAGCCGTTGACATTGAGCTTGTCCCGATCGATCGAACCCAGAGCCTTGTCACGACCAAGGCGATTCTTGCAATATTCCTCGGATTCCCATGCGCGCAACGTGCACAAAACCTGTGCGGCGAAGGCTTCGTGGATTTCGTAATAGTCGAAATCCTGCAGGGTGATGCCGGCCGCGTCGAGCATGCGTGGCACGGCGATGGTCGGTGCCATCAACAGGCCTTCGCCATGGACGAAATCCACCGCGGCCACTTCGGCATGGGTGATCCATGCCTGGACCTGCAGACCGCGCTCCTTGGCCCATGCTTCCGAGCCGAGCAGAACCGCCGAAGCACCATCGCTGAGCGGCGTCGAGTTACCTGCCGTCAGGGTGCCGTGGCCGGAAATCTTGTCGAATGCGGGCTTGAGGCTCGCAAGTTTTTCGAGACTGGTATCAGGGCGCAGGATGTTGTCGCGATCGACGCCGCGAAACGGCACGACCAGATCCTCGAAGAATCCGCGCTCATACGCGGCGGCGGCTTTTTGATGGCTTTCCCAAGCGAGCTTGTCCTGATCCTCGCGAGAAATTTTCCACTCGCGCGCCATCAGTTCGCAATGATCGCCCATCGACTTGCCGGTACGCGGCTCGGCGACCCCGGGGAAAGATGGCGCGAGTTCGCTGATCGAAAATCCCTTGAGCGCCGACTTCAGCTTGTCGATCGGCTTCCTCGCGCGATTGACCGCGAGCAGGCGTTGTTGCAGGGCGCGGCCGTAGACGATCGGCACGTCACTCGTGGTGTCACTGCCACCCGCGATGCCGGCCTCGATCTCTCCGCAGGCGATCTTGTTGGCGATGATGATCGCGTTGTCGAGGCCGGTGCCGCAGGCACGCGCAGTGGTGATGGCCGGCGTGGTCGGCGCCAGACCGGAAGACAGCGTCGCTTCGCGTGCAAGGTTCCACTCTGACGCGTGCTTGATGACCGCACCAAAGGCAACTTCGCCCAGTTCGATCCCGTGCAGACCAAAGCGCTCGACCAGCGAACCGATGGTTTTTACCGACATGCCGAAATTGCCGATATCGGCATACGCGGTATTGTTGCGGCAGAACGGAATGCGTACGCCACCGATGACACCGACTCGCTTGATCGCAGTCACGTCGAACCTCGCTTCGAAATCAGAAATCGACTGCTATTATGCAACGCCCAAGTCCCCGGTGCCGCATTGCATGCCTTACGTCTTCGATCTTGATCACCTTCGGATGCTTGGCACAAAGCACCAGGAGGGATATCGATCTGCCGCGCCCTATCCTCACTCGGTCTTCGATGAGTTCCTCAAGCCCGAATGTGCACGAGAACTGAGCGCCTGCTTTCCGCAGCCGGAAGACGACATCGGTTGGGATTATTACGGCGCCGAAAACTTCGAGGTCAAGATGGGTTGCTCGAAGGAAGAGCGCTTCCCTGCAATATTGCGATCCGCGTTGCACGATCTGAATTCGGGGCCATTCCTCGAGTTTCTCGGAGCCCTGACTGGCATCGAACACCTGTTGCCTGATCCGTATATGGTCGGTGGCGGCATTCACCTGACCCGCGAGGGTGGCCATCTGGGCATCCACGCCGACTTCAACTGGCACGAACGAATGCAGGCGCATCGTCGCCTGAACCTTTTGATATACCTGACTCCCGATTGGTCCAGTGCCCATGGTGGCGAACTCGAACTCTGGGATCGCGAAGCCAAAGGCTGTCAGCGCATCGTCGAGCCCGTGTTCAATCGTGCGGTCGTGTTCTCGACACGATCAGACAGCTTCCACGGCCACCCGAACCTCTGGAAATCGGCGACAATTCGACGCCAATCAATTGCCCTCTACTACTACACGACAACGCGAGACGCAGCGGAAATCCGCGAACCGCACAATACCTTGTACAAGGGCCTTCACGTTCCTTGAGGCGGCTCGGTCGGGACGAACATCTGCGCGGTCAGGGTCCAGGTCTGCCAGAACGCGGATTCACTGCGCAGGCATTCGTCCAGATGCGCCACATAGCGCGTGGCCAAGGTCTCGATATCGATGCCTCGGGGAAGGGTCGTCACGTTCAGTGTCCGCTTTCCGGTATCCAGGTCGAAGGCGAAACTCAAAAGGACAATCGTCGCGTTGGCTTCGAGAGCCAATCGCGCGAGGCCAAAAGGATAGGCAACCTCCCCATCCAGCAGAGGTCGCCGCAACGTGGCATCCCAGGGCGCTGGCGGCATATCCTGCATGCCGAGCAGGTTGTGGCCAGCGGCGAGCGCCTTCCGAACCGGGCCACTCGCGCCACCCAGAAAAATCACCTCGCGGCCTCCCAGGCGTCGGATCCCATACAAGCGTGCCCGACCCAGCGTCAGCGCGAGCCTGCCAGCGCCAAGATCTGCGGCTTCAGCACGCCGAGAAATCAGATGGGTCGGAAATCCGTAGCGTGCAAGTTGACTCCATATCCAATGACCTCCGCCCCAGTGATAACTCAGGAAAGCGTGCGGCCCATCGGGTTTCGGAAATTCTCCTGTCTGCACGATCTGCTTCGACCACCAGCCTCGAGGCCGTAGCAAAACGAGCCAGGCATCGACACGATCGATCAATCGCAAAAGTCGAAAACGCCACTTCCAGTCGTCTTCGATCTCATCGGGAAAATGTTTCCTGGCCATCTGCCAGGCTTCTTCGACATGCACCTTGTGGCTGCGTTCATGACGAGCCAGTTTTCGAAGTACGCGAAACCCGATCTTCCATGGCATCAATGCGATCAGGATCGGAATGACAAACAGCGTGATCAGGTCTGCACCATTGCGTTTCAGTAGATCGACTGCGCGCGTAAGATTCATTGTGTTGGGTACTGAGTGCCTCAAATCGGCCGAATGCAACGGCTGCGGTAGTCGGCCGATGGTACACTGTTGGCGCCGTTTTCCAGCCCTTGATTGCCGAGCACCACCCTGAATTTTCTCGCCCTAGTCGCCATCGAATGCGAAGTACCCGGCGTACCTCCCGTGGCCTCGCTGGATCGGACCACCGCCAGCATCCTGGCCGACGCCCTCGCCCATGATCTGGCTTCGCATATTCCAGAATTGCGCGGCCTCGATTTCGTATTTGTTGGCGCGCTCTATGATCAGGCGCAATTGTTGCGTCCGCGCTGGCCGCTGCATGCGGCACTCGCCGATGCGCTGGCGCGATTGCCGCGCAACGCCGGTGATGCTCACGTTGTCGCGCTCGGTGCGCATGAAGGACGCCTGCCGCTCGCCGACCTCGAGCCAGCCACCGATTTGCTGGGCAGCCCCATGCTGGTCATGCCGTGGCTGCTTTCAGGCCCTGCCGATACGATCGAAAAGGTTGGCCAGCGCCTCGAACGTGAATTGCTCGAAAAAGGCCTGATCGGCCCGGAACTTGCGCTGGCAATCGGTGAGGCGTTCGGCATCAAGACCGCTCATGCGCGTCATCTGACCACACTCGATCTGTGTGCGATGGCCTGCGCCCAATACGAACACGCCGAGCTTGGAGCGATCTGGCAGATCATCGAAGCAGCCCTGCTCAAGCCGGATGAGGAGCAGGTCGCCGCCATGGCCGGCGGGGGCACCTTGCGTTATCGCGCGGGAGTCGTCGAGATCGATTGCCCTGACCGTCTGCGTGTCGCCCAATGTCGGGCGATTCTTGCAGCGCACGGAATTTAGCGCCTTTGGCGTTTGCGAATCGGACTGCGGAAGCGGGGCCTGGCCTGGGTTCGAACCGGGAATGTCAGAGCGAACAGCGGAGCTGGCCCGACGGCCAAGCCGCGTGATTCGGCGCGTCAATGGGGAGTGGAATTTCACGGAGCAGCGACGAAAGACTTAGGAGCGGCCTGCGCGATGGTCGATTGAAGCCCGTTGTTCGAAGGCGCCCCTTCAGGGCTGAGGTCTCCTTCAGAATTGCCAGGAAATCTCGCCCCTGAACGGGCTCCTGCGGAAATCCTGAAATTTGGCTGGCCCTATCTCAGCAAAAATCCACAAAGCCCGCCTCCAGCAGGCGGTAGCCTGAATCGTTCATGCCGAGCGCTGCATAGGTTGTTTGGGCGTTGCTGTTTTCCTTCTCGACATACAGCCGCAATCCGACCACGCCGGGCGTTGAGCGCGCCTGCTTTTCCAGATCGGCGTAAAGCGCGCTGAAGACGCCGCTGCGCCGCGCTGGTGGCGTCACATACACGCTTTGAATCCACCACCAGTCACCGTTGCGCCAGTCGCTCCACTCGTAGGTCACCATCAGGCAGCCGACGGCAGCGCCATCGCACTCGGCAATCCGATAGAAGCCTCGCTGTGACTCGGCGAAGATCGTACTGACTCCTCGGGTCAGCAGCGCTCGGTCCAGCAGCTTGCGTTCGGTCTCGAGTGCCATCGCCGCGTTGCTGTCGACAAGAAACCCGACATCGGAAGCGGATGCGGCCCGGATTCTGATTACTTCGCCCGTCATTGATTTTTCCTCGCGTCAGCTGGGTTCGGACCATGTGCAAATGCGGCATTCCTCATTCAGGTATTCAGATTATTCCGGATCGGATTTCTGGCGCTTTGTTCTCGAACTGCCGAGTTTTCGGGTCAATGTATTGCGGCCCAGTCCGAGCGCCTTTGCGGCATTCTGTCGATGGCCCTGATTGACGGCCAGCGCAGCCTCAAGCAGGACGCGATCGAATTCGGCGAGTGCGCGGGCGTGCAGAGGTTTGCCGTCGCCTTTCAGTTCCTGTTCGGCCCAATCGGCAAGGGCGAAGCTCCAGGCCGGTCGGGTCGGCGCGGCACCACTGCGCAGTTCGACAGGGAGATCGCCCACATGGATCTGGCGGCCACTGGCGAGCACGGCAAGGCGTCGACAGGTATTTTCCAGTTGGCGCACATTGCCGGGCCACGGCAATTCGCGCAGAGCGCGCAACGCGGCCGGTGCGAAGCGCTTGGGCTCAAGGCCAATCTCCGAGCTGGCCTCGGCAAGAAAATGTTCGGCGAGAGGTGCAATATCCTCCCGGCGTTCGCGAAGCGGCGGCAGTTTTAGCCGCAACACATCGAGACGATGCAAAAGGTCGGCGCGGAACTCGCCACTCTCGACCTTGGCCTCGAGATCCTGGTGGGTCGCCGCAATCACGCGCACATCGGTACTGAGCAGTTCGCGACCGCCGACCCGATAGAACTCGCCCGCGGCAAGCACGCGCAGCAATCGTGTCTGCAGCGCAAGCGGCATGTCGCCGATCTCGTCGAGAAACAAGGTGCCGCCATCGGCCTGTTCGAAACGACCGGCATGACGGCGCGTTGCGCCGGTAAAAGCGCCGGCCTCGTGGCCGAACAACTCCGATTCGAGCAACTCCGAAGGAATCGCCGCCGTGTTCAGGGCAACGAAGATCTCCCCGGCACGCGAACTTTCGCGATGCAGCGCGCGCGCGACAAGTTCCTTGCCGGTTCCGGTTTCGCCGGTGATCAGCGCGTTCAAACCGCTCGCGGCGACGCGACCGATGGCCCGGAACAACTCACGCATCGCCGGCGAGCTGCCCAGCAGTTCCGCCTTGGGCGTGATGATCTTCTCGCCAGGAGCCGATGCCAACGGTGTCGCCTGGGCAATGGCGCGCTCCGCCATTTCAACAGCGGCGTCGAGATCGAAAGGCTTGGGCAAGTAGTCGAAAGCCCCATGCCGATAAGCGGCCGCCGTGGTCGCCACGTCGGTGAATGCGCTCATGACAATGATCGGGAACGGTGTATCCCGCCTCGCCAGACGTTCGAGCAGGGCGATACCGGATTCCCCCGGCATGCGCACATCGGTAAACATCACATCGGGTACATCCGAAGCCAGGGCATCAAGAACGTCATTGACATCGGCGAATTCGCGCGGCTGCAAACCGGCATCACGAATCGCGGCGCTGAGCACGAGGCGCACGCTGCGATCATCGTCGACGATCCAGACCTTGCTCATGAAGACAACTCCAGCGGCAGCAACAGGGAGAACATCGTCGCCCCGGCCCGCGAGGTATGACGCAGCTCGCCACCGTGTTCGTCTGCCACTTCACGGACCAGTGCAAGACCGAGACCACTGCCATGCGCACGACCCGATACCAGCGGCTGATACAGGGTTGAAGCCAGCTCAGGCGGGACGCCGCAGCCATCATCGATGACATCGATGCGCAGCACGCTCCGGCGCAATCGATCATTCAGGCGCACGCCAAATTCGACGCGCGTGCGAAAGGTCACGCTGTCGGCATGGGCTTCGACCGCATTCCTGGCCAGATTGAGCAACAGCTGAAACAGACGGTCGCCATCGCCGACTGCCAGCGGCAAACTCGGATCGTAGTCACGCTGCAGCTCCGGAGCATCGACTTCGGCGGCAATCAGCAGAGCGACCCGTTCAAGCAATTCATGAATGTTGAGACGAACAAGGCGCGCCTTGCCACGCACCCCGAGCAGGCGATCGGCAAGCGCGGCCAGACGATCACTCTCACTGATGATGAGTTCGGCGAGCTCGCGCAATTGATCGGTCTCGACCCGCCGACCGATCAATTGCGCAGCTCCACGCACGCCGGCCAGCGGATTCTTGACCTCGTGGGCAAACCCGCGCAGCGACTCTGACAGTAGCGGCGCGGCGCGCGCCGACGTGTCGTTCAAGGTGTGGAGTTCAAGCAGCAGTCCGTCACTTCCCAGCGGCGTGAAGGCGATATCGCTGAAGAAAAGATGGTCATGACCATCACGCACGGCGACCTGGCGCAACAGGATGACTTGTTGCCTGTCAGCCGCCCGACGCGCGGCATCGACAATGCCGGAATCGCCGGGCTCGATCACTTCGAGCGACGTACCGAGCCAACGCAATACCCCGGCACCGAGCATTTCCGCCAGTGCCGGATTCAACCAGGTGAACTGCAAGGCTCGATCGAGCCGGGCCATCGGCGTGACACATTGGGCCAGGATATCGACCGGATCCGCGGATTCCGGTTGCGCCATGTTGGTGCGTAATGTCGTCATTGCCCGATGATAGGGCAATTTAGAGGGAATCCGCGCGGCAAATTCAACGCGAGTGTCGGCGTACCTTAACTCTGTCAGTGGCACCCAAACCGTGTCACTGCCCCTTAACCTTGTCACTGGGTATCGTGCGCGGCGCTAACCGCCCATATCCCGAAGCCTAGTTCACCAACTGCATTGACCCGCGTACGCCCAGATCACGAATTACCTTCTTGATCTTTGTTACCGTGGAGCCAAGCGCAGTAGATAGCTGCTGGTCAGTGGTGTCGTCGTCGTAGGCGATCGGAGTTACACCCTTGAAATCCGAAGGGATCTTGAGGCTCTTGCCCTTTGGCACCAGCAGGAGCGTTCGGTGTCGGCCGATTCTTGACATGAAGAAGTCAAGCTCGAAGACGACGTTGTCACGGGGGGCCGACTGTTGCCGGTGCCGCGCACGTACGATGTCGTCCGCGCTTGCGATCGCGATGCAGAAATCAGCCTTGGCGACCGCCTCTTCGAGCGCCTCGATCGGATAGGCGCCCGGCGGAAAGATCTGATCATCACTCCAGAGTTCGACGACGCATTTCTCGTGCTCGAGGCCCAATCTGATCTCCTCGGCCTCCTTGAGGGCTTCTGCCGAGCTGACGATGAAAATGCGTGGTCGCGGATTGGCACGATTGACGTACTGGTTCCGCTGCTCGATGCGTGTGGCTAGGTCTGCCGCGACAAGTCGCCAGTGGAGCGGTTGCTGATCGAATGCGATCTT